>NC_013170.1:0-600000 GCF_000023845.1 Cryptobacterium curtum DSM 15641 | reverse complement strand
ATACCGATAGGTGCCGTACTGATCTGACCCCGGACGATGGCGATCACGTAAGTAGCTCGGTGGCTCGCGCACGGGACCGTTTCGTACTTCAGAAAGTGCGGCATCAATACCGGCTTCGCACGCATTCGACTTAGGAGCCAGCGCGAGGTAAACAGCCGCCTGAGCTAAATTGATGCGACATTCGGGATAGCCGATGACCTCGGCAGCTTTAAATGCGGCGGCAGCCACGAGCACAGCTTGCGGATCGGCATTGCCTACATCTTCGGAAGCAGCAATAAGAATGCGTCGCGCAATAAACCGAGGATCTTCTCCCCCATCGATCATGCGCGCAAGCCAATACAGAGCTGCATCAGGATCGCTCCCGCGCATCGATTTGATAAAGGCAGACACGATGTCATAGTGCATGTCTTTATTTTTGTCGTACGGCACGGCTCGATGTGGAACTGCTTTCTTGACCATTGCCGCGGTAATGGCGTGTGTGTCTTCCGCACGGGCCATATCACAGGCTAATTCAAGTGTTGTCAGCGCGCTGCGCGCATCTCCACCCGAAACCTGCATGATGGCATCAAGCGCTTCGTCGTCGAGGGAATACGCACCAGCAAGCCCGCGCTCGTCCACAAGAGCCCGTTGTACCACCGACGCAATTTCTTCGTCGGAAAGACTCGTGAGCTCAACAATACGCGAGCGCGATAACAATGCTGAATTCACTTCGAAAAACGGATTTTCAGTTGTTGCCCCCACCAGCACAACTACGCGATCCTCAACCGCGTGAAGCAGCGCATCCTGCTGGCTTCGATTGAATCGATGGATCTCATCGACAAATAAAATCGTACGCATACCATGGCTCGTGAGGCGTTTTTCCGCAGCCGCTATTTCGCGTCGTAAATCAGATACTGTCCCCCCGATGGCAGACACTTCCACAAATTCAGCTTTTGTACTTTCAGCAATAATATGAGCAATGCTTGTTTTGCCTGTTCCCGCAGGTCCATACAGAATAACGGAAGAAAGACTATCGGCAGCGATGGCCGCATGCAGCCAACTGCCTGGGCCAATCGCCTCTTGCTGACCCAGAAGATCGTCAAGAGAACGCGGACGCATACGCACCGCAAGCGGTGCTGCTTTTCGCTTTGCTTCCTGTTCCATTTCGGTAAAGAGCGTATCCATACCAACCTGTCTCTTAAAAGAAGTACGGCAGACTATAGCTGTACGGCCGAAGGTTTCTATAACCTAAAAGACATCTATAGCCCTGACACCTATAATCTGAACATCTATATCTGGGATACCTATCGTCTCAGATATCTATACCAGAAATACCTACCACCAGCTAAGACATCCTTGATGACGTATTATCTTATACCATTAACGAGTACCACTGCCGAATGCTATTGCAAGTTCTCCGACAGTAAAACGCCGCATACGGGCAACCTATTCCACCCAAGAAAGTCAAGTCTTGCATCAGTGTGAATCGCTCTTCTATACTCAGTGTAGCTCCACTTCCGTTCCCGCTATTTTGCGATGGACCGATGCTATGATCCAGGGAACTCAAGATTGCCTGCGAAATGGGGATTCGTACCCGTCGGTGCGAAAGCCAGGAGGCATGCTGCGAGTACCCACCTTTTGAGGTGGGTTCATCCTTCGGGCGGGGGTGGGGTTCATGCCCCGACGTTCAATGAACGTCGGGGCTTTTCATAGTACAGCACACGCAAGTCGAATGCTCCCCTCAGACGTTGCCAATACCAATAATCTAGTGTCGAGGCTTGTTGCGAAACAGAGTACGCATCCGGTGCTCATAACCCAGTAAACATAGCGGCATACATTTATGCCCGTATCGAATTGAGACAATGAATTGCAGCCAATTGTCTGTCAGCGCAGGAAAAAGTAATAATTTATTCGACCGTACCGTATACCTGCCCCCAGGCATGACCAGTAATTGCCGAATTCAACTGGTCGCACAGCGTTTGACGTATATAGACACCCGAAGGAAGCAGCGAGACTATTTCATCAAGGTCGGCAGGCAGATCATAAGATTCAGCAAGCACAACCACATCGAGCCGACTCGCGTATTCGCGGTGGGCATACAGTTCGTTGACCAGGCGCTGTAAGACACCATAGTCTTCACTTCTATTAATGTTGCTAATCGGTTGACGCATCATACCCCTTATCGAATGGGTTCGGTCCCAGCGAGCGCAGCCGCCAGTGCACCTGCATATGCAGGGGTGGCCGCACCAACAGCGCGTATAAATTGCGCACCAGCAGCACGCAGGCAATCGGCAGCTTGCACCATGGACGATGGATCAGCATATGGGATATCCAACTGACCACGTGCGTGTGAAAACAGCGTTGAAGATGGCTGCTTTTGAACATTCAGCTGTACGAGCAGCGGTCGATCGCACGCGTGTGCTGCACGCTGCGCAAGACGAGCAGCACCCTCACTATCAGCCGAAGTGCAAAATCCCACCACGTCAGCTTCAAGATCGGCCATCACGGCAACGATGTCTTCGAGACCTGTTCCATCGTTCGCAATGCCTTCTTCATTAACATCAACTGAAGCAATAAGAGGCGTGGCAAACACTTGACGTACACCCATCAGGGCGCAGCGCGCATCGGCGGCACCAGTCAGCCCATTAACAAAGAATGCATCGATATCCGCATCGCCAATCGCCCGCGCAGCGCGCAGGTACTCGTCGCGATTAGCGGTAAGCGAAGACTTGCTATTTGGATCAATCGGTAAGCCAGTTGCGCCAATTTCTGCCAGTACATGCTGCGTTGTAAAAGCGGTTGCTAAAGATTTTGCCGCCTGTGCAATATTGATGTCGCGATCGGCCGCTCGTTGATGAGCAAGACGCGCGTGCGTAACGCCAGCAGTCGGCGCTACCAAACAGGGTGCGCCAGCAGCCACTTGTAAGCGCAACGCCGCTGATACGGCTTCTGGTTCGAGCACCGAAAGTAGCGATACCCCAAACGATAGATCAAACCCCTGCGCGATAAGGGTCGATTCAAGCGGAGACGATAGGGTAAGCATATCGTGATGGAAGCGCATTTGAATGTCAGGCATGGTGCTCCTTCGACGCGGGTTAAGCTCGTTTACAGCCATGTGTAGCAATTGCCACGGTACGTAATTTCTTGCGTGTGAATTCCTGCATAAGCAGAATTTTGATGCCGCTGATGCACTCTGGTGAGCGTCACGTTACCATCCTGAAACCGCTTACATAAAACACGCACTCACCAGTCAATAGTTCTGCAAGCACGGCAGGTAGAATGTATTCATCAAACGAAAGGAACCCCTCCTCAGTTTGATTGGTATCCGCCTTTCTCCTCCCTTGCGGCGGATACGGTTACACGGAAAACGTGTACCACCCCTCCCAAGGCCCGGTGGCGCTCCCCTTTTAGCCCCGGGCCATTCTCTTGCCTTTACGCCTCACTTAACGTATATCATGAGCTTTTCGAGATCGCGCAGCAAGACGCACATTGGCATCAAGCCAGGTCTCTGGTGTACCGGTGTCAAATCCGTCATCATCATCAATCACCAGCGCGTACATCTCTTCTTCTGCTAAAACCGCATCGAGCGCATCGGTCAACTGTATTTCCCCACCAGCACCTGGTGCCACACCGGCCAAAAGCTCCATGACGCGCGGACTCAGCAGATACCGACCAAATACCGTAAGGTTAGATGGCGCTTCGTCAACGGCGGGCTTTTCAACCAGGCTGTTTACCTTCCATACCCCCGCAGACACTTCGCTTCCGCTGATAACACCGAAACGACTAACTTCTTCGCGTGCAACGGGAAGCACTGCAATAACGTTGGCGCCCTCGTGTGCTTCGGAAATCTCACGCATGCGCGCAAGCATACTGCCATCTTCAGCAATGACATCGCCCAACAGGACAAAGAATGGCTCCCCACCCGTGACAGCAGCCGCACAATGCACCGCATGCCCAAGGCCCAGTGCTTCATCTTGATACACAAACGTCACTGGCAAACTGCCCGCATGCTGAACCTTTTCAGCCAGCGCAGTTTTACCGCGTGCTGTTAAGGTTGCTTCGAGTTCTGCATCGGGCGCAAAGTGATGCTCAATCGCCTGTTTGGTGCGATTGTTTACGATAATCACTTCATCCGCGCCCGAATCGAGCGCTTCTTCCACAATGTACTGAATAACCGGGCGGTCGACCACGGGCAGCATTTCCTTTGGCACTGCCTTGGTTGCTGGTAGAAAGCGAGTTCCCATCCCCGCCGCAGGAATAACCGCCTTCATAGTTTAATCCTCCTGCTTTTTAAGGATGTCGGCTGTCTTGTTGGTTTCGCGTCGATCGAGCGCTGCAGCAAGCAGTGCCATCTGCGCCTCAGCGCGCGAAAGACGAACGGCAAGAAATACCGTATACGCCAAAAGAGCCAGCCACATAAAAGCATAGGCAGCAATCACATAGGGTGCCGACGGAAGAATCGTCGCATAGATCTGTTCAAGAACGGCATTCATACATTACTCCTCATCCAGGATTTCTTTAGCATGTTCAAGGCGATTTTCCAGCTCGGCGGTGCGCACGCGCAAAAGATACAGCCCGTACGCAATAAACATCATGCCAAAAAGGGCCAGTAATAGCGGCATCAACATATCGGGTGAAAGCCCCGAATCGGTACGGAAAATGGTGGGATGCACGCCAGAGGGCACCAGGCGCGTGATGGCAAAGCAAATAGGCACATCAATGAACATGATGATGCCAAAGACACTTGCAAAGACGGCGCGGCGTTCTGGTTCGTCAACGGCAGCCCGTAAAACGAAATACCCCATCACCAATAAGGTGAGAATGAAATAGGTGGTCAAACGCGGTTCCCACGTCCACCAAACACCCCATTCGAAACGCTCCCACATCTCACCTGAAGCCATAACCATAATCACGAAGATAAGGGCTACCTCGGTTGATACCCGAGCGCGCAAATCCCACGCAGCATCGCGGCTCGCCAAGAAACGGATTCCGCAGTAAGCCGTACCCACTAAAGCCAAAAAGCTTGCAATAGCCACTGGCATATGGAAGTAAAAGATCTTCTGCGAAAAGAGCAATTGATTGGACACGAGAGTGTCGCCAATCATTTCAACCCCATCGACTGTAGCGCCATTGACAGGCGGCGCAGTCGTGAACGCCAAAATAAACCCCGCTGTTGTCAGCAAAGCCCCCACGGCAAGCATGAAAGGCGTGAGGCGTGCGGCCAAGCTATTGTGCATGGTCCTCCTATCGATGGATACCAGTACGTTGTTTTCATCCGCGATCAAGCTATTCAGATCAGTCATCCAGCCAACCTGACAAGCTCGCTGTCAGGAAATAATACCATTCTGCTCGTGTCATAGCGGCAGGTAGCATCCACCATTTCCGCCGATACCACGAAATCACGCTCAATTCCCGCCCATAGTGAAAGACGACAACAAGGAATACCGCGACAGAGAATTGTGTTGCCGCGCCGCAATTGTGTCATGCACTCACCACGAAATCGTAGAGAACCCACGAGAGCAGCAGCATGATGACGTCGTAGCCACCCGCTAATGCTAACGAAAGATTGAATGCCCCTTCGATGTCGCCGCCAGCAAGCACCACGGTACTTGCCGAAACGCAGGCATATAGTAAGGGGTACACCAGGGGGATAAACAGCACCGCAAGCAAGACATCTTTGCCACGAGTCGAAGCCGTTATCGTGGCAAGGAGCGTACCAATACCGGCAATACCCACCGTTCCCAGTGCGAGCGGCGCTGCAATAAGGGGCCATGTTGGAGCCAATGTCGTAGTTGTGAGAAAGAAAAAGGCGAATAGTGGCAAAATGATCAGTTCAACCACCAGAAGAAAGACCAGGTTACCAGTAGCTTTTGCCAAAAAAATAACGCTCCGGTCCAGCGGCACCAGCAAGATGCCTTCAAGACAGCCATTTTCCCGCTCGTGCGCAAATGAGCGGTTGAGACCCAGCAGTGACGTAAACACGATCAGCGCCCAAAGCAGCCCGGCCGACATCTGGAGAATATCGAAACCCGAAGCCGTCTGCGAAAGTGCCGCACCGTATACCACCAACACGAGCAGCGCGTAGATACCCATAGATGTGAGCATCTCTTTTGTACGAAATTCACGTCGTAGGTCTTTACCTAAGAGTGTTCGGTACTGCGCGAAGGTTGAGGGCGTCTTTGTTTCAACTGCCATCAGGCCACCCCCATCCCTACCGTATGCCGATAGAGATCCTCAAAGGCAGCATAGTCAATCTCGTCGCGGCGCGCATAGGCAACGTTGCGTCCACGCGCCATAACAAGTGCATGCGTGCAGGACGCAAACCCTTTGCTTAAGTCATGACTTACCATGACAAAGGTGCGATTTTCTCGCATGCGTTCGATAAGATCGTCAAATATTTCAACCGCATGGGGATCAAGCCCCGAATAGGGCTCGTCAAGAAACACGATATCAGGGTCATGCAAAAACGCACGTGCAATAGCTAAGCGTTGCGTCATGCCCCGCGAAAAGGTTCGGGTCACATCAAGACGGCGATGCGATAGCTCAACCGCTTCAAGCATTTCGTCTACCCGCGCAGACGCATCAACGATGCCATACAGCCGCGCTGAAAGCATAAGATTTTCCTGAGCAGTTAAATCGCCATAAAGCATCGACTGATGGGAAATAAGCCCAATATGAGCACGCGCTTTATCGGGATTTGCTACCACGTCGATGCCAGCCAAGCGCACCGTGCCACGTGTCGGGCGCGATAAGGTGGAAAGAATACGCAACAGTGTCGTTTTACCCGCGCCATTCGGGCCAAAAACCGACACAAAGGCACCGCGCGGCACATCAAGCGTAATGCTATCAACTGCTCGGCGGCGTCCAAATACCTTACTGACCCCTTCAAGGGAAAGTATGGGATTATCTTCCTTCATTGAGGCATTGTTATCCGCTTCTGCAACATCAGCATGAGCTTTAACCATCAATGCCTCCTTCTCAATTACGGCCGCGTCCACCAAATGCTGCAACGCCAGCACCAACAATCAGCAGTGCAAAGCCTGCCCATACCAGCGATATCTGTGGGTTCACGCGCACGTCCATCGAAAATGCGCCATTCCCATTGACTCCTTTGTAAATGACAAACAGGTCTTCATCAGCAAAATGGATAACGCCCGTATTGCTCTTGGTCTGTTGTGTTGACTTTACCAGCTGTACATTGGGCGACACATGACCGACATAGGAATCGTTGCGATACACATCATATTCCACCGTGTAATAAATATCGTTTCCGCTATCACCTTCCACGATGGAATTCCCGGTGTACTTCAGCGTGAAATCCTGAATAGTGAAATCAGGTGCCGTATCGTTCGTGGAATCGTATGGGATGTAGCCCGTCTTTTCGGTCACAAACATTGATGAGCAAATAAGACCAATCAGAATAATAGCCATTGCAAAGTGTGAAATGAACCCACCAACGCGCGAAGCATTGTGCGCGATCATCTTGAAGAAACCGACAACGGGGTTAACCCCACGCGAACGTGACCAATCCGACACGGTGCGAGCACACATAAACAGGGTGTTAAAGAGGAGCAAGCTTGCCACCAGGAAGCCCACAGCTGCCAAGCCCTTATAGTAGAAGGCCGGCCCCGCTGCAAGATAACCTTCAGCGGTCGATCCACCAGCGGCAACGGCCGCATCGTAGGTTGGACACAGGTAGAACCACCAGTAGCACATCAACACAATGAACAGCACCGCAGCACAGATAGCTGGCAGTTTCGCACGGCGTAAAAAGAGCACCCGGTCGGTTTTGGCCCATCCAAGCAAAGGACAAATGGCAACAACCGCGCAATAGATAATGCCGAGCGGTCGAGCAATGGCATCGAAGGTGCCAGTAGACACTGCCGACCCACCAAAAGGTAACCAGCGCGGCAGTGCGCTTGCTACCGTGAGATAGCAAATGAGAACAGCAAGAATCACCATGATGACGTTGTTGAAGTAATACGCCGCCTCACGTGAAGCAAGACTGTCGACATCTTCGTCGGAAACAGACTTTGCACCAAAACGCTTCCATCGAAACGCCAGTCCAATCGCACCGGCAAGGATCGATACCACAATCAGCGTGCCAAACAGGTACAGAGAAACGGGATCGCCCGCAAAAGCATGCACCGACTGAATGAGGCCTGAACGCGAAATAAAGGTACCGAGCACCACAAATGCAAAGGTAATGCAGGCACACATAATGCTCCAGCGCTTGAAAGCGCCGCGCTGGCGATAAACCGTCAGACTATGAATTAAGGCCACGCCAACAAGCCACGGAAGCAAACTTGCGTTTTCAACCGCATCCCAGCCCCAATAGCCGCCCCAACCAAGAACGACATAGGCCCATACCGAACCAAGACCAATACCAATACCTAACAGCAGCCATGACACCATCAAATAGCGCTGGCATTTGCGCACCCACGTATCAGAAGAATCACCAACCACCAGGGTAGCAACCGCATAGGCAAACGGAACCGTTAAGCCCGCATACCCAATAAAGAGCGCCGGCGGATGCACGGCCATAGCCCAGTGCTCCAACAGCGGGTTCATACCCCACAGCGACGCTGCACCAGTTAAGTTGCCATCGGCATCGAAATAGCTAGCAGCCATCGCAACAAACGGGCTGTTGCTTTCGGAAAACAGGAGGATGCCTACAAAACCAGCAAGCACTATTTGCATCACGATAAGGGCAACTGAATCAAGCTTATCCATCCGCTTCATATCGCGTATGGATATCACCGTAGCGAACAGCGAAATAAGCCAACCCCAGAACAGGAGTGATCCCTCGCGGCCCTCCCACAAACCTGAAATACGGAAGAACGTACCCATCAGGCCTGTTTGTTTGCTCGACCCTTTTACAACATATTCAATGCTCGTATCGCCGCTGACAAATGCAACCACCAGCAGCACACAACAAAATGTTAAGGCAACAAATGCCACGACAACCGCAACATGACCGCCCCACAGAATTGTCTCTCCCGTACTGTGAGAACCACGCTGTCGTACTATCATGCCCGCAATAAGACACACAACGGATACCGCTACACCAGCAAACGCCACGAGCAGACCCATCAGACCGAAAATCGCCATGCTTTCTTTCCTTTCTGCTGATTTAAGCAGGTTAGCTCTGCAAAGCGATATCAGTCGCAGAGAATTTTCCATCGGAGCCGACGTTGCCGGTAAGCACTACCTGGGAACCGTCGGCAAGCATTGCATCTGATGCCGCGCCGTCATAGATAACAGAAATTGTCTGAGAAGGATCATCCGTATCAGCAAGCACAAAACGATCACCTTGACCAGCTGCATTCTGGCTACCAGCAACCACACTACCGGTTACACGCACCGTTTTATCAACAATGCCTTGATCGTAACCAACAAGCCGCGAAACAGTTAAGGCAGATGTGCCACTTTCGTATTTGGAAGGACACTTCGTGACCAGCTCAGTGGCACGCAGGACACCGTCGTCGCCCACTTTACCCGTGCAAATAGCAGTAACATCGTTGCCAAACGTTGATGCCGCAGCACCATCGTAGGTCACCGGCAACGTAGAAGCTTCTGCGTTATCCGGATCATAGATAGTAAAGGCAAGCGTATTACCTTCGATGGCATATGAATCTTTCAGGACGTTACCCGTTACCTGAATTCTCTGGTTAGACACTTGGCCGCTGGCCGCTTCATCAACCGATACGGTTTTCGCCGTTGACGATGAAGCAACAAATGCCAGTACTACGACCATCACCATAACGATGATGCCCGTAACTACTACGAGACGTCGTTTCGTTTTTGCGTTCACCGATACCTCTTCTCCTTGCTCGAGTCTGCATCGAGACAAATCCCCATTACTATAGCGGTATGCCTGAAAAAGTACGCCTGCGCTATCGTATTAGGGTAATAAACCCCACCGTGTCTCCTTAAAGCCTCGGTAAAGAATCTCGTCTGACAGAAAACAAAGGGACCGACCGACATAAAGTCGATTGGTCCCCTTGCTTGTTTCGCCTGTGTGCCAGCCCTCACCAGCACTCATGCGAATTTAGGAAGCATTCACGGAGTTCTTCTCCAACTGCTGTCCCTCGGAGTAGTTAACCCATCCATCAGGCATAGCAGCTGCTGCTTCGCTGTGGCACTGCGTGCAATAGAACACTGATGCACGATGCGACTTGTGGCATTCGCTGCACTCAGTTTCGCCGTGCTGCCAACGATGCGGATTGAAGCTCATGCCGGACGTAGCCTGCGTGAGATCTTCGCGTGTCATGTCATGGCAGCCACTCTTCAAGCAGAACTGGTCGCCCGAACTGTCGTCATGACCAGAGTTTGCCTGGAGTGCCTTGGTGCCAACTTCTTCCAGCGGATAGTAGTAATCACCGGTGATGGTCTCAGAGACCTCAGTAAGCTGCTGGGTAATGGTTGGTACATGACAACCGAGGCAATTAACGCCTGCTTCCTTATGGGTAACGGCCAACATCGCATTTGTGTTGGAAACCGCATTCCCCCACTTGTCCGTACCCTGCGTATTCGCGTCCTGTTCGTACGTTTCTACGTAGGCGTTCATGGATTCATGGCAGAAAGCATTGCAGAACGTCGGCTGATTATGCCAATTCCAAAATCCGATGCCAGCGACGGCAACGACAATGACGATAACGCCAACAATGATTGGCCACTTCTTTTTCTTTGCAGCGGGCTCTGCAGCTGCCTGCTGCTCTTCAGTGGTCGTCTGTTCCGTGGTGGTTTCTTGCTCCTTCTTTTCCTCGCTCATCTCTAACCTCCTTCACATATCTCGTAACTTCCCCTTGGCTTGAAGCACGAACCGGATATCTGCAAAATCCCTCTGTTGTCCGCCTTCGGCCACAAGCCACTGTAGCGAAATTCCCCTGGTGAACCATCACCCATTAAGGGGGAAATTCGGCTATATTCATGATAACACGACGTAACGTCACCACATCCTAAAAAGCCGCAATATTGTCGGTCTATATGTACTCATACAGCAGGTATGAACAGGAAGAACTTGTGTCAAGACATTCAAATCTTGTAAGAGAGTTTGAGAGCTTGCACACGTTAAATGTGCGTGCTTGATTATTTGAAGTACTCTCAACTTTTAGCTGTGTGAAGTTATAAGCCCGTGCGAAGATGTGCGCACTCTTAAATACAAGGTTCAGAAGGAAGCAGCCCTATCTGATGCGGGTCTCCCAGAAGGCAACTGCACTCGCCGCCGCTACGTTAAGAGAATCGATGCCCGGCGCCATGGGGATGCGTGCCATCCAATCACAGAGCATGCGCGTTTGCTCCGCAAGACCATCGCCTTCAGTGCCTAAAACAAGCGCAAGCCGCTCGCACGCGGCAAAGCGCGCATCGTTTAGCGGAAGCGCATCATCGTCAAGAGCAAGCGCAACGGTTTTGAACCCAAACCGATGCAAGAGATCTATGCCACTCTCGACCCAATCACCCGTACTGCCACTGTGCGCTTTAGCACCAATACGCGTCCACGGTACCTGAAATACCGTACCCATAGAAACGCGAGCAGCGCGGCGATAGAGAGGATCATGACACGAAGGGGTTAAAAGAACCGCATCAATACTGAGTGCCGCTGCACTTCGAAACGCAGCACCAATGTTCGTGTAGTTAACAATATCTTCGAGAATCGCCACGCGGCGAGCATTCTTTAGGAGCGCTTCGGGCCTAGGAAGTACTAGGCGTTCAAATACTGCGAGAGCACCACGCGTTACTTCGTAGCCAGTAACAGCACGAAACTGCTCGTGCGTCACGATGAACACCGGTATTGCCTTGGCAGTGTGTTCGTGTCCAAGGCGGTCAAGCACCGGTCGTGTTTTTGCCAGCCACTTTTCTTCTAAAAACAAAGAACGTAGATGCACACCCGCATCGAGCGCACGATTAATTACCTTATCTGATTCAGCTATGAAAAGGCCACGCTCGCGGAGAAGCATATCAGACGTACGACGATACGGATCGAGACGGGAGTCGTCTATTGTATCAGGATGAATCAGTTCCAACCCAGCTGATGGGGCATATGCACTTTGCAAGGAGAGGGCACTATCTGGCGTATGAGGATAAATCTGTTCCAATCCTTCTCCTTTTGGTGCCGTATAAGACCTTCCGACGCTAACCTAAATGAGGCAGTTCTGTCGGTAATCAATCTTTAATACGAGTGTCCAATTTGTGTCCAAATTTATATAAAAGTATATCGAGAAATATAAAAATAGTAGACACTAAGTCTCTTAAGGGAACGATAAGAAAGTCGCTGAACTGCAAAAACAGATCAGCGACTTGTAAAATCCTGGTGGAGATGAAGGGGATCGAACCCTCGGCCTCAGCGTTGCGAACGCTGCGCTCTCCCAACTGAGCTACATCCCCATTGCGTGTAAGCATCGAGCAAGCGAGAAAGTATATTGAGGTATCACCCTCTGTTTGTCAACTGAAAAGCGGCTCTCCAAACGATAGATCGGACCCGCAATCTGCTTAGTTTTCCGCAACGCTCAGGATCGGTTCTTTTTGCTCTTCAGGGTCTTGTGCTAGTTCACTAATAAGAGCAGCGAACAAGGATTCCCCATCTTGTGACAGCTCGACCGTACCCGTGAGAATATCAACATACTGGTAGGACTGACGAGCCTTGCGACCGCGCCGATGTTCCACTTCCATAATAAACAACTGAGGATGGATCTGTACGAGCACCCCTTCGGACTCAATAATCTTCGAACGGCCCATATTGGCACGCACAGAAAGCCGCTGTCCAACAAGCCCGTCAAGATGAGTACGAATCGCGTCGATGATCTGAATCTGCTTTTCCAATTCCATGAAATCGGTCTCTTTTCCATCCGATACATCATCTGATGCATCTCTTGATGCACGTATAACGCGCGAAATTCTATCACGCTCGTCAACGTTTGCCCACAAAAGCACCGGTAAAAGAGGTATCTATACGCGCGTTCCATATTATCGTCAAGCAATAAGCAAATCGCTTTTAAATCGGCTTTCGTAAAACCGGTAAAGAGAACAGCGGTAGAAAAGTTCGTTCTCTGACGTCTGAATAGCCTGTTGCCAGCGTTGTAATAAGCCCATTACTAATGGTGTAACGCCCTGTCACGAACCATTACAATGCCTCTGCCCCACCGCGATCTATATGAATCGCCAAAAATAACGCGACACTAATTAGTGTGTCTAGCAGCTAGAAAGGCTGAACGACATTTTTACTGACGAGAAAGAAGACCCATTTTATAGGCCTGTTTTCCGAGGCATTTAAATTCCTCAAGTGAAAGCGACTCCCCCCGCCTGCGCGGATCGATGTTACTTGCCGCAAGCACCTGGTCGATACTGGCCGCATCTACGCGACCGGCAAAATAGGCACGGCAGGAATTGGCGACGGTCTTACGCCGCGTCGCGAAGGCAGCATCGGCCATCATGCGTGCACAGCGGCGTTCATCTGGTGACAGGTTGTCTTGTTCAGCGCGATCGAGACGTATGACAGTACTTTGTACCCGTGGCGGCGGGAAAAAATTTGTTGGCGCAACGGTAAAACGGCTTACCGGATGTGCAAAAAGCGCCAACTTTACCGTAAACGCACCATAATTTTTTGTTCCTGGGTGCGCAGCCATGCGATCAGCCACTTCTGACTGCACCATAACCGTGGCCGACTGAATTGAATTGAAACGTTCAAAAACATCAAGCACTAGCGTAGCAGCCACCGCATACGGAAGATTTGCTACCAATTTGTTTGGCGCAAACGATAGATCATCTGGGCCCACTGACAGGGCATCACATCTGATGAGCTCAAATCGATCGTGTGCAAAATCGCAGGTTTCAGCCAATACAGCCGGAAGATCAACATCCCGTTCAATAGCTGCCACCCGCCGCGCACAATGCAACAGCGCCACGGTAAGTGTGCCAATACCGGGACCAACTTCTAAGATGTCATCTTCGCACGAAAGCTCTGCCACATCACAGATGCGCCTGACTACTCCTTCGTTGATAAGAAAATGCTGCCCCAAGGCCTTCTTAGTTGCCAGACCATGAGCTTCAAGTACGGCACGGGTCGCACGAACGCTCGCCAATGGTGAAAGACGCTCGCCTTCAGCATCCATATGAGAAACCCCCTTGTACCTCATCGGCAATCTTATCGTGGCTACAGCCAATCCAAGCGGGAACACGCCGTAGAATCTCTTCGGCGTCTTGGCCGATACACGCCTCAACTACATCCAGCAAAAAGCCAGCTACCGCAAGCGCCGAGCGGGTGCAAACAACCAGCGGATCAAACCCATGCGGATCGCCCCCCTGCCCCACAACAAGCAAACGCGCTGAACGGCGCACATCAGTTTTTCCAGCATTGTGCATCCTATTCCAGAAAAGCGGCTGCAGGCGATCAAGCAAGGCCTTATAGGGAGCAGATGGACCAGCAAAATATACGGGAGCCACCACGGAGAGACTACTCGCGCGCGACAGTGTTGCAATTACCTCGTCCATGTCGTCACGCATAAAACAGCGACCCAGATCTTTGCAGCGATTGCATCCAACACACCAGGACATGTTGAGAGCCGCCACGTCAATCAGTTTTACTTCGTCGGTCGGGTGCTGCTCTGCCAACAGATGCAGTGCCGTTTGGGCAGCACGACGGCAGATCCCATCGGCTGGCGAGCCGCACATTACGAGGTGTGAGTCTGCCATGATGTTGCTGGACGATCGAGTAAGGAAAGCGTATTTGCATGAAGCGTCGCAAGAAAGTCGCGACGGTCATCTCCTGCGGAAATGCCTCGTTCAGCAGCGAGACGCTCCGCAGTAAACACGATAAATTCAGGGCTATTTTCCGTACCACGCAGCGGTTCAGGTGTCATATAAGGACAGTCAGTTTCAAGCAACAGTCGATCGATTGGCACCATTTTCATGCCCTCGCGCGCTTCATCGAGCTTTTTAAAGGTAAGAGCACCCCCATACGCGATAGAACATCCACGATCGAGCCACGGCTCTAAATCGTGCGGAGAAAGTGAACAACAATGCAGAATGGTGCCAGCCGCCGGAAACCCCTCGTCATCAAGAATAGCCAGTGCTTCTTCGTGTGCTTCACGCACATGCAGAGCTATTGGCAGACCCGATTCATGGGCCAAGCGTATCTGTCGGCGAAAAACCCGCTGTTGCAGATCGCGCGGGGATAGATCGTAATGGTAATCAAGGCCAACCTCACCCACGCAGCATGTGCGCTCATCTTTGAGGTGAGTAATAAGACGCGCTTCGACAAACTCAGTAAAGTCTTTCGCATTATGAGGATGACATCCACAAGCAAGACGGATGCGCGATAGAGAAGCTTCCGTTTCCGGTGCGATCACACTCATCCAGGAACGTGCCGACAATTCCCACGCCGGAAGCTGGGTATAGGTGCGACCCGCATCTTCTACAGGGTCGGTAATATCGCAGATGAAGTCAACCTTCCAAAGCGCTGCACGCGCTAAAGAAAGATCGCGCTGAGAAAGCGATGCTAAATGACAATGTGAATCAGCAAGAGGATGCTCAAGCGGTGGCAGCGGCCCATCAATCGTACGATAGTGCCCATGGCGACGACGCTGATGAATGAGCGCATCGTAAAATACCGGTTGATCTTCCTGCTCTGATGCCATTGGTGACTCCTGATTATTCCAGATTGAGATCGATGGCTTCAAGGTCCAGGCGCGGGAACAGTGGCTCGCCCTTTTCGACGGCATTACCAGCAGGCAAAAGACCCCAGGCACTCTGTGATTCAATATCGGTACTATCACTTGCTGCATCGAGGCTTAAGCGATGAAAGACCTCGTCAGACGTACGCGGCATAAACGGTGACATAAACAGCGCAATAATACGACAGGCTTCAAGCGCATTGTAGATAACCGCTGCAAGCTCATCGGCGCGAGCGGGATCCTTTGCCAGATTCCAAGGTGCGCTGTCTTCAACATAAAGATTTACCCGACTGGCAAGCTGCTGGACAGCAGCTGCCGCGCCCGTAAAATCAACAGCAGCCATGCAGGCATCATAGGTCTCATACAAATTGTTCGCGAGTTCCCGCAAAGGATTTTCAACAGCACTACTTGGTGCTTCAGGCACCTTGCCGTCGAAATACTTGCCGGTCATATTGAAGACACGTGAAACAAGATTTCCCCAGGTGTTAGCCAAATCAGCGTTGTACACCTGTACCATGCGCTCCATTGAAATGTTGCCATCATGGCCAAACTGCACATCACTCATAAAGTAATACCGATACGCGTCAACGCCAAAAATACGAACAAGATCGGCTGGCATAACGCCATTGCCCTTTGACTTCGACATCTTTTCGCCCTTAGTCAGCAAAAAGCCATGTCCAAACACCTTGTGCGTTATAGGCAAACCTGCCGCCATAAGCATAGCGGGCCAGATCACGCAATGAAAACGGGTGATGTCTTTACCCACAAAGTGATACTGCATCGGCCAGCGTGCTTCAAATTCACCTGCCCGTGCTTCGTCGGCATATCCAATGCCGGTAAAGTATGCGAGCAACGCATCAGCCCATACATAGGCCACGTGACCCGTATCAAAAGGAAGCGGAATACCCCAGTCAAACGTCGAACGACTAATAGAAAGGTCCTTCAGGCCACCCTTCACAAACGATACGATTTCATTGCGCCGAGTAAGAGGCTGAATAAAATCGGGGTGTTCATCATAGAACGCAAGCAGGCGATCCTGGAACTCCGAGAGTTTGAAGAACCAGTTTTCTTCCCCTGAAGCCTTCTGAACCGGACGATGACATTCGGGACACACAAACGTGCCATCCTCGTCTTTTTCCAAGTCGGATTCAGCGTAGTACGTTTCTTCATGAACACAATACCAGCCATCGTAGCTATCTTTATACAGCCAACCCTTTTCATAGAGGTCGCCCCAGAAGCGCTGCACTGTGCGCGTTTGCCGCTCTTCTGTCGTACGAACGATGTCGGTGTAGGTAATGTCAAGCAAGTTCCATGCATCCAGAAAGGCTGGCTCCATGGAATCGCACCATGCCTGCGGAGTCATACCCTTCTTGGCAGCGGTATCGGCAACCTTTTGCCCATGTTCGTCCATGCCGCCCACAAAAGCCACGTCGTAGCCATCCATGCGCTTGTAGCGAGAAAGCACGTCGGCCCCTATGGTTGTGTAGGCCGTACCCAAATGGGGAGCAGCATTGACATAGTAAATGGGAGTGGTGATGGAAAAAGTTCCCTTTGACATGGGAATAACTCGCTTTCCGACCGCGATGCGAATGATGCGTCTACGGTCTTTTGTCTGCACTACACCGTCTGCGGCCGAATAACCTACGTGCCGCCAGTGGAAGCGCTGTACGTCCTATTCTGCGCAACTGGCAATTTTAGCAGACAGCGACAATAAGGTATTAGATTGATTGCATCTGTGAGAGAACCGTGTTGTACCAATCGGTTGAGTTCGGCGGACAGTACTTGCGAGCTGCTTCTGGAGTCAACGTACTACCATAGATGCGCGCCAAACCTGAGACATGCGCACGAATAGCTTCATCCCAAGAGCTCCAGCTTGATGAACCCCAACCCCACGCATTGTGTGGCTTGAAGCAATGGGCTCCTAAGCTGCTTTCTTTATAAGCAATAGCGGGTGACCAGCGCGGATCGACACCATAATCCCAGGCAGCTTCAGCAAAGACTTGTCCCTGCCCTGCCAGGGGTGACCCTGAAAGGTAGGAATCAATACGGCCAGACCATTTATTAACAAACGCTTTTTTGTCGCTTGACCAGTCGACGTCGTCACTTTTAACTGTACCGCTGTAATTCGCCGAAGTGTCCTGAGAGGAATTATCAACCGCTGTGTTAGCGGCATCCTGCCCCGCTTCAGTGGCCACCTGTGCAACCGCAGCTTCTTGAGCCTGTTGCTTTGCTTCCGCGGCCTGTGCCGCTGCAAGCGCAATTGCTCGCTGTTCAGCTTCTTCACGTGCTGACTGAGCCGACTTCAGTGTTCGTTCTGCTCGATCAGCTGCCTGTTGAACTTCTTTCTGCTGCGAAGAAAGATCAGATTGCACCGCTTCGAGTTCGCTCTTAAGGGCATCGAGCTTGCGCACTTCAGCGGTATTGTGATCGTGAATGCAGTCAAGGTATTCAATGCGTTGGATGAAATCAGCAATACTTTCGCTGTCTAACACGAGATCAATAAGGCTGCCGCCTTCTTGCTGAAGGATATACAGCGTTTTGAGAGATACGGCAGAACGCTGCTGTTGACCAGGAAGACTCTGGTTAATTTCGTCAAGACGTGCCTGGTTTTCTGCTATCTGGGCATTGAGATCGTCAAGGCGCGCGAGAGCGTCGTCGTAATCCTTTGCCGTTGATTCAACCTGCTGTTGCAGCTCGGATAGCTCGTCAGTGTCGGCATAAGCAGAACTGGCAAGCTGCATACATATCAATGCACTTAGCACGACACCACAAGCGCCAATGCCAACCAAGCGCTTGACCATTCGTCTATTCCCGATCGTATTACTAATCAGCAATCCTTTCAGAGCAAAAAAGTCCGTCCATTATAGCGAAGGAGCTAAAAATACCGCTACCAGCACACACATACCAGTCATGCAAAAGTGTTTTAGTATCAGTCGATTAATGGCGTTGAACAGGTAGAATAGCTATGAAGAGGATATGAACCGATTATGTGGCAAAATGCTTAGGAGCCACGGCACTCAAGCGAATGAGTATCCACAAGCGCGCCTCTATATCGTCCTTATAGGTATGATAATCGTTGACATCCGCATCAAGCAGCAATCGTGCGGCTCGACGTGCTGGCAACTAATCCTTATAGGTAGGCTAATCGCTGATATCCGCGTCGAGAGCAACGCGCACTTTATAATCGGGGAGCGCTCGCTTGGCGGCAGAGTAAATTTCCTGCCATTCGCCCTGACGATCAGGTGCATCAAAATCAATCACTACGTCGAAACTCACCTGCTTGACCGATGGGTCGATAAACAGACCATGAACTTCCTTAATATGCGAATGAGCACTGGTAATTTCTTCAACTATCTGGCGTACCCGTTTTACCTCGGGGTCGGCTACATCAGATGCATTAGCCGAATAAATACCAACCGTATGAAGAAACACCTGGTGCTTCTTGGTTACCTCAGTTTCAATGCGCCGTGTAAGTGAATCGATTTCTTCGGCAGTCATGTGCTCGTCAACCGATACATGGATGCTCCCCCACAGCCGCTCTGGACCGAAATCGGTAAGAATTAAGTCGTACGCACCACGGACGCCCTTGACACTACACACCGTCTGCTTAATGGAGCTCGCTACATCGGCATCGATACGCTCGCCCAGTATTTTTCCAATCGCCTCGCGCAAAATATCGAAGCCCGCTTTGATAATAACCAGCGAAATAAGTGCACCAAGCCACGCCTCAAGCGAAATGCCAAAGAAGATAAAGGCGAGAGCTGCGGCAAGCGTAGATGCGGAAATGGCAGCATCCATAAGGGCATCGGTACCAGAAGCAACCAGTGATGCGGAAGAAGCCGCTTTGCCGCGCAGGGTGAAGTAACGACCGAGCGCAACCTTTGCCACAACAGCGATAGCAATCACCACAAGTGAAATTGTTTCGTAAGAAGGAGTCTCGGGCGCAATAATGCGGCCAAAGGATTCACGAAGCGACGTAATACCCGCAAACAGAACGATGACGCCAATGAGGATGGTGCTAAAGTACTCAACCCGCCCGTACCCAAACGGATGAGCACGATTGGGGGTGCGCCCCGCCAGCTTCGCCCCAATAATAGTAATTGCTGATGACAGGGCGTCGCTTAAGTTATTAACCGCGTCAAGCACGATAGCGATCGAATTCGACACAAGCCCGATAACTGCCTTAACCGCCGCAAGCGCAATGTTGCCAATAATGCCAATAAGACTCGTTCGAATAATGATGTGTTCACGTTGATTGTCAGCCACGATATCTATCCTCTTCGTGTTCTTGTATCCGTTTGTACCGGTTTATACCTGTTTGCATATCTGCTGGAAAATGTCAGTCAGCACGTTCGGCGTTTGCAACATTTTCGGCGAGTGCTTTGAAGTTTCAGTGCTCTTCAGTATAGGACTTGTGAATCCTTGTGAGTCTCGCATAAATTTTTACTAGCTCGTGTGAAGTAAGTGGATGCTTAGGAGCGCAGCTTATCGCGTGCGCTCTTCCACGTAGGCAATGCCCTGTCGAGTATGGCATAAAAAGCTGGTCCATGATTCGCTTCAAGCAAATGGGCAAGTTCATGCACCACTACATATTCCAAACACTCAGGTGGATACAGTGCCAAACGTGTATTAATGCAGATGCGCCCCGTTTCTGGCTGACATGATCCCCACCTGCTGCGCATATTACGATACGCCAGCGACCCTGCATGCACCCCGAGCACTTCTTCCCACTTTTCTACCAGCGGGGGCACCAGTGCTGCAATAAGATCGCGCCACGCAGCGCACTCTTCTTTTGAAGCAAGCTCGGCTATTCGTTGCGGTGAAGTCTGTAGTCGCTGCTGTTGACGCGCAATCCACTCAGCGCGACTGCGTACAAAGGCTTCTACCTGGGCGCGCGACATACATAGTGGTGTGCTGGCTTCCACATGGCCATCAGGAGCAACCACACGAATACGTAAATTCTTGACGCACTTGCGATGTATACGCACTTCAATACCGTCAACAAAGGTTAGGTTGTCCTCAATCATGCCGTGGCACACCAATCTTGCTCACGTGTCCACCGCGATGCAGGGAGAAACAACGACGTAGATAGAGGAATATCACTCGCATCAGCAGATTGTACAAAGGGCATTGCGGTTCTTGCCCGTTTACTCGTGGTCATCGGAGGTAATTTTAGGGAAATTGCCGCTTGAGCGTGCCTGTTGAGCAATCTCATAGGCTGCATTACGTGAAAGACCAAATTCGTGTTGCAACGCGGTGGCAGCATCTTTACAGGAATGTCTCTCGTTCATAACAAGCTCAACGGCCCGGGCGGCGGCACTGCTGGCAGCATCCTTGCATCTATCGGCAGCTTCATCGGCACTTGGCGCATCAATAACAATAACAATCTCACCCTTAATTGGTTCTTTTTTAGCTCGATGCGCAAATAAATCTGCGATCTCGCCTGAATAACCCACCTGCACTTCTTCGTGAATTTTCGTTAACTCACGGCAGACCGCAACACGACGGTGCGGATATACAGATGCAATACGCTTAAGAGCTGCAACCAAGCGATGAGGGCTTTCGTAAAACAAGAGAACCGCATCAAGCGAAGCAACCGACTCAAGCAGGTGTGTTGCCGCTGTCGCTTTACGGGGGAAGAAACCGCCGAAATAAAATCGCGGACAGGAAAAGCCACTCGCGACATACGCAGTTGCGGTCGCGGTGGCCCCCGGAAGCACGCACACTGACACCCCAGCACTCCGGGCAGCAGCCACCAAGCGACTGCCCGGATCGGAAACACCGGGCATGCCAGCATCGCTACAAAACGCCATCGTTTCTCCTGCCACAAGCCGATCAACTATCTGATCGACTTTACGCGACAACATTTGTTCATCCATCCGTTCAAGATGTGCCTTGATATCAAACGCAGCAAGCAGCTTGCCGGTTACCCGCGTGTCCTCTGCAAGCACCGTATTGGCCCCACGAAGCGCATCGAGCGCACGCGGGGTCATATCCCCCAGATTGCCTAGTGGAGTTGGACACAAAAAGAGCGTACCCATAGCCATGTTTATCTCTTTACAAGCTCGCGCTGTCGAACCTCTTCTTCAATGCGGGCAGCCTCGATATCCCAATCTATTCCACAGGCCACACAAGCTGGCTGCGGTTTTTCATAGGATGCAGTCCGTGCCTGACGGGCGTCTTGTTCAGCTTCAGCCAAATTTGCCTTCGCAACCGCAATCATTAACTTAATGCGATTGAGCTGGTTTACTTCAGAAGCGCCTGGGTCGTAATCCACTGCCACAATATTGCTTTCTGGATAGCGGCGGCGCAATTCCTTAATAACGGCCTTGCCCACCACATGATTCGGCAAGCACGCAAACGGCTGAGCGCACACGATATTCGGCGCACCATGGCGAATAAGTTCCACCATTTCAGCTGTTAACAGCCAACCTTCACCCATGCTGTTGCACAGCGACAATATTTCTTCGGCATAATCCGCCAAAGTAAAGATATCCGTTGGCGGCTCGAAACGATTCGATGCCTCCATAGCTTCAAACACCGGGCGACGTACGCTTTCGATGTACTTCAAGATGCCGCGCGCAGCCAGCGCACCTTTGCCCGAACGGCCGAGCGGATCCTTCTGGAAAATACGTCCCGCAATGCCAAAAAGGAAGAACTCGATAAGCCCCGGCACAACCGCTTCGCAGCCTTCTGCTTCGATCTGATCGACCAGCTGATTGTTTGCTGTTGGATGGAACTTCACAAGAATCTCGCCAACCACACCAACACGTGGTTTGCTTCCCTCGCCCACCAGCGGCAGAGTATCAAAATCGTCAACAATGGCGCGCACCGTGCGGGCAAAGCGCTTGCGGTTTTCACCTGATTCAATCTGTTTCGCACAGGTAGCCATCCACTGATTAAAGAGGTTTTCAGCAGCACCGGGCTCCGCTTCGTAAGGACGGCAGCGATAGAGGGCTGTCATTAGCAAGTCGCCATACGACAGGGCATACAGCGCCTGTTGCAACATTGACGGCGTAATCTTAAAGCCTTCATTACTTTCATCAAGGTTGTTTTGCAGCGCGAGCGAAATGACCGGGATATGCCCCAAGCCCGCTGCGCGCAGTGCCTTGCGAATCAAGCTGATGTAGTTTGTTGCGCGACAGCCGCCACCCGTTTGCGTAATCAGTACCGCAAGTTTGTCGGTGTCGTATCGTCCACTTGTCACGGCTTCCATAATCTGGCCCGTTACAAGAATAGACGGATAGCAGATATCGTTATTGACATAGCGCAAGCCCGCATCAACTGCACCATGGTCCACCGAAGGCAGAAGCTCTAGGTTATAACCATTCGCGCGGAATATAGGAAGCAGCAGATCAAAGTGAATTGGTGCCATTTGCGGAGCAAGAATAGTGTAGCCAGCATCTTTCATGGCTTGCGTGAACTCCACGCGTGGGAACTCAGTCGAAGCCGATGAGCGCTGCGATGCAATCGTAGAAGCCTCTTTGCCTGATGCTACGCTATCAGATGTCTGAGAACCAGACTCAGATTGAGCACCAGTTTTCTCGGTTGACGATTCATGTACAGTTTCCGCAGTAGCGCCTGCGGTGGCTGCCGCGCCCGTGACACCCGCAGCCACAAGCTTGCGAGCTGCTTCAGCCTCAAACGAGCCATCAGATGCTGCACGACGCGCTTCAAAGTCAGCCACGAGTTTATCGGCCAACGCCCCCGCCGGACAGCTGGGAGCACTCTGCGCTTCAGCACGCTCATCCTGCTGCTCCTTCAGGGCAGCAAGCAAGCTACGTACCCGAATACGCGCCGCGCCGAGGTTTGACACCTCGTCAATCTTGAGCACGGTATACACCTTGCCCGACGCTTCGAGTATTTCCTGTACCTGATCGGTTGTCAGTGCATCAAGACCGCACCCAAAACTATTCAGCTGAATTAAATCGAGGTCGTTACGTTCAGTTACAAACTTCGCCGCCGCATACAAGCGGGTATGATACATCCACTGATCAACCAGACGAATCGGCCGCTCTAGTTTACCCAGATGAGCAACGGCATCTTCAGTAAGTACTGCCAGTCCAAAGCCACAGAGCAATTCAGGAATCGCGTGGTTAATTTCAGGATCGTTGTGGTACGGACGACCCGCCAGCACAATACCGTGCGACTGGTGCTCTTCCATCCAGTGCAGGACTTCTTCGCCCTTCTTGTGGACATCATCTTTGAACTTGAGATCTTCTTCCCACGCCGCATCAACCGCACGATCAATATCGCGGCGCTTCGGCGCAGGGCCATACTTAGCCATAATTTCGGGGTGATTTTCAACTAGTTCCACATACAGGCGTTTCTTGAGCTTGTCCTTCTGATCGTAGGGTAAAAATGGGTTCAAAAATGCAACGTCAGAGGTATGCAACTCGTCGATATTAAGGCGCAAACTTTCCGAATAGCTCATAACGATAGGGCAATTGAAGTGATTGCCCGCGCCCTCATCTTCTTGGCGCTCCCACTTGGCGCAGGGCATCCAGATAAAGTCAGGATGCTTGGCGAGCAAGTTCATAATATGACCGTGAGAAATTTTTGCCGGGTAGCAGGCATTTTCTGACGGAATACTTTCGATACCCGCCTCGTAGGTCTTTTTGGTCGATGGGTCGGATACTTCCACACGGAAACCGAGTTCGGTAAAGAAGGTAAACCAGAACGGATAGTTCTCGTACATATTGAGTGCACGCGGAATACCCACCCGTCCACGCGGAGCGTCTGAGGCGGCAAGCGGTTCGTAATCGAACAGACGGTGACTCTTCCACTCAAACATATTCGGCACTGCTGAACGCGCGGAAACTTGCCCTAAGCCCTTTTCACAGCGATTTCCCGTAATAAAGCGACGATGCTTACCAGTGGTTTCATCGACACCAAAATCGTTCACGGTCAGCAAGCAGTGATTACCGCAGGCCTTGCAGCGCAGCGTCCGATGAGTGGGAGAAAGAACCGACAGCGCTTCAGAACCCAAAAGCGTTGTCGTAACCGTTGCGGCAGAAGCACCCGATGCCTCAGCACGGCGCACAGCGTCGCGATAACGGTCGCGCGCCAAAAGTGCCGCACCAAACGCCCCCATATTGCCAGCAATATCAGGACGAACGGCATTAACCTGCGAAAGCTGTTCGAACGCGCGCAAAACCGAATCGTTTAAAAATGTGCCACCCTGTACAATAACCTGCGTACCTACATCGTGCGGATCGCGCATCTTAATAACTTTGAACAGCGCATTTTTAATAACTGAGATAGCCAAACCGGCGGCAATATCGCCAACCGTGGCGCCTTCCTTTTGGGCTTGCTTCACGCGACTGTTCATAAAGACTGTGCAGCGACTTCCCAGGTCAACTGGATTCTTGGCACTATTGGCCGTAACCGCAAACTCACGCACCGGAAGGTTCAAACCGGCAGCAAAGCTCTCGATAAAGCTGCCACATCCACTCGAGCAGGCTTCATTGAGCATGATCGAATCGATAACGCCATCCTTCACGCGCAGGCATTTCATGTCCTGCCCACCAATGTCGAGAATAAATTGCACATCGGGAAGCATTTCTTGTGCCCCCCGCAAATGAGCAACGGTTTCGATCTCGCCCGAATCGACGCGCAGGGCTTCAAGCAGCAATCCCTCGCCATAGCCGGTTACCGTGGCATGACCAATTTCGACCGGACAGCTTCCGTCAGCATGGCGCGGTAATTCGTTGTAGAGCTTCTGAACACCCGCTTTTGCTGTCTCGAGAACATCGCCCTTGTTGCTTGTGTAATAGCTCCAGAGCAGGCTGCCGTCTTCAGCCACTAGCGCTGCTTTGAATGTTGTTGAACCGGCATCAATGCCCAAAAATGCCTTTCCTTCAAACGACGCTAAATCACGCCGACGCACTTTTTCTTTGGCATGACGCTGTTCAAATTCGTGAAATTCTTCGTCGTTAGCAAACAGTGGCGGTAAGCGCACCACTTCGGTACCCTGCAGATCGCCCAAACTCTCGAGGCGCGCAACAATATCGTTGAGCCGCTCTGGATCAGTTTCGCCAATGCCCGCAATGGCGCAACCGGCCGCCACAAATAAGTGAGCATTTTCAGGCACAATAATGTGCTCATCATCAAGATTGAGCGTTTCATAAAAACGTTTACGCAGTTCGGGAAGGTATTGAAGGGGACCCCCTAGGAAAGCCACATGACCACGTATCGGGCGTCCGCACGCTAAACCAGAAATCGTCTGAGTGACAACCGCCTGGAAAATCGATGCTGAAATATCTTCTTTCTTCGCACCTTCATTCAAAAGCGGCTGTACATCGGTTTTAGCAAACACACCACACCGACTGGCGATGGGATACAAAATGGTATGGCGCGCTGCCAGCTCATTTAAACCCGATGCATCGGTATCGAGCAGTGCAGCCATCTGGTCGATAAACGCACCCGTACCACCAGCGCAGGTACCGTTCATGCGCTGTTCAATACCGTTGTCAAAGTAGATGATTTTTGCGTCTTCGCCGCCGAGCTCGATAGCCACATCTGTCTGAGGAATAAACGTTTCAACAGCTGTTTTGCTAGCGATAACCTCCTGAATGAAGGGAATGGAAAGCCACTGCCCCAAAAGCAGACCACCCGAACCCGTGATAGCTGTTGTCATCGTTTCTTCGCCATACTCTTCAGCTGCTTTCTTGAGCACCTCTACAATGGTGGCGCGCACGTCAGCATGGTGTCGCTGGTAGATGGAATAGCGCACCTGATTTTCATCATCAAGGATGGCAAGCTTAACGGTTGTTGAACCTACATCAATACCAATGTGCAAGTTACCCGTTATAGCTTTTTGGGTTGACGCAGCCTCTTGGGCAGATGGGATGTGCTGCGCTGTCGCGTCCTCTTGGGCAGGTTGGGTATCCTGTACTGCTGTCCCTTCTTGAATAGACGGGGTATCCTGTACTGCTGTGGGTGATTGGGCAGGAGCACTTTCCTGCACTGATGCGACAGCCTGTTCAGGAACATTTTCCTGTACTGACAAAGTAGTTTTCTCGGTTGCTTCCATGGGATTCCTTCTCTTCTTCTCCCGTATTGCAGGCGCTGATGGCCGGTAAAAAGTGGCTTCTTGATACGTCTTACAACGAGATAGATTCGCCTGGCTTAATAAAGAGGAGTCGCTGTGCAATAAGCGCCATCTCTTCGGAGTTTTCCTTCATGCCCGTTTCGATCCAGCGATTAATAACACCAAGATAGGCACTGGCAAAAAACGCCACGTAATAGCCCACAAATGGCGTGGGATTGGTGCGATACTGTTCGTGTAAGATCGACTCGATTAAGCAGGTGCACACGGAATCACGCAGGCGAGCGCCAAAACTCGCATCGCCGCCCGGCCCGAGCACCGCATGAAGAAAATCGCCTTGTAAGCGCAGATAATCGAACAGCTCCACAAGAAACGGTAGCGGCTTCTTGCGTGCCACGTACCAAGCTAATGCAGTAACATTCATATCCGCTAAGCGCGCCTGTAAATGTTCCAAATCAGCGATGACTTCGAATTCAAGGGCACTCAGGAGCGCTTCTTTGTCTTTAAAGTGGTTGTAGAACGTGCCACGCGTTAAGTCGGCGCGCAGACAGATGTCCCCCACCGTAATGGCATCGAGACCTTCTTGTTCAATAAGCTCGATCAGGGCACGGCGGAGGGCCGCTTGTGAGCGAGCGCTGCGTCTGTCAGTGCAGGTACGCGCTGTTGTAGTGGGATTACTTTCAAGAATAGCAACGGGTTTTTCTGCTACCACAGCAACAGGCTTCTCTACTGTTAGGGGCATGAACTGCCTTTCTTTCCGCTCAACCGCTATCACAATACACAGGCTCTGTACATAAAAGCCGCTGTAAGCTGTATCGTGCTGTGCACGCCCAAGCTTTCCGCTTGCCCATTACTCCGGTATCGCAAACCGGCACACAAACCGTCAAAAGTCGATACTCAAATGGACAGAGCTACTCCCGTTGTCCAGATGCATCCGTCATGTTGTTATACATGATGCACACTATTAGACAATTTGTACAAAAACGATTGTACCGACCAGACCAGCGCACTTCAAGCAGAAGAGGCGTACTCTTCATAGCCGCTGCACGAATAATGCGGTTTTCATAATCATCGCTTGGCTACGTGTTGTCCTTTCACACAGCCGTTGCACCTATCGCTCTTTCCCACTTTCCCGCATAGCTACCCCCACACGCTGTCTCTTCCACATGACCGCTGCCACATACCCCTCTTCCCCCATGCGAATATCCATGCTATGAATAGAGAAAACAGACGACGACAGGAAGGTCGATGGCAGACATGGATCCGTGGTATATATACGACACGCTGATTGAAGGGGTTCCTGAAGGAATCCCCGTAACTGACTACTGCATTGGATCAAACTGGTGTTATGTCGATGCTGGTTGTGGTTGCGGCATATCGCATGCTGTACGCGGCGGCGGACGACGTACCTTCCGCGAAGACCCCTGTTCTATTGATTTACATGCCCTTGCGAAGCTTGCTAAATCATGGAATTTCGAAGAAGCAACCCTTGGAACTGCTGCACTGAATGCCTGGTATTCTCGCCGTGAAGCTATCGAAGAAAAAGGTACTTTTATTGACACTGAACATGTTGGTCGCGCCGAGGAAAGCAATCCCTTTACACTACTAAAAGAATCCTACACCGGGGAAAAGGTAACAGTTGTCGGCCATTTCCCCAATGTGAACAGCATGTTCGCTACCGCCGATGTCACCGTGCTCGAACGCAATTGTGCCTCGCCATTAGACACTCCTGATTCAGCCTGCGAATATATACTGCCCCAGCAGGATTACGTCCTTATGACTGGTACCACCTTTATCAATAAGACAATGCCGCGTCTGCTTGAGCTCTCGCAAAAGGCAACAACCATCGTCGTCGGACCGTCCGCCATTCCTTCGGTAGTACTTGCAGAAGCGGGAGCGCAAGCGATCGCTGGCAGCGTGGTTGTTGATAAAGAACCAGCTAAAGCATCCATTAAAGGTGGCACCAAAGAACAGTGGCGTACTGGTATTAAGAAGTTCTTCTGGACGCCACAGGACTAACAATTTCACAAGCCATAAAAATAAGGGTCAAAAAAAACCGTTAATACATTCAGTATTATTCCTTAATCATGATTGCTTGTTTAAGCTCACGAATACGACGGCGATAAGGCTTGCCATAAATAAAGAATTCAATAGCAGCCACAGTAACAAGAATGATTGCCATACCGATAACGATGCCCTTCGCAACATTTGAAGACTCTGGCACTTGGCTAAAAACGCTTGTAATCAGTATGAGCGCTAAGACAACCTGCGATAGTGGTATACTCGTCCATGGAATATTCCCCTTTTGAGCCTGTTCAAGACGAGATTTCAAATCGCTATGAAGCTCAAAGGGGACACCGTCGTTCTTCTTGCGCAGATATGCGCGACACGCGTAAATAGATACAACTTCTATACCCACATCCTTGAGAAATGAAAGATAGTTATCGCGCGTTGTTCCCTTTCCATCAAGTATCTCGATTGCATACTGCCAAGCACCTGGTTCTGCAGCAACAAACGTATAGCCGCTCATACCACGATAAGCAACAAGAGCTTGGCCTTTAGCACTCATTTCATTCAGCCATGCTTCTTCCGCTGAGAAATCAGTGAACGTCTTTTTAAGAGTAGTGCTCATAGTGATATTTGTACTCATGATGGCTCCCTTCCTGTAGGTCTTGCCTGATTTAAAAATCGGAAGAATTCGTACTGTTTAATTCCATACTGTTTGTGTTTATACCGCCCACAACGTCCTGCGCATCAGCAATAAGACTACTAAGTCGTTTGACCTCTGCTAAGAAAGCTTGTTTTCCCTCGTCGGTAACAATGTATTGCTTACGACGCGAAGAAGATTGGCTAGCATCTGCAGCACGGATCCAGCCCTTTTCAATTAGTGAGTTGAGGGCACCATAGAGTGTGCCCGCCCCGATGTTCACACGCCCCTCTGTCAACTCGTGAACGTGCTGCATAATCGCATATCCATGGCGCGGCTCATGCAAACACAAAAGGATATAAAACGTTGGCTCAGTAAGTGCGCTAGGATCTTTCGTATAAGCCATTTTCTCTCCTTTCTCCCTATAACGAAGCCTGATATATCGTTAACTGTTATATCGTTAAACATAATATATCGATAACCGTAATAGCAGTCAAGAGAAAGAGAGAAATAATTAGCTTCGTGCAGACAACCTATGGCGCGAATAATTTAAAGTGATGTAATAAGATCGACAACCAACTTGATGGCAAACAGAACGATAACCACCAGCATGATAGGTCGAGTGATCGCAGAACCCTTCTTTGTAAAGTGCCCCGCCCCTATCCAGTTACCAGCAATACTAAACGCACCAGCAGCAAGTCCTAAGGGCAGCCATACCACACCATTTACAAGGAATACCACCAACCCAGAAATGTTTGTGGCAATGTTAATAGCTTTTGTTGTCCCCGCAGCACACCTGATGTCCTGATGCCCGACTGCCGTTAAAAGAAGCATGAGAAAGGTACCAGTCCCCGGTCCGTAGAAACCATCGTAAATTCCTACAACCCCAGCGATAATGCCCGTAATAACTAATGAGGGCACCAAGGAATAGGGATGATCTGCCTGAGCACTCAAATCCTTTGTTCGCAGCACATGAAATGCCACAAAAGGTAAGATGACCAACATGATCAGTTTAAAGGCTGTATCATCGGTAAGCAGTGCTAGATTCGAGCCGCTCCACGAACCTAGTAGCCCCATAGCAATACCAACGCCCGCAAGCGGCCACACCATATAGCCACTCAGTGCATAGCGAATGGTTGCTACTGCGGTACCCATACTCGCTGATAATTTATTGGTGCCAATGGCGGCGTGCACTGGAAGGCCCGCAAACAAAAAAGCGGGAAGAGATATCAGTCCGCCGCCACCGGCAATAGCGTCAACAAAACCTGCGAGAAACGCAAGAGGGCAGACAATAAGAAATTCCATACCTTAAGCTGCAGTTGGAGCAGAAGTAGACCCGCTATCTTGGCCGGTATCTCCGTCGGATTTATTGAAGAGATCGCGATTGAACATATTATTGATGCGCGCCACACAGGTAGTAACAACGGCATCACCCGTGATGTTGATTGTCGTACGGCCCATGTCAACCAGACGGTCAACGCCCATAAGCATCGAAACACCCTCAACGGGCAGCCCCACGGACTGGAACACCATCGTCAGCATAATAGTGCCAACACCCGGTACGCCAGCGGTGCCGATGGAAGCGAGTGTCGCGGTAAGAATAACCGTCAGATACCCAGAAAATCCAAGGTCGATACCAAACGCCTGAACAGCGAACACGACCGCAACACCCTGCATGATGGCCGTACCATCCATGTTGATGGTTGCGCCAAGCGGAATAGTGAACGACGATATCTGCGGGTCAACACCAATTTTCTTTTCGAGCGTTTCCATATTTAAAGGAATTGTCGCATTACTTGATGACGTAGCAAAAGCGAAGCCCATAACCGGCAACATCTTGCGGAAGAATCGCAGTGGATTTACACGAGCCACCAGTGCTAACAACAGCAGATAGGTAATGAATAGCTGCACAAAGAGACCAATGTAGGTGCCACCCACATACTTGGCCAAGGGGAAGAGTGCCGCCAAACCAAGATTAGAAAACGTGTTAACAATCAGGCAGAACACACCAATCGGTGCCACTGCCAACACGAGAGACACCATCGACATCATAATGTCGTTGAACTGGTGGAAGAAGCGATTGACCACATCAACGCGTGTTCCCAACTTCCCTAACAAAAAGCCCAGTACCAGCGCAAAGAAGATAATCTGCAGCATAGTGCCATTAGCCATGGCATCAACGACATTAGAAGGAATAATGTTAAGGAGTGTATCTGCTACCGAAGTAGAAGCGCTTGTCTTGAGTTCCACCTGAGCGATAGAGCCAAGGTCAAGCCCGATACCAGGATTAACCAGAAAGCCAACCCCAAGTGCTAGTGTAATGGCGACCAGGGTGGTTAGGATATACATCACAATAGTAAGACCGCCCACACGCCCCAGCATGGCACCCGAGCCCATACTGGCAGCACCACACACGATGCTACAAAACACAAGCGGCACCACCAACATCTGCATTAAGCGAATGAACCCCTTGCCAACGACGTAGCACACACCGTTGACTCCGTAGGTAAACAGAACCGATTCGTTTGGCACAAACACGTTGCAAAGAACGCCCACAATGATGCCGAGAACAAGTCCGATAAAAATCCAGCCAGTTGTGCCGATCTTTTTAAACCACGGTTGCGCTTGAGACTTCGAGTTTTGCATTTCCACCCCTCATGGGTTAGGAGGTTACCATCGGCTTGCCATCGTCGTACGGTCTGTAAAGGGCCTTACCAAGCAGACAAGCCTAGCTAGTATAGCCGACTTAATCGCTTCGATGCTTCTCGCAATACGACGTATCACCCGAGCGGATTGGTAAAAGCAATGAATAGGCTTACAGACGAGTGGGCGTATGACCTTACCGTTAGCGAGACAATACTCAATGCGAAGTAATAAGGGTATATACTGAATTAGTTCGTCTACCAGCAAAATGTCTGATAGCCTAGCGACCAACTACCGAAAAGAAAATTATAAGGTAGCGCGAAAGGACAGGAGCTCATGCAAATTACCCCCGAAGAGGTATCAGAAACACTCGCGATGGTCAGCCAGCAACACCTGGATGTCCGCACGATCACCCTCGGGTTAAACCTTCGCTCCTGCACCGATGAAGACATCAATATAATGGCTCGTAAGGTCTACGACCGTATGACCCACGCAGCTGAAAACCTCGTACCAACTGCCGAGCAGCTCGAACGCGAATACGGCGTTCCTATCGTCAATAAGCGCATCTCGACAACACCAATTGCTGAAATATGTGCTGCCACGAAAGCCACCGATTTCACCCCCATTGCTGAGGCAATGGACAAAGCGGGAAAAGCTGTCGGCGTTAATTTCATCGGAGGTTTTTCTGCTCTTGTACAAAAAGGAGCAACACGAGCCGATGAGGTGCTCATGGATTCGATTCCTGCTGCCCTCTCCGCCACCGATTTCGTCTGTAGTTCGGTAAATGTTGCCTCAACGCGGGCCGGCATCAACATGGATGCCCTCTGGAAAATGGCCAACACCGTTATCGCGTGCGCCAAACAAACTGCCGAACATGATTCTATCGGCGCCGCAAAGCTCGTCGTATTTGCAAACGCCGTACAAGATAATCCGTTCATGGCGGGAGCTTTCCATGGCGCTGGAGAAGCCGACGAGGTTATCAACGTGGGCGTTTCCGGACCCGGTGTAGTGCGTAACGTCTTAGCCGATTTGCCTGAAAGCGCCAGCATGACTGAGATCGCCGAAGCTATTAAAGCAACGGCGTTTAAGATCACGCGCGTTGGTGAACTGATGGCGCGCGAAGCAGCAGACCGCCTTGGATATCAACAGGGCATACTTGATTTGTCGCTCGCCCCCACCCCCGCTATTGGCGATAGTGTTGCCGATATCCTTGAAACAATCGGTGTGGGTCGCTGCGGTGGACCGGGCACGACAGCGGCACTTGCCCTGCTCAATGACTGTGTAAAAAAGGGTGGCGTTATGGCCTCAAGCAGCGTTGGTGGGCTTTCGGGTGCCTTTATCCCTGTTTCCGAAGATGCCGGGATGATCCGCGCGGCACAAGATAGCACCCTTTCTCTTGAAAAACTTGAAGCCATGACCTGCGTCTGCAGTGTCGGGCTTGATATGATAGCCATCCCCGGCAATACAACACCTGAAACTATCTTCGGCATTATTGCTGATGAAGCAGCTATCGGCATGATCAACAACAAGACCACCGCGGTACGAGTGATTCCCGCCATTGGCAAAAAGGCTGGCGATACGCTCGAGTTTGGCGGGCTACTCGGTAGCGCACCCGTTATGCCGGTCAATCAGTATGCAGGAAGTGTATTTGCCCATCGTGGCGGACGTATTCCTGCACCATTAAACTCTCTCAAGAATTAGTAAATAAGCCCTCGTAGGGATATGTAGGCGCAAGATAAGGGAAGACTGTACCCAATGGAAGAACAGAGTAAATACGAAAATCACCATCGCGAACGTCCTGTTGTCCATAAGCGGACAAAGCGTACCGAACGAGAGAAGCACAATGCTGAAGCGGAGGGAAATCTTCCTTCAACACACGACCAAGATACCGCTTCGTTCCCGCCTGTTACAAGCCAGCCAGAGACAATGCCAAAAGACTCGTATCGAGGTCAGAGGCCCCATCTCACCTCGGTTCCCGACCCACAGGTTACAGCTCATGCGTCTATATCGTCGGAAAACAATCTCGCACATGAAACCAGTTCCGCTACACGGGAACCGCGTCAGCATCGTGCGCCTATTTCTCAGGTTTCTTCTGTTGAATCAGCATCTGCTGTTGCTCAGGGCAACAACACTGCAGCACCTAACGCTGCACAGGGCGATAATGTCAAAGCACCTAGTGCTATGTCGGGCAGCAACCCTGCCGCCGCTGTCCATGCGCAATCCTATCAAGAATCAACCGAGCAAGGGTCGTCGTTTGTACCGGTTGGCGCACATATCCGCGACTATAATATGGCCGCTGCACACAGTCGACAGCATCTTGGCATTGGCGTCAAAATATTTTTTGTTCTTATAGCAGCTGGCGTTGTTGCCATTGTATGCTGGTGGATGCTCTTCTCCCCGATTAGCATTACCTTAAATGGCAAAATGACAACTGTCGATCGTGGCTCGAATGTATCCGCTATTGTAAAATCGCAAAATGTAAATGTATCCCCTGGTCGATTGCTTGCTGTTGATGGATCAGTTATCGACCAGACGGGCGGTGAGACCTTTACCGCAACGCTCGATGGACAGGCAGTCAATGGAAATGCTGGCGTAAAAGAAAACAGTACACTCACCATTACCGATGGCGCCGATAAAACAGAGGATTATACCGAGACAACCAAGCCAATCCCTTCTCAGTGGGTTGACGATGGAACGCGCGGTGCCTTCCATGAGGTTGTCGGCGAGGCAGCTGACGGCATTGCCGCTACCCGCACAGGCAAAACATCAGGCATTACCGTCGACAACCAGGTTGTCAAAGAGCCTGTTAACCCCACGCTCACTCGGTACAGCATCGACACGGGTGGTGAGAAAGTTATCGCACTGACATTTGACGATGGCCCCTGGAAAGATCAAACGGCCGAGCTGCTCGACATTCTTGATCAAAATAATGCCAAAGCAACCTTCTTTGTTGTTGGCAATCGTATTGGTGACACTCCTGGTGGTGGCGATCTGGTTAAACGCGAATATGACAGCGGTCATCAGGTATCGAGCCACACATGGGATCATGCAGCAGGAAGTGGCAAGGGCGTCAACCTTGGCTATATGACTGAAGATGAGCAGATCAACGAAATCGTCAAGGGACAGCAGGCTATCACCGATGCCACGGGCGTTGAGGCTAATAAAATTGTGCGCACGCCCGGAGGCAACTATTCACTGGAGACTGCCCAGATCGTGCATCCTTATGTCGATGTCGAAGTTGACTGGAATATCGACACTGAAGACTGGCGCCGTCCTGGCGCTGCAAAAATTGAATCAGCCATTCTGTCGGCAAAGCCAGGAAACGTCATTCTTATGCACGACGGCGGCGGAGATCGCAGTCAAACCGTACAAGCAGTTGCGGATGCTCTACCAAAACTGCGTGAACAAGGGTATCGCTTTGTCACTATTGAAGAGCTTTGGGAGTATCACAAGAAAGCCCAGCAGCAAAGTAATTAGTTGCTCACAATACCACGCATTTAAGCGTGCCTCGTAATAGCACATTACCTTAAGCATCAGCTCAAACGAGTGCTAAACGGTACCAAGCTTGTGAGTACTTTGATATTTGCAATGTTTGCAAGGTGGTTTAACTCGTTTTAAGCCACCTTGCAGTGCTTTTGTACACTGTGACGTACTGGTCTTGGAGAACGCAGAGTGTAGGCTTACCTCAGTGCTTTACTTCAGCACGGCGCGCACCAGGTATTCAACATTGCCAGAACGCTTTCCGGTAATGGGCGATTCAATAACACCCGTTACCGTAAATCCAGCTGTTGCCAGGGCGTCTTCCACTTCGTGCACTGTACGGAGCCGTACCGCTTCATCAGTCACCACGCCACCATCGGCTTCGCCTTGCTTGCTTTCGAACTGAGGTTTCACTAACCCAATAAAAACACTACCCTCTTGTCCAAGACGTGCAAATACCCGCGCAAGGCGAGCAAGCCCAATAAACGAAAGGTCAGCAACGATAAGATCGAATGGCGCACCGAGCACAGCTGGATCGGCTTGCCGTATATTAGTGCGCTCAAACACCGTAACACGCGTGTCGGTACGCACAGACCAAGCAAGCTGGCTGTAATTGACATCAACGCAGGTAACCGCACGGGCTCCCGCCTGAAGCAAGCAGTCTGAAAAACCGCCTGTCGATGAGCCAACATCAATGCAGCGCAGACCTTCTACTTGTTGATCAAATGCCTCAAGAGCCGCCTGTAGTTTTTCGCCACCCCGCGATACAAAGCGACTATGGGATTTCACTTCAAGCGCACTGTCAGGCGCAATATGCATGGCTGCACTTTTGGCAACCTGCATGTCTACTTTTACCTCGCCGGCAATAATAATGCGCAAAGCAGCTGCGCGATCATCTGCAAAGCCACGCTCAACAAGCACATCATCAAGCCGCATGCGTTGCAATGAAGTCGATCGACACTGCCCTTTTGGCGTTGCTGCTGATGCCCTCTTTGTATGAGTATCGCTTCGGGCTGTCATACAAAGCCGATTCTACTGTACATCGGTAGCATTGGTAGCTTGACCAGTGGCAGCTTAATGCGCATCAGAATCATCGGACTCTGAATCGTTGAAATCTTGATGGGCAGCAGCCTGGCTAGCAAGATCAGAACCAGCAGGGGCTTGACCGGTTTCAAGAATATGCAAAAATGCCGCCTCATCAATCACCGGCACCCCGAGAGAAACAGCTTTATCACGCTTGCTGCCAGCTGCTTCGCCAGCAATCACAAAACTTGTCTTTCCCGACACACTCCCCGATACCTTTGCGCCCATCGCTTTTAAGGCGTCACCCGCCTCGGTACGAGTCATACCACTTTGCACAAGGCTTCCCGTGAGCACAAACGTAAGTCCTGAAAGGGTCTGCGGTGCACGAGGCGTTAAAGCAGCTTCTTCCATAACCACGCCAGCTGCTAACAAACGGTCGATAACCTGCACATTCTGCGGTGTGCGAAGGAATACAAAGAGGCTTTCAGCGATAATAGGTCCAATGCCCTCGATAGCAGCAAGATCGTCCATCTTGGCTTCTCGAAGCGCCTCGATTGATGGGTATGCTTGTGCAATAGCTTCTGCTGTCGTCTTACCGACATGACGAATTCCTAGGCCAAACAGCACCCGTGCGAAACCACGATGTTTGCTTTGATCAATCTGACCGACAATCTTAGCGGCGACGGTACTGCCGAGATGGATTGCCTCTCCATCTTTATTGACCCGTCCCATATCCAGTGTGGCAAGATCATATTCCGTTAAATGGTAATAATCAGCTACATCAACAACGCGTCCCGACTCTAAAAGCCGCCCAATCACTTCTTCGCCCATGCCCTCGATGTCAAGCGCACCACGACTTGCCCAATGGATCAGCCGTTCATGCGCCTGTGCCGGGCAATCAAGCGAAACACAACGAAGAATGGCACCGCCTTCTTCACGCACCACCGGACTGCCGCAACTCGGGCAGGACGTCGGAGCATGCCACGGCTGCGCATCGGCTGGACGCAACGAAAGCACCGGGCCAAGCACTTCGGGAATTACATCGCCTGCTTTGCGCACGATAACCGTGTCACCCACCCGTACGTCTTTACGACGCACTTCGTCTTCGTTATGTAAGGTCGCACGCGAAACTACCGACCCACTAACGCTTACCGGTTCAAGTTCTGCCACCGGCGTGAGCGCACCAGTACGTCCTACCTGCACGGTAATGTCGCGCAAAAGGGTTGTTTTTTCTTCTGGTGGAAATTTGAACGCAATAGCCCAACGCGGAGCACGCGCTGTGAACCCTAAACGGTCCTGCAGAGAAAAGTCGTTGACTTTAACGACCACACCATCAATTTCATAGGGAAGAGATTGACGCTTATCAAGAGCCTCTTTACAAAAGGCGCGCACTTCATCGCGACTGTGACAAAGTCGCACGTCGGGATTCACATGGAAACCCGCATTGCGCATCCATTCAAGTAATTCCCATTGCCCTGGCAGGGTAAGTGCAGCGTTTGAAGCTGTTGCATAGGTAAATGTCGACAGATCACGCTGTGCCGTAATCGTAGGATCTTTCTGGCGCAAACTGCCCGCCGCGGCGTTGCGCGGATTGGCAAATTCTTGACGCCCTTCCCTATCGGCTGCCGCGTTAAGCGCGTTAAAGCTCTTCTTCGGCATGTAAACCTCGCCGCGCAATTCGAGTGCTTCTTCAACATCGGTTAATGCATCAAGCGCTTCTGCACGCAGGCGTAGGGGCACATCGCGCACCGTGCGAATATTAGCCGTCACATCTTCACCAACGACGCCATCGCCACGGGTAGCAGCCCGCATGAGTCGTCCGTCTTCATACGTTACCGCAATACCGCTGCCATCTATTTTGAGTTCACAACACAGAGGCACGTCGGTCCCAAGTGCTTCAAACGTACGATCCATCCAGGCGTCAAGTTCGTCTAGATCCATCGCGTTATCAAGCGAATACATCCGCTCGGCATGGGTAACTGCCGCAAATTGCTCGCCAACATAGCCTCCCACTCGCTGAGTTGGCGATGTTGGATCATAAAACTCCGGGTGTTCAGCTTCAAGCTGGCGCAACTCGCGCATAAGTGAATCGAATGCCGCATCCGAAATGGCTGGAGCATCCTGCGCGTAATACAGCCACGAGTTATGTTCTATTTCGCGACGCAGCGCTTCAATACGCGCGCCTACATCGTCTTGATCAAATAACGTAGGAGTAGCGTCGTCCGCCATTAGCGCATCAGCTCACTTGAAGAAAAGGAGTAACCATACACGATAAACGATATACCTTGCATTACCGCAAACAGACCGATGAGTATGGCCAATATCTGTGGTACAAAAAAGAAAATGAGCGCCATCAGGATAGATATGAGAGAACTTGCAAAAGCCCAGCGCCAAGCGTCAACAGCCACTGCGCGCAAACCAAGCGCTGCTACCATTTCATAGACGCCAAGCAAAAGAACAAACAGCCCACAAAGCCACGGAAGTACCGCTTGCACCGCCAGTGGATGAAGCAGGAATACCAAGCCAATAACAACATCAACTATGGCATACCCCAATGTCCATCGTACTGGCAGCAAGTAAGTGCGCAGTCGCAGATATGATACCAAGCTCGCAGCGCCCGCAACCAAAAAGCCAACGCCCACGAGCATGGCTAAAATTGCAAGTGTCATACCAGGATAGAACAGGCATACCAACCCAATAACCAGCAGCGCAACACCGCCAATTACCAAATCCCAATCATTTTTCCACCGTGCGCTCGGCATGATTACCCTTCTTCCATCCTGATGCCATCCACCTACTGCTTTTCAATTAGATCTCTCTAATAGAGATATATTAGTATCCTGAGCTACTTTCAACCGCAGATCACGATACGGTTCTTTCATTTTCAAGAGCACGTATTGCCTGCGGAAGATACTGTATCACGTCCTCTGCACAAACCGAGATCGGACCCAAATCGCGGGCGGCTAATACGCCCGAGCGCGCATGCAAGGTTGTGCCAAGCACGCACGCATCAACCGGATCCATCGCTTGCGCCATAAACGCACCAATGACGCCCGCAAGCACATCACCAGTGCCGGCCTTGGATAGAGCTGCGGTGCCTTCTTCCATCCGATACGTCGAGTCGCCGTCCGATATATAGGTATCGGGGCCCTTTAAGACAGTAATGGCACCATATGCCTGGGAAAGTGTTAAAGAAAGTTCTTCTGGGTCATCGGTGGGCAGCGCAAACACTGATGCCATCACTTTTGCTTCTCCCCCATGGGGCGTGATAACGGTAGCAAACCCTTTTTCATAGCGGCGTTTGCAGAGATCGCGTATCTTGCGCGCAGGCATCAGCTTGAGTGCGCCACCATCCACCAAAACGGGCGCTTGCGCGCGCTTGAGCAGGCGATGCGTAATACCAGCAATAAATGGATCCTGGGAATCGAACCCCGAACCGACCACATAGGCATGGGGGCGCTTAGCGGTTGAAGCAACCTCGTCAGTCATGTCCCACGCACTCCATTCCTTCACAACAAGCGAAGGATGATAGATCTGAAGCTGCGAGACAACAGAGTCCTCAACATAGACTTCAGAATAGCCAGCACCTGCTCGCTGGCTTGCCAGGGCAGCCAAGCCCGCGGCACCAGGATAGGTTCGGCTCCCCACCAGCAGCGTCAGCTTTCCGCGCGTGTACTTATTTGCCTCGCGCTGAGGATACGGCAACAACTGTGCAAGCGACGATGCATCATACGATCTCATTGTGCAAGTGCCTCCGTCTGATTGGAAATAGGAGCTGGAATATCGTCGAGCCACGTGCGCGCTTCTTTAAACTGCCGCATCAATTCCTCCATGGGATCAACCCGTTCAGCCTGCGCACGCTGTGAATCGTCAGTAATAACCATGGCGCACGCCACTGCATCAAGATGGGTATACGACAGCGACAAGGGAATATCACGCACGCCTTTGTGCTTGGCGAGTTCGGCAGCACGGCGGTGCAAGCGCACCTTTGGTGCACCTGTTGATAAGCGAACCACTTCGACATCGGCCGGTGCAATACCCTGGGCAATGCCCGTACCAAGTGCCTTAAGAACCGCTTCTTTCGCGGCAAATCGCGTGGCATAGTGAACATGCGGCTGCGCAGTTGAATCGCAATAGGCACGCTCATCGACGGTAAACACACGCGTTGTAAAAGTGGGAGAACGACCGATGACCTTTTGCATGCGTTCGATATTGACCAGGTCAACCCCCAGCCCTACCGCACCAGCGGTCGCCTGCGGAGTGGCAGCACTGCGCATAATACGCTCGGCCGAAGTGGCTGGGTCTGATTCTGGGACGGCAGTAGCAGCATTGGTGTCGGGGTTGGTACCAGCATCGGCATCGATATTGGTGTTGACACCGGCATTGATATCAGTGTCGGTGTCGATGCTGGCATTACTGTCGGCAGCGGTATCAACGCCGGAGCTGGCATCAGTATCGATGGGGCGCTCGCTCATTCAACAGTCACCGACTTTGCCAGGTTGCGCGGTTTATCAACATCGCAACCACGAGCGATAGCAACAGCTCGGGCAAATAACTGCAACGGCACCGAAGCAATAATGGGTGAAAACGCATCACGCACCTTTGGTACGTACATGACATAATCAGCATATCGACTGATTTCTTCATCGCCTTCAGTTGCCACAGCAATAACCAGCGCACCACGTGCTTTGCTTTCCTGAATATTGGAAACGACCTTGTCATAAACGGGCGATTGAGTTGCTACCGCAATAACGGGGAATCCATCTGTCAAAAGAGCAATCGGACCATGCTTCATTTCGCCCGCCGCATAAGCCTCAGCATGTAAATAGCTAATCTCTTTGAGTTTAAGAGCACCCTCGTAGCAGATGGCTGCGCCCATTCCGCGGCCAATAAACAGCGCATCATGAGCATCTTTACAGGCCAGCGCTGCGCGATCGATATCGGTGGTATCAGAAAGAACCATTTCGATCTGCTCAGCCGTATCGGCAAGCTCCTTGAAGAGGAGGCGAATCTGAGGAATAGAAAGCTTCCCTTTTGCTTGCGCGAACACCATCGCTAGCAGGGTCAGACTTACCACCTGGCCTAAGAATGACTTGGTAGAAGCCACTGCAATTTCTTTATTTGCCTTCGTGTAAATGACGCCATCGGATTCGCGCGCGACCGGACTTCCAATAACGTTTGTGATACCGAAGACCTTGGCTCCTTTGATGCGCGCATCGCGAATGGCAGCAAGCGTGTCAGCCGTCTCGCCCGATTGAGACACGGCAACTACCAGGGTAGACGGTGTAATAATGGGGTTGCGATAGCGAAATTCACTCGCAACCTCTACCTCAACCGGAATGCGGGACCATCCTTCTATAAGCTGACGCGCAATAAGACCCGCATGATAGCTCGTGCCACACGCAATAATATAGACGCGGTCGATCAATCGTAATTCTTCAAGCGTCATGCCAAGCTCTTCAATAGAGAGCACGCCATTGGTCATACGGCCCGCGAGCGTGTCGCGCACCACGCGCGGCTGCTCGTGGATTTCCTTCATCATGAAGTCGGGATAGCCACCTTTTTCCGCCACGTCGATATCCCAGTCGACATGCATGATTTTTGGCTCTATCGGGTTACCTTCTGCATCGGTATAGGAAATACCATCGGGCTCCATAATGGCGAACTGACCATCGCCAAGCACCGTCACATCACGCGAAGCCTCGATAACCGCGATGATATCGCTGGCCACGTAACTGCCCGCATCGCCATGAGCAAGCACGATCGGCGAATCTTTCCGTGTTACCACAATGCGACCTGGTTCCTGGGCACAGACAACTGCCAAGCCATAAGCCCCTACTATCTGAGAACAGGCTGCAGCAAGGGCGGCGCGCAGATCACCTTCGTACGCTTCTTCAATGAGGTGTGCTACTACTTCGGTATCGGTATCGCTCGTGAAAACGTGACCCGCCTTTTCGAGACGCTCCCGCAGTTCAGCAAAGTTTTCAATAATGCCGTTGTGAACAACCGCAATATCCCCATTACAGGACGTATGTGGATGCGCATTGCGCTCACTCGGCGCACCATGTGTCGCCCAACGCGTATGCCCAATACCACAGGTACCCGGGTTATCAAGAAATCGCACTACTTCGGCAAGGCCACTGACTTTGCCTACCCGATGAACCACCGTGAGCTTCCCCGCATCCTGCAGGGCGATACCCGCCGAATCGTAGCCGCGATATTCCAAGCGCTCCAGTCCTTCGATAAGGACGTCTTTTGCCATCTTGCCGCCGGTATAGCCTACAATGCCGCACATATAAGCTGCTCCCATCGTCGTAAAATAATGCGCCTATTCTAGTGCAATACACCAGTTGCAAAGCGATCTATCGGCTATCAGCTGAAAACCTGCGAAATACCCGCACCGTTTTATTTGCGATATTGTTCGACAAGTTTCTGCGTAATATTGGCTGGCGCTTCTTCATAGCCGGACAACTCAATTGAATATGACCCCGTACCCCGCGTGAGCGAACGTAAATCCTTCGTGTACGAAACCACTTCAGCATACGGAACGCGCACCAAAATAATCGTGTCGCCCGTATCGTTTGAGTCGGTGCCGACAATTCGTCCACGCCGTGTTGAAATGTCTCCCATAACCACACCGGCGTAGGCTTCGCCCACTTCAATACTCATATTAGCCATGGGCTCAAGCAGAACGACGTTCGCTTTTTCACACGCCGCTCGAAAACCAATACGAGCAGCTGTTTTAAAGGCCATCTCGTTGGAATCGACCGAATGATAGCTCCCATCAAATACTGCACAGGTAATGTCCACCATGGGGTACCCTGCAAGGAACCCTTCAGCCATTGCTTCTTGCACACCCTTATCAACAGCGGGAATGTAATTGCGTGGAATATGTCCACCCGTTACTTCGTCAATAAACTCATAGCCCTCACCTGGATGGGGTGCAATACGCAACCAGCAGTCGCCAAACTGACCCGAACCACCAGTCTGCTTCTTGTGTCGACCCTGCGCTTCGGCAGATGAACGAATGGTTTCGCGATACGGAATGCGCAAGGGCACGAGATGGGCAGAAACGTCCGATTGAGACTGCAAGCGCGCCAGCAGTGTTTCAACTTGCGTGTCACCCATCGCATGAATAACGGTCTGACCGGTTTCTTCATCGCGCTCGATATGCAAACACGGATCAGTTTCGGCTGCGCGCGCTAAGAACGTCCCTAACTTATCTTCATCTTTTTTGTTATCGGCCTCGATAGCCACCAGATAAAGCGGTTGTGGCAGCGGAAGCGGATCGAGTGCCAGTGCGCCGGATTCCGAAAGGGTATCTCCCGTACGCGCGTCGGTTAACTTAGGAACAACGATGATGTCGCCCGCCTTCGCACTCTTCACATCTTCCGTTGTCTTGCCCATCATGACATACAGGTGCGCAAGTCGATCTCTTTTACCTGTGCGGGAATTGATCAGCTCAATACCGGGAGAAAGTACGCCGCCAATAATCTTGAGAAAACTCAGGCGCCCCACGTATGGATCAGCAATGGTTTTAAACACAAAGGCAGCAGGTTCACCCGCCTCATCGATAAAGATCTCTTTCCCATCGGCGAGCACAAAGGCACCGTGCGAGCGCGGGTGCGGGAAGTACGTGCAGATGTCCTCCATGAGATTCAAAATGCCCTGTTCGATAATTGTGGAACCCACAAATACCGGAATAAATATCTCTTGAGCAATGGCTTTATCCAACAGATTTTCAAGATCATCTTGAGAAAGCTCTTCGCCTTCCAGATACTTCATCATCAGTTCGTCATCGGCTTCGGCAACCAGATCGCACAGCTTTTCACGTGCTATCTGAGCTGCATCGGCATACGCTTCGGGAATATCTTCGACGCGTTCGCCACCCGCCTCGAAATAACGTGCTTTCATCCGCAAAATATCGATGACGCCCGTAAAAGCGGCCTCTTCCCCAATTGGAAGAGTAACGGCACCCAAACGACTGCCAAAACGCGCGTGCAATGTAGCCATGGCAACATCGAAATTGGCGCCTTCGCGGTCGATATGGTTAATGAATACCGAACGACACAGGCGCATATGCTCGGCTTCATGCCACAGACGCGTCGTCATCACCTGCGGACCAGTGGCCGCATCGATAACAAACATCGCCATTTCGGCAGCCTGCATACTTGCAAGCGCATCGCCAATAAAATCAGGCTGCCCTGACGTATCAAGCAGATTGATCTTGTAGTCCTTGTACGGAATGGGAGCAATTGAAGTGCCGAGGGTAAATCGATGTCGGATCTCTTCTTCATCGTAATCGAGATACGACTTACCATCGTGTGTCGTACCCATACGCGGTGTTTTCCCTGAAACATGAAGCATCGCCTCGGCAAGGGAGGTCTTCCCAGCGCCGTCTTGACCCACCAAGACGATATTGCGTACATGTTCGGTAGCGGGAGCTGCCATGATACCACCTGCTTTCACGTAAGCGGCCTGTTGCGGCGCCCATGCCGATGCGCATTTCCTGAACGCCAGGCCCGCCTGACTGCCATGCATCGCACGTCTTGCATTTTAGCGTATCTCCGCTGGTGGATAATGCGATAATTGGCGGTATATCCCTACTGATTAATAGCGTGCTCGTTGGAGGTTTATCCTGCGAGTAACTGATAAACTCATTGTGTCACCGCAAAACTACTCACAGGCAAACAGAACAGTTTGCTTCTTCGGCAGTATCACTTAAGAGTAACTGCAGTGCTTGTGTTACGATTGCCTCAAGATCAGTTAGACGAGAGAAGGTCTTAAGGCTTATGGCAAATACAGAATCATTAAGCGAAGAAGAAAAGCAAATGCTGCAAGGGTGCCACGGCGCTGAAGCGACGGAACCCACAGTACTTTCACCCAACAGCAATTCGCACATCCATCATGTTATTGGTGTTGTATCGGGTAAAGGTGGCGTCGGCAAGAGCCTCATCACCAGTCTGCTTGCCAGCGCACAACAAAAGCGCGGCAAAAAAGTAGCTATCCTCGACGCCGATGTTACCGGTCCTTCTATTCCTAAGGCTTTCGGCGTAAGCAACCCACTTACCGCTGATGCTGATGGCATTATTCCGGCACAGAGTCAGAGTGGCATCAAGATTGTGTCAACCAATCTTATGCTTCCTGCCGATGATATGCCCGTAGCATGGCGTGGACCGGTGGTGTCCGGGGCAATTCGCCAGTTCTTTAACGAAGTGAACTGGGGAGATATCGACTACATGTTCGTCGACATGCCGCCGGGAACATCCGACGTGCTGTTGACGGTATTCCAGAGTTTGCCCATCGATGGCATTGTGACGGTTTCGGCACCACAGGAACTCGTGTCGATGATCGTAGGCAAGGCCGTTAACTTAGCAAGCCAGATGGATGTGAAAACACTCGGTCTGGTCGAAAACATGGCCTATTATACCTGCCCCGATTGCGGCAAACAGCACTTTATCTTTGGTGAACCACAGGGCAAAGAAGTGGCTAAAAAGTACCACATCCCTGCCTATGCAACACTTCCGATCGATCCGAACTTTGCACGCCTGTGCGACGCGGGCAAAGTCGAGGAATATGAAGTAGGCAATGCGCTTGATCCTATTCTCGAACAGATTGAGTCAGTATCTACAGCTGACAATAAATAAGACGTACATAAGGATGCTGTGTGTAAAGATCGCAAACAAGTAGGTTACGTAGCTGCAGCCGCCGATGAGGGTTCTCTGTTAAACGCGCCCTCGTCGGTCGCTGTCGATAATGGCGCTACACCAAGTGGTCATTTGTCGCCAGCTGATGGCGATATTGCTCTGCCAAGCACTCATCCGTCGGCGGCTGCTACACCAGCAAAGAAAGCTATTTCATCTACATCACCAGACAGCAGGCAGCCTTTTCGCGCACCAAATGAAGATGACGATGGCTACGATCCGTACTCTGATATACACGACGCCCGTGTTCCCGAACCCCTCTTTGAAGAGGATCCGTGGTCGTAGCCATCTGACCGTAGCTGTTAAAAGAACCACTAAGTAGGACAGAACATTAGTTCCCTCTAGCCCAGTACCGTCTTAGCCACACGATCTCCTAAGCAGAGCCACTGAGAGCATACTTTTCCCTCATACGCACCAGCTTTTGCTTCCAGGGACAATATATGATTGCGGTAAAACCCACCGTCGCAACGCCATGAATCACGTCAAAGGGAAACCCCGCGGCATACGCCAACAGCACCGATTCCCACGTCAATGGATGAACAAATCCAATAACATACCAACCGTTCATGATGAGCCCAAACACCAGCGCCGAAAGAAAGCTGTAAGTATACAGAATCGGTTTATGATCCAGCCAGCCCTGCGCAGATAGCACGCCGGCAAGATACCCAACAAGCCCCCATGAATACATCTGCCACGGTGTCCAAGCCCCCTGACCAAAAAAGAAGTTTGACACCAGTGCTGCAAGCGCGCCGGTCATAAACCCACAGCGCCGGCCAAATACGGCACCAGCCAAAATGCAAATAGCTGATACTGGTTTGACATCGGGTATTGGTGCAAACAGAATACGCCCTGCAGCAGCAAGAGCAGCAAGTACCACGGTCGGCATAATCTGACGCAACGCAGGCTTACTGGTTTCGAAATCAACGAAAAATAGAACAATCGCTGCAACCGCTACGACAAATGAAAGAAGAGCACTGGCATCCCACTGAAACCACGCGCACGCACCCAGTCCGACAGGGACCAAACAGAGAATAACCATTTCAGCGATCCAGCGTGTACGCATCTGTCCTACCCTACTTACTAGTTTCAGCGATAACTAAATCGGTGAAACGGTTAGCTTGCGCTTGGTAAATAAGGTTCTCGCGGAAAAATTCCTGTGGGGGCAAACTACAAACCATCTGCCCATCAAATAGCAGCGATACCCGATCGGCAACAAGTGCCGCAAACGGTAGATCATGCGTCGCTAAAATAATGGTGCAGCCTTGATCGGCCATTCTGCGCAGCTCGCGCCGAAGCACGCATTTTGTCTGCGCATCAAGACCCTTGCTCGGTTCGTCGAGCAGCAGGAGATGAGGATTAGTCAGCGCAAGTTTTGCAAAGGCCACAAGCTGCCGTTGACCACCTGAAAGATCCAACGGGTTGCGATTGGCAAGGCCCTCGAGACCAAGATCGTGCATCTGTCGGGTAATATCAGCATCAGAATAGGTGCTGTTTGCCTGCCAGTCGGTCAGTTCTTCGGCAACCGTATCGCACGTAAACAGCGCCTGCGGTGCCTGAGGAAGAAATGCCTGGTGGGCAGCCAGACTATTTTTTTGGCGCCCGCGCTCTAACCGTAAGATGCCCGCAAGTGCAAGAAGTAATGTCGACTTCCCACATCCATTACCGCCAACGATAGCTTGCACGCTCCCTGGCTGAGCTTCAAAGTCACATCCGGACAATACCCAGCTTTCGCCTTTTCCATAACGTACATAGGCATCACGCAGCGATACCGTCGATCGAAAAGTAGCCGTTTTGAAGCGAAACTTATTGCTACTGATTGTCGGCATGCCCTGCGTATGGTCAGCATTCACCTGCTGCGCATGGCTACCCTTTACTCGCTGCTCCAAAGAAGCTTGAGAACTATCGCTCACCTGCCCATTTTCTTGAACAAGGCTGTCTTCATGAGGAATCTTGTCAAGGCTTACGTCAAGACAACGCACATCAAGTGGACGGGTAGCAAAGCGTTCTAAATCAAGGGGCCGCGCTCCCCTAGTGGAAAGCTCAACACATCGCGTCGCATAATTTGCAACTTGTTCAGGTTCATGCGTTGCAACGACGACGGTTATTCCCAGTTCACGATTGACCCTCAAAAGCAAGTGGAGAAAGTTTTTTGCTGCCACCGGATCGAGCTGTGCACAGGGTTCGTCAAGCAAGAGAATGCGCGGTTGAAGCGCTAAGGCAGCAGCCAAATTCACTTCCTGCTTCTGACCACCAGAAAGGCTCTCGACCGAACGATGCATAAGATTGCCAATGCCAAAAAAATATGCTGATTCCGCTACTCGACGACGCATGGTATCGGGCTGAGTACCTGCATTTTCAAGTCCAAAGGCCATTTCATGCCACACCGTATCACAGATGAGTTGGTTATCCGGATCTTGTGCTGCATAAGCGATATCACTCTGCCCCTCGCACACCTCGTGCCCAAACAGCTTAATGTGTCCATTCCGTTCACCAGCAGGAGCAATTTCTGCCTTCGCGCTTGTTAAAAGTGTGGTTTTGCCACTGCCCGTATCCCCCACAAACAAAACGAACTCGCCCTCACGCACAGCGATATCAATCGGAGCAAATAATGGCTGACCGCCGGGATAGGCGAAGGTAAAGTGCGACCACTCCAATGCAGGGGGTCGACCCATGGCACATGTATGCATTACTACCATCTCACCCTTTCAAGCACCACGACAAACGATGGCACGAGAAAAAACATGGCATATGCCCCATATCCCCACCACCAAATAAGCGTACTCATCTTGGGATAGAACGTAAATTGACTGCAAGCCACCCAAGCAAGTACCGCGCAGAGTACACCGAGCACTAGTACTACCGCCAACGCGATAGCGTCGGCGCAGCGAAAGCGCCGCGTGCGATAACGGGTGTGTGTGCTGGCATTTCCCCACCCGCGTGCTCGCATGACACGTGATCGCTCGAGTGAGTCTTCCATACCCCACACCATCAAAGAAGAAAGCATCCGCACGTGTTGAGCAATCCTTTGAGAAATTCCTTTTTGCATGCCTGCCTGTGCAGGTCCGGCCGATGTACACGCATGCAAAACTGCGTTGATATACTGACCGCGACGGGCAAGCTGAGGCATAAGGCGCAGAGTCATTGACACCATAAGACTGACTGTCGGCAAAAAAGGTCCCGAAAGTGCCATTGCTTTGTCGGATGTCATAAGCCGAGCGGTAAACGCAAACCATTGCATTGAAGCCACAAACACACATCCAGCCACTGCGCCCCAAGCGAGGCTTTCTGCATAAATATTCAAAAACACCTCGCCAGTACCGAGTGCCCATGGACCCACCTGAATAAGCAGTGTCGATCCTGAAGCCGAAAACAACGGATTAGCAAGAGTTATTAAAATCAATAAAGGCAACTGCCACCGCAGCGAAGCAACGGTATGTTGTACCCCTTGCACCATGCTGTTTGCAACAAAGCCGCCCATAAGAGCAATCGGAGCAAGCACCGGATGAAATGCGGTCATAGTAAGCCCCAGCGCTAACGCACACCACACTGCCTGCACCGCTGGATGCAAAATATCAAAACTTGTCGTCATCTCGGCGCTACTTCGTTGTATTGGCACAGCTAGTTGTCACTCACATAAACCCATTTAACATAGTCGCCTTCGGAAAGACGCCAGCGATCACACGCCCGATCGGCAAACTGCCCATTGACATAGTAGATCCATCCACTCTGGGCGCCATATTCTTTTTCAGCTAAGCCGTTAATTCCCGCTACATACATACCATAGACAGTACTGCGCGCATTCACTGAAGCGCCCGTCGCTTTCAGCGCATCATAGACCGTTGACCCGGCGGGAATCGACAGCAATGCCGATGATATATTCGATCCAGCTGCGGTGCCATCAACCGTTATATTCACCTGAATGTGAGTTAACTGGTCCCCCGAAGAAGACGATGACGAAGATGAACCGCTTGTCGTTGCAGATGAAGCAGAGCTACCACCTGCCACTGAGGAGCCATCCGACGAGCGACTCGAACTGTCGCTCGACTGCGGGTCGCCCGACTGGGTGGCATATGCACTATCTGCAGCGGCTAAAGGAGGTGTCGGGTCATCCGATGATCCCGTATCTTCACCCGCAGCACCATCGCTTTGATCGGCTGTGTCGTCCTCTTGTTTAGGTATAAGGTCACCTGTTGTTGTTACACCTGATGAAGCATCACTTTCAGCTGGTGCAACGGTAGTAAAAAGATCTTCTGATGCGCCAGAGGACCCAAGAAAATATGAGCCGAGTGTCCATGCGCTGACGACAATCAGTACACAACAAGCAGCTGTGGCTATCCAACGCCACCGTGCGTCCTTCATTTATCTTCATCCTTTGAGCGACGCCGACCAAACACAAGAATCAAAAGACCAGCTATCCCAACAACAAGACCCGCTACTGCCCAAATTGGCAACTGATTTACCTGATCGACAGCATCTTCAGAAAGCATTACTGGTACTGCTCCATCTAAAGACTCTGACGGTGTCCGTGTGCCGCTTGCAGCGGCATCAAGCTTTGACGCGGCCGCTTCAGAAGAAGCTCTTGCACTCGATACTTGCTCTTCAGACGCTTCAAGAGCACTTCCTGTCGCGCGACTATCCAACACATTCGAACGTAGCGCAAAGCGCACCGACGAAGCATCATTATAAGCGGGACCGTTTCCAATTGATGTACCAGTCTGATTGTTCAGACCGTCTGGATTATGCGGCGTTACTGGCACCTTTTTTTCTGGTGTATTCGGATTGTCGGGGTTAAAAGGCTTCTGTGTCGCAACCAGTTTAAACAGGTTTCCCGAATCGTTCACGTAATAGAGCGAGCCGTCAGATGCAGCGATAGGTGACGCTAGGCAATAGTTCTGAGCATCGGCTTCAGGTACAAACAATTCACGAGCAGTTGCATCCCCAAGCCGGTACACGTAGACGCCACCCGGGGGCGTATTGGCAGTGAAATACACATAGGTCTGCCCGTCTTGTGTTGACACGAGAGGCGCTGACTTCACATCTGCGCCAATTGCGCCACCTTCCTCTAAGGAAGAAATTGCGTGTTCCACTGTAAGTGTCTGCGCATCGATAACCGCCAGCAGACCATCGGGTGCACTACCCCATTCAGTTGCATGAGTAGTATGTGCTGCACCACCAACGTATATTTTTCCGCCAACCAATACCGGTGTCGACGTGCTCGACGCAGCAAAGTTTACCGATCCATCGGCATGTAAGACACCATCGCTATCAATTGCAACCTTGTGTAGTACGCCATCAGTTGAGACTGCGTACACATGGCGCCCATCAGTATCCGTTATCACACCTGAACGGACGCCAGCCCCCAGAGAAATGGTTGATGTCACCGTTCCGCTCGCTGCATTAATGCTCTGCAAATTCCCCGCATCATCAGCAACAACCAATGACGAAGCAACCGCAGTAGAACCAGACCAGTAGTATCCAGCTGATGCAGATTTCTGTTTCCATCGCACAGCGCCCGTAGCTGCATCTAAACAAACAAGCCAGCCGCCCGTACTGGCCGACCACGTAGCTGCTGTTGCTGCAAAGTACACGCATCCGTTCGCAACGGTCACGTTCGACAGCGACTGCATCGCGTTGCCCCCTACATCGGGAAGCGACTCGGTATACCACTTGGTCGTTAGGCTCGACGACGTGACAGCAATAGCTTGCATGCGTCCTCCATGCAAAGGAACGTATACGATGCCGCTCTTAAATGTCATACGCGCAACTGAATCGATGGGTGCTGCTAAGGGTGTCGAGGCAATAATGTCGCCCGTTTGAGCACTTCGCATCTGCAATTCAGAACCAACAGCTGTCAGAACAGTATCTCCGACAAGAATCGGATCACTCGCATACGTCGACCAGTCATTTGCATCTTTGAGGTGAGCAGTCCAGATGGCATGAGCACTTTGGTCGGGCGTTGGCGTATCCGCGCCCGACATGCTTGGCCCGTGCGCAGCAAAGGTCGGCCAATCAGATGAAAGTGTTGGATCTCCCTGAGCATTGGGATCAACAGCAACAGTACCGATTGATCCATGTGGATCAGGTATTGTTTCATCGGCAGACGAATAAATCCATTCGATCTTATCGCCTGCTGCAAGCGCAATGGAACCTGCCCCGCTTGAGGCTGATGTGCCGTTAATAAACAGCTGCCAAAATTGTCCGGTTTCCTGGTTCCATGAAAGCGCTTCACCGGTAAAAGGTGAAACAATTTTGGCAAGGTAATAGCTTGGACCTGTGCCTTGTGATTCATGGACGAGTCCCGCCTGTGTGAGCATCATCTCGCTCGCGTCAGCAGCTGTCGCGCCCGAAGGAAGTGAAACCGTAGAAAGTGGCACCCAGAAAACTTGCTGTCCTGTTGCATTAGGACCGATCACGCTGCAAGATACCTGCAGATGCGCTTCATCATTCAGTGATTGCCCATACGCAGAGTAGTACCACGTAATGCAGTCACCAGCATGAAGTACTACCGCACCAGCACCTACCTGAGACGGCAAACCATTCACAAATAACTGCCAGTACTTCCCTGTTGCTTGGTCCCAGGAAAGCGAATGACCTGTTAAAGGCGATGTAATACTGGAAAGGTAGTAGTCGCTTCCTGCCCCGGTGTCTCCTGCGCCCTGTGATTCATGAAGAAGACCCGCAGCGCTGAGTAGTTGCTCGGTCACCTGTGCGGCAGTAGTTCCTTGCTCTACCGTAAGTGGTGTCTCTGATACCCATTGCTGATCGGCACCAAAGGAGTCAACCCCGATGATGGAACACGAAACATCAAGGTGAAGGACATGGCCTTTTGTACCAAAAACCGTAAATTTCGCTGATACTGGCTGGGACGCAAGTGCTTTGAAATCAGCATTATCGGGATAGCGCAGGGCATACCGCGCATACTTTTCACTTGAAAGTACCGACGAAACAGTGACTTCAGTATCGTAGTCAGGACGTGTCAGACGCAGTGTTTCGTTAGCAATCGTCGCTGGAGAGCTCGAGGCAAACAGGCGTGCCTGATCTGATGACCCCATACTGTCATAACCCGGCAGTTCAACCGGCACAATACCCTGGACGGCACTACGAGCATCTGCGGCTGTATATGCCCAGGTAAGCGATCCATCCTGAGCGATATAGGCCTTTTGGAAGGGATGGAGGTTACCGGTGAGTGCTGCCGCATCCTTTCCGGCAGCCAATGCGTTACCATAGGCGGCCTTCGCCTGCGCCATTAAGTTAAGTTCTGCCTGCACATCGGCTTGATCGATTGGCTCAATTGTTAACTGCAGCTTCTTGCTGGCAGAAATGGCGGGGTTCTTCTTGCTGGTAACGGTCAGGGTTATATCAACACTGCGAGCAGGCGTACCTGGCTCGGGGCGCAACACATTTGCCCGATACCCATTGATAGTAAGCGCATCATTTGAGGCTTGATAGGCAATGGAATACTGTTTACCATCGACTTTAAGCGTACGTGGACGAGGCAGCTGCATATCGTCAGTTATGCTCTCTGGATTAAGAGCGGCTGTGCTGTCGCTGTACTTCAGTGCTCCCGTCGTAAATGCAGCATCCACTTTCTGTTGAAGTGCCTGTTGCTCCGCTTCAATAGCACTTGAATCACCCGCTACAGAAACCGTAAACGAACGGGTGACGGATGCTCCTTCAGGCATGCCAAAGTTAGCGAGTCCAGAAATAGTAGCCTCAAGAACAACTTGCTCATCTTGGTTAGGTCGCGTTACTACCGCGCTCCCATCGCCCAGTTTATACAAAGGAGGTTTCACGGTAATGGCTGTTGATGAAGACGACCAGGAAATAGTCGACCAGTTGACACCAGGTATTTTTGATGGAAGCGGGAAATCTTTTGTAACCGATAAAGCAGTATCACCAGCGGCAAAAGACAGAGAAAGTACCTGGGCTTTTGATTCCAACAAAGTCTTTGCTGCATCAGTATTCCATGGAACAGCAAACGTGCGCGCGGGGCTATATTCCTTTGTTTTACCGTCATGCGATAGCTTAAAGACAATTTTGTTGACCCGCTGGAGCGAAGGCGTGGCCCATGACCCAACCTTATCGGGATCACCCTTATAGTAGGTAATAGCGCCGTTATCGGTTTCATTCGTCGAGATGCCAACCTGTGCATTCGGGTTGGTGTTTGCAAATGTCACCTCGCTTACCGTAACGGTAAGACCCGTTGTATCTACCCCAAGATCCTTCAGGTGATTAATAAGCACCTGATTGATATTGGTATCACTTTCGTACGTAAGCTTTGGTATCCAACCAGAGAATCCTTCGCCGGTCAGCTTGGCAACGACCGAATCAAGATAGGCATCGCTTTCTGTAGTGCTCGTGTTGTCGGAAGTGCCACTCGAATCTGAGCCAGTTGATGAACTGCTACCGGTATTGTCGTCAGTATCATCGTCATCGTCGTCTCCAGGCCAGTCATCGTCATCGCCAGACCAGTAGTCGTCATCATCGTCGTTTGAAACTGCCGCACGATCAGCAAAAACTGCAGATGTTTCGGACGATTCCGTCGCAGATGATTCCAAATCTGTCGCAGTCGACGATACCGAGCTAGGTGCGTTTTCAGCAGATGAAGCAGATAAAGGTGTCGCTTGGGCAGAAGATTCCTCATCAAGCGCGTAAGCTGTCGTGGGAAGTGGACACAGCGATACCGCAAGCACAATGGCTAATAGGACGCGCAACATGGCAGAAGGTAATGGCGCAATAGATGTTGAAGCATCTGATGCATTCGCTGTGTCAGCTGCAGAGACATACTCGTATGACGAACGCGTTGCATTAAAGCATAGAGAACGATGTCCGAACATGGTCGGAACCTCACTTCCAGGGCTCGAAAGCGGTGGCGGGCATTCCGACTTTTCCTTCAGACGCAGTAATGCCGAAGAAGGTTTACGGTTACTGGCATAGCGCGGGATTTTCACCCGCATTTCCCCAAGCACGCTTTAACGTACCTACGCCTATCGAGGCATCTCCACCAAGCCAATATATTATTCGCGATTGTACCAGACCAGACAGTTAGACTTCTCGGGCACAAGATAACTCGTACGCCAATGCGTTATACGCCCAGAGCTTCAACGTCGGCCAACGTGTTACAAATACCGTTTTACGTGGGTATCAGTTTTTCGAAAAGCTTCTTGAGGGGTTTATGACTCTGACGGACTTCCGGCAGTAAGTACCGGTTTTTCTGCATTGCGTATCATTGCGTACAGCACAATTGCCGCCACAACATCAGCAACAAAGAATACATGCAGTATGCCAAGCACTACTGCTGTTCCTTTAGTAATAAGTCCTTGCTTCTGCGCACGCACAACCGAAGCAAAACCATACGAAGAAGTAAGTAACAGCAGCACATAATCAATGACGGCGAGCATAGCTGCCAAAATAGGCGTCACAAAAATGAAACCAGGTATTATCGCCAGCACAAAGGACAGAAGCAGACCGCCCACAAACACAAAAAGATAGAACGGAATAAGGCATAGTTTGAGCAGCATATCCCAGAATGCAAGCCGTCGCGGACTGCCTTCACCACGATCAAGGCAAGCGTTAACAACATTCGCCATGCCAATAATAATCATCGACGCAAACCATATATTCATGACAGCATCGGCTGCATCACCTGAATCGGGTTGCATTGATGCCGCAAAGGCACAATAGACCGACGCAAGAAGCACGATAGGTAACGCAATTCGCAGAGCTTTAGGCATAACGAGTTCCTCTCCTTGGTGCGCATCTGGTACTTCACTTTACCAGAATTATTGCTTGACCCTCTTGTGATGTCTGCTAAGATATTCAACGCTTTATGGGGCATTAGCTCAGCTGGGAGAGCGCATGGCTGGCAGCCATGAGGTCAGGGGTTCGATCCCCCTATGCTCCACCAAATTTTCAGGGTCTAGATTCGTCTAGGCCCTTTCGTTTAGTCTTTTAACCTCTCTACACGCCAAAGAAAATGTCTTCCTTTTACCCCTTACTGTATCTGAATGGAGAGTCTATTATCATGAAAAAGACCATTTGGGACTGGTATGCCCCTTTCTACCAGCGCGCTATGATCCCTGATAAAAAGGCATACCAGTGGATGTATGACCACATCTCGCACGTCGTAGTAGACAAAACAGTTCTTGAGATTGCGACAGGACCGGGACTTCTGGCAAAACATATTGCTTCTGCGGCAAAAACCGTTACCGCTACAGACTATTCTGCTAGCATGATCAAAGAAGCACAAAAAGGTACACATCCAGAAAACCTTATCTTTGAAGTTGCAGACGCAACCCATCTTCCTTATGCAGCCCGTGCTTTCGATGTCGTTATCATTGCCAACGCACTTCATATCATGAAGAAGCCCGACAAGGCTTTACAAGAAATCAGACGCGTCTTGAAGAATGACGGATTATTGATTGCTCCAAACTTCGTCAACCACGCCAAGATTGGTGCACTCTGGACATCTATTCTTAAGATGGTCGGAATAGGTTTTGAACACCGATGGACAAAAGAAACCTATCTTCACTATCTTGAATCACAAGGGTGGAAGATAGAGTTCACCGAAAGCATTACAGCTAGATTGTCCATATGCTATGTCGAGTGCACTTCAAAACTTCTTGGAAAACAACCAGATGAGGAAAAGTCTCAGTAAACCAAAAGCTCCAGAAGAACATTGATAGACAGGCGAAAAACTATCAACGCGGCACCCCATGGTGTAAATCTGCTCTTCCATAGCAGCCCAGCGACAACATTCGTATATCATGCGCCTGATGATAGTGTGCATTTTGCCTGTTGCCAGAGTTCTTCCAATTCATCAGGCGAAAAACTATCGATGCGTCGCCCCATGGCGTAAGCTTGCGCTTCCATAGCAGCCCAGCGACGACGAAACTTATCACAGGAACGACGCAGACATGTCTCGGCATCAAGATGTTCTTTGCGGGCAACATTGACGAGAGAAAATAAAATATCGCCGAACTCTTCTTCAGCTTCACGCGAACGAGATGGAGCTGCCTTGAATTCGTCTATTTCCTCGCGCACCTGATCCCAAACGCCTTCGACATCTTCCCAATCGAAACCACAACCGACTGCTTTTCGTGAGATGTCTTGTGCTTGCATAAGCGCGGGTTGAGCAGCGGGGACATCTTCAAGTAGACCACGCGGAACATCCGCATTAATCCCTTGCGCACGCAACTTTTCTGCCCGTGCGGCATCCTTCAGCACTCGCTCGTGCGCTTTAACGACATCCCACAACCCAGCAACATCATCGGCGTCCTTAACCGACGCAATATCGATTCCCGCTACACTGAGAGCCGCTTCGGCCCCAAACACATGCGGATGCCGTCGAATAATTTTTTCGTTCACTGCCTGTGCTACATCATCAATCGTAAACTCACCTGCATCAGCGGCTATCTGAGCCTGCAGTACCACTTGTAGAAGTACATCGCCTAATTCTTCAATCAGATGATCTCGATCCGCTTCTTCAATGGCCGCCACCGCTTCAAAGGCTTCTTCGAGCATATTCTTAGCAATAGATTCGTGCGTCTGCTTTACATCCCACGGACAACCATTGGGGGCACGCAGAATGGCTATTGTTTCGACAAAAGCATTAAAGGCAGGGTGATCTGTTGCTGTCTGAGGATTAGGAACCTTGTGGTATTGCGCGGTTTCATCTGACAATTTCATACATCCCCTTTATCTGCTACCAGCACCACCGACCACCATACAGTCTCGTATGGATTTCACTTCCTATATCAACCTGAATGCCATATCCTATTCCGATAGGACAGGTTAACCAGAACAAGTTTCAGCCCGTATAGATCCTTGCTCCTGATACAAACTACTGGTTTTCAAGCAGCGTAACAACCGTATCGAAGGTTCCTGCACGCGCCCCTTCAAGAAGCGCCTTACTGCCAAACGCGCAAACAGCATCCGATGCAGCAATCGCCTCCAGGGATAGTGCGCATGAACGAAGCATTTCGGGCGTCGTTGCCAAAACCTGATCGCGCAACTGTTCGCGCCAGTTTGCCGGGTAATGGGAAAAATAGGCACTGTCCTGTCGCCTGGCAATAACCCAAGGCTTGACTGGCGCGTCATGCGAAGCAACCGTGCTCACAATGTACCCTTCCATTTCTGTTGTGTCTGGGCTGAAGGAAGCAAGCCATTGGCCTGCCACATCATATCGGCTGAGTGTCTCGTCTACATGCGGATCGCGAAACGACGTGTAACGCGCGTAGCCCATCGGTGTACGACGGAATCCAACGCCATACGCGCCGCCCTTGACACGCACTTCGTTCCATAGGTAATCAAGCGAGAGAACATTTGCAAGTACACCCCACTTGCCATCATAGGTTCCAAATGCAGAGACATCGGCGCCTTTCGCCACAAAGCAAACATCGGATGGCACCACAAAGGCTTCGCGTTTCACCTGTGGTGCGGGAATCAAAAGGACATTCGGCTCCCCTGCTTGTGCACATGGCAATCCTAAATCGCCCGCTTCATTCCAAAACGCATCAAGTTCTTCACGGTCGCCGGTAAAGCTCACCGTGCATCCTTCACGCACAAACAAGCGATGGCGCACTCCATCAAGACGCGCTATTAAATCCTCGAAGCGCTCATCAAAGTGATCGATCAAATCTTTCAGAAAGAAATAGAAGTCAACGCCATAGATCTGTTCAAGCAACACGCCTGAAGGGAACAGATACGATGCAACACGATCAGCAGCACGGGTGTGTCCTTCGTTTGCAAACGATTGCTCCATACCAATGCGTCGTTGTATAAGAATATCGCGTATGCGCTGGGCATCATCAAAGCACGTTGACTCCCATACTTCACGGGGAATCGATATCGCAAAGGGTCGCTCTTCGGCCAATGTCGCCACAGAAATCGTAAAACGACATGCTACTTTGCTGGTATCTTCCGCTTCGACATCGGTATCGATCTTGAAACGCAGGGCGCCCAAATGCTGGCGAGACAGCACATCTATGTCAGCAGCTGAACGTTCCGCGGTTGCAAGGCTCCCAAAAAGCGACGTTAACAATGAAGCATACGGAAGGTCTTCCCAGGTAAGGCAGCCCATATTAAAACTGTAGTTCACGTAGTCGATGTTGCGCGTCGGTAAATCATGATAGAGACAACTGATCGGCCTGTTATCCAAAACAGCAAGTGGTGTCTCATATGGAGCAGCGCCAATATCAGCCACCCCAAGGTGCGGCAGAGTCGCTAAATCTTCAGGAGTATCAGGGGCTTCCTGCCGTGCACGCAAATCCGTTACTGTTTGTTCGATAGTATGAATATCCGCTTCGGTTAAATTCTCCGCAAGTTGGTCAAGGCGTTTTTGAATATCGCTGAGACCCGTCCGCGAACGTGCCTGCAAGTCAACAAGAGTCATATGATCGCTCTTTAAAATAAGGCTACGCAGTACCTCTTCGAAATAGTCCGTAGTAAGTCCAGCGCGCATGCGAGCAAGCGGCTCTTCGTAATGCAGATACGTTGTGGCAGCATCTTCACTGTATAACCAACCCGAAAGAGCACTCATGGAAAGGTACACACCATCGGCTATACCGCGATCGCGTTCGCGCAGCGCAAATGAAAGTTGTGACAGAGATGCCTCAAGAATATCGCGCGGAATACCTTCGGATACGAGCTGTTTTACTTCCGATTCCACTACCTGCCGCAGTTTATCGGCCACCCCTTCTTTGGCATTACGCAAGGTAAAGAGTACCGCAGGACGTGCTTGAGCATCCATCATATAAGCAGCAAAGTCGCCACCCAAACCGGCATCAAGCACGGCTCGCTTGATGGGCGATTCGTTACCCCCTGCCAGCGCATCAAGCAGTACATCAACCGCAAGGGTTCGCTCAAAGTCGTTTGCATCCCCCACCACATAGGCCAGTCCAACACAGGCGTTCTCGGGCGCGGTATCCATATATTCGACCTCGTGCACAGCACGACGCGGCGCAAACGACCCAACAGGATTCGGTGCGGTACGTGAGCGCACCTGAGCACGGGATAGATGACGTTCATCAAGAAAAGCAAGCATGCGATCGATGTCAAGGTTGCCATAGAGCACGATGTAGGCATTATCAAGGCGGTAATGCCGCGCATGGGTATCGAGATACGATTCGTACGTCAGATCGGGAATAGCACGCGGATGTCCACCACTTTCAAAGGCATAACAACTGTCAGGAAACAGTGCCCGCAGCATCGCATGGTACAGCACGCTTTCCGGATCAGCAAACGCGCCAGTCATCTCGTTATAGACAACACCGTTGTACCGCAGGCTCAAGCGATTGTTGTTTGCGTCTGCTGCCTTAACAGTACTGGATGTAGCGGCATCAGGGGTATCGATCTCAAGATGCCAACCTTCTTGCTGAAAAATAGTCTTGTCGTGATAGATAGCCGGGTTGAGTACGGCATCAAGATACACATCAACCAAGTTAAGCAGGTCTTGTTCATTTGTACTGGCCACCGGATACATTGTTTTATCCGGAAAGGTCAACGCATTCAAAAACGTCTGCATCGACGTTTTCAAGAGATTCACGAACGGTTCCTTTACCGGAAATCGGTCCGATCCACACAGCACGGAATGTTCCAGAATATGAAAGACACCCGTATCATCGGCCGGTGGCGTCTTAAACGTGATAGAAAATGCCTTGTTGTCATCATCGTTTTTCAGATACAACAAACGCGCACCTGACGCTTCATGAAACATCGTGTACGCGCGACCATCAATCTCGGGAAGTTCCTCTTCAGAATCCACCCGAAAGCCATGGAGACGACTATTAACTTCGATCATACCGATCTCCTTGATTCAAATACCCCACTGGGAAAACGCTCATGGTGCAAGATTTTTACCGAGGCATATTCTATCGCAGAGAAGCTGCTTGCAAATTGGCTGTTACCCGTGTGTTTCTCCAGTTAGTCCTTTGCGGTACCATAAGGCAAACACCACGTGGAAAGAGGTGCCATGGAAACCCTAACGGATTCCCAAAAACAGATAGCTACCGTTCTTATCGATTGGGTGGCAGCTCGTCGTGAAGAAGGGGCAGAAAGCCTGCTTATTGATGAAGGAGAGCTAGCGCATGAGCTTGGCGCGAGCAGCTGGAAGCGCAGTTATCTAGACGACTTAAACATCCTGTGCGCCTATTGCGATCGCATGGGTTATCCGACGATTTCCTTACTTGTTGTCGTACCAGGATTGAATCGTCCCGAGCGTGCGCTTTTCGCACATGCCTTTAAGACCACTTTACCAGCGGCAGAAGCCACAAAACGCTGGAACGACGAACTCAAGAAAATCGCGAAAACTAAGAAGACCACCTGGGCAGAATTTAAAAATAACGTTGCCCCTGCTGAGGAAGAGCCAGCCAAACGGAAACGATCCACTACAGCAAAAGGTAATAAAGCAGGCAAAGCTACCGATAAAAAAGGTACCCCCTTGTCGAAGAACCCACTGAATAGCTCGCGTGCATAAGAACGGCAGGTGCCGTGCATAAGATAAGAAAGGCGCCCATGAAGGACACCTTTCTTATAGTTTTGTCCTTTACCTTTTAAACGTGGAACACTACGGTACAAATCGCAAGCATTGCGCTGCCGAACACCAGAGTAAACACCATCATCGGCCAGACAAACTTGAACCAGTGCGACATCTTCATATTCAGCATCTGCAAAGTTGCCATAACCAGCCCGGTCGGGGCAATGTAGAGCATTGCGTACTGACCAAACTGATACGCACCAACAATGATCCAACGAGGAATACCCACGGTATCAGCTAGCGGTGCAAAAATAGGCATAGACAGTACAGCCAGACCACTGGACGAAGGCACCACAAAGCCAAGCACGAAGAAGATAAGTACAAGGCATATAATGAACAGCGGGCCACTCATGCCCACAACCATATTAGAAGCAGTGTACAGCATCGTGTCGCTAATCAGGCCTTGATTAAGCACATAGTTAACACCACGCGCCAGGCCGATGATAAGGGCAACCGGCACAAGGCTTGAGGCGCCCTGCGAGAACGCATCGACCATCTTTGCTTCGCCGATGCCCTTCTTTCCCCATCCACCAATAAACATAACCAAAATGGATAGCGTCACGAATTCAGCAGCCATCTGTGGGAACCACCAACCAAGACGCATGACACCAATAATCATTAGGATAAAGGCAAACACGAAAATAACGAGAACGATCTTTTTACGGATAGTGAACTCGTGTTTTTCGCCATCAGCTTCCTCCATGTCCCACATGGCCTTAAATTCTTCACGATCCTCGTAGGAATAGCTAAACTCGGGGTTATTCTTAACTTTGTTTGCGTACCAGCGCAGATACAGCAGGTACACAATCGAAGCAACAATAAGGCCAAATAGGCGAATACCCATGCCCTCAGTAAACACAGTACCAGCTGCGTTAGAGGCAATAACGGCGCTAAAGGGGTTAACCGTTGAGAAGGTAGTACCTACGGAACTCGCCATGAAGATGGCGCCAACCGTCACGATGGAGTCGTAGCCCAAAGCTATGAACACCGGGGCAAGTATGGGATAGAAGGCAACCGCTTCTTCTTCTATACCGCACATGGTACCGCCAAAGATCATGAAACAGGACACGCCAAAGACCAGCAGAAACTCGCGTCCAACTGTCTTTTTTGTGAGAGCGGAAAGCCCCGATTCAAACGCGCCCGTCGCTTTAACGACGCCAATCAAGCCACCCAAGCACAGGATGAATACCATAACGTCGATACCCTCGATAACACCAGTAACCATGGCGAAGGGAATCTCGGTAACGCTAACGGGATGCTGCGGCAAGCTTTCGTACGTTCCTGGAATAGAAACGGCTTTGGTAATGGCGCCACCAGTAAATTGACTAATGTCGATTTTTACACCCATGGCATCAAGTGATTCCTGGGTTGCTTCGACCGTAGTAACCTCCCCAGTTGGTGAGGTTATCTGCAGGCTGCCACTGCCTGCATCGTACATGAGCTTCGAATACTGGCCAGCCGGCACGAACCACGTGCACACGACGGCAAGAATCGTCACGATGAACAGAATGGTGAAGGCCGAAGGGAAAGTAAACTTTTTCTTTTCCTTCTTTGGAGAGCCTTCGGCGGCCAGAGGGGCCGCAGTAGCGGTAGCTTCAGCCACGATTCCTCCTTGTTTGTCCGAGGATGGCCGTTTTGCGCCTTACTGTCTGCCGCGCGCCCCTTCGCGCCTGCTTTAAGAAAAGCGTATCCGGGCATCCAAGCGTTGGTGCGCACCCCCGCGCACCTTGATAGAATAAATTTTAGTAAGCGCGGAGTGGGTGTAGGAGATATAAACGGGTGCTAAACGAGTTGCGCTGAAGATGTATTTAGTGCATACCATATTTTCTACAAAATTAGTTCTCCCTTAAACCGCAGGTAGATAGCTTATGATTCATAGGGTCTTCAAATAAGAACGATTTAGCGTACACTTTCGCATAAACCACTCGTCGGATATACATATCATTTGGGAGGAAGAAGGCACTCAAAGCAATGATGTATACGGTTCTGTTTTATTACACCCTCATCATCATGCTGTTCTATACGATTGTTGCGGCAACAAGTTTTTCAGCCTACTTTGTTTCGCGGCGACGGTCGTTTCTGTTTATTGCAATCGGATTTATCTTTTACTTCTTCGATGTATCGCTTGTCTTCAAAGATGATTTTGTAACTCCCGACGCTGTATTTAAGGCAGAAACATTCTGGGAAGTGGGCAATCCCCTTGCAACCATCATTACCGGGTTAGGTACCTTTCTCTTTCTCTGGATGGCCATCTGCTACTACATTGGTGAAAAACGCAAACCAGTGCTGTATGTACCCATTATCGTATGGACAATCTCAAGCTCGCTTTTGTTTGTAGCTATCACCGATCTCCAGTGGCGTGAATTCATGTTCTATCTACAGCGTGAACTGCTGTTATTTTTCTCATACGCATTCCTTGCACACCGCTACATAACCACCAAGGACGAATCGGTACATGCCTTACTCGGTCGCCACCGCCGCGCATTTTTTATCGCCCTCGTGCTAACGATCGGCATCATTCTTGAAAACGTTTACTTCCAGTTGTTATTTGATGCATCGGGAGCCCCAGACAACATGTGGTTCTTCGCAGAGCGTAACCCCATGGAAAACATGCTATTCATCTGTTTTGGCGTAGTGGCACTGCGCAATATCCAGCAGACGCTTCAACTGCGCTACGAAGCACCTCCTCAGCGCGACGATGCAACAATGGCTGAGTCCATCGATCGTATACTGCCGCTCTACTGTAAAAACCATGGCCTTTCAAAACGTGAAAGCGAAGTGTTGCGCCTTATTATCATGGGTAAAGATAACCAGAACATTGCAAGTGTGATGCAACTGGCTTTAAGTACGGTAAAAGTTCATGTACATAATATCCTGAAGAAGACAGGACAGCCTGACAGAAAAACGCTTGCCAAGAACTTCTGGAGTGATTAGGCGTTATTTGAAACAATTAAATGCTGCTTGGAGTTACTGGATACCAAAAAATTATTCTCCATCTGCGAAAATGTGACATACGTGCAGGATGGCCCGTGCGATGCGCGCTCTGTTAGAATAAGCGCACCTAAACCACCGAGAAAGGAACGAACCAGATGGCAACCATCGATACCGTTAAAGATATCCTGAGCGAAAATTTAGACATCGACCCTGAAACAGTCACTGAAGACTCCACGTTCGAATCGCTCAATATCGATTCGCTCGATATGGTCGAGCTTACCTGCGATCTTGAAGAGCGCTGCGATGTAGATATGGGCGAGCCTGAAGGTCTTGAAACCATCGGTGACCTCGTTGAATACATCGATGGTCTAAACTAAATACCTGGAAAAAATTTTGAAAAGCGGCTCTCTTGGAGCCGCTTTTTCATGCAAAGAACCCCGATAGACAGTAATGCTTGTATTGGGCTTAAGTTATTTCGAAGTCGTTTTCATAGTGACACGCCTATCGTACACAGTAGTCGGATAGCCCTTCTTTACTCTTCTACCCCCAAGGAAAAGCGGGCACGCACGAGTTCGCCTGTAAAGCCTTCTACCCCTTCACCTAAATCCCGCGCTGCAAGGCGGGCTTCTACATTTCCATCCCGCATCACAATAATACGATTACACAAACGCTGTGCCACCGCCAAATCGTGATGTACAAACAGGTACGTTATCCCCTGTCGAGCCTGAATGTCTTCAAGCAAGCAGAGTATTTGATCCTGCACGATGGTATCGAGTGAACTTGTCGCTTCATCAAGTATTAAGAGCGCCGGTGACGAGGCGAGAGCCCGCGCGATAGCCACCCGCTGCAACTGACCGCCAGAAAGTTCAAACGGACGTTTATTAAGTACGTCCGGTGAAAGCGAAACCTCTTCAAGCAAAGTGTGAATATGCTGAATCCTTTTATTAGCAGGACAGACCTTGAAGTTTCGCACTGGTTCAGCCAATAAACGCTCAACTGTCAGATGCCTATCGAATGCCAGCACGGGATCTTGCGCAACAAATTGTATCTGCGGTCGAAGTGCACGCAGCGCACTGGCAGATAAGTTGGAAACTGAGCGTCCATGCCAGAACACCTGACCAGCATACGGACGGTCAAGAAGTGCTCCTATGCGCGCGACACTGCTCTTCCCCGCCCCACTTTCTCCAACAAGCGCGACCGACTCTCCTTCATGTAGCGTCAAATTAAAGGAGGAAACCGCCATCACAAAATCACTGCCATGGCGCCAGCGCTGAGATACCTTTTCAAAACGAAGGAGTTCGTCAGTAACAAGAAGTTCATCTGCAACAGAAAATTTTCCCGTAGGAGGCAGTTCATCGGCATCAAGCGACAGATCATTTGTGATAGAGAGATCACTGATAGTAGGTAGGTTACTTGCAACGGATAGATCATCGGTAGCGGATAGTTTGTCAGCAACAGACAATCCATTGACAGCAGACACCGTATTCGCGAAAAAGCGTGATTTTTGATTGCCATCTAAGCGTGGAGTAGCTGCGATCAGCGCGCGAGTAAGTGCGGTACTCGGATAACGCAACAGATGCGTCGTATTGCCATATTCAACAAACGTACCCTGCTGCATCACAGCCATACGATCACAAGTGTGAGCTACCAGCGATATATCATGTGAGACCAGCACTAACGCGGTTCCATGAGCCTTTGCTTGCTGCATTAGAAAGTCAATCGTCGTACGGCGAGACAGCGTGTCAAGGGCGCTTGTTGGTTCGTCAGCCAGCAAAACCTGCGGGGCAAATGCAAGCGCCAGAGCAATCGCCGCGCGTTGCAGTTGACCACCAGAAAGTTCAAACGGGTATGCATCAAATACATGCCCGACATTGGAAAATCCAAATTCTTGTAAGAGGTCACGAGCTGCCTTACGCGCAATTTGACGAGAACAACCTTCTTTCAGGCGAATCGATTCCGCCAACTGAATACCAATACGCATTGTGGGGTCAAATCGCGAAGCAGGATTCTGATAAATAATAGCTAACTGTCGGCCCCGAAGAGAGCGCATATCTTCTTCTGAAAGAGTTAAAAGATCCCGCTCACATAAAAGAATGCGACCATTCACCTTGGCACTGGGAAGCAGACACTGTAATGCCCGCAGAAGCGTCGATTTCCCCGCACCACTTTCACCCACAATGCCAAGCAATTCCCCCGCTGCCAGATCGAAAGACACACCGCCAACCGCTTCTTTTTCACAATCGGGATACGCTACGTGCAAATCGTATACAGAGAGAACGGGAGAACTTTCTCGTAAGGCACCTTCCGTTGTGTGAGTAGTCGAGCCTGCCATAACGTCATGCGCCATTTCTTACCAAAGTTTGTTCGTTACGCCGTAATACTCCACAGGGTACAAAGAATAGCCCGTAACGTCTGAGATACAGACCGCGTTCATAACTGATGAACCAATGAATATGTTTGGGCAGTCCGCCATAATAAGGCGAGTCGCTTGTGCGGCGAGCTCAAATCGCGTTTCTTGGTTGAATTCACCGCGCATCTTCTCTACGAGTGTATCGACTTCATCGTTCGCATAACCACCTGCGTTTTCCGATCCATCGCTCGCAAAATAAAGCGTCAGAAAATAGCTTGGATCCCCATTGCCAACCGTTGTCGTGTTGTACAACATCAAGTCAAAATCAGCGTTGTAGTACACCGTGTCGATGTTTTCGTAGAGCTGTAAGATGATCTCGATACCAATCTGTCGATAGGCATCCTGCAAGGCTGGCGCAAGCTGCAAGAATTCGGGCCGTGACGAATAGTATGCCAACGAAAAAGAAAGTCTCTGTCCATCCTTTTCGCGGATTCCATCGCCATCAGTATCAAGATAGCCAGCACTATCCAGCAGCGTAGCGGCAGAAGAAAGATCAAATGTTTGGGCAACATCAGACACAGCGCGACTGTAAGACAGATACGACGGGAATGGCAGACCATTCGGACGAATATTGCCACCCAGTAAAAGATTACCTAGTGTTTCACGATCGGTAGCCTTACTCAGCGCTTCGCGTATCACACGATCAGCTAAAAGAGAATTACGTAAATTACAGATCACAAAGACACTGCGTACGCTTTCACTTGTCAGTGTCGTAAACGTAGGATCGTTCTCGAAGGTTTTAAGATCGCTTGCCAATAAACTTGAAGATATGTCAGCGTCATGAGAGCGTAAAGCAATCGCACGTGTATTCGCATCAGCTGCGCGACGACACGTTAGAGCCGCTACGGTCGCGGTTCCTCCCCAATACCCTTTGTAGGCACGCAAGGTGAAACTCTCGGTGCTTGAAACATCATCACCCTCGTACGGCCCTGTCCCCGCATGAGTCGGTGCGGTATCGACCACCTCGACATCAACAATGGAAAATACTGGCTCTGCTAACTCCCCCGGCAGGGTTGAAACCGGCTCGGTCGTATGAAGGACAATCGTGTTTTCATCGACATCAATAGAATCGATACGAACTTTCTTGGCAGCACGCGGCGCGCGTTCGATAGAACGCTCAAGTGACTCCTTTACCGCCTGAGGATCCATCTGTCGACCACTCTGAAAGAAAACTCCCTCGCGAATCGTAAACTGCCAGGTTAGTTCATCGATATTTGTCCAGTCGACCGCCAAACAAGGGCGCAATGACATATCGGTATCAAAGGCAACAAGAGTCTCAGTCAGGCCGCGGCAGACCGTATACCAACCATCCCATTTATTTACCGGATCAAAACTGTTGGGTGCATCGTTATAGAGGATGGTCAACGAAGCAGGCGGTTCAGATCCGTCATGTACACTACTCTTCCCGCCATCGCGCACACCTAAGGTGTCTGGTGATCCCCCACAACCAACAGCACTTATTCCTACTGCACAGGCAGCCCCACCGATAATAAGCCCTTTAGCAAAGGCACGGCGAGAAACCGCTTGTCTAGATTTTTTTGTAAGCGTGTGGCAAGAAGTTCCCTGCTCGAACGTTTGCTCATCAGATGCGTTCATAGGCGATTCTCCTTATTGTTGATAATGCGACTGAAACTCGTACCCAATATATTGAAAACAAGTACTGTGACAAATATGGCTACACCCGGAAAAAGCATCAGGTACGGTGCGCTTGAAAAGTAGAAACGACCGTCATTTAACAGAGCGCCCCATTCGGGCGTCGGTGGCTGCACTCCTAGACCAAGGAAGGAAAAAGCAGCAAGCAATAGCATAACAGGCCCTATATCGAGCACTGCCATGGCTATCGTTTGGGGAAGCATGGCGGGAAGTATATGCCGCACAGCTATCTGCCAAGCATTGCAGCCATTAAGGCGCGCTGTTTCGATAAATGGGGCATGCACAATGCCAATAACCAGTGACCGGGTCTGTCGTGCATAACGAATCCACGTGACCGCGATAATGGCAATAAAGGCATTTAACATACTTGGACCCAACACTCCCACAATTGCCACGCCTAAAATAAATTCAGGGAACGACTGAAACAAATCAGCAACACGCATGAGAAGCGTATCAACCCAGCCACCAATATATGCCGCTATAAAACCTATCCCAATACCGACAATCGCAGGTAAGGCCACAGCGGCAAGACCCATGAGCACTGAAATGCGAGCGCCCACGATAATGCGGCTCAAGAGATCACGTCCCATCACATCGCATCCAAACCAGTGACCTGGCATGGGCGGACAGAGTGTATTGGCATAGTCGGTCGCAAGCGGATCACAGGGAGTAATCCAGGGTGCAATACAAGCCAGCAAGATAACTGCTGCAACCCCTGCTGCTGAAACAAAGAACACCGCTGATCTTCCGTTTATCTGAAAGGTTTTTCTGTTCATCTGAAAGCCCGCCTTTCAGATGGCTCAAGACGAATACGTGGGTCAGCGATGCGGTAGATAATGTCAACAAACAGATTCACCATTACGAAAAACAAAGCACTAACAAGCACATATCCCTGCACAAGGGCGTAATCGCGCGCAGTAATGGCTTCAATGGAAGCAAGACCCAAACCCGGAAGATTAAATACCATCTCGGTAGTAATAGAGCCCGAAAGCATAGCTCCTAAAGCTAAGCCCGCTACCGTAAGAGAAGGAAGCAATGCATTGCGCAGTACATGGCGCCAGATGATACGGTGTGTATCCATACCACGACTGATAAGTCCTTCAACATAAGGCTTAGCAACTTCCGCAGTCACATCGGCTCGTATCTGCCCGATCAGGCGACCAACGTAAGAAAACGACAAAGCCACCACCGGAAGAAGGTAGCCTACAGCGCTTGACGCATCAGATACCGCAGGAAACCAGCCAAGTGTAAGGGCAAACAGGTATATCAGCAGTAAACCAAACCAAAAGGTTGGCATCGAAAGACTCGTGAGTTCAAACAGACGAATAAGCAGGGCGGAGAGCTTTGTCGGATGAAGGGCGGCAGTCACGCCCGCTGGAAGCGCTATACCAAGAGTCAACAACAGCGCAGCAAACGACAGCGTAAGCGTCACGGGTAATCGCTGCAGCAGCACATCAGCTACGGGAGCACTATAAACATAGCTATAGCCCCAATAGCCTTGAAAGATCCCCTGCAGCCAATTTATATACTGCGTAAAAAAAGGCTGATCGAGTCCCATGTCATGTCGTGTCTGCTCAAGCAAGTCGGGGGTTGGAGCAACCCCCTGAGCCGACAACATCATAAGAGCAGGATCACTGGGCGAAAGATGCATAAGTAAAAAACTGATAAAGCTTATGCCTACCAATAGCGCCCCAAGAGCCAAGAGACGTCTGACGACAAGCGCGGCCATAGAATTATTTCACGCCAACAATCATGAAAAGCGGTGATGAAGCATAATAGGCGGCTTCATTTGGCGTCCACACGCGCTTATGAATGTTACGATGAACCTGTACCTGCGAAAATCTCAGTTGACGAAGTGTCCGATCGTCCCATGCGGGTCGAGATTCGCGTGTCAGCGGCAACCTAGCTGCAATACGCTCGCAGCGCGTACACTGGTCGTCAGTTGCCCGACAAGCAGCTGGCAAGTCGAGTAGTTGGTCATCGGCCTGATCCATGACTCGCTGCGCTTCGATGCCGACATCCGACAAATAGGAATACCATCCCGCATCAAAGTTAATAAGACGTCCGCCAGGGATAAGCACGCGCTGCCATTCACGATAAGCGCCCAGCGGATCTTCAAGATTCCAAGTAACATTTCTCGTGACGATAACATCGAAGACGCCATCGTCAAACGGCAGAAAACGCGCATCTCCCTGATGAAAACGCACCTGCACATTATCGGCAGTATTGAGCCCAGCATGAAAAAGATTTTGGCGCGCGTGAGCAAGCATCTTTACACTGCAGTCGAGCGCATCAACTGAACAGCCCGCCTGCGCACAGAGAATACTGAAAAACCCTGGTCCGCATCCGATATCGAGCACTCGCAAAGAGCGCTTACCAAAACCAGGGATTGTATCAGCTAATACCGACCACCAATGGTGATAGATTTCTGTTGTTAATTCACGCTGAATGGTTTCACTGTACGAAGAGGATCGCTCATCCCAATATGCATCAATAGTGTCAAGCAGTGTCACGCATTCGCACATACAATTAACCCTCAGAATCAGACTCGCGTCTCTCCCCTAGACTGTATAATCCTCTGAGAAGATCGCTAGTAACACCTTTTGATTAAATCGTAACACTATCTGCCGCCGAAAGCAAGGTGTTTCCCTCACGCGATACAAATACCACCCTACCCGCTCTACCTACCATGTGTGCAAATCTATGCAGGGCGAGTAATAATAAGAGGTCTTCGCAGCTGAAATAGCAGATTTAATTGGCATGGAAGCAATAAGCCAATAGCGCGAAAAATATGGTCGCCAATACGAAGCGATAAACCCGAAACCCATTTTAAGATTCGTGAGTAAGATTCTTGAGATTCTTATTCATGAGCGAGGCTCTCAAGCGCTTCACCAGAGAAGCGATAGACTGTCCAACCATTCATTTCTTCAGCACCCAGTGAATTGTAGAAGCCACCGCTGCGCTCGTTCCAGTCGGGGCTTGCACATTCCACCCGCACCCAATCGCGTTCACGTGCAATGGAAGCGATATGACGGAACAGAGCTGACCCAAGCCCTTTACCGCGAAATTCCGGATACAGATAGATACATTCCACATAGATAGAAGGCTTACCTTGCAGCGCTGAAAAACCATGATTGAATAGGCAAAATCCAACGTCTTTACCGTTAACTTCGACAAAGATTGCCTCAGCCATACCCCGATCAAACATCCAGGTACGTAGGCGGTCTTCATCGGCGCGCACCGTTTCGCCGACTTTCTGGAATGCAGCGAATTCCTTAATGAAAGCAATGAGCTTGCCGGTATCTTCTCGCTGTGCAAATCTAAACGCACACTCCATCGGATCCTCCTTTATCGAACCCGAATCCAGAGTAACGCTGAAAACCGGATCCATTTATTTCATTTCGCAAGCATATCCATTGGCACCGAAAAGGCAACAGAATCGCCACGATCGATTTTGCTTCACACTCAACCCCACTGACCAATAACCAGAATAGTAGAAACAGTAATCACTATCCCAGCTAAATAGCGGAACCCTCGGGCGAGGGGTTCACTAACACAAAATGCCCCCGCCCGAGGTGGTCATACAAAAGTATATCACCTTACGTTATTTAGCTATTATCCCCACCGTAGGCACAGGCATCTTTAAATTTGCCGTACCCTTCAGCATCCATCTGATCGTAAGGAATAAAGCGAATCGCTGAACTATCAATGCAATACCGCAATCCCCCCTTATCAGAGGGACCATCAGGAAACACATGACCGAGATGGCTTGCGCCCACACGGCTAGTCACTTCAGTACGCACCATGCCATGACTCGTATCGGTGCGCTCAACAATCACAGCTGGGTCGATAGGCTGTGTAAAACTGGGCCACCCACAACCAGAAGCGTACTTTGATTCAGACGAAAACAGCGGTTCACCCGTCACGATATCGACGTAAATGCCTGCTTCAAATGTGTTGAAATATTCCCCTGAAAATGCCGGATCGGTACCTTCCTGCTGCGTCACGTGATACTGAGCATCCGTCAACATTGCTTTGATTTCTTCATCGGTCGGCCGCGTGTATTCAGAAGGGTCAACGTATGACTGCGCCGCTTCTAGCTGTACATCGTCCAAGCTGCTGAAATCGATATGGCAGTACCCACCGGGGTTCTTTTTCAGGTAATCCTGATGATAGTCTTCGGCTTCAGAGAAGTTCTCAAGTGGCTTAAGTTCCGTCGCAATAGGATCGCTATACTTTGTTTGTTCTTCGGCAAGTACCGATGAAAGCGTCGACGCATCGGCTTCATCGGTGTAGTACATACCAGTGCGATACTGGGTACCCCGGTCGTTTCCTTGTTGATTGTGGCTTAAGGGATTAATAATTTTGAACAGCTGCGTGGCCAAAGTACGCAGACTTACAATAGATGGGTCGTAACGAATATGTACCGTTTCGGTATGACCCGTTGTACCAGAACACACCTGTTGGTACGTGGGATTTTCGGTTGTGCCATTTGCGTAGCCACTGACAACGTCATATACCCCAGGGATACGCGAAAAGTATTCTTCAACACCCCAGAAACAGCCGCCTGCAAAATAGATATCATGCAGATTATTCGTATCAATATGCACCGTAGTTCCCTTTCCATCATCAACAACAGATGTTGTTGTATCGCCTGTCTTGCCAGCAATAAGTGCATCGATTTCGGCGCGCACTTCATCGGAAGTCATCTCGCCGGTGACTTTCTTTACGACCCGCCCCTCAGCATCGAAAAATACTGAGGTGGGATAGGCCCGAATATCAAAGTGGCTCAGCTGTGCCCCATCGCTATCGAACAGAATAGGAAACGTAAGATCTTGCCCCGTAGCCCAGGTAGAAAACGAACTTTCGTCAACTTCGCCCTTTTGCCCAGGGGCCACCACAGACAATATCTGCGCGCTGCCAGCTTCATTGTAGTCGGTTGCGAGTGAAGCGAAGTCATCGAGCCCCGCAAGGCACGTCGGACACCAGCTTGCCCAAAACTTAGTATAGACTGGCCTGCCACGGTAATCCGACAAGGTTGCCGTAGAGCCATCCAGCGCTGGCAAGGTAAAGTCTTCTGCTGCTTTGACTGACTCAGTGGTGCTCGCAGGTGTAAGCGAACGAGACGCGGAAGCGCCGGTCTGCAGCGTGTAAGCCTGCGAAATAATCATGAATAACCCCAATGCAGCAAGTACCAAGCCACCAACAAGTTTAATGGTTGGCAGATAGCGATTGAGATTACGTACCCGACTCAGTAGAAAGTCGGATCCTAACGAAAGCACCAAAAAGGGAATCGCCAAGCCAAGCGAATATATAGCCAACAGGAACCCACCAGATGCGGCAGTTCCTTGTTCGGCGGCAAGCGCCAGTATCGAAGCTAAAATTGGACCAACACAAGGAGTCCAGCCCAATGAAAAGATAAGCCCCAGCAAGAAGGCACTCGCCACACTTTTCTTTCCTGCAATGCTCTTCGGTAGCGTAAAACGCCGCTCGCGCATAAGAGGGGCAATCTTCAGCAATCCAGCCATATAAAGGCCGAAGATAAATACCACCACACCGCAGACAATCGAAAATATCGGTGACGAGATCACACCACCCAGTGCGCCTGCCCCAAACCCAAGCAGGAAAAACGCTGCTGATAATCCAATGATAAAAGCGAGCGTGCGTGCAAGTTTGCGCGCAAACGACAGCTTTTCAGAGGTGGCATCAACTGAAAGATAGGCAATATATACGGGCAAAATAGGCAGAATGCAAGGTGAAAAGAAAGAGAGTAAACCAGCACAAAACACTGCAAAGACGTAGCCGATGGAGATCATGAGGCCCCCTTCCGAAACCTACTATTAGGTCCAAGCACGACACCATCAAACTTGTACGATCGATTCGTATGATCGCATCAAATAATGTGGCGAATCAGCATGACCATACTGCCTCTGCTTCAGTTTGCCTCTTTGCTATAAGTCTACCAAAAAATTAAGAAATCTTTGGTTTTTCTTGCCCTCGATAAACGATCTATCAGGATTTACACGTCCGTTACTATCGCAGTCCCAATAGGTAGCATCACCCACCAAAGAGAGCAGCTCAACGGACTGTTGATGTTGGTGCTGGTATTGGTACTGACGCTGGTACCAGCACTGACACCGGTGCCAGAGTTTGTGCTAGTACGAGATAAATCTGGCACATACACGCCAGGAATAATTCTTGGAAACTTGTACAAATAAAATACTCAGGTGCAGCCTATGAGCCACACCTGAGTACTGTCAAAACATTACCGCTTGAGGATTATTGCGTCGCTTAAAACTTCGCGTCGCTTAAAACCTCGGCTTGGATGTTAAAACGTCAGCGCCTTTCGGAAATCTCGGCTTGGATGTCAGTGATAAAGTCATCGAGGCTGCGCTGCACGGTTTCGTTTGACCGGTCGCGCACTGAAATGTTACCCGCTTCTTCTTCCACTTCACCCAGAATAAGCATGTAGGGCACCCGATCGACACTACGTGCTTCGCGGATCTTGTAACCAATTTTCTCGTCGCGCTCGTCAACCTTCACGCGTACACCAGCTTGACGCAGCTTATCAGCAATCTGACGAGAGTATTCGCGGTGTTTTTCCGAAACCGGCAACACCTTTACCTGCAAAGGAGAAAGCCATGTGGGGAATTTGCCTGCGTACTGTTCGGTCAGCATACCAATAAAGCGTTCAAACGAACCAAAGCCCGCACGATGAATCAGGATTGGTCGCTTCTTTGAGCCATCCGAATCGGTGTATTCCAACTCAAAGTTTTGCGGCAGCTGAAAATCGAGCTGAATGGTGCCGCACTGCCAAGTACGACCAAGGCAATCCTGCAGATGGAAGTCGATTTTTGGACCGTAGAACGCGCCATCGCCTTCGTTTAAGGTGTAATCGACACCCATGGCCTCAAGCGCCTGGCGCAAACCCTCTTCAGCAAGAGCCCAATCTTCATCGGATCCCATGGAATCATCAGGGCGGGTAGAAAGCTCAACTCGATACGGAAAACCAAACTGTTCGTAATACGCCGTAATCAGATGTGCGGTATCGGTTACCTGTTCGGTAATCTGATCGGGACGAATAAACAGATGGGCATCGTCCTGCGTAAAAGCACGCACGCGGAACAAGCCATGTAAAGCGCCCTTCAGTTCATGACGATGATCTTTGCCCGCCTCAGCCAACTTCAGCGGCAGATCGCGGTAGCTGCGCGGCTTACTTTTATAAATCAGGCAGGCACCTGGACAGTTCATCGGCTTAACAGCGTAGTCTTCATCATCGATGACGGTCGTGTACATATTTTCTTTGTAATGGTCCCAGTGACCTGAGGTTTCCCACAGCTTGCGCGACAAGATAATAGGAGTATCGACCTGTTCATAGCCGTATGCCTCTTGCATTTCCATCCAATACTGGGTAAGTGCATTTTTCAGACGCATACCATTAGGCAGCCAGAACGGAAAGCCCGGGCCTTCATCGGCCATCATAAAGAGTTCCATTTCGCGGCCGATCTTGCGGTGATCACGTTTTTCCGCTTCGGCAAGCAGCTCTTCATGATGCACTAATTCTTCTTTGGTGCGAAATGCCACGCCGCCGATACGCGTCAGCATTTTATTAGCGGCATCGCCCTTCCAATAGGCACCCGAAACATTTGTTAACTTGAATGCTTTGAGCGCCTTAGTATAGGTGATGTGTGGTCCAACGCACATGTCAACGTATTCGCCCTGCTGGTAAAACGTCAAGCGCGTATCTTCAGGCAAATCACCAATATGCTCTGCCTTGTAGCTTTCGCCCCGTTCAGTCATGAACTTTACCGCTTCTTCGCGCGGCAACTCGAAGACGGTAAACTTGAGATTCTCTTTAACGATCTTTTTTATCTCAGCTTCGATAGTGGGCAGATCGTCCTCTGAAATTTTCGCATCGCCAAGATCGATGTCGTAGTAAAACCCATTGTCGTTCGCTGGTCCGTAGCCAAATCGAGCCTCAGGATATAAACGCTTAACGGCCTGCGCCAAAATATGTGCAGCCGAATGACGCAGAACGTGGAGCTCTTCGTCTTCGGGACATTCATCGATGTGTCCGTCGTTATAGAGAACCTTCATGGCTACCTCTCTTATCAATCTTTCGTCATCGGCAATTTAATTACGCTGTTGCTTAATTGCCGCGGTATTCCGCTAACTGGCACTTATGTATGACACTGACAGTCGTCACAACCCCACAGCCACACATCAGCACGCACTGTTTTACCGTTGCGTTTACCGTTATCGTTCCCGTTACCCTTACTGTTGCCGTTACAGGATGCGCAATCCCGCTTCTTTGAGCTGACGTGCTGTTACCTGGCCGGGGGCGCCCGTCATAGGATCGGCCGCACTCGATGTCTTCGGGAAAGCAATAACATCGCGGATAGAACTCTTGTCTGTCAGCAGCATAACCAGTCGGTCGAGGCCAAGCGCAATACCCCCATGTGGCGGAGCGCCAAGCTCAAGCGCATGGATCAGGTGACCAAATTTGACTTCCATATCTTCGTCTGCCACGCCACACCGACGCAATACACGCTTTTGCAGCTCGGCATCGTGAATACGGATAGAGCCACCGCCCATCTCAAAGCCATCCATAACGATGTCATAGCTGTAACTACCACAGGCAAGCGGATCGGTTTCGATTTTTACCCAATCGGATTGAGGAATCATCGTAAACGGATGATGCTCGGCCGCATACTTCTTGGCTTCGTCATCGTACTTAAACATAGGAAAGTCAACGATCCATAGCAGGCGATGTCCTGGCCGTTCAATATGAAGCAGGTCAGCCATATGCAAGCGCAGGGCAGCAAGCACCGCATTAGCAACGGCAAACGTGTCGGCAGCAAACAGCACCAGATCGCCCGGTTCGACATTCATTGCCGTCTTAATCTGGTTGTGCACTTCTTCGCCAAGGAACTTAATAATGGGGCTTTTTTCCTTGCCGTCACTTGTATACGCAATCCAAGCCATACCCTGTGCCCCATTGGCAGCAGCTACCTCGGCAAGTTTTTCGATATCGCCGCGGCTCCAGTCGCCGGCGCCCTTTGCATTAATAGCCTTCACGATGTTGCCAGAAGCAGCAGCCCCCGCAAACACCTTAAATCCGCAGTTGGCCACAATGTCGGTAAGATCCACCAATTCCATGCCGAAACGCACGTCAGGACGGTCGCAGCCAAAGCGATCCATAGCCTCTTTCCACGGCATACGCTCAAGCGGGAACGAATGCTCGACACCGGCGGCTTCAAGCACTTCCTGGAATACGCCTTCCATGAGATCCATAACGTCGGATTCACTCACGAAGCTCATTTCGATATCAACCTGAGTAAACTCTGGTTGACGGTCGGCGCGCAGGTCTTCATCGCGGAAACAGCGAGCAATCTGATAGTAACGTTCGATGCCACCCACCATAAGCATCTGCTTGAACTGCTGCGGACTCTGCGGCAGAGCGTAGAAGCGTCCGGGATTCGGCCGAGACGGCACCAGATAGTCGCGCGCACCCTCGGGTGTGGAGTTTGCCAAAATGGGTGTTTCCACCTCGATAAACCCGCGCTTATTCAGGGCAGCACGCATGGCCTGAGCCACCGTATGACGCAGCTTAAGTGCATTGAACATCTCAGGGCGACGCAGGTCCATATAGCGCCACTTCATACGGGTGGTCTCGTCGGTCTCGATGCCGTCTTCAATAGCAAAGGGCGGCGTAACCGACGTATTGAGCACCTGAAGCGAACGGGCAAGAACTTCGATTTCGCCAGTAGCCATCTGAGGATTTACTGAGCCTTCGCCACGGGCACGTACCGTACCAGTAACCTCAATCACATATTCACGGCCGAGATGTTCGGCAGCATGAAACTCTTCTTCAGTAACGCAATCAGGGTCGAACACACATTGGGTATAGCCCGTACGGTCACGCAGATCGACAAAAATCAGCCCACCGTGATCGCGATTGTGCCACACCCAGCCAGTTAAGGTAACCTCGGTTCCCTCGTCGGCCAAACGCAGCTCGCCGCACGTGCGGGTATGCATGCAATGCTCGTTCAAGTAGTCGGTCATGATGCGCGTTCCTGTCCTTACCTTTGTATCGTCGCCGCAATATCAGCAACCGGCAGGTTTCCCCACTGGCACGACCTCGCGGAATTTGCCGTGTAACGTTTGTATTCCAAACTGGGTTATTGTAGCGCAGGAGACGCCCTCTCGCCATCCGAAGTGAACGGCTCATGTGGCCTTCATGCCGCCTTCTGAAATAAATACTTACTTGGTCTCCACACCACCATGCGAAACGAAGTGAGCCACCTCAGCAAAGGAAACGGGCTGCTCTTCATGGGAAGCCATATCTCGTACCTTTGCAACACCAGCAGCCACTTCGTCGGGACCAAGCACCGCCACATAGACTGCACCAAGCTTATCAGCAAGCTTGAACTGACTTTTCAGGCTGCGACTTTGATGATCGATTTCAACTGCTACACCTGCATCGCGGCAGGTCTGCGCAAGTATGAAACCCTGTGAACGTGCCGCATCATCAACACAAGCAATAAAGAGGGTGCACGTTGGATTATTAGCCACCGACACACCAGCTGCCGTAAGCGCCAGCACACACCGCTCAAAACCGAGAGCAAACCCAAAACCGGGGCACGATTTGCCACCAATTTCTTCCATAAGGCCATCGTAGCGACCGCCACCGCCAATTGCACTTTGCGATCCCATGCCATCAACTACTTGAATCTCAAACACGGTGCGCGTGTAATAGTCGAGCCCGCGCACCAGCGAAGGGTCCTCAACGTACTCGATACCCGCCGCATCAAGATATGCTTTAACCTGGTTGTAATGGCTCTTGCAATCGTCGCACAGCCAATCGCTGATGATCGGTGCGTTGGCCATAACGCGCTGACAATCGGGGTTTTTACAATCAAACGAACGAAGCGGATTGATGTCCGCACGACGCACGCACTCATCACACATCTCGCTCGCGTGATCCATAATGTAGGTACGAACTGCTTCGCGATACGCGGGACGACAGGTGTGATCCCCCATGGAATTCAGAAGCAGGCGCATGTTTTCACGCGGGATACCAATGCGTTCATAAAAACGCATGAGCATAATAATGCCCTCGGCATCGACAGAAGGCGCGCTTGCCCCCAGACATTCAATACCTACCTGGTGAAATTCACGAAGACGACCCTTCTGCGGGCGTTCAGCGCGAAACATTGGCCCTGCGTACATAAGCTTGACGGGAGCAGAGCCCTGCGCAACAAGGTTATTCTGCGCAACCGCACGAACGACACCAGCTGTCCCTTCAGGTCGCAGTGAAAAACGACTCTCTGGTTTAACCGTTTCACCCGCCAACAAACTCTTGAGATTCTCGCCTGATATCGCCGTAAACATCTCTTTTGACACAACATCAGTTGCCGTGCCCAATCCGCGCACGAACAGGTCGGTCTGCTCGAAGGTAGGAACCTCAATGGGTACATATCCGTACCGACCAAATACCTCAAAGGCCGTATCAACAAAATGCCGATAGAAGATCGCTTTGCCTGCCAACAGATCTTCGGTTCCTTTGGGTCGTTGAATCGCCATGGATTGCTTCCTCTTCCATCCGTCTGCTCATCTATCGTGTGAGGACAACGCAGTGAACGTTCCATACGTTTGCAGCCAGTGTTTTATACATTTGCAGGCGCCTTCTACTGCGCTATACCAACACGTGCTCTGCTCCTCTGCAGGAAGCGTTACATTCGCTTATGCAAATAAGCGCTTCGCTTGGCTGCGGTCGATTCCACACTCTTGCAGTTAACTCTACATCCGCTCGATTCTAACAAATGCACCGTACCGTACCTGGATGCGCACGCCTTCCACAAACAAGTACAACCGACTCACCCTGTCCAATAAGTAGGATCACCTCTGTTCGACGAGCAATTAAAACCAGACATCTTCGTTCAACGGACACTGCAATACCAGAGCGTCTCTATTCAATGGACATATTAGATATCGGAGCGTCTTTGCTTAGTAAACATCAAATACCAGAGCCATCTTTGGAAACCACCTTTGTAAAGTCCCTGTAGCGTCTCGGTAAAACGCGGTGTTTGTTCTCGTCTGCTCTCAGCGCGTAGCACCCAGAATGCCCGTCTTACTGCTAGAATGAACACGGTTTATCTCGTCTCATAGCGGAGGGATCAGCATGGCACGAAAGATTATTCTCGATTGCGATCCAGGGCATGATGACGCTGTTGCCATTCTGCTTGCAGTTGGCAACCCTGCGATCGACCTTCTGGGGGTTACCACCGTCGGCGGTAACCAAAGCCTCGACAAAGTAACGTACAATGCACGCGCCGTGCTCGAAAAAGCACATGCCCTTAATGTTCCTGTTTACGCCGGCTGTGCGCGCCCTCTTATCCGCCCTCAAGAAGTGGCTGCCTCTATTCATGGCGAAACAGGCTTAGACGGTGTTGAGTTACCCTCCCCTTCACGTCCGCTCGAACAAAAACATGCGGTCAATTATCTTATTGAGACCATCATGGCACACGAACCCGGCACCATCACCCTGGTGCCCACCGGCCCACTGACCAACATTGCCCTTGCTGCCCGTCTTGAACCTCGCATTGTCGAACGCGTGAAAGAAGTCGTGTTGATGGGTGGCGGCTATCACGTGGGCAACTGGAGTGCCGTGGCCGAATTCAACATTAAGGTTGACCCGGAAGCGGCACATATCGTATTCAACGAACCGTGGAAGGTGACGATGGTCGGCCTTGATCTAACCCATCAAGCCCTCTGTACCCCTGCCGTGCAGAAGCGTATAGAAGCCACCGGCACTGATCTTGCGCAGTTCGTCAGCGGTTTAATGGATTTCTTCCGTCTAACCTATCAGAACAATCAGGACTTTGTTGACCCGCCCGTCCATGACCCCTGTACGATAGCGTATTTAATTGATCCGCAGGTTATCACCTGTCGGCGCTGCCCCCTTGATGTTGAGATACACAGTACCTTGACGCTTGGTATGACCGTCGCCGATTTACGCGGGCCAGAACCTGCTGCTGATGTCTGCCATACCCAAGTGGCAGTTAATCTTGATTTTGACCGTTTTTGGGATCTTATTGTCGATGCCATCGAGAGGATAGGCTAATCGCCATGTCACAGGTAAACACCCCCATTCAATCAGGAAATGCACCACGCATCGTAGTTCTTATGACCTCGCTGCTTGTTGCTATCTTTGCTTTCCAACTTAATGCATCGATGCTTTCGCCAGCGCTCGTCACTATGCAAAACGAACTTGCAACCACCGAAGCAGCCATCGGTCTGACACAGACCGTATTCTTTACGGCAGCTGCCCTGTTTTCGCTGTTTCTTCCCCGCTTAGCTGACCTTATTGGACGGCGCAAGGTACTGGGCAGCATGCTTGCACTCACCGGCGTTGGCTGCCTTATTTCGGCCATAGCTCCCGACGTCAATATTCTGATGATTGGACGTGTACTGCAGGGTGTATCAGGGCCTGTTGTACCAATGTGCTTAATTATGCTGCACGAAGAAGTAACTGATACCGCGCGCTATACTCGCCTTATGGCAATTCTGACTTCCGTTAATGGTGGCATCGCTGGCGTTGACGCAATTCTCGGCGGTTGGCTCGCGGGAAACTTTGGCTTCCGTTCGGTCTTTTTAGCCATGGCGCTCGTCGCGATTGTAGCTGTTGTACTGGTGCTTGCCTTTACCCGCGAAAGTACCGCAGATGATACTCCCAAGATGGACTGGGCTGGCGTCTTTTCTCTTGGTATTGCCTTTTTGGCAACCTACCTTGCCATCAATGAAATTCAAAAGCTTGCAGCCATGAGTGTTCCGCTGGTTGTGGGCTTTATCGTAGTGGCTGTGATCGCGTTTATTGCGTTCTGGAATCTTGAGAAACGCAACCCAGCTCCCATGGTATCGACCATCTACATGAAGCAACGTCGTACCTGGGGTTTACTCTTGACGACCTTACTTACCATGACCGGTGTGTTCGCTGTGATGAACGGTGTTGTCCCGGCAATCGCACAAGACACCACCTTATGGAGCGGCATGGGCGCTGATGTCGTGTCGTTTGCCACCTTGACCCCCTATGCGCTGCTTGGCCTGGTGTTTGGACCGATTACTGGCATGCTCGCGAGCAAGTTCGGCTACCATGCAGTGCTGCGCTGCGGCTTGGTGGTAAGCATCGCGGGCATTCTGTTTGGTGTCTTTATTGCTCAGAGCCCAAGCATTCCCCTATTGGTAGCCATTTCAGTTGTTCTTGGTATCAGCTATGCCGGTACCGCAAATATCATGCTCAACGGCTTGGGAATTATGCTTTCACCGAAGGACAATCCCGGTTATTTACCTGGTATGAACGCTGGCGCATTTAACTTAGGTGCAGGACTGAGCTTTGTTGTTCTGTATGCCGTAATGGGTGCCGTTAATATCGGGGGCGATGTGGCAGCCGGCTATGCTTCGTCCCTTATCACCGGTGCCGTTATTTTAGTGTTTGCCCTGCTTGCTTCGTTTTTGATCCCGCGTCCAGAAGACGCCGATCGCAGCTAGCAATACGCTTGTAAAAGTTGACAAGCAGCTAAAAGGAGCGAGGATGCGCAAGGTTATTGTTTTTGGCAGCTTGAATATGGATCTATCCATTGAAAGCGACCGATTACCACTTGAAGGTGAGACCATGTTTGGTCGCAACTTCATCGTTAATGCGGGCGGCAAAGGAGCAAACCAAGCCGTTGCCGCCGCAAAAATGGGAGCCGAAGTTCATATGGTTGGCGCTGTTGGAGGCGACCTCTTTGGCGACCATCTGATTGCATCTCTCGCGGAAACTGGTGTCGGCTGCGAATATGTCACTCGCTGTGAAAACGTAGCCACAGGAGTGGCGGTTATCATCCGCTGCAAAGGTGATAACCGCATCATCTTAGGTGCTGGTGCCAATCTCTGCCCCACCGCACACGATGCTGCGTGTGCCATCGAAGAACTCGCGCAGCCGGAAGATATATTCCTGACTCAGTTGGAATGCGACTTTGACGAAACACTTGGTGCGCTGCGCTATGCTCATGAAAAGGACTTATACACCGTTATTAATCCCGCCCCTGCCTGCGAGCTCCCCGCTGAGATTTATCACTCGATTGATATGCTTGTTGTCAACGAAACAGAATGCGAGCTGTTAACAGGTATCTACCCAGCCGACGAAAATGCCTGCCGACGTGCCCTACAGCTTTTCTGCGATCGTGGAGTTGAAACGGCAATCATCACCTTAGGAGAGCGCGGTTCAATACTGCAATCATCTGGCCAAACGCTGGTATCAATTCCGCCTACGGTAAACGCAGTTGACACCACCTGCGCTGGTGACACCTATATTGGCGCCATGGTTGCCGCCCACACACGGGCATGTTCGCTTGACGAGGCGATGGAACTCGCGACGAACGCCTCGGCGCTGACTACCACTACCGTAGGGGCACAGCAATCTATTCCCTACTTAGAAGACGTGCCGCGTCCGCAATGCTTTGTCTAGTGGCTTTTATCTCGTTGGGTTTAGCTACCCTTTATCCAGTTGCTCTTTGTTGAGTTTTATCTAGCTGGCACGGGTCAAAACTTTATTAGTGCGCGAGCAGCTACCCAACGTGGCCCAATCAGCTATTCGACTAACGCCTGATGCGTCACATGAGCAATAAGACTACCCATTTGCGCGCAACCAACAATTCGGTCATCAGGGGTATCGGCTTCTGCGAGATCACGCGTGCGCCAGCCAGCAGCCAGCACGCTATCAACCGCCGAAGCGACAGCAGCCGCTTCGCGCTGCAATCCAAAGGCATAGCGCAACATCATTTCCACCGAAAGTACCTGAGCGATGGGATTGGCAATGTCTTGCCCCGCAATATCAGGCGCACTACCGTGGCTGGGCTCAAACAGAGCGGCACGCTCACCCAAACTGGCACTGGCAAGCAGGCCAAGCGACCCAGAAAGCATGCTTGCTTCATCGGAAAGAATATCGCCAAACGTATTTTCCGTCACGATAACGTCAAACTGACGTGGATCGCGAATCAGCTGCATAGCTGCATTATCAACGAGCATGTCGCTGCATTCTACCTGCGGATACTCGCGAGCAATGCGGTGGACAACTTCACGCCAAAGGCGACTTGTCTCAAGTACATTCGCTTTATCAACTGACACAAGACGCCGATGTCGGCGAAGCGCTACCTCAAATGCGCGACGCACAATACGCTCAATTTCATATTCCCGATAGTCAAGCGTGTCGATTGCATGCTGGCCTGGCTCACCGTTAGCACCGGCCCCATCTTCGTCGTACGTGCGCTCACGCGCTCCAAAGTACAAGCCCCCCGTCAGTTCACGCACGATGATCAGATCAACTCCTTGGATGACCTCAGGACGTAAGGGGGAAGATCCGACAAGATCAGGTTGCACTCGTACAGGACGCATATTTGCGAACAGACCAAGGTCTTTGCGAATAGCAAGCAAACCTGCTTCAGGCCGCGGTGCACAGGGATCAGTGGAATCCCATTTGGGGCCACCGACTGCACCCAGCAAAACGGCATCGGCTTCATGCGCAGCACGGTGCGTGGCAGGTGGATACGGGTCGCCCACCTCATCAATAGCGCAGCCTCCCAACAGCTGACGATCGAACACAAAGCGTATGCCAGATGCCTTTGAAATCGCATCAAGGACACCGGCAGCTGCATCCATAATCTCGACGCCAATGCCATCACCTGGAAGCAGACAGATCGTATAACTTGTCCGTGCCATAAGCCTTCTCCAGCTTTCTCTTATTCTCCACCGCAATTGCGCTGGCCGCCGGCAACATTGTTCGTGTGCGTGAGTTCGCGCTTCGTGTGTTCTACCAATCCGCCATCTTCAATAATATCCCTAATAAATGTCGGAAATGGCTGAGCCATAAAGTGCTTTTTGGTAGTCTCGTCAACAATCAAACCGGTATCAGCATCAATGGAAACAACATCGCCCTCTTTAATAACTTCTGCAGCCTCTGGGCATTCCATAATAGCTAAACCCGTGTTAATACTATTGCGATAAAAGATACGTGCAAAGCTCTTGGCCACTACACAATCGATGCCGGCAGCCTTCAGGGCAACCGGTGCATGCTCACGAGATGAACCGCACCCAAAGTTTTCTTGCGCAACCAGAATATCGCCCGATTGCACGGTATCTACGAACGTTGGGTCGGCATCCTCCATCGCGTGCTTTGCAAGCTCTTGTGGATTGGGATTGTTGAGGTAGCGCGCTGGAATGATGACATCGGTATCGATATCGCGTCCAAATGTATGCGCCGTACCTTTAAACCTCATGTTCTCTCCTTCGCTTACTGGCTGCCTTTACGTACTGACTTGCCTTGACCTACTCTAGTTTGCTAGCTCGTTAATCTAAGTCGTCAGGAAGCGCAATATGACCAGCAACCGCACTCGCTGCCGCAACAGCCGGCGAAGCAAGATAGACTTCACTTGTTGTGTCGCCCATACGTCCAATAAAGTTGCGATTCGTTGTAGCAATCGCGCGCTCTCCCGGGGCAAGCACGCCCATATGGCCGCCCAAACAGGGGCCACACGTTGGTGTAGATACAACACAATGAGCATTAACGAAAATATCGGTGAGTCCTTCGTCAATACACTGCTTGAATACCGCTTGCGTGGCGGGTATCACAATGCAACGCACCCGTGGGTGCACTGTGCGTCCATTCAAAACGTGCGCAGCGGCACGCATATCTTCGATACGTCCATTGGTGCATGATCCGATAACTGCTTGATCGATGGCTACATCACGCGCTTCAGCAACAGGACGCGTATTACTGGGAAGGTGCGGAAAAGCCACGGTGGGCACAATATCAGCGGCATCAATAGTGATAGTGCGGGCATATACCGCCCCCTCGTCGGGGTTGTATACCGTATACGGACGTTCGGTGCGTGCATCCAAATACGCCCGCGTCGTGGTATCCACGGGAAAGAGACCAGCCTTTCCGCCGGCCTCAATGGCCATATTCGCCATGGTCATGCGACCCTCTATGGATAGCCCCTCAATAGCGCCTCCGTGAAATTCCATCGCCTGATATAGGGCACCATCTACCCCAATACGCCCAATAATGTGCAAGATTGCATCTTTGGCCGTGACAGTAGACGCAAGAGACCCCTCTAGGTTGATGCGAATGGTTTGCGGCACCTTAAACCACGCCCGACCCGTCGCAAATGCCACGCCGACATCGGTCGATCCCATGCCAGTCGAAAAAGCACCCAGCGCTCCATATGTGCAGGTATGGCTATCGGCGCCAATAACTAAATCGCCAGCGCCTACCACCCCTTGTTCGGGTAAAAGTGCATGCTCGATTCCCATACATCCCACTTCGTAATAATGGGTAATTTCCTGTTCGTAAGCAAAATCGCGCATCATTTTAGTGAGCTTCGCGCTGGCAATGTCTTTATTCGGCGTGGAATGGTCGGGTACGAGCGCAATCTTTTGGGGATCAAATACGTTTTTGACGCCGAGTTCGTGAAAAGCACGAATAGCAAGGGGTGCCGTTATGTCATTAGCAAGAACAAGATCAACTGCGCAATCAATTAGCTGACCTGGTTGCACACTATCGACACCAGCATGAGCAGACAGAAGTTTCTCTGCCATCGTCATAGGTTGTGCCGTCATGTGCCCTCGCCTTCCTGCGTTTGGGTTCTTCCTTCGCTTAGTTTCTTCCTGCATTTGGCTGCTTTCATGCACTATCGCACAGTAAAGCAGCGGCGATTCCTGCCTCCGCCGAAACACACAGCATGTGCACGTCTCGCACCCTTTGCCTTAGTTCAGTCTCCGCACCCCCTTCCACTATTCGGTCAATGGGGATACGATGCCCTCAATTAACCCATACGGTCAACGAAGGAAACTTGCATGAACGAACGATTCTTCGCACTACCTTCCACTCGACGCAACGCGATAATTAATGCTGGATTTGAAACGTTCTCAAGTTATCCCTATAGCAAGGCTCCTATGTCGGAAGTTGCCAGCGCAGGCGGTGTATCGAAACCCCTGCTTTTCCATTACTTCAAAAATAAACTTGGACTCTATCTCTTTCTCTGGGAAATCGCTTTAGACGCATTGAAGTGCTCGATCAAAGACGCAGATGTATTCGCGAGTGACAATCTGTTTGAAATCCTTCGGCGAGCCACTTCGGCAAAATGCACCGTCATGCGTTCCCATCCACGCCTTTTCGCATTCGCAACACGCGCTTATTACGAAGAAGAACCAAGTGTTAAAGCTGCTATAGAAAAGCAGGTCGACGAAGCACTTTCGATAGCAGCAAACAGCCTGTCACATTTGAAAGATACAGGGCTGCGCGAAGGGCTTTGTGCAATGGATATCTACAACGATTTTCTCTTACTTTCAGAAGGATACGTGATGCAGCGATACCGAACAGACAATATTGATGTCGATGCAATAGAACGCGATTTCAACGCCATTATCAATCGCTGGTAAGCGGCATTCGCAAAGGAGGGCGCACGATGAATACCACGCTTGATAGCTTGCAAGATATCTGTTGTGCGCCTTACCCCAATGGTATTGAACCTGCCATCGCAGCAGGCATGACTGAATGTCAGTTTGCTACAGAAGGCGGTGTCATACACTACTGGGTTAGCGCTTCTCCTAGCCCAAAGCAGGGATGGATGGTCTTTTTACCAGGTCTTTCCGCTGATCATACTCTGTTTAATCTTCAGTTTGGTCACTTTGCTCAGAAGTGGAACCTTATCGTCTGGGATGCTCCAGCCCACGGGCTTTCGCGTCCATGGAATCACCCTCTGTCAATCGATAGTATGGCAGAGGCACTCGGTGCCATTCTTGAAAAGAACCGCGCAGCCAACCCTATCATTGCTGGTCAATCGCTTGGTGGGTACGTCGCTCAGGCCTTTATCGATTTGTATCCCGGCTGCACACGCGCGTTTATCGCCATCGATACATCCCCCATGCAGCTTCGCTACTACAAAAAATGGCAGCTTGGCATACTACGCCATATGGAAGGCCTCTGCCGACTCTGGGGAACAGACCACTTTCTACGCAATCAGATGGCGCATGTCTGCTCGACCACGCCATATGGCAGACGCAATATGCTCCAACAGCTCGAACGCTATTCCAAACACGAACTTTGTGCGCTTCTTGGCGATGGATACCGGGCACTAGCAGACGCCGTCGCACAGGATCGCGCGTATACCATTGCGTGCCCCCTGATGATTATATGCGGCACTCAGGATAAAGCCGGCTTTGTTACCGCTTACGACAAAGCGTGGTCAATAAACACCGGAGTACCTATCATCTGGGTTGAAGGCGCAGGACACAACTCCAACGTCGATGACGCCACCTTCGTCAATGCTGCTATCGATCAGTTTATCGATAGCAGCATCTAAGACGTATCAGGCTTATGCACTCACCTTCACATAGGCTGCGATGGCGTCGCTCGCATACTGCGCGGTACCTTCCCCGAACTTATCAATATTCGCCTTGAATCGGGGGTCAGCCACATAACCCTTGCCAATATGCCCGAATACCTCAAGCGTGCAATCGAACGAATATGTTCTGAGCGCATCTAGAAGACGCTGCGCGATGGCGATGTTCTCCGCAGCATCGGGCGCTATCCCCTCCTCACAATTGTGTGCAAATGCGAAAAACACCTCATTGAATGCCTCGGTCATCACGTCCTCATTGCCTTTCTGTCGAGCAATGGCGGCGTCGATGATGTTATTCCCGTAGAGCTCACGTGCCTCGTTTTCGTATTCTTTGCTATCACTCCAGGTTAAGCCTTTAAATTTTTCTTTTGCGGTCATAATAAGTTCGCCTTTCTCTTCTTCGATACTTCTCTTTAGCGTTTGCACTAGTTCTTCCATACGCTGTTGCTCCTGCTCAAGCAGATGCAGCTGACGTTCGAGCGCCGCAACTCTACCTCTGTCATCTTGTATGAGCCTGGCGATTTCCTTTAAGGAAAACCCTAGATATTTATAGAAAAGGATGCTCTGCAGAATCTTAAGATCCGTATCGTCATACGAGCGGTACCCATTGGCAAGCTTACGCGGCGAAAGCAGACCTATGTGATCATAGTGATGAAGTGTCCGGACGGACACCTTCGCAATGTCTGCAACTTCCTTGATCGAGTAGCCCATATGCAACGTCTCTTTCCTTTCCGAAAATAGGTATACGCTATAACGCTACGTTAAGGTCAATAGAGAATTTAATATTCGATGCGGCTTTCTCTGCAAAATTTTACTTGACGTGATCTCAACATTCGATAATATGAAATCGGAATCCAAATTCATATTATAGGAACCTTATGAGCGAGCGAGGATCATACAACACACGCCAAAAAGCACTTGTTATCGACTGCCTAACGGGCAACCAGGATCGGTACCTTGGCGTTGATGACGTGCTTGTTATGTTGCATGAAGCAGGCAAAGAAATAGGCCGCACAACGATATATCGTAATCTTGAAGCACTTGTTACAAGTGGTCAGGTCTTGAAAGCTACCTCTCTCAAGGGCGAAGCACGATACCGCTTAGCACCCGGTAAAAGGTCTGGACAGCTCGTCTGTCTCTCGTGCGGTTGCACTCTTCCGCTTGATTGCACGATGCTCTCAGACTTCGCTGTGCACGTGCAAACGCATCATGGCTTCGAGATTGATTCATCACGCACAGTACTCTATGGACTCTGCGCTTCCTGTGCGCAAAAAGATCGAAAGCGTGAGCGCTGATGGCCCATCGTCTTTTAAAACTGATAGCTGCTACTCTTCTTGCAGCAAACGTGCTGATGGCAGCGCTTTCCCTTGAAGCTACCTCTCATCATGAGTGCCCTGGAGACAATTGCCCCGTCTGTGCGCTTATTGCCACTATCGCTCATGCGGCAGCAACACAGGTAGCAGATATTCCACCACTGCCGCCTGGCATGGCTAGTATGTGGCCAACCATCATGGGTGCCCTGCTGTTGTGCTCCGTCATGACACTTGCCATAACGCCTGTGTCCTTAAAAGTACGACTTGACCTCTGAAATGCGACAAACAACCAATCAAAACGACCATTCGCAGGCAATACCCTGCTTTGTATACACAGGAGAATTTATGAACAACCTTTTCTCTCTTTCGCCGATTGAAGGCGCACACACCTCGCTCGTACGTCGATTCACTATCGCAGGACTATGTGCCCTTGCCGCTGCCCTTACCTGTTTTGCTCTTTCAGGATGCAGTGGCTCTTCAGCCGACAGCGCAAACACCACCGATTCAAAAGACACCAAAAAGGTGCAGGTAAGCGCAAGCTTCTACCCTATGTATGACTTCGCTCAAAAAATCGGTGGCGATCGTGTCGAGGTAAGCTGCCTTGTTCCAGCAGGTACCGAGCCGCACGATTGGGAACCGTCGACTACCGATATTGCCAAGCTTTCGAATGCTGATGTGCTTGTATACAACGGTGCCGGTATGGAACACTGGATCGACGACACCCTTGCAAGCCTTTCGTCCAGCCACCTTGTTGCTGTTGAAGCAAGTAAGGGCGTAACCTTACGTGAGCTTTCTGAAGAAGCTGACGAACATGAACATGCCCACGAAGAACATGCCGAGGGTAACCATGACGATCACGATCATGACCATTCCGGCACCGACCCGCATGTCTGGTTGAACCCGCAGAACGCCAAAATCGAAATGGGTAACATCCGTGATGCTCTTATCCAGGCCGACCCTGACGGAGCTGATGTATATCGTGCCAACTACGATAAGTGGGCTGCTGAATGCGATACGCTCGATAATGAATTCAAAACAGGTCTCGCCAATGTCGCGCAGCGCTCTATCGTGGTATCGCACGAAGCCTTCGGGTACCTCTGCGATGCTTACAACCTTACGCAAATGCCCATTGAAGGTATCGAAGCCGATAGCGAGCCCGATGCCAAGGAAATGGCTGAAATCGCCGAGTTTGTTAAAGAGCACAACGTAAAGACTATCTTCAGCGAAGAGCTCGTAAGCCCGAAGGTTGCACAAGCCATCGCTCAGGAAACGGGCGCACAAACCGCAGAGCTTAACCCTGTTGAAGGTCTGACCGATGAACAGTTAGCTGCTGGTGAAGATTACTTCTCGACCATGCGCGACAACCTTACTGCCTTGAAGGAGGCCCTCTCTTAATGTCCGATTCCCGCGATGAAAAAACACCTATACGCCTCCACGCTGTTTCCTACGCTTTGGGCGGACAGGTGATTATCGATCGCGTGAATTTCTCGCTCGGTCAGGGCAATATCATTGCTCTGACCGGCGAAAACGGCAGTGGCAAGTCGACACTGTGTCGTATTGTTATGGGAAGCCTCGTTCCCGATGCGGGCGAGGCATTCCTGTTTGGCACCAATGCGCGCCATTTTAAAGACTGGAAGCGTATCGGATATGTCCAGCAACTGCCGCCTGCCGCGGTACTGCGCCATCCCGCTACCGCCCTTGAAATTGTTCAAGCAAGCTGCCCGCGCACCACTTCCCTTCCCTCCCATACCACCGCTAAAGAACATGCCCTGTACTGGCTTGCTGAAGTTGGTATGCAAGCACAGGCTCATCAGGTTATTGGTAGCCTTTCAGGCGGACAGCTACAACGAGTACGGCTCGCCGCAGCTCTTACCTGTGATCCTGACCTTCTTGTTCTCGATGAACCGACAACCGGTTTAGATGCGCAGAGTACCGAAGCATTCTGCACACTTATTCAAACACTGCGTGCTTCACGACAGCTTTCTATTTTGCTGGTGACACACGACCGCACAACGGCACAGGCCTTAGATGCACAAATCGTGCGTCTTGAAAATGGGTGTTTACATGCAGAAGCAGACGCAGAAGACAAGAAGGGATAACCAGTGCTTGAGTACGCATTCATGCAAAAAAGCCTGATCGTTGGGTTGTTGTTAGGTATTGTGGTGCCCTTGGTGGGCGTTAACGTCGTCTTGCGCCGTCTGTCTATGGTGGGCGATGCGCTTTCTCATACTTCCCTAGCTGGTGTCGCAGGCGGACTTATCGCGGGAATAAACCCCGTGCTCGGCGCCTCAATCGCCTGTATTGCTGGCGCCTTCTGTATAGAAGGCGTGCGCATGCGCTTTAAAGATCAGTCGGAACTTGCTGTCGCTATTGTTCTGGCCGCTGGCATCGGACTTGCTGGTGTCCTATCGGGTTTCGTGCCCAATGCAGCAAGTTTTAACAGTTTCTTATTTGGTAGCATCCTTACGGTGACCGACGAAGAGCTCATTTTCGTCTGCATTATTTCCGCTCTTGGCATTGCATTTTGTACGTTCTTCCAACGTGCACTGCTGCTATCTGCCTATGACGAGACACAAGCACGTGTGACAGGAGTGAACCTCACAGTACTCAACAGTGCCTTTGTCGCACTTGTGGCGCTCGTGGTAGCTATTGCAGCACGTACCGTCGGCTCGTTGATGGTGTCGTCAATGATGGTGGTGCCCGTTGCCTGTGCCTTGCAGCTAACCGGTGGCTGGAAGCGAGTTTGTGTTGCTTCGTCGCTCATCGGTGTTATTTCGTCGCTTGTTGGATTGACACTTTCATTTTACTTAGGACTTAAACCAGGCGGCACAATCGTACTGGTATCTATTGCGTTCCTTTTGATTGTTCTTGTTGCGAAAGCAGTACGCAATCTGGCAAAACGTCACAGCTAACAACAATAGGCGAGCAGATTAAAGTAAGAACGGTAACGTCGAAAACCCTTCTAGAACGCACTCGGTGTCTGCGTTGATATACTGGGAAGAGTAAAGTTCGACAGTTGGCCAATACTGCCACCCATAAGTTGCAACACGAGCATATCGATCAGTGCCCCCACAATAACGCCGATGGCACAAAAACGCAGCATGGCTGGGCGCGCGCCCTGGTTACGACCTATCGTAAAGAACAGAATAAATAAAAGCCCGAATATCCCGAACAGCAACCCACAGGCAAACGAAAGCGCCATAACGGTTCGACCTGTTTGATCTGCCGTACGCTGAGAAAAATCGTCAAAGGGAACAAATGCAGGGTCATCCGGTGCCGGCGGCTTGCTTTCCCAACCAGCAGGAGGCTTAGGACCCTGTGGTGCTTCCTTGTCAAGTTGATCGGAAGCGTACTCATCTTTAAGCGCCCGAGGTTGGTGAGAACTCGCATTATGTGATACTTCATTGGACACTGAATAAGCGGTATCAATCTCAGATGATGCTGAATCTGAGACAGAACTATCAGGAGTCACAGCAGCTGAAACCCTATCGCCAGAAGAGGTGTCAAGGGACGCGTCTGAAGAAGAGTCATTTGTCAGTTGCGACTGTGATGCCGGCGATTGAGGCTCTTGGGACTGCTGTGATTGTTGAGAATCGGCCATACGTTACTCATCTTCCGTAATAAATTCCGCAAGATCGCTTTGTACAAGAAAGGTGCGCTCACGATCGTCTGAGGCACTTGTCTTCCAAAAAAGAAAACCGAAAATACCTGCCTTCGCATAATCAAATCGATCGAGCGCAAAAACGTGGTTGAACCGTTTCTGCAACGCATCGTAATCCATATGTGCCTGCGAAGAAGTGCCGACCGGTGGATTGAGCACCGACATACAAAACAGATCGTCGGTATTGAGTTGTTCTAACACATCATCCCACACCGGATAAGTATCATTCAAATAATGATCGAACGTATAGAAACCGTAAGCAAACGAACTAATCTCGGTGCCGCCAAGCCCCGCAAAGCGCAATGCGTTAAATTCAATAGGAATAATCTGACCGGCATCAGTTACGCGCACTTCCACATGCACCGGAAAATCATGCACATACGTCAAGCTGTTTACACGCGTAAGAAACTCCGTCATTTCATCATGTGTTTCACGAATGATAGAAGGACCCGTTACATAAAGACGGTCGCTTGTATCGGCCGCGTCAGCAAAATCATGCCGCAAAACGTTAAGAATATGAGGCGTTCCTTGATGATCAAAATAGGCATCAAGCGCGTATTCGGCGCCCTCGATAAGCGACTCAACAATAAAGCGCCCCGAACCGATAACCGCTTCGTCGTACCAAGAAACCCACTGGCTGCGCTGCTGCTCGATCGTATCAAGCGCCGCCTGCCAATCTGCCCTATCGCGCACGGTATAGACACCCACACTGAGAAAACCAACAGATGGCTTTATCACCAACGGAATGGCCTGGGCGGGAAAGGGCATGGTTGCAAGCTCTTCAATCGAGCATGCACGATAAAAGTAATCGGGATACAGTGGCGCCAATACATTGCGCATGTGTTCTTTGTTTTTGAACACCTCAATCGCTTTATGGAGATCAGGATTTTTTACATGCTCAAGCACCCAGGAAAGCCGCCCTTCCGACATCGTGTAGAGCCGCTCCCCTTCTTCGATACGCTTTGCAGCCGCATCTTCTTCTACAAGCACCACACCAGGATGCGCACTTGCTATTGCGCGAGAAGCATCCGTGGCAAGCACCGGTTGTTTTGACTGCGCCAAATAGGTGCTCATGCGGTCGGATACGTGCCCATCGTCGACAATAATCATGCGTCATCCCTCATTACTTGCTATTCTTTCGGGAACTCCACGCCTGAATTTTTTCTCTGCCAAGCGTCTGCAAATCTTCTAAGGGCGGCATTGGCTTGTCGAACGAGGCACGCTTGATAAATATCCAAACCGCAAGACCAACACACACCACAGCAACCGTAATGGTTTCAAAAAACAAGAACTGGATGCTTGCCAGTAAAAGTAGCACCGTTACCGTCAGAGCCATACAGGTACGATAGCGCCTGACCAAACCCGCTGCCAAAACAATCAGCAGCACCCCAAAGAATACGATGGCAGGTCCGGCAAACACATTGGAAAAGTCGATCCATTCCACCAGCGCGTTGTAGGGCGCCAAAAGCGCAGGGACAAAGTACGACGCGATGCTAACGGCACCAACGATACCCACCGCCGTACCGCTAATCCACGCAACATCTTTGTCGCGCTGTTTTTGCGTCGGATTCTTTTTTGTTTTGAAGAAACCCGATTGCGACAAGAGTACCGCTCCAATACAAAAAGGCACCCAAAACATAATGCCGCGATAGAGAAGCGCGATAGCCGTTGCGGTAGGAAGCGAGCAGCCGTAAGCGGTAAGAACTGCTGCAATAGCCGCTTCAACAACGCCGATACCTTGCGGTGTCGGACTCAAAATAACCGAGATCGCCGCCAGTGCAAATGCTGCAATAAGCGCTGCCACATTTTCAAATCCAAACGCAAAGCCAATAGCAACAAGCGATAGCATATTCAACACAGCTGAAAGCGATGCCCACGCCACACTGGTAAACGTTCCCAGTGGGTTTGAAGCCATAATCTGTGCCGAGGTGATAAACGAGTCCGCCGTATCACCTGCCCATTGTGCACGCAGCGGACGACGCACTTTGCGCGCGATGGCACCCACCGGCACGGCAAGGCGGCGGAAGAAGCCATAGAGCCACTGCGGTTGAAAGAACCCAATGATGTATAAGCTCGACAGTACCAGAAGAGTCGCTGCCAACAGGAGAGCACCAATCACAAAGACCGTGTTGATTGAATCCGAAACGATCATCGTGATAAAACCAATAATCGATATCACCAGCAGAGCCGAAAAATAACCGATCTGCGAAAGGATCGCTCCACTGGTCGCTTTACCTAGGTTGGCGCCCTTACGGTGGGCGTCGTCCACAATGAATGCCACACCCGTCGCGCCTGAAAACAGGCAGAACGTATTAATAAACACCAGGCTAAAAATAAGAACGATATATTCCCACAGTCCACGACCTGAAAAACCAACTGCCTCAAAGGCCGCTTTGTAGGAAACTGCTTGAGTCACATGACGAGCCACCATAATAATGCAGGCGAGAATCAGCGGAATCGTTGCGCCTGACTGAGCGGCATCGTAAATGCTGGCAATCGTCTCGGCATTACTGATAAGGAAACAGCCTGCGACGACGGCCAGCACGAGAAAGATGGCCTTCTTCAACACCTGCTCCTTTCAGCTATCCCGTCGTATCCAACCGGGCAAGTATATCCCATCTGCCCTGATGCCACTTGGCAGCGGACAGGCGACAAACATAAACAACAGCAGCGCTGAACGCGGATTACTGTTGCAAGTATCGTCTTGTCGTTATCATCCCAGATAGTTGCAGTCAGTTGGGTTACACCCCGTTGACAGCTCACTATTGCTATCCGCAAGAGCAGAGCATCATTGGATAATGCATGCCATGAAGAAATCAGAAGCCCTTAACATACTTGGTCTTGCAGACGGCGCTAGTGAAGATGACATCAAAGCCGCTCATCGTCGTAAAATTCGCGAGAATCATCCTGATCGGTTTTCAGACCCAACCGAAAAGCAAGCGGCTGAAGAGCGAACGAAGCTGATTAACGAAGCGCGCGATGTGCTCAATTCGGGTAAATGGGACCCTGAATATGGGCCACGCGCAACCACGTACAGTTCACCCTATGCGCATCCTTCCAGCGGTGTTCCCCATAATGGCGACCCTTTTGAGGGTTTCCCCTTTACCGTTGATTATGTGTGGACCAGCTGGGACGATATTGGATCAGGCCAAAGAGGCGCTGCAAACGCAGATAATCGGCAACGTGCGCGACGTGGTGGCGTCTGGGGACAGGGGTATGCCAACCCCTTTGAAGGTGACCCCTTCTTTACGGAATTCACGCGTGCACCGCGTAAGACACCTCAGGAAGAAGAACGTGAAGCAAAAGCCGACTTGCGTCAAACGCTCTTAGGATGCGCAGTCAAACTGGCTGTTCTTGCGCTCTGTTCTTCGCTTGGTGCCGTCGCCATCGGCATGTTTGCCTATGTGGTCGCTACCCTTTTGCTTGCTGTGGCGCGCGAAGTTAAGGGATGTACGAGCTTCCTCGTGCTGCCGTTTATTATTTTTTTTGGTCCCCTTATCGCCTGGTTTATGCCCCGACTTGGCGCTGGTATCGGCGCAGGGCTATTTGTGTTTTTTGGAATCGCTGTTCTGGTCGATATCAGCACCATCAGGCGCAGCGTCTCAACCCTGCGTACCGCACGAGAAAAGGTAAAGGTCTCAAGCTGATAGCTTGTAGTACTGCAAGCTCATCATTCACAACTGCTCAAGTAAAAGGCCAGCCACGCGCACCGCAAAAGCTGTAACGCAAACGAGCACTGCATACCGTGAAAACAGCAAGCAATGCTCGTTGAAGCATTTGTGATCAAGAAGCCTTGAGGCGAAATACCCTAGTGACGGAAGTGACGGTGTCCGGTAAACACCATGGTAATACCTGCTTCGTCAGCCGCCTGTATCGCTTCGTCATCGTGTATTGAGCCACCGGGCTGAATGATAGCGGTGATTCCCTGTTCGGCCAGCGTATCTACCCCATCGCGGAACGGGAAGAAGGCGTCAGAAGCAGCTACTGCCCCTTTGCACGCAACGCCAGCACGTTGGCAGGCGATACGAGCCGAATCGACACGATTTGGCTGACCAGGACCCATACCAATACCTGCTTTATTCTTCGCCACTAAAATAGCGTTTGATTTCACACCCTTGCAGACCTTCCAGGCAAACAGAAGATCGTCCAGCTCTGCGGCCGTCGGCTTGCGCTTGGTAGGAATCGTAAAGGTTGCAGGATCTTCTGAGACGGTATCGATAGTCTGTACAAGCAGACCACCGTCGATGCTGCGCAGCTCCTGCCGGGTGGCATCAAACACATCCGTTCCACCGGTACGCAAAATACGCAGATTCTTTTTCTGCTGAAGCAGCTCTAAAGCAGCTGGTTCATAGTCGGGTGCAATCAGCACTTCCATAAAGAGTTTATGGGCGTTAATACGGGCAACCATGTCGGCTGTCACCATGCGGTTTGCAGCAATAATACCGCCATATGCACTCTTCTCATCGCAGGCAAAAGCGCGTTCGAACGCTTCACCCACCGTATCCGCACAAGCCGATCCACAGGGGTTCTGATGCTTCAGAATAACCACTGCGGTCTCATTGAGGCCGCACACAATTGTCCAGCAGGCATCGGCGTCAAGCAGATTGTTGTACGACAAAGGCTTACCACCCAACTGTTCGGCATGGGCGAGCGAATGAGATGGAGCATCAGGGAGTCGATAGAAGGCTGCTGCCTGATGAGGATTTTCGCCATAGCGCAATATCTGCACCCGACTGTACGAAAGGTTAAGCTGCTGGGGCCATTCCTCTTCGTAAACGACATCGCCCCCCGTCGCGACTTCACGAGCGCTCATCTCACCAGCCGTCACTTCGTTGCCGGTCTGTGATGCTTCAATACCTTCGGTTTCTACCCAAGCTGCCGACAGAAACTTTGAGCTATCGACATTTTCAGGCATCTGGTTAGTCAACCAATCGGTGATAGCAGTATCGTAAGCACCGGTCAGGCGAAACGCCTCACGCGCCAGAACAAAACGCGTAGCGCGAGTGGTGGTACCTCCTGTTTCTCTCATCTCGGCAAGAATATGTTTGTAGGAAAATGGATTGGTAACAACAGTTACTGACTCAAAGTTCTTCGCTGCACTGCGCAACATCGACGGACCACCGATATCAATATGCTCAATGCACTCGGCAAAATCAGCTCCCTGGGTAACCGTTTTCTCAAAGGCATAGAGGTTAACAACAACCATGTCGATCATCTCGATGCCCTGGTGAGCTGCATCGTTGAGATGCTGCGGGTTATCGCGGCGCGCAAGCAGACCGCCATGAACGCTTGGATGCAGGGTCTTCACGCGACCATCCATCATTTCGGGAAAACCCGTCACATCTTCAATGGAAGTAACGGGCACGCCTGCTTCAGAAAGCGTCCGTGCTGTGCCGCCTGTTGAAATAATTTGTGCGCCGAACTCTCCCGAAAGAGCACGGGCAAAGTCAATGACACCCGTCTTGTCGGTAACAGAAATAAGTACACGCCTGATCTGGGGGCTTTCCATAATTAATTCCTTCCGAGATCCGATTCATGCTGACGGATTTCCTGTTCGCTATACCGTTCACGATAGCGCACATCTACCAGTTCGGCCACAATAGCAATGGCAAGCTCAGCGGGAGTTTTTGCACCAAATTTCAGACCAATGGGACGTTTGATGCGCTCCCACTGCGCTTCGGTCATGCCAGCTTGACGGCACAGATCGGCTACGCGCGAATTCTTACCGGCACAACCCATCATACCGGTATAGTGCACGTTGGCACGCTGTGCCCATAAGCAGCCTTCTGGATCGTGCATATGCCCGCGCGTTAACACACAAACGTAATCTTTAGGCGCAGCAGAAAGATTGGCGAGGTCATCGAAGTTCTCAAGCAACAGTCGACGAGCCTGCGGAAAACGATCCGCATTGAGATAGGTGGCATCATCATCGATAACCGTCACCGAAAAGCCAACATGACCCGCTAAGGTAGCCACTTCGGCTGCGACATCACTCGCGCCTATCAGCCACACCTGAACAGGAGCAAAAAGCGCAACAGAACACCAGGTAAGACCAGGAAATTGCTCGGTATGCATAGAGGGACCACGGGTAACGTCTTTCATCTGGAAGACATCGCGCGGCGATGGGGTACGCGAGAAAACAATCTCACGCGCCTCGTTGCAAAAAAATACTCCCGACTGTCCGTCGGCGGAACCCTGCGCGCCATATTCACGCGTTACCGCATTATCTTTGTTGCGCGTGGCCTCAGTGGCATCAAAAACAATCTTGAACCCAATCCACGCCTGTTCAGCAGCGTCGATCGCTAAAAGTGCGCGCTCAAACACAGGAATATCTGCCACAGTAAGACTCTGCGCAATAACAGAAGCACTCGCAGGAGTGATATGTGGGTTTCCTTCAGTTGCTTCAGCAGAAAAGCACGGGAAATCATCAAGCGGAAACTGCGGCGGTCTGCCCGCATTAAGATCGGAAATAATACGACGCACGGTTTCCTTATGCATGAGCGATGTGCACCTTCCCTTCGGGATCTATCGAGATATCGCCAGCCGCAAGTCGCGCAATTACCCAGGGATATAGCTCGTGCTCGACTTCGTGAATGCGTGCCTCTAAGGCCTCACGCGTATCATCTTCATGTATCGGCACCGCACGCTGGGCGATAATCGGCCCTTGATCGTAAAGTGCATTGGCAAAATGAACAGTCACACCTGTTACCTTGACCCCTGCCTGCCAGGCATCGTCAATTGCATGAGCGCCCGGAAAAGCTGGCAGCAAAGCAGGGTGCACATTGAGCACTCGATTAGGATATTCATTGAGCACAATGGGGCCAATTATGCGCATATAACCAGCCATTATCAGGTATTCGGCACCCGCCTGCTTAAAAGTTGTGACGATTGCGGCATCAGCCACCGCTCGGTCGGCATACACATCGCGATTAAGCGACACCGTGGGAATACCAGCATCGGCAGCACGCTTGAGCCCGTATGCATCAGGACGACTCGACAGCACCATAACCACTTCAGCGGCAAGATTTTCCTGTTCAATAGCATCAATAATAGCCTGAAGATTCGTGCCACTTCCACTGATAAGTACCCCAATTTTAAGTGGAGCTGAAGACGCAGGTGAGCGATTCATGAACTAGTCACTCTCCTCTTCTTCGTAGAACACATCACGTTCTTGTGTACGCTGTTCAATGGGGGTAACTGGTTGATTTTCTTCTTCCTCTTCAACAAGTACATCATGCAAAAGAGCACCTTCATTGGTATAGCGTACAGCGCCGCTGCCTGCTACGACATGCCCAACACGGAAAACTTCTTCACCAGCTTCTTGAAGGGTGTGCTCAACGCTATCCACCGCTGCAGCATCCACAATAAGTACCAGACCAAGACCCATATTGAATGTTTTAAGTGCTTCAGATTCAGACAGTTTAGCCGCTCGACAGACAAAGGGAATAATGGGCTTCATAGTCCAGCTACCAATGTCGACCTGAGCATCAAGATGGCTCGGTAGCGCACGATTGAGGTTTTCAGTAATACCCCCGCCAGTAATATGCGCTAGAGCATGGACCGCATGCGGATGATTTGTCAGTGCAGTATGCACCGATTTCACGTATATACGTGTCGGTTCAAGCAGCGCATCCTGCACGCTTTCTCCGCCTAAAAGGGACTGCGGCAGGCGTACTTCGTAATGAGTACGTCCTTCCAAGCACACCTTACGAGCCAGAGAATACCCATTGGAATGCAGCCCGCTTGAGGCTAGACCTAGCAGCACATCGCCTTCCGTAACGTTTTCAGGATCAAGCATGCGTGCGCGATCGACAACACCCACCGAAAAGCCTGACAGATCGTATTCTTCTGGATCCATCACGCCAGGATGTTCGGCCATTTCCCCTCCAATAAGAGCACAGCCAGCCTGACGACAGCCTTCGGCAATACCGCCCACAATTTCAGCAACGGCTTCGCTTTTGAGCTTACCCACCGCAATGTAGTCTAAGAAAAACAGTGGTTCGGCGCCGGTAGCGAGAATATCGTTGACACACATTGCCACCAGATCGATACCCACGGTGTCATGTTTGCCAGCCATCTTGGCGACCTGTAGCTTCGTACCGACACCGTCGGTGCCCGATACAAGAATGGGGTCATCCATATCTTTTGCTGCTGCTATTGAAAATAGCCCCCCGAAGCCGCCGATATCTCCGATAACTTCAGGGCGACGAGTACTTTGTACCGACTGTTTGATGGCATCCACGGCGCGTGCGCCCTCGGCGGTATCAACACCGGCCTGTGCATACGTCACTGAATCCTGTCCAACCCAGCTGGGCATCGCTGGTGCATCGTCGGCTGATGCAGCACTCACGGTGATCCTGTCTGTCATCGTTATTGCTCCTTTGCGGTCTCCGCCAGCTCGCAGGCACTCGTAGGTGTGCTTGGCTCATGCGGTCTTCTGTGGTTAGCCTTCTGTAGTCGTGTTGCTTCTGGGTGCACCACCTGCGTAAGACGTTACGCGATTGCGCTCGAAAAAGCCTGTTTCCTGCAGAGAATCAGGAATATCGATAACGTAATTGCCCGAAAAACAAGCATCGCAAAAGCCCGGATGATCAGCGGTTACCGCCCGATGAAGACCCTCAAGCGAAATAAAAGCAAGTGAATCACAACCGATGGATTCACACATCTGTTGGTTATTCATATTGGCAGCAATCAGCTGATCTTGTGTGTCAGTATCGATGCCGAAGAAGCATGGCCATTCCACTTCAGGCGACACGATACGCAAATGCACTTCGACAGCACCCGCAGCTTTCAGCATTTCAACTAACTTGCGGCTCGTGTTGCCACGCACAATACTGTCGTCGATAACCACTAAGCGTTTTCCGGCAATTACCTGCGGTAATGGGTTAAGCTTAATACGAATGGCATTCTGTCTCATAGCTTGAGTTGGTTGAATGAACGAGCGTCCCACATAGCGGTTTTTCACAATACCGTCAGCATACGGAATGCCCGATGCTTCAGCGAAACCTAAAGCGGGCGGCAAGCCCGAATCGGGAACGCCCAACACTAAATCGGCATCGATAGGTGCCTCAGCAGCAAGAATACGCCCCATCTCGCGGCGAGCCGTATAGACATTTTGGCCATCCAACACCGAATCGGGACGAGCAAAATACACATATTCAAAAATGCACGATGCGCGTGGACCGGCGGGCACACCCTGTTCACTTGCCATGCCTTCCGCTGAAAACCGCACGATTTCGCCCGGTTCAACATCGCGCAAGTACGTGGCGCCCACAATATCAAGCCCACAGGATTCGCTTGAAACAACCCAGCCACCATTGTCAAGACGCCCAATGCAAAGAGGACGAATGCCATTCGGGTCGCGAAATGCATAGAGCGCATCAGGACTTGCGAGTACCATCGCATAGGCGCCCTCAAGCAAGCACATCATCGCACGAATACCTTCGCGAAGGTGATGAGTACGACTGGTTTCGGCACCAATAACCTTGGCTGCCACTTCACTATCGGTATTGCTGTAAAGCTGTACTCCTTGACCAACCAGCTGCGCGCGAATTCGCGTAGTATTCACCAGAGTACCGTTGTGCGCGAGCGCAATAAGTACATCATCGATAGCCGACAGGTGCGGCTGAGCGGATTCCCATCCCCCGCCGCCAGCTGTGGAATAGCGGCAATGCCCCACCGCTACATCACCCTGCAGGGCAGACAGAGTACTTTCGTTAAAGACCTGTGTGACCAGACCTAAATCTTTATAGGCAACAACCGTGCCATTACCACCAACAGCAATACCAGCACTTTCCTGCCCGCGATGCTGCAGTGCTTGCAGGCCAAAGCAGGTCAGACGAGCCACATCTTCGCCCGGAGCATACACGCCAAAAACGGCGCATGCTTCCTCAAGGCGGTCGGGCCTTTCTGATGGCATCACACTGTCGCCCATGGCTTCCCTTCCGAACGCGGTGCGGTAAGACACGTAAGCCGTCTCCTACCTTTTCGTTTTATTATGCGTTGCTTGGCGTGACTGTGTCGACTACGGACGAGAACAGCACAGCACGTCCATTCGTCTCCTGATAGTCGCAGGTTGAAAGCGTGAAAAGCTGAGTGATGCTTGCAGGGTCGGGCATGCCACCTGCCGGTGCAACCACACTGCGCTGCTCTTTGTCTTTTATATAGGCGCTGCGCTGATCATCGGTACCAAAGCGCGTCTGTACGATTTCATCCCATCCGTTGGTCAACACCAAAGAAAATGCTTGAAGCTTATAGTTCTTTTCGGGCGTAAGTACATAGAACGTGCGGTGAGCATCGAAGAAATCCCCGTTGACAAAGTCTTTCGACAGGCAGGCAAACATCGATCCATCGCGCATGTGATGCCCATATAAGACGTTGTTTTCATCAGAGAAATCAGGGGAATTAGATGCCTCAAGGAAGATAGCACCGCCACGGGCACCAAAATCCTCTTTCTGGCTGAAATCCTTATGCAGATATTCTTCGTTGTCATGGCCCTGTACAACCGGATAGTTCACCCGCGTATCGGGAATAACCACCCATGCCACAATATCAGGATTCAAGCTGCGCAGATAATCCCAGTCAACTGTCATATCCGCAAGCTCCGTCGCATCAGCATCAGCCGGCATATCCTGCGCCGATACCGAGGTAAGCGCTTGTGCGGCGATATCCTGATATCCCCGATCAGCTGACCAGTATGAATAGAGATAAAACCCGAGAACACCAGCTGATCCGATAAACACTATAAGTGCCAGCCAAAATATGATGCGCCACAGTAATCGACGCCGAGGCTTTTTGGCTTTTGGGGCGGCTGGAGCTATTGCGGCATGTGCTGCGTGCTTCATGCTATCTCCTCTGCAAGCGCTCTTCGAGCGCATTATTGATAATGCGGAGCGCCTTGATACGCGCATACCGCTTGTCGTTACTCTCTAAGATAATCCACGGTGCAAAATCAGTCGAAGTCAACCGGAACATGTCCTCAACTGCTTCGCGATATTGCGGATATTTAGCCCGATTACGCCAGTCTTCATCGGTGATCTTCCACTGCCGCGCCGGATCTTCAGCACGCGACTCAAACCGTCGGAGCTGTTCATCGCGATCTATCTCCACCCAGAACTTTAATAAGATAGCACCCCAGTCGACCAGATCGCGTTCGAATTCGTTGATCTCGTCGTAAGCACGCGCCCATTCGTCGGGACGCGCAAACCCCTCGACCCGTTCAACAAGCACGCGACCATACCAGCTGCGATCGTAGATGCCAACATGTCCCGCCTTGGGAAGACGTGTCCAATAACGCCACAAAAACGGATGAGCAAGCTCGGGCTTCGTCGGTGCCGGACTAGGAAATATCGTATACGAACGCGCATCAAGCGCCTGAGCGATACGCTTGATGTTGCCGCCCTTACCCGCTGCGTCCTGGCCCTCGTACATCAAGATAAGTGGAACCCGCTGCTTGTACATTTCTAATTCAAGGCGATAAAGGCGCTTCTGTTCAGCCTTGAGTTCGGTTTTGTAGCGCGCGGGATCAAAACGCAAGTGATAATCAACACCCTTAAGTGTTGGATGACTATTCGAAATGGGAAAACGTGAAGTGCTCGGTGCAAAAGACGCCTGTTTGGCAGCCTGAGCCTCAGCTTCTTGGCGTACGTCAACGTCCTGTGTATCCCACGCCAACTCTTCTTCGGTTTCGGTGCTGTCCACTAATGCATGAGCGTCCTCAAGCACATCCGCCGAATTTGATGAAGTGGTACTACCTACCGGCGCACCCGCCGAAACAGAACCATTTTCTGATGCCCCCGCCGGATCAGAGGTGTCAACTGGCATACCGGTTGATACAGTACTACCTGCTGATACATCTGACACAGAAAAACTACCTACTGGCGCATCGGCTGCTGCAATGGCTTGATCGAGCGCATCGACAAGCGTACGCACAACACCTAAGTTTGCACGCCGCTTATCTTCACCATTGAGCACGACCCACGGTGCAAAATCGTAATTTGTACGCGAAAGCAATTTGTCATACAGCTTGCAATAACGATCGTAATCTCCTATCGCTGCCAGCGCTTGTTTGTCGACACGCCAAGCAGTTGCCGGATCAGCAGCCAAGCCTTCAAGGCGCTTGCGCTGTGTTTTCTTCCTGATGTGCAGGAAGAACTTCACCACTAGGTAACCATCGTTGACAAGTTGCCTCTCGAAGCTTTCGATAGAAGCAAGGGAACGCTCCATCGGACTAGGCCCGGTCAGCGCACCCGGTATCCGCTTACGCTTGGAGGACGGTGTGATCTCTTCAGCAAGGTGAGCTGCTGCTGCGTTGTACCATCCACGATCGTATAGCGTCATGTTGCCACGCGGCCCAAGCGAATTCCAATACGGCTGCATCATGGGGAAGTAGCCGTCAGTAGAAAGCCCACGCGCATGCAACTTACGAGCATCTTTTTCGTGCTGACTATCGTCAACATGTACAGTTGTCGAGCGCGCATCAAGGTTATACATCAAATCGGAAATGCGCCCACCTTTGCCAGCGCCATCCCATCCTTCAAACAGGACGACTAGGCCAATCCCCCTAATATGCGCTTCTTGCTGCAGCAGCACGAGCCGCTTGACCAATTCATCGCGCGCGGGTTTGTATTCATCCCGATCGATAGGAATGCAATCAAAGTCTATTCTCTCGAGCATGGCGCCTTCCGTCGTCCCGAGCAAGCGCCGCACGATACCAATGCTTTGAGTTACGCTGCTCCTACTTTTACTCTTTGTTTACAAACTTTATCACTTGACCTGCGACCTCACGATGACAGGGAAACTTACTCACGAAAGATACGCTGCTAGGGTTATCACATAAGTAAGAAGTACTACTTCGAGAATTTTCTTTCTAATTTGCCACGCAAAACAAACCGTCTGCAAAAGTTTGCCCACATCAGGGGAAAAGAAGGCTACACTAAAGAGGAAAGCTCAAGATATTGATCTGTGGGTACCTGATAGATCCCCCGATCGATGCGCGCTCTTGATACCGCTTTTGTCTTCGATAGACGTTGCCAATTTTGGCTGCCGGTTCGATGAGAAAGCGCGCAACGTAGATAGGAGAGTTTATGAACCGAAAGGCTGCAACCAACCAGACGGACGAGATGGTTTCCTCTCCCAAAGAGAGTGCATCACTTCAGCAAAATGCCACCAGCGAAAAGACACCCCACGGACATAAATCAAATGGCAAAGGTCGCCATGAACGGATGCCGTTTATGCAAAACCGAGAACTATCTTGGCTGACTTTCGACGAACGCGTACTCGAACAGGGATCCGATGACACAGTACCCCTGCTCGAACGGCTGCAGTTTATCTCTATCTTCAGCAGCAACCTGCAAGAGTTCTTTATGGTGCGCGTGGGCAGCCTTACCGATCTTTCTCTGTTAAAGACACAGGTCATTGACACGAAGTCAAACATGACCCCCGACGAACAGCTCGATGCGATCTATGCACGGTGTCACGAACTGTACCCCGTTCAGGAACGAATTTATTCAGAGGTAAAGCACCAGCTTGCCGATGAGGGAATCCGACGTCTCACCTTTGATGAACTGAACGAAGAGCAACGTGAATTCGCTCTCGACTATTTACGAAGCAATGTGCTGCCTTTTCTTATGCCGCAGATTATCAATGCCCGTCATCCCTTCCCTCATTTGGGCAACGGCGAACTCTACATTATCGTGCGCTTGAGTGAAGAAACTCCCAAAAAAGCAGACCTCACCAGCGAAGAGCGCAAGCGTGTCAAAGAGCTGCGCCGTCAGGTAAAAAGCTTAGGCGCCGAAGGAGTTACCCTGGGCGTTGTCGGCTTGCCGCGCAATGCCGAGCGCATTATTAAACTACCTGGTGAAGGTTTTAATTTCATTCTGCTTGAAGACCTCCTAGAGGCTAACGTCGCAAGCATCTATTCGATGTATACGGTGAAGCACGCCAATATCATTTGCGTCACACGCAATGCCGACCTTGATGCCGCCGATACAGCCGACGAAGGCGAAGAAGATTACCGTGAACACATGAAGAAGATCTTGAAGAAGCGTGCCCGCCTTGCTCCGGTACGTCTTGAAAGCAAGCGCAAGCTTTCTGCTACCGTAGGTAGCTTCTTACTTTCGCGTCTTCACTTAGCTCCTCACCAGGTGTTTACCACTGAAGTACCCTTGAATCTTGGATATGCTTTCGCCCTACCAAGCATGGTTGACCCGGTCGTTCGTGCACGCCTCACAAGCGAACCGTTCTCACCTGCTTGGCCGGCATGTCTTTCGCATTCTGAACGCATTATCGATCAGATACAGCAGCGCTCCGTTATCCTGTCGTATCCATACGAAAGCATGGATCCATTCGTTCAACTTCTACGTGAAGCAGCTGAAGACCCCGACGTTGTTTCTATTAAGATCACCCTGTATCGACTAGCGAGTCGGTCGCATTTGGCCGAAGCACTTATCACCGCGGCAGAAGCGGGAAAAGAGGTAACAGCGCTGTTTGAGTTGCGCGCGCGCTTCGACGAAAGCAACAATATCCAGTGGTCTCAGCGCTTTGAAGAAGCTGGTGCACGGGTGCTCTATGGCTTTCACGACTACAAGGTGCACAGTAAAATTTGCTGCATCACCCGCCAAACCCCACAAGGCCTTCAGCACATTACACAGCTGGGAACCGGCAACTACAACGAAAAGACGGCTCGACTCTACACCGATTTCAGCTACATCACTGTTGACGACGCAATCGGACGTGATGCAATTGAATTCTTCCGCAACATGGGCCTTGAAAGTGCTTCACGCGCATACCACACGATCTGGGTAGCCCCGTTGCAAATTAAGCAAAATATTTTGAAGGGTATCGATGGCCAAATTGCCCATGCTCGCCAGGGAGAGCCCTGTGGATTGCTCTTCAAGACGAATTCGATTACCGATCGCGAAGTTCTCGAAAAGATATCCGAAGCATCGCAGGCAGGAGTACCCATCACACTGATCGTGCGCGGGATTAGTTGCCTGCTTCCTGGTATTCCAAATGCAACCGAAAACGTGCGAGTGGTTTCTATTGTTGGACGGTTGCTCGAACACAGTCGCATCTACGCGTTTGGTCCACTTGATGAAGCGACTATTTACCTTTCGAGTGCCGATTTGATGACGCGCAACATGGATAACCGTATCGAAATCGCCTGGCCAATACGCGACAAACACATTCATGATGCTGTTGTCGACTACGTACATGTGTGCCTGCGTGACACCGCAAAGCTGCGTGAATTACGTGCAGATGGCACCTACACGCCCCTGCGCGCACTCGTACAAGCAGGTACCGAGCCCTTTAATTCGCATGAATACCTGATTGAAAAAGCACGTATCGCTTCCGATGCAGCGCGTGAAGCGGAACTCGCTGCTAAACCAGACCACGAACGTATTGCCATGCATGCCCATTACTCGCGTCAATCGGCAGCTCGTGAGCGGCGTGCAATGCGCGATCTCGAAGAGATCTATCGCGAAGCGCTGCAGCACGAAATTGGCGGTACCGAAGGCGAAGCGTTGACTTCGTTCATGCGTGCCGCAGCAAAAGTCTTTGCCGAAATCGAAGCTGAATCGGCTGAGCGCACTGAAATACTGGAGGAACAAGCAGAAAATGGTAACGATTCTGCCGCTTTTGTTAGTGACTCTGATCCTGCCACCAAATCTGAACCCGTTACCGAAGCTGAATCTACCGACACGTCTAAGTCTGCTGAATCTGGCACCACTGCTGGACGTGCCCAAGACGCTTCCACCCTTGATGCCACCCTTGCCGCCCTATCATCAGCACCACGCTCGGCAAACGCTCAAGACCAAGCGGTCACCGATGCGCAAACGACATCACGCACAGCCACCGATACCGCAGCCACAGCTACTTTCGCTGCCCAAACACGGCAGCATGGATTCTTCTGGCGCCTCTTCCACCGAAAGAAGCGTTAACCAAACAATGAGCGTGCCATGCATGGGCGCATGAACATAAAAGACCTCGTACCTCGACGTGATGTAATTGCGTCGAGGTACGAGGCGAAAAGACAAAGCTCCGACGGATAAAGTCCCTCTCAGCCACATGAAAATCATGCCAAGCTACCCTTCAACAGGTATGATATAAGTAACTGCAAAGGGGGAAGGCATGCATCCAATTGGAGAGGCTGCTATTGTTATAACGGTGACGGCTCTGCTTGCACTGGGACTGTATTATTCAATAACACGCCGTGGCCACTTACGAGAAGATGCGCAGACGGCTCGTACGCGTCTTGCAAAACTCCGTCGACCAAAAGCACTTGCAACGAAGCAGCCTGTTGGCGAAGAAGATGCACTCTTCATTCGATTCAACACACAATTCGGGCTGATGTTGGTGTACACAATCGAGTATCGACCCGGTGATTTCGCCCGCGTTATGGATGTCCAGGGTGCGTTTCAGTCAGCTACCTATTTGGAAGACGGCCGCATCTACGAGCTGGTGTTTGACTATCTGAAGCTCTACAACCATCTGTTTGAAGCGCCCTTTCCTATCAAAAGTCTTTTGACCATAGGTGGTGGCGGCTATGCCTGGCCGAAGTATGTCATCGCCCACCATCCTGAAACGTCAGTCGATGTCATAGAAGCAGATGAAGCTGTCACGCGCATTGCTGAACGCTATTTCTTTCTCGATCGCCTTATCGAGGAATTCGATGTAATCGACACCGGTCGTATGGGCATTATTACCGAAGACGGCCGCACCTATCTTGATGAATACGCCGATGCCGTAATACACAAGCGCCCATCACAGTATGCCGCCATTGGTGACTATGCACCTGCCTGTACCTATGATGCTGTGGTAAACGACACCTTTGCAGGGCGCGATGCCGTCATGAACCTAGCAAGCGTAGAAGCAGCACAACACATTAAGCAATTGCTAACACCTGGTGGCATGTATCTTAGCAATGTCATCAGTTCGCTCGAAGGCGAACAGTCCACGCTGCTGCGCCAAATGGTTGCTACCTTGCAGCAGGTATTCGCCTTTGTGTACGTTATCCCCTGTGGCAAGTATGCGGCACAAGACCGTGACAACAACCTTCTTATTGCAAGCGATAGAGCCTACCACTTTGAGCATGCCTACGATCTGCAGGCTGATCCAGCAACCCCTATCCTGCATGATGCAAATTTATAATCTTCATTCTGATCCCCTCCCCCTTCCAATTCTCGTATCTTCTGCCATCGGCTACGCTTCAAAACACCCTTTAACGTTTCTTTAAAAATACCGCCCAAACTAAAAGGTGCCGTAAAGGAACGAACAAAGGACTACCATGGCGAAATACATCCTGGAAACACAGAAGCTTGTTAAACGCTTTGGTTGTGGCAAGCGTGCACAGCAAGCGGTTGACGAACTGTCCCTCCATGTTGAAGAGGGAAAAGTCTATGGTCTACTTGGACCTAATGGAGCCGGCAAATCAACCACCTTAAAAATGATTACGGGAATGCTTCATCCAACCGAAGGGCGAATTCTCTTCGAAGGGCACCCGTGGCAGCGCGACGATCTTTACCGTATCGGTTCGCTAGTAGAATCGGCGCCTCTCTATCCCAACCTTACCGCAAAGGAAAATCTCCGCGTGCGCACCACGCTGTTGGGACTGCCGCACTCCCGTATTGACGAAGTGCTTGCCACTGTGGATCTCACCGATACGGGATCAAAACGTGCCGGGCGTTTCTCAATGGGCATGAAACAGAGGCTGGGAATCGCATTAGCTCTGTTGGCGCATCCACGCCTTTTGATTCTCGACGAACCAACCAACGGACTCGATCCTATCGGCATTGAAGATTTGCGCAATCTTATTCGACGCTTTCCAGAACAAGGTATCACCGTGTTGTTGTCGAGCCACATTCTGACCGAAGTACAGCACACTGCTGATACTGTTGGGATTATTGTGAACGGTCGACTCGCCTACGAAGACGATCTCCATAAAGATGAAGATCTAGAAGCCCTGTTTATGAATGTCTACAAAAAGGGTACAAGGGGTGACGTGCAATGAAATGGCAACATAAAACAAACCAAAATAACCAGGTAAACCAGGCAACGTATCGTCGTGGCAGCTTTTTGGTCGCATTGCGCGCCGAAATGATGAAGTCACGCCATGGAACGCCGGTCAAACTGGCATGCGCCTTGACACTCCCCTTTTTGCTTATGGCAACGCTCATGACAGTACGGGCACCCGAACTGGGGCTGCAATATTCTCCCTGGAATTACTGGTATGCCTTGCTGATGCCCGTTTCGATAACGCTTGTTGCGACAACGATAGCAAAAGCTGATGCCCGCTTAGGAAATCGTGCCATACTTTCAAGCGGTATGCCACTCGAGCGTATATGGGTTGCGAAATGTACTTGGTGCCTGATACTTTCTTTGGTATCAAATCTTATCGTCTTCGTTATATACACGGTTCTCTCACTCGTACTACCACAGGGTGCTGCCAGCCTGCCCTCAATGTTTGCTACCGCGCTCGCGCTGACACTTGTCAGTTCATGGATAATTCCAGCAACGCTTTTTCTGACGATGCGTGTCGGTACCCTTAGTGGCATCTTTATTCCGCTTGCTGCACAACTTCTATTAAGTTTTAGCTGGTCACTCGTTCCATTGTGGCCTGTGTGTCCGCCGACAGCTACCATCGTGTTGCCAACCGCCTTTCTTCCCGTTTTGCCAACGGGCGAACCTGCTAGTGATGGATTGGCTCTCGTTGAATCAATAGCGCAGACTGGCAATGTTGTCTTGGCGCTTATTGTGGCGGGTGTGGTCACCGCACTAATTGCTGTTGCTGGCGCAGCATGGCTTGCCCGTTCGGAGGAACTGCGATGACAGATAGCACCGCGACACTACAACAAAGCAAGAAGAAGCCCTCATACTCCCACACACCCAACAATACGATTCATACCAGCAAACCAACCATGACCTTTGTCCGTGCGCTCAAAGCTCAAATGCTGTGTCTGCGCCACTCTGCACTCGTGCCACTCCATCTTGTCTGTGCTCTTGTGGCGGGTTTAGCATGCGGCCTATACTTCGCTGTAAGCCCGTGGAACATCACTCTGGGGTTTGATGCTTTCGTACAGTTGCTTGGTGCACTTATGCCCCTTATGGCCGGCATCGTCTGCGGGTTAGATGTCAATGCCGAAGAGGAGGCAACGAAGCTCTCAGGATTGCTTTCCGCTGTATCAAGACAGCAGGCACTTTTTGCACGAATCGCACTACTGTGGCTCATGGGAGTAGGCACGTTGGCTGTTACCATCGTCATATTCGCCCTTGTGTTGCTAGTAGCCGCACGCGACGTGCCAGAAGTGTCTGTCTGGCTGGCTGGTATAGGTGGACTCGCACTTGGCAGTATTCCGCTCTATCTTATGTTGTATACCACCGCGCTGCAGTGGGGGCGCAATGCGGCAATATCGATTGGTGCGCTCGGACTTATACTCGCCTTCTTTTCGGTCGGGGGTCTTGCATACGGTTTGATGACTGGCGAATTAACGGCAACCGCCTTAAACATGTTTGCTTATCTCCCAACAAGCTGGGCTATCATTCTTGGGTCAGCGCCGATAGAGTGGGCTGTCGCGGCAGGCGCAGCCAGTTTCACAGACACGCTGGATGCGGTTATTTCAACCGTGCAGTTAATGATGGGGTTGTGCATGATAGGAAGTGCCCTGTTTGCTGGCAGTATGGCAATATGGATTTCTCGCTTTGAGCCCACACAGCGTGGCGAATAACCAGCGATACAATACTCTGACAGAACCGTCTACATACGGAAAGAAAGGCTAAACAAAACATATGGCACGGCTTTTGGTTGTCGACGACGAATCCGCAATCACCGATTTGCTTCAGCGCATCCTGGTGCGCGATGGGTACAGTGTCGATGCGTTCAACGACCCGACCGCTGTACTCAGTTGCGATTTATCGCGCTACGACCTGATTATCTGCGATGTCATGATGCCTGAAATAGATGGGTTTGAACTGGTTGAACGTATCCGTGACCACGTTGATGCCCCAATTCTCTTTTTAACAGCAAAGGTGGGTGAAAGCGATGCAGTGCAGGGTTTGGCCATCGGTGCTGATGACTATATCCGCAAGCCCTTCGGAACGGCTGAATTGCGCGCGAAAGTAGCTGCGCATCTGCGCCGCGAAAACCGCGTCTATACGCACGCCTTTACCTTGGGAGCGGTACGCTTCGACATGGGTGCACGAGAACTGTTTGTAAATGATGCACTCGTGGCGCTTACGCCGACGGAATATGCCATCTGTGAATACCTTGCTCAACATCCGGGACAGGTATTTTCACGTCAGCAAATTCGCAAACAAGTACTTGGTTGGGCATCAGATGCGGGTGACGACGCAATATCTATGCATGTAAGCAATGCGCGCACGAAACTAAAGCGTGCCGGAGCCACTTCGATAGAAACGGTATGGGGAACGGGATATAAATGGCACGCCTAGAAAGCCAGCAGCCTCCTCACCCTGAGCAAGCTGATCAACCACACCACCTGCGTATTCCGCTTGCCCTCGTAATCGGGCGCTACTTTTTCTATCTTCTTGTTGGATCCCTGATTGTTATTGGAGCTCCCCTTGCTGCTTTAACGGGACAGATGAGATCTGGCTCCATCGTGCCAGCAAATTATGGTGAAGTACATTTAGATGACGTTGCTAAAACCCTCTCGACTCAACCCACCTTCAATGCCGATGCCATCCCTTCGGCATATCGCTATGCACTTTTTACGAGCACTGACAGCATTGCCTTATCGGATATGAATGCGAGCCAGATTGAATTTGCTCGCACCGTTACAGCATCACCCAATGAAAAAGACGCGCAGGTGGTAGTAGAACAGCAACGATTCTTCTATACAGCCATAAACCTGCCTGATGGCAGGCGCTGTGTGCTCTGCTACAACCTTACCCCTCAATGGGCTGATAAAAACCTGCGCGACACGCTTCCAAATCCGCAAGATATGATGTTTTGGAGCTTTGGCGCGCTAGCAGTGCTGATAGTACTTATCGCTATGCGAGCGAGCAATGTTATCAAACGAAAAATGAACCCGTTGGTAGAAGCGGCGCAAGCAGTTGGCCGACAAGACTTGAATACAGCCACCGGAAGAAGCAATGTGGCGCAGATCGATGACGTATTGCGTGCCATGGATGAAATGCGCATCTCGCTCAAGCAATCGCTCGAAGCACAGTGGGAATCAGAACAACGCACGCGCGAGCAAGTAGCAGCCCTCGCTCATGACCTTAAAACACCCCTTACGGTAGTACGAGGCAATGCAGATATGCTCATCGAAGATGCGACTGCTGGCGCACTTGATATCGATCAAGCTCAGAGTGCACAGGCTATTCAGACAGCAGCGCTCTCAATGGATAGCTTTGTAAGCCAAATTGTCGAAGCTTCTCACAGCGGAGCAGGCACCTTGCAATTCAAGCCTACCAACCCGTCAAAGCTCGCCGATCAACTGGAGCAAGAAGCAAAAGCCCTCGTTGAAGCACGGGGATTCACGCTTGACACGGCACGCTCCTCTTCATTTACCGATGCGTGCTGTCAGACAGCAACAAGCACCGATACACGTGCACAGTGGGATGCACGTGCTTTAGAGAGAGCCGTGCTCAATCTGGTTGATAATGCCTGCGCCTACGCATCGCACAGCGTAGTTCGACTCGTGTTTTCCTTTGACGCCACCGTGCATACCTTCTTCATTACGGTGGAAAATGACGGATCGGGCTTTTCGCCTGAAGCACTTGTCCATGGAACTGAACGGTTCTATCGCGACGACGCATCCCGCACAGGTAGTCATACAACCGGCAACGTTGAAAGCACTCATTTTGGTTTAGGGCTTGCTATCGCTTCCGATATTGCACATGCTCACGGTGGCACGCTCAACCTCTCAAACCAACTGGCAGGTAATGGCACAATCCAGGGTGCTCGCGCCACCATTGTTCTTCCTGAAATAATAAAGCGCGATGAGCACTACGGCAAAAGCAACTGAGCAATTTGAACAGCGTTTAAGGCTGCCCCTTTGCGAATCTGATCCATAACCAGCCAGAAGGCAAGTCCGTTTTCGACGGTCGCATCGCGACGGACACGACCCACGTATACCGGATCGGTACCAGCCAGCACGCCGGGCATCGGATAGATATCCTCATCCGGCTGATCAAGCACCTCAATGCCTGGTGCTGCTTCCCACGCTGCATACGCTTCATCAAGCGAGATTGGCGCAGCAAACTCAACATTGAGCGATTCGCCATGACAACGCATAACTGGCACACGTACACACGTAGCAGTTATGCCAATTTCAGGCGCATGCATGATCTTGCGCGTTTCAGCGATCATCTTCCATTCTTCCTTGGAATAACCGTCTTCACGCATCACGTCGATGCGCGGAATGCAGTTGAACGCCAGCGGATGAGCAAATTCTTGTGCCTGTGGTTCTTCTCCCGCAAGCATCTGACGGGTCTGTTCACGCAGTTCATGCATAGCCGGCAGGCCAGCACCACTCGCTGCTTGATAGGTTGATACCACCACTCGTTTGATGGACACCACACGCGATAGGGGCGCAAGCGCCACCGCCATCTCGATAGTGGAACAGTTGGGGTTAGCAATAACGCCTTCATGCTGATACGCATCTTGAGGATTCACCTCGGGAATAACTAACGGTACTCCCGCATCCATACGAAAGGCACTCGAATTGTCAATCATGACCGCCCCAGCTGCAGTGACAGCGTCGCGCAACTGCTTTGAGACGTTTGATCCAGCCGAGAACAGGGCAATATCAACCCCGGTAAAACTCTCCGGCGTCATTTCTTCGACCGTTAAATCACCTGCCGGCTGATTGCCGCATCCACCAAATGCGATTTTTTTGCCAGCCGAGCGCGCCGACGCAAGCGCTTTTACCTGAGCGGCAGGAAAATCAAGATCGTGAAGCACGGTAAGGAATTCTTGTCCTACTGCCCCCGTCGCACCACATACGGCAACCACCGGGCGAGCAGGCATTTGTTTAGTCCATGCCATCATGAACTCCTTTTCCTATAGGCCATATCAGCTGTTCATACCCCTAAGCTTAGCCCCTAAGAGGCACTTCCGCATGTAATAGCCACACCAAGTTTTCACGACTCATTATACAGGCGCATGCTGCGTACGTATTCACGGCGCAGCACACATAACCTTGATAACAGACGCACCTTACTTAGTGAGCGTACATAATATCAGCAAGCGCACCCTGCTGGCTCATCCCAACAGAGTGCGCCTGTGTACGCTTACTCTTAAGAGGACAACAGCTTATGAGCTGCTGACAACATCCTTACTAGACGTCATATCTTTCCATTTGGCCAGAACATCTTCACGCTGTGGGCCAAACAGAGAAACATCTTCCTTCATCAGCTGAGACGCGTCAAAGGTGGCCTCGATGCCATCCACATCGGGAATGCACAGCAAGATGGTGCTCTTCTTGTCGATCTCGGCAAGAAAACGCATGTTTTCGTCATTCGAGAACAGCCATTCAATAAATAGCTTGGCATCTTCAACGTCGTCAGCGTTCTTGAACGCTGCCACACCATCAGGCATGTACGGCAAACCCTCCGACGGATAGACAAGCTCAAGATTGCCACCCGAAATAAGCTCATCAAGTGTACCGTCAATATAGGTGATACCAATGGCAGCCTCCCCTGCTCCAACGCGCGTCGAAGGATCGCTGCCGCGCTTCGTGTAGAACGGGATATTCTCGTTGAGCTGAGAGAAGTATTCCCAGCCAGCATCGTCGCCAAGGTTTTGCAAGAGAGCATCAACAGCCGCATAATTCGTGCCCGACACGGCCGGTGTCGACATAAGAATCTCGTTGCGGTAGGCCGCATTGGTTAAATCAGCCCAGCTTGCTGGTGCTTGGGCACCAATTTCGCCCAGGATGTCGTTATTGACGATAAAGCCAACTACCGTAGCACCCTTTGAAAACCAGTAATTATCAGGATCTTTGAAGTCAGCAGAAAAGCGCGAAGTCGCCGCGAAATTAACCTGCTCAAGCAGACCTGAATCTTTTGCCGACATGAATGAATCGACGCCACCGCCAAACCACAGGTCAGCAGCTGGTGTACCACCTTCTGCCTTCAACTTGGACAGCGCTTCACCCGATGACATCGAAACAAACTCCACCGGAGCGCCCACTTCACTGGTGAACTTATCGAACAACTTCTTGTACGATTCGCTTGTGCAAATAACCTTCATTGTCTTTCCCGACGATGAGGTTAACTTTGTCGCGCCCTCTTGCGACGATTCACTTGACGACCCATTTCCTGAGCCGCTTGAGCAACCGCCCAAGAAAGCAGCAGATACGGCGGCGGCCGATAAGGTCACAAAGCCGCGGCGCGTCAGTGTCTTCGCATCCTGCATACTTTACTCTTCCTTCCAATTCAACAGAGACGTGATATTAAACGATACCGCATCTCCTTCGTTCAGGAGCATCGAACGGTCGCCACGCGCGCGAACCTTTTGACCATCGACGTCGATAAAGTATTCCCACGACGATCCCAAAAATATTGCGCGCTCCACCGAACCCGTATACGCCCCCTCCGCACCCAAGCGTACCGCTTCAACTCGAAAATAGCGAGGTGAATCACAAGAATTAAGTACATTCACCCATCCCAAGAAACGTGCACAGTACTCATTGGATGGATGATCATACACGTGTGCCGGGTTTCCCTCTTGCGCAATATGGCCATCATGCACCAAAGCAATGCGATCGCCTAACGCCATCGCTTCTTCACGATCGTGCGTAACCAGTAGCATGGCCACACCGAATTCTCGTTGCACTGCTTTAATTTCTTCGCGCATTTCAAAACGCAAGCCTTCATCAAGATTCGAAAGCGGTTCGTCAAGCAAAAGTACTTGCGGTTTCAAGACAAGCGATCGAGCAAGTGCCACGCGTTGCTGCTGCCCACCCGATAATTCAGCTGGATAGGCATCGGCACGATCGTCCATATGCATTGCTTGAAGCATCTCAAGCGCCCTATCGTGGCGCTCATGAGCAGCAAAGCCTTGGAAGCGAAGGCCATATTCAACATTGCGCGCTACGGTCATATGAGGAAAGAGGGCATACGACTGAAACACGGTCGATACGGGGCGTCGTTCGGGTGGACGCGACGTCACATCCACGCCATCAATAAACACCTGTCCCTGCTTTGGCTGCAGATAACCGCCTGCTAAACGGAGTGCCGTTGTCTTACCGCAGCCCGACGGGCCAATGAGGCAGATCAGTTCGCCTTTATCAATAGCAAGCGAAAAATTATCGAGCACCGTATGACCGCCATAGCCAGCAGTAATGTTTTTAAATTCCATGACTGACATCAGGACCGCTCCTTTTTTCGCCCAAATAGCAGGAAGACCACCGCATTTACCACCAGTACTACAAGGGTAATCGCCAGCGATATGGCTGCCGCTTGGCCATATTTCCCACTTGAGAGCGCATCAAACAGCTCAAAGATGGCGGTCTTATTGCCCGGTACCACCAAAAACAGCACAACACTATACGAGACCATCGCAGTGGAAAAGGCATTGGCAAAAGCAACCATAAACGCCCGACGGGAAACGGGCAGAACCGTATCTCTGATAGCCTCCAGGCGACTCGCCCCCAGATCGCGGGCAGCTCGTTCGAGATTTGCATCAAACTGGGAAAACGCACCCGAGAACGATTGTATAGAAACAGCAAGTTGTTTGATTGCAAGTGCAAAAACGATAATTGCTCCTGTACCCGTTAACTTTAAGGGCGTCGCGTTAAAGGCCAGAATTAATCCCAAACCTAGGCAGGTACCAGGAAGCATGTACGGCATCGTTGCTGCAAATTCAAGCACCGATGTCAAACGACCAACGGGTGATGCAGGATGTGCAAAAAGCGTGCGCATATAAGCGATGAGAGCGCCTAAGATAATAGAGAGTACGGCTGCTGCCAGCGCATATTCAATACTCAAAATAAGCGAGCCTGCATCAAACGAAATAAGATGTTGGATATTTGCCAGCGTAAAGGGTGCATTCCATCCAACACCGCGCGTTAGAGCGGCATGAGCGATCGTGCCATACTGCACAATCATAAAGAGAACGAACAGGATTCCCACCACACGCACAGAAATGCCAAGTACACCACGTAAGCGCAATGACGAAAACGTCGTATCTCCCAGCAGGTCAACCGCGGCACCCGACAAGCCGCTTGCACCCCGCGAACGCACAATCAAGCGTCCATATATCGCATAGACCACCATCGAAATCAAACAGAGAAGCACTCCAAGCACCGCAGCCGATTCAAGATCTGAATACCCCACAACCTGCTCGTAAATAGCCGTCGCTATGGTTTCAAGACCGCCACCAATAACAATCGGCGTACCGTAATCGGCCAACGATCGAATAAATGTCAGCAATAAACAAGCAGCTATAGAGTGCTTGATGAGCGGAATGACAATACATACTAATGTGCGCAACGGAGAAGCCCCCGCATCACGCGACGCGTTTATCACCGCAGGATCGATACCTTTAAGAGCAGAAAGCAGCAGCATCACGTTAATGGCAGAAAAGAATACCGACTGCATAATCACGACACCGATAAAGCCATACGGGCTGATTGAAAGCCCCAGCAAGCCATGCGTGATCAGGCCACGACGACCAAATAATTCAATATAGGCAAGGGATGCAAGAAATGGCGGTGACACAATGCTTGCCAGCGCAGCACCTAAAACAGCACGGCGCATACCACGCGATGAAAACGAGGCACAAATCGCGACAATAAGAGCAAGAACTGTGGAAGCGACGGCGACCGCAATGCCCACTTGCGCACTCTGTATAACAAGCGGACCGCTGTCGCCAAGTGTTTGCGTAAACCGCGTCACAAAATCGCCAGCAAGGCTTCGAGAGAAGAGAGCTGCAAGCGGGTAGACTGAAAACACCAGTACACAAAGCGCGGCGCACACCACAAGAAGAATACCCACTGTCTGAGAAATACGCAGACGCATCATTACAAACCGACCCGCCCTGCTTGAATACAAGCAAGCTGATATACCAGATGAGACGCCATGAACGACATTACATGCATTGCAGAAACGAGCGGCTCTTACAAACCGGCCTTATGAGCGACCCTTGTTTTTCTTGGCAGCCAGTTCTTCGGCCGAGAGCATTTTTTCTTCGAAAACAGTATCCGAATCGAGTCCAAATGCTGCGTGTAAACAGCGAACAGCCTGTTCAACCTGCAAGGCATCAATAACCACTGACAAGCGAATGGGACTCGTCGAGATCAGTAGAATGTTTACGTTACTGTCGCCCAGCGCCTGGAAGGCACGTGCTGCCACACCGGGGCTTGATTTCATGCCGGTACCTACAATGGAAACCTTCGCAATACTTTCGTCAACGGCATATTCGCGCGCACCTAAAGGAGCCAACAGGCTTTCCATAACCGTGCGTGCACGAGGAAGATCGGCACCCGGACACGTAAAGGTGATATCGGTCACGCCTTCTTCCGAAATATTTTGAATGATCATGTCAACATTGACACTGTTACTTGCAAGTGCTTGGAAAACCTGCGCGGCCACGCCCGAGTGGTCTTGTACGTCGCGAATAGTTACCTTGACCTCGGACGTATCATGAGCAATGCCTGAGACGACAGCCTGTTCCATCGTGGAATCAGCCTCCTTGATAAGAGTTCCCTGCGCATCAGAAAACGCTGAGCGCGAATGGATGACCACACCATATCGACGGGCAAATTCAACGGCACGGCTCTGGAGAACCCCTGCCCCTGAACTTGAAAGCTCAAGCATATCTTCGTAGCTGATGGCGTCGAGTTTGCGTGCACGAGGAGCTACGCGCGGATCAGCCGTGTAGATGCCATCGACATCGGAATAAATCTCGCACACATCAGCCCCAATACCATACGCGACGGCAACCGCCGTTGTGTCAGAACCGCCGCGGCCGAGCGTTGTAACATCGCCCCGCTTATCAATGCCTTGAAAACCCGCTACAACAGGGATAATGCCTTGCGCGATAGCACTTTTGATGCGATCTGCGTGAATAAGGGTGATTTTTGCCTTGGCATGTTCGTTGTCGGTTTCGATACCCGCCTGGCTTCCCGAAAAGCTCATGGCGCGATACCCACTCGCGTCGATTGCCATGGATAAGAGAGTCATAGATACCTGCTCGCCGGTAGAAAGCAAGCGGTCCATTTCACGCGCAGGAGGATTACTTGAAAGCGCCGCAGCTAAACCAACTAATTCATCGGTGGTCTTACCCATAGCAGAGACAACCGCCACAACATCGTTGCCGGCCTGCTTCATCGCAATAAGCCGCTTGGCGACCATCTTGATCCGCTCGGGTGAGGCAACTGACGTGCCACCAAATTTCGCTACGATCAGGGACATTAGATTCCTTCTATTCTGTGCATTGCGCCACATCATAGCAGTACGAAGGCCGCTGGATTCTGCTATAGACAAGAATTGTAGAAAATTACGTCATGACACGATTTGCCTGCTGCCCTTATCCTGCTGGGGATGCTAGCATGCACCTAACATAATGACGCATGCACTAATGACGAAAGAAGAGGTATCGAAAGCCACTATGCTCGAATCCGTATTAGTTGTTCCCTTCTGGTTTGAAATGATCGCCACGATCACCGGCGCCATTTCAGGCTCGATGAGCGCGCAGCGGGCCCAATTCGACCTGTTCGGCACTGTGGTGATTGCGATCATCATGGGACTTCTTGGTGGCATTATGCGCGACATTCTATTGCAGAACTACGGCATTTATGCGTTTCAAAAGCCTGAGCTTATCGTGGCCTGCGTGCTCACCGGCTGCGTCGTATTCTATTTTGGGCGAATAACCACCTATCTCAACCCTGTTATCGATATTATTGACGGCTTATCGGTGGGTATGTGGGCTGTCCTTTCGGCTGGCAAGGCGCTTGCAGCGGGACTTTCTATCGTGCCGGCCGTCATTTTAGGAACGGTTGTATCGATCGGCGGTGGTGTTATGCGCGACATCATTATGAACCGACCGGTAACTGCCTTCCAACCGGGGTCGCTCTATGGCACTGCTGCTGTATTGGGCACCATCGTCTACACACTGATGCGGACCTACCATATTTTTGATGGTGCTTCGGCTATTATCTGCCTCGTTATTATTATGTGCATCCGTTTTGGATCGATGGCATTCGGATGGCATACCCGACCAGCGCGCGACTTAAGCGAGCCGGTAGCCGATGTCATGGCACGCCCAGTGCGTGCCATACGCTATCTTAATCGTACACCCGAAAATATAGCCGATGAAAAGGCGCGACGACATCACGCGAAAAAGATTGATCAGCAATCTACCTGGTCAAAAATATGGAATCGCCTACGTCGACACTAAATGTTTAAAGCCAGGCAACACCACACCACCGCTGCTAAGGGCAGCGCGCCACAAAAGCAAGCAAGCTGTGTAAACCAAACCCGCTTACGAGTTCTTTAAGAGCACCGTACCCATAATGTCAGCGACATGTTCACACGCATCGCTGCACTTCTCAATTTTCGCGAAGATACGGCTCCACACAATCACGCGCAGCGGATTATCAGCATCTTTGGTATACAGATTGTGGGTCATTTCGTCGTAGAGGCGATCGGCTTCTTCTTCGTAATCGTTCACTTCAACGAGCACGCGCTTGAACGTAGCGGATTTCTTGAAATTCGTAAATTCACGCATACCTACCTTGAGCGCTTCACAGCTCTTTTTGATAAGAATGCCTACCTGTTCAAGATCACGATGCATGAAATGCACGTCCATGACGTAGAACATGCGGATAACGTCTTCAATGTAGTCGATCACGTTATCGAGCGCCTGAGCAATCTGCAGAATGTCATCGCGATCAATAGGTGTAATAAAATCGGTTGCTAATGCCGTATAGATGTTATGGTTAATGGTATCGCCACGATGCTCAAGGTCATGAGCTTCGGGCAAGATATCCTTAACCGCTTCAGCAGTGGTGAAATCCCTAATAACGGTAATAAGAAGATCAGCCTCAGCTAAGGCAATGTCAACCTGACTTTCAAACGCTTTGAAATAATCGTATTTCATCTTGCGAGGCATCAACGGCTCCTTTGTGCTAGAAGATGGCCAAGAATAGCAGTGCGGTCACATATCCCAAAATGCCGCATCCTGGGAAAGTCAGTATCCAAGTTTTTACCATGTCAACAGCAACACCCCAGTGAACAGCGCTCTTACATTTGGCACGCCCAACACCCATAATGGCAGTTGTATTCGTATGTGTTGATGAAACAGGCAATCCGCCGAAGGTGGAAATAATCAGACAGAACGTTGAGGCAAGCGATACGCAAAACCCTTGATAGCGTTCAAGTTTAACCATATCCATGCCCACGTTTTTAATAATCTTCTTGCCGCCCAGGCCAGTACCCGTACCCAGCGACAACGCACAGACGACCATAAGCCATATTGGTATCGTAATAGTGCTGGGAAGGTCTGCACCTGCAGCAAGAAGCGACGCGAGCATAAAGATACTCATGAACTTCTGTCCATCTTGGGCACCATGCATGAAAGCGCCAGCCGCACCGGCAATAACCTGTGCCCAGCGGAAAAAGGCATCGGCGCGTTGACGGTCGAAGCCGCTACAGAACCGACGAATCGCCTTGGCATTCAACCAGCCCAGCCCAAAACCCAAGAAGGTCGAGAGCACGATACCGTAAATAACCTTCATCCATTCATCCCAATTGACCCCGTCAAAACCTCCTTGCAAGGCAATGGCAGCCCCGGTAAGACCAGCAATAAGAGAATGGCTTTGGCTGGTCGGTAGACCAAAATACCAGGCGGAAACACCCCACACAATAATAGCAACCATGGCGGCCATAAGAGCAACGAGCGCTTGGTGACTGTCGCCACTGAAATCAACCATGTGAAAGATAGTCTCGGCGACGGCAGAGGAAAGCAGCGTTACGATAAGTAAGCCAAGAAAATTACAGCATGCCGCCATCACAATAGCGGGTGTCGGCTTCAGGCAGCGCGTTGACACTACCGTAGCAATAGCATTAGGAGCATCGGTTGCCCCATTAACAATGAGAACACCAATGTTTAAGACGGCCACCACGAGCATCGCGGGGTTCGACACAAGAGTCGACAAAAAGACGCCCAATTCGATAGACACGAACTACCTTTCATCATGAAATGGTGTGTCGATTGGAAATTGTACTCCAAAGTCGCCAGAAAGCTGCTTAGATTTCCCACTTCATGTGTTCCCCACCAGGTTTGCCCCGAACCCTTATGTAAGAAGAATTTATATAAACGCTTGTATAAGGCTTACGTCAGAAAACCTACATGAGCGCTTCAATGACCCGGTGACGTTCGGCTCCGATTGTCGTCGTTCCCATATGACCTGGTAAAACGATGGTGTCATCAGGTAATTTTGAAAGCTTGCGCAGGGAAGCACGCATATCTGTCATGCTACCGCCTTCAAAATCAACCCGACCAATGCTTGCTTGAAATAACGTGTCACCAGAAATAAGCACGGGAGATCCAGGGCGCGTACCCGTTTCAGCAAGTAGGCACATGCTGCCCTTTGTATGACCCGGTGTAAGGATACAGCGCCAGGTCAGCATTCCAACAGTAACGCTCTCACCATCGGAAAGTTTATGGTCTACCCGACAAGGGGGGATGCGTTCAGGACTATGGCGATCAGCCTGCCCCGATTCAATAGTCGGCGCATCGATACGGGAAGCATATACGGCAGCACCCGTTCGATCGACAAGTGCACGCAATGCTCCGACATGATCCCAATGCTGGTGAGTGACGAAAAGTGCCGAGATCGGTCGCCCCGCTAAGGCGTCCATAATGAGGTCAGGTTCACAGCTGGGGTCAACCACGATGACGCCACCGGCTCCATCATCAATGAGGTACACGTTATTTTCGATGGGTCCCAGAACCAGAAATGAAATGGGTACGCAGCCACCCTTTACTTCATGCAGATCGTCAAAACGCGCCATGACAACCTCCTATTTCTTCTTTTTTTCGTCGCCAGGCATCATGCGGTGCACGTCAAATACCCCTTCGATACCAGAAAGCTTCTGAACAATGTGGTCGATAGACGAGACCGAACTTACCTGGAAAAGGAACCGCATTTCTCCCATACCATCCCGATGGGATGTGGTTGAAGATGACAGCACATTGGCACCACATTCTGAAAGTGAATCAACCACATCGCGCAGCAGATTCATGCGATCAATCGCCTCAAGATAGATTTCCACCTTGTATGACGTATCAGCAGATGGTTCGCTATCCCAGGTTACGTCAATAATGCGCTCGGGGTGGTCCATAAGGCTTGCCGCATTCGGGCAATTCCGCCGATGAACACTCACTCCCCGTCCACGCGTCACAAACCCAACGATGTCATCCCCAGGCACCGGATTGCAGCAGCGCGAAAGACGCACGAGCATACCGGGGTCGCCCTTGACGCGCACGCCCTTCGACACCGGATGCTGCTTGGCTGTCTTCGGATGACGCACTGAAGTAAGCATCGGAGGAAGCTTACCGGTCGAAGAATCACCCGGTACTAAATCGGCTGACGGTGTGGGCGCTGCATCTTTTTCACCCAATGCCTTCAACAAACGATTCGTTATCGCTTGAACGCTTTCCTTGCCGGTGCCCACGCTTGCAAGCATTTCGTCGGGATCTTTAAAGCCCATACGCTCAGACACGGTCTTCAGCGCCCGCTGCCCCGCTGCACTTGAAATACCCGAGCCATGTTTGCGCATTTCACGGGTTAGGCGCTCGTGTCCTTCGCGCACATCGTCGCTATGGGACGCACGGGAAAAGTACGCGCGAATCTTACTGCGCGCACGCGGCGTCTTCACTAACGATAGCCAGCCTTGGCTGGGAGCGGCACTTTTCTGGGTGAGAATCTCAACCCGATCGCCCATTTGCAACTCGTAGGAAAGCGGCACAATGGAGCCGTTAACCTTCGCGCCAACGCAGTGGTTACCCACTTCCGTGTGGATAGCATACGCGAAATCGACCGGTGTTGCACCCGCACGCAAGCTCATGGCGTCACCCTGGGGAGTAAAGACAAATACTTCCGACGGAGCCAGATCGACTTTGAGCGATTTAAGAAACTCGCGCGAGTCTTGCGTTTCATCCTGCCAATCCATCATCTGACGCAACCACGCCAGCTGACGGTCGAACCCTGATTCGCCCTTTGCGCCCTCTTTATAACGCCAGTGAGCCGCCACACCATATTCGCTCATCCGATGCATTTCTTCGGTGCGAATCTGCACTTCCAGCGGCCGGCCCGCCGGACCGATAACCGTGGTATGCAAGCTCTGGTACATGTTGTACTTCGGCATGGCAATGTAGTCTTTAAACCGACCCGGCATTGGGTGCCATAGGCTGTGTACGGCGCCAAGTGCCGAATAGCACTGAGCGACCGTATCCACGATAATACGCACGGCAATAAGGTCGTATATCTCGGAAAAGCCTTTTCCATGCGTTGTCATTTTGCGATAGATGGAATACAGGTGCTTGGGTCGTCCCATAATCTGACAACCGATATCGGCCTTTTCCATTTCTCCATGCAAAATGTCGATAACGTTACCCAGATACTCTTCACGTTCCATGCGGCTTTCTGCCACCATGCGCGAAATCTGCTTGAACTTACCTGGTTCCAAATAGAAGAACGCCAAGTCTTCGAGCTCCCATTTAATTTGCCCAATGCCCAAACGATGAGCAATCGGGGCATATATCTCAAGCGTTTCGTGCGATTTGAAGATGCGTCGGTCTTCACGCAAGGCTGAAAGCGTCCGCATATTATGCAAGCGGTCAGCCAGTTTGATAACAATGACCCGAATATCCTTGTTCATAGCAACGAACATCTTGCGAATGGTTGCCGCCTGTTCGTCAGAAAGGTTCTCTACTTCGATACGCGTGATCTTTGTAACGCCATCGACCAGATCGGCCACGGCCTCGCCGAATTCGTGTGCCAGCTCTTCTTTGGTGGTGTCGGTATCCTCAACCACATCATGTAAGAGCGCTGCTGCCAGCGTTTCAGCGTCCATGCGCAGGTCAGACAGAATCAGCGCCACTTCAACGGGATGAGACACAAACGGTTCACCGCTTTTGCGACACTGCCCCTTATGCGCGCTCCGAGCGAACTCAAAGGCTCGTCTCAGTAAATCGCGCTCGTCTTCATTCAGATAGACAGCACAGGCTTCATCTAAATCGGCAAAGCGTTCTTCAGGCGTCTTATGATGCGGCATCGGCGCAGGATCAGCAGCGGCAGCGTCACCCTTAAAGGTAAGCGCCGCACTACCTGCACGCCCGATCAGCGCATCGGAGCCGTCACTAAAGCGCGCCCCTCCTCCAACCACATCACGCGAAGAGCCTAAAAAGTCCACCTGTTTTGTATCGTTGTGAGATGCGCTCTTTGAAGACTTTTGAGACATGCTTTCTTGAGACACATTCTTTTGAGATGCATCGTTTCGAGGTGCATTCTCTTGAGATTTTTGAGGCATGCTTTTTTGAGATGTATCCTTTTGCGATACGTTCTTTTGAGACCTACTTTTTTGAGGCATACCTAGACCTCCTCTTGACTTTCATCAGGCAAGATAGGCCGAATGATACGTGATTGCAAAACGGGTGCTGTAGCACTGCCAACCCAGTGGCAGAAGGTACGAAATATTTCAATCTCGTCGAGTCCTTCACGATACCGCACACTATCGGTAAGCTCTGCCTTGTTGCCATGCGCTTCAATTAGGCGAATCAGTCGATGTTCACCTTGCGTGGCAGAAACCTCAGTTTCCACCAGGCCCAATTCACGAAATACCGCGATAGCGCAGGCAACAGAATCCTGTGACATGCGCAAAGCGGGCTGACGATCGCTGCATATCTGCGCTAAATCAGCATCGGAAACACGTAAGGGGCTGCCATCCGCCTCAGCAGAAAGGCGCTTCAGTTCGCGATATACCTGCGCAAGCGTATCGTGGTTGGGTGTTGCATCAGCAAGAATTCCCTCGTTGATACGCGCATCAGTTACACTAAACAGCAGGTGCACGACTGCTTCTTTTCCATCACGACCGGCTCGCCCACTCATCTGGTTAAATTCGATTTCATTGAAAGGCATATGGTAGAGCACCACATGGCGAATGTCAGGGATATTTACCCCTTCACCAAAGGCAGACGTCGACACGAGTACTGTCAGTTGCCCGGTGCGAAATAGTTCTTCCACACGACAGCGATCGGGACGCGCAAGCCCTGCGTTATAGAACCCAATAAAGGGTGCCATCTGGGGAACTCGCTTGCGCAAACTGCGCGCCAATGCCACGGAATGACGCCGCGAATTGACATAGATAACCATCTTGGCACCCTGTGACACAAGGTTGGCCAGATACGGATCGCTCTGTTTGAGATTGCGCTGGTCGTCAAGAACAAGATTCTTGCGCTCAGTACGATCAAGCACCCGATGGTGGCAACCAAGTGTTTCCTCTATTGCCTGCGCACACTGAGCATCTGCTGTCGCGGTTAAGGCAAGAACACACGGATTACCCAGCCGCGCAATCGCTCGATCAATATACGCATACGCCATACGGTTGCCTGCACGTGCCTGACCAATATGATGCGCCTCGTCGACAACGAGAAAACCGATACGACCGGATTGCGCAAGACGATTGGCGTGAATAGTAAGAAACTCCGGGGTTGTCAGCACGATATCAACGGTACCTTGAACAAGCCCTTCAAAGATGCGCTGACGTTCTTCGGGGGCAGATTCACCGGTAAGCACTTCGGCATTCAGCCCAAAGGGAAGAAGCGCGTGATTAAGATGATAGGCCTGATCAGCAATGAGTGCCCGCAGCGGATAGACAAACAAACTCGCCTGCCCTGATGCCAACGCGCGGGTAGCAGCATGTACCTGGAAGGTCAGTGACTTGCCACGCCCGGTAGCCATTACCGCAAGCGTATCAATGTTGTTATCGAGCGCTGATAATATCTGCTTTTGAGAGTTGAACAGGGCTCCATCGCCAATCAGTGCCTGTACCACTGCCTCGCGCAGGCTCTGCGGATCTTGTGCGGCAACCTGCTCCCAATGCTGGCGATTTTGTTCCCGTTCAGCATCAAGACGGGTTACTTCTTCAGGAGCATCCTCACAGTCGGCGACCAGTTCGGCATCACTTGCCGCATACAGTTCTGAAACAAAGCTCTTCTGTTCAGGATCAAGCATGCTTTCTAGGGCCACACACGGCTGCGCGGGATATATCGATGACAGCATAGCCTTCACCGAACGGCGACCGCGCCATTCGTCAACCTGCACCTCGAAACCGGCATTTACCACGCTATCGCAGTGCATTAAGCGATCGATATAGGCGCAATGAAACATGATGCCCGATACGGTATGCGCACCATCGGTGAGCACGGTCGAAAAGTGATTCTTATCCGCGCCCACAGCACGACTGCGCGTGAGCATAACGTTTTGCGCCAGATACGTCGGCTGCCGATTGCCCTGACCAAAGGGGGCAAGCTGTTCGAGTGCTTCGACGTTTTCAACCGTCAGTTCATCAAGGTTGACGCACGCATCAATATCAATACGCGGATGGAAACAATTTTTATCGAGACCGTCCATAAAGGCGCACAAGCGCTTGGTGAACGCAGGCAAGTCGGCTGCTGACAGCGTAACGCCCACTGCCGCTTCATGCCCCCCAAAACGAATGAGCATGTCGGAACAGGACTCAACTGCTTTAAAAAGATTGACGCTACCCACGCTGCGGCCGCTGCCGCGCGCAATACCTTCTTCGTCGATGGCAAACAGGATGGTTGGCACGCCATATGAACGAGCAAGGCGGCTCGCGACAATGCCCTTCACCCCTTCGTGCCATCCTTCACCAGCTACAATAAGCGCTCGTTGCCCCTGATAGATCTCTTGTGCTTGCAGGGTTGCAATCTCTGCCAATTCAGCTTCAATCGCGCGACGCTGACTATTGACCGCTTCAAGATCGGCGGCAATGTCCTGTGCGCGATGAGCGTCGTCTTCAAGCAGCAAATTGAGAGCCAACATGGCATCACCCATGCGCCCCGCGGCATTCAAGCGAGGAATAACCGAAAAAGAAAGAGAAGTTGAGCTCACCGGCTTATCAGCTACCCCGGCACTATGTAAGAGAGCAGCGATGCATGGACGGGGCGATTCGTTCATGTGAGCTACCCCATCGGCAACAAGCGCGCGATTATCCTGCTGCATCGGCATAAGATCGGCAATCGTCCCCAGCGTCGCTAAGTCGGTGTATTCACGCCACAGATGCGGCTGACCAAAGCGAGCGCCAAGCGCTTGAATGAGCTTTAGCGCAACGCCCACCCCTGCCAAAATCGATTCAGAACAGTCAGGATCAATTTTTGGGTCACAAACCGGCACCTCTTCAGGAACAAGATCGGCTGGTTCATGGTGGTCGGTAATAAATACATCGACACCACGGTTTTTCAGCAAGCGAACCTCATTGCGGCAGGCAATACCGCAGTCCACCGTCACTAGCAGGTCGGGTTCATCCTTCATCAAGCGTTCGATAGCAGCCTCAGTAATGCCGTAGCCTTCATCCTGTCGGCGCGGAATAAAGGGAACGACCTCGCCACCTAGTTCACGCAACCCACGCGTAAGCACGGCCGTAGAGGAAATACCATCGAGGTCGAAATCGCCAAACACCATAATGCGTTTACCGCTGCGCACCGCTGCTTCGAGGCCGCCAACCACTTCGTCCATACCGGGGATACAATACGGATTTCCCCAATCGCGAGCGAGCGAGGGGCGCAAAAACTCCCCCGCTTCCTGCGGCGACGAGATGCCTCGTGCGACCAAAGTCGCGGCAATAAAGCGCGGCAGACCAAGAGTTTTACACAATACCTCTGTGGCGGCCGGATCGGCCTCGTGAATATAGAACTGTGCTGGCACGGTACAACCTTTGCGGTTTGTCTCTTGTTTTTCTGCCCTATTGTCGCACAACCCCGCTTCCCTCGTCAGCGGAAAGAGCAGAGCGTCACGGAGCCGAGAACTAAGATATCCGCAAACGGAAGGTCATCCGCCCGATAAGGCAGATGGCCTTCGATGTCATGCCTAACCTTTCGGCCGCTCAGTTATGTGTGATGCACGAGTACGCCAGCATAGACAAACTGTTGCAGTGCTGAGCAGCGTTGAGGGGTGCATGGGTACACACTTAACTAAGGCGCCTTCCTTACCAAAGAACTCAAGCTAAGAGGCCCAATCATGAGTCACAGCATCAGCTTAGAAAACCGATGCCAACCAATTCCAGAATACTATCAGCGGATTGTTTCCCGCGTCATCGGACGTGAAAGCCGATTGCGCTGACGCTGCGTTTGTATCAGCACTGACCGTAGTTGTCGGAACACCGGTATTGGTGCCAGTCGTTTGCGAAAACCCTGTTTTGAAATAGGCGTCAAATGCCCCCCGATCGATATTAGCTGAACGCACCGATGAAGCATCAGATGTTTCAACCGTTGTGCCATACGAACCGGTTACTACTACCGTGATATCCGAATCGCCCGAAACTAATGTAGTACCCGATGCATCAACGATAGAAACCGTCTTGCCAGCGGTATCAACTACTTTGCCACCTGAGACAACATTAAGATTAGAAACGGTTGAATCCGCCGTTACCGTCCAGGTTGAAGTTGCATCCACGTTGATTGTCAGGTTGTCATCTTTTGTCGAAGTAGCATTCGCGTTGTCAACAATAGAAGCAGCACCCGTCCAGTTTGTTGAATCGAGCAGATAAACATTTGCCTGGCTGATTGTATCGGCTTGTATTGCGCCTGACATGGTTTCACCGATTCCCGTAAAGCTGAGCGTTGCACCGTTTGATCCGGCACTTCCCCAGTTGTTGGAATCGTTACCAGCCGCCAGCAGCAGATTAGCCGCACTTGAATCGAAATCGAGTGTCGTATTTGACAACACCACATCGGCTGACGTATTCGTTACATAGAACATCGCGCCTGACTCAATAGCACTACTCAGCGTGGAATCCGTTGCTTGGAAAAGAGCGCGCTCACCGGTGGTCGACTCAGCATCACCTGACGTTGACTGGTAAATAATTACTCCATCAGCCACCGGATCGGACGCAGTTGCCTTCGTAATCGTACTCGAAAGGGTTGAGTTCGAAATCATGATGGAGTTGAGTCCTTCCATGCCAGCAATCTGGCTGCCAGAAGCACTGCCCTTTACGTTATCAACTTCGATGTCGCCAGTGGAATACAGCACGGGTGAGCCACTACCGGCCGTAGAAATCGTCATATCATTTGCTGAAATATTGCCGCCTCCACGGTCGGTGGCAATGCCGGCGCTGTGATCACCCTGCGTGGTGATATATATACCATCTGCAACGATCGTCCCGTCATAGGTTGCATCAAGACCGCGGCTATTACCGGCAGTTGTAGAGATACTACCACCCGAGGCATACACAGTTCCCGAATCAGTTGCGAAGATGCCGTTAGAGCCTTCTGATGTCGCCGACAGATTGGCGTTAGACGCATAGGCAGTCGAATCTTCGCCCACTGACAACAGAACCGAGTTGAGGCCATAGAAATTGCAATTATCGCCATTTGTATCATCACCCGACTTGGATAGTGTCGAGCCTTCCAAGGTTAAAGTGCCTCCGTTTTCAGCAAGGACAGCATTGACGTCGGCGTCAGTTGCAGCAATTGATTCCCCTGATGAAGTCACCGCTGTACCATCAGCCGTCAAGGTGCCCGTATACGAACCGGTGTAGTCGAAACTCATCGTATCAGCTCCGCCACCGGGACCACCACCAGAAGGAGGAGCTCCGGCACCCTGTGCGCCGTCCGAGGGCATGCTTGGCGCTACATCGCCCGTGCCCGGTGCGCTCGACGTCGTGCTCGTGGAACTTGCAGTAGTTGTTGCATCCGCCTGCGTGGTTGCGGCATACACGAGTGCGGGAGTTGACCCAAGTGCCAGTGTTGCGGTAAGTGCTACCGCAACAACCTTGGCGGGAAGCGTCGTGCGTTTACGGGCGCGTTCGATGGATAGTGCATTTTGCGCTTGGGCGTTTGCGCGAGCGCAGGAGTTTATGGTGAAGTCTTTCATAGGTATCCCTCGTTTTCGTTTTATCTCAACCGATAGGTGCACTATACGGTTGGACTCTGAAAGATCCCTGAAACCCCGCATTGTCTTATATGGTACGCAGCGATGGCACACTGCATACCCACTAAAATGCCAGCTAAATGGATGAATAGGTGGATGATGGGTAGATAATGGCCAGATAGCTTAATCAGCTAACTGGCCCGTTGCTTAGCTAGTTGGTAGGCTGGTTGGTTAATAATTAGTAGGCTAGTTAGTTAGTTGCAAGCCAACTAACTAGTTAAATTCCTGCTGCGTTTTCTCAAGTCCATTACGTATGAGAAATGAAACAGCCTCGGCTGCAGTAGCACATCCAACCTGAAAGTCGTCTTGCGCTTCATGGCGCGGACGCGACAACACATAATCGGAAACGCTCATACGTCCGGGTGGGCGGCCAATGCCACAGCGTACGCGAAACCAATCACGCGTACCCAATTTGTCGCAAATGGAACGCAGGCCATTATGCCCCGCATGACCGCCACCAAATTTCACCCGAATGCGTCCTGGAGCAATATCAAGATCGTCGTGGATAACAATAAGATTATCAGGTGCAATGCCGTACGTATTGCAGAGCTGTTTGACTGGCCCACCTGATGTGTTCATATAACTTTGTGGCTTAGCAAGCACGACTTCTTCATTGGCAAGTACCCCACGAGCGCTCAGTGCACCGCATTCATTTTTCCAATACCGTGCACCGGCTTCATCAGCAAGAATGTCAATGGTGTCGAATCCCGCGTTATGGCGCGTATGCTCGTATTCTTCGCCCGGATTACCCAAGCCGACGATCAGATACATCAAACTCTACTCAAACAGAGCCGATACGCTGCCGCACTCATACACGTTTTTGATAGTCTTTGCAAACAATGGCGCCACAGAAACGACCCTGATTTTACCCGTTTGGCGATCAAGGGGCACCGGTACGGCATTGGTGACAACGACCTCTTCAATAGAAGAATTCTCAATGCGGTCATATGCTGGTCCACTGAATAGCCCGTGTGTCGCGCAGGCGTAAACCTCGCGCGCACCCTTCGCTTTAAGCGTTTCAGCAGCAGCAACTAACGAGCCGCCCGTATCGATCATGTCATCGTTGATAATGCAGATTTTGTCTTCAACATCACCAATGAGCGCGGTGATCTCAGACTGGTTATGCCGCGGACGATCTTTGTGCATAATCGCGATATCCGAATCAATCATCGTCTGGAACTTCTTCGCCGCTTTTGCGCGCCCTACGTCGGGAGAAACAACACAGAGTTCGTCAGGGTTGAACCCTTTATGCTTAAAGTAGTCGGCAAAAATGCTCATGGCCGTCATATGGTTAACAGGTATGTTGAAAAAGCCCTGAATAGCATCTTGGTGTAAGTCGAGAGCAATCATATTGGTAGCACCCGCAACCGAAATTAAATCAGCAACGAGTTTCGCGGTAATAGGCTCGCGCGACGCCGCTTTGCGCTCTTGGCGCGCGTAACCATAGTGCGTTACTACAGCCGAAATAGAACGAGCACTCGCCCGCTTGGCTGCATCAATCATAATAAGTAGCTCCATGAGCGCGTCGTTAATGTGCTCGCCGGCAATGGACTGAATAATGAAGACATCAGCACCGCGCACACTTTCCTGATAGCGCGCATAGATTTCGCCATTCGCAAATTTTTCAATGCGAACGTTACCCAGTGTCGTCCCAAGTTCTCCCGCAATCTCGCTTGCCAGATCAGGGTTGACCGTACCTGAAAATATGGCCATGCGCTTCTTCATTTCGGTGTTGAGTGCCATTCGATCCCATCCTTACTCGTCGGCAGACAAAAACCTTGTGCCTTTGGAGGCATACAGTACAACATTCGCAGATAGCAGAGCGGCATCTGCGAAAACTTCAAACGTTGTTCAGTGGGAAGCCTTCCAGTGGGGCTTTACCACCTGACGAGCACGAGCAAGAGCCAGGGCATCCTCAGGCACGTCTTCGGTAATTACTGATCCGGCTCCCACCAGAGAATGAGCACCAATCTTTACCGGAGCAACCATCATAGTATCGCTGCCGATAAAGGCACCATCACCGATTTCGGTAGGCCATTTCTTTTCGCCATCATAATTGCAGGTAATCGAGCCAGCCCCGATATTGACACCCTTACCCATTGTAGTATCGCCCATGTAGGACAGATGGGGCACCTTGCTATGCGCACCGATGGTTGACTTCTTGATTTCCACATGAGTGCCCACCTTAGCGCCTTCGCACAAATGAGTGCCCGGACGCAGATATGCCCGCGGGCCGCACACACAGCCGTCGTCGATACACGTCTCGTACGCTATGGTTTCATCAATCGTGCAGTTTCTTCCCACCTGCGTGTCAATCAGACGGGTCTGAGGACCAACGAGCGTACCAGTGCCCACAGACGTTGAACCCATAAGCATCACATTGGGGAGAATCTCGACATCGGTGTCGATCTGCACCTCCGGGCCGATCCATACCGAAGACGGATCAAGCATCGTCACACCAGCACGCATATGACGCTCATTGATGCGATCACGCATAATGGCTGATGCCTGAGCAAGCTGTACGCGGGTGTTAACCCCCAAGCACTCGCTGGCATCCGCAGCGCACAAACCAATAACAGGACGCCCTGCGTCACGCGCTATTGCGATGACATCAGGAAGATAAAATTCGCCTTGAGCATTATTACTATCAACCTTTCCAAGCGCATCAAAGAGCAGTGCGCCATCAAAGCAATAGAAACCCGCGTTGCATTCAGTAATACACGCTTCAGCATCGGTGCAGTCTTTTTGTTCAACAATGCGTTCGATTTGACCCTGCGCATCGCGCACGATGCGGCCATATCCCGTTGGATCGGGAGCCTGCATCGTCAACACCACGACACCAGCATCGGCTTCGGCACGCTTGCGGGCAAGCTCTTTAATCGTTTCAGCTGTAATCAGTGGGCAATCACCCGACAAAACCAACACCGATTGCTGGTGATTAGTGAGTACATCAGAGGCAGCAGCTACCGCATCGGCGGTGCCCAAACGCTGCTCTTGCACCGCCACCTGCGTGTCGCCTGCAACATACGGTTCAACCTGATCGCGACCGTGCCCGAGCACGCACACCACGTCTTCGATACCGGCTTCATGCGCGGCATCAACAACCCACCGCACGAGTGGTTTACCAAGCACCTCGTGAAGAACTTTAGGGCGTTGCGATTTCATACGCGTGCCGGCGCCCGCCGCCAGAATGATTGCCGATGCGTCCATCGTCTCCTCTTTCCAATAGCTAATACGCCCCGATGCGCTACTGGGCATCGGAAGCAAGTGCTGAACAGATAGCGTCCAGCAAGGTAATCGCATAATGTTGTGCCGAACGCCCCACCCCAGCATCTGCCCATTGAGTACCCGGCAGACAAATAGCAAGACGAGGTGGCACCTGGGATGCTGCCGCAAATGCAGCCGCAAGACGCAATGGAAGGGTTTCTTCGCTTTCGTACAAAACGAATGGAGCCTTATCCGATTTCTGCGCTTCATCAGCCACAATATGAACAAGGAACATCTCGTTGTCAGGAGCAACTAAAAGGTTTTCTGCACTGACAATCTTTGATGCGGGGTTCGTAGCTAACGCCAGATTAGACATACGTGCTGCAACACTCCGCGTAAATTCATCGGTACCAAACAGGCAGAGGGCATTGTGTTCAAGCACGCTTGCCGCACGCGCAAAACCAACATGTTTAGCAGCCTGTGGGCCTGGCTTGCCTTCCCATGAATGATGCAGATTAGCAATGGCTCTAAAGGTGAACGACCCGGCGATACCGTCGGAAGGTAAGCCCATGTTCATCTGAAAGAGGCGTAGCGCTAATTCGGTATGAGCACCAAACATGCCATCGGTTGAGGTGGCGAATCCTAGTGCGTCGAGTGCCTGCTGCAGTTCAGCAACATCATTGCCATGAAAGTACGGCATACGTAAATACAGAGTGCGATCCCCCAGACGGAAGGTGGCGTCGAGTAGAAGTGCCCAGACTTTATCGTCAACCTCGTCGCGCGGTGGGAAGCCAGAATCTTTGCAGAACGCCTTGAGAGCCGCAATAGTCGCATCATCGAATGTACCGGTCACCTGTTTGGTGCCCAGGTAGCCCAGCGACGCAAGTTTTTCCTGCACGTCTTGTACAGCAGCGCTGGCATCATGTTTGCGTATCGTTTCCATGGCAGCCATTGTAACGCACCTGACCATTTCAACATCCAAAGTCATGCATGCGCCCATAGCTTTCATAAAATCACAGGTAGCTTTTGACGTACCTATGCTCAACGCAGTTTAGCCACATGCACAAAGTACTCAACGGCTAAAGTTTGCAAGCAGGCGTCCGCCCATTTTTGCATACGAAGCAACTGAAAACACGAGAAACAGTGAAAGAATTTGTGTATCCCCAGACCTCTAGCGCAGACGATTCACAAACCAATCAGCCATCGACACCAAAAGATCGCGAGCTGGCGTTGGGTTAATCATCTCGACCAGGCGGTTCTTAGCAATACTCGTAAGATTTTCGGCATAGTTGCGCGCATACTCGATGCTGCCAGCTTCTTCCATAAGAGAAACGGCTTCAGCAAGAACACGAGGATCCTTTTCTCGTGAAGAAAGAATCTCAACAAGACGATCGCGTTGCGTGGATGCCTGCAGGGCATGCACAACCACAAGTGTACGTTTACCTTCGGTGATGTCGTTGCGGAAGTCTTTCTTTGTCGCTTCTTCAGCACCAATAAGATTAAGCAGGTCATCCTGAATCTGGAAGGCAAGTCCGGTATCAAGCCCATAGTTACGCAGACCTTCGATTTCGCCTTCGGTGCCACCACCGACAATCGCGCCGATAGCCAATGGAACAGCCCCGGAATAATGTGCAGTCTTATGGGTAGCCATCACCAGATAGTCTTCTGGCGTGATGTCATAGCGCCCATCGCGTGCCCAGCCGATGTCAAGCGCTTGACCCTCAATCGTGCGACGCGTCATGGTAATCAGTTCCGACACCACGCGCACCTTAGTTGCATCATCAAGCGCATCATCTTCCATGACGGTGCCATTAACCAATGAAAGCCCTAGATCACCTGCATTGATAGCCAAGCCCAGACCCTCGGTAAGATGCAGACACGGCTCGCCGCGACGCAATTCAGCTTCGTCGGCAATATCATCATGAATCAGTGCCGCCGTGTGAAAATGTTCGATCGCCGCCGCTGCGGACAGAGCACGATCGAGGTCACCCCCCACGGCACGACAGGCAGCAAAACAGATAAGCGGACGATGTCGTTTGCCTCCATTGCGGCTGTAGCGAAGCAACGGATCGTAGAGATACTTATTCATGTCGGGGTGGGAGCCCCGCGGAATAAAGCGGTTAACCAGATCTCCTACCTGATCAGCGTACGACGCAAGGTAATCCTCGAATGTTTCGGGTGTCTCTTCAACGGAATCCATGATTTCACGGATACTACGGGTGGTCTGGTCGGACACGATCGGGATAGTCCCTTCTGAATGGGCTTAAAGATGATGCACGCTATTTCCTCCATGAAACGACGATACGCACCGTTGTCGTATCGTCGTGGTAGGAGCGGTGGGACTCGAACCCACATATCCGAAGATGGCGGATTTTAAGTCCGCTGCGTCTGCCAATTCCGCCACGCTCCCCCATAACCATGTACGGGATTAAACGTACGCGCCCCATCATAACAAAAACCGCGGGCAGAACGACCCTACAGATAAAACAGCCATGGAAGAATAATTAAGAAGAACGGCAAGCGGTATCCATAATGATGCCTGCAAGAATATCTGATTCACTTGCAATGAAGCTGCCAGTACCTGCCGCGTGTACGGCATCAGAAAGTATAAGCAGACCTGCCACAATAATAGGTGCGCGTTGTGGCTGTAAGCCAACAACCTCTTCGCGTTCAGCGAGATTCAATGCCGCAAGGCGATCAATGAGGTTATCAAGCTCTGCTGCTTTCATTTCGCGCCCGTGCACACGCGACGAATCATAAGCTTCCATCGCATCTGCAACTGACACCGCTGTTGTCGCGGTACCCGCAACAGCAATAAGTCGCTGTGGCGGGACGATGACATTGTCAGGAGCGCCAACACTATTAGACATACTGGCATTGCTAGGCGCACTTACCCCGTCGGACGTACCAGCCTTATTGGACATACCAGTACCGTCGGACGAACTACAGGACGCATTACCAGTCGAATGACACGTACCTGAAGCACCTGAAGCAGCGAAGAAGCTCTCGAAGACCGGACGACACCAGTCGTGTATCGCCTTCATATCATCAGCACTGGGCGGATCAGTTTGTATGAAGCGTTCTGTCGCCCGTCGTGCACCTATGTTAAACGAATGGGACCTTCGGGGTGCGGCGCCGCCCTGTCCAACGATAATCTCGGTCGATCCACCACCAACATCGACAACAGCCACTTCTTCACCCGGAAAGGCCGCACTTGCACCCTGAAACGACAACTCAGCTTCTTTTTCACCGGATATCACCGTCAAGGTTAAGCCAAGCTGCGCTAATCGTGCCGTCAATTCACTGGCATTGCGGGCATCGCGACTCGCTGATGTCGCCATACAGCGTACCGTTATGGGAGCGTCCTGCCGGTAAGCATCAATGGTGTGCATAAACGAAGCAAGACAGTCCACCGTTCGATCGATCGCTGCTGGTGAAAGCACTCCTGTAGCATCGACTCCTTCTCCAAGATTCACAATGGTGCATTCACGAGCTACTTCGTTGATACGTGCGTCAGCAACATCGGCAATAAGCAGTCGACACGTAACCGTTCCGATATCGATTGCTGCAATGCGCTGTTCCATTTACGAGTCCTTATAACCAAAAAAGGCATCGAGTATTCCTGAATACCAGGTAGTAGGCGCTTTCACTTCTGATGCGGCATCCGCCTTTGAAGAGGCGTTTGTGGACTGGTCTCTGTCGGAAGAAAGACCTGATACTGAAACTGAATTCTCCCCTTCTTTAACCCAGCCATAGTCTTCACGTGCACGATCTTCAATACCTTCATCGGTCGATAAGCTTTCGACATCAGACTGCAACTGGCTATTTTCTTGCGAAACTCGATTGTATTCAGCCTGGGTTTTAGCAGCGTCGCGCGAAGCGATGTAGTAATCCTTTGCGGGTGCATACAAAAAGGCACCACAGAGCACAAGAAACGCTACCACGCATACCGGTACAACCCACCGTTGTCGAGAAGATGTTGCAATAGAAGCAGAGCCGGCGCGCGACGTGGTACGCGCGGCGGTATTCTGCATGCGGCTTGACTTGCGATGCACGCGTCCCATATGGGTGGAATAGAGTGCTGCCTTGGGACGTGCGCTGTTAGACGATTCGTGGGTAGTGTCATCACCGGTGCGCACCGATCGATCAAAGCGTTTGTCGAGGCGTTTTTTTTGTAAGCCCTTGAAGAAAGAAGTAATGCGCCCCGATTGCTGTTGACGTGCAGATACATGCGGACGGGTCGAGTGGCGTGACGACGCTGTACTCGCAGAGCGGCAAAACGATTCTTCGCGTGCGGAAGATTGAATGCGGCGACCAGAACGACGGACTGATCCCGCCTGTGAAGAGGATGCCGCCCCTGTAGAACGACGGGCTGGTTGCGAAGAAGACTCTCCACGTGCAGAAGAACGCGACGACGCGGTGCGAGTAGCACGACGAGTAGACGGACGAGCAGCACGCGTCGACTGCTCGCGGGCAGGACGACGCGCTTCCTCGAAATCGAGAATACGTGCTTCATGTTCCGACGTTCGGCGTGCCATTGGCACCTCTCAATAATTCAAACAGCTTGACGATTATTCTTCGTCGAGCGCCTCGGCGATCTCGTCGGTAATGTCCATCGTATGGAAAACGCTCTGCAGGTCTTCGAGTTCTTCAAGTCGATCAACTAAACGCATAACTTTCTTTGCGTCAGACACCGATACGGTCGTTGGTGTTGTAGGCTCCATGACGAATTCAGCACCGCTTGTCTCAATGCCCTGTTCTTCAAGACCCTTCTTCACCGCCATCAGGTCACCCGGAGCGGTGTAGACAATCCACTGATCTTCGGCATCGTCGTAATCGTTACCGCCTGCTTCGGCTACTGCGAGCATGAACTCATCCTCATCAGCAGCGTTTTCTTTATCGGGAACCTTCTTTTCGTCGCTCTTGATAACCTTATCAACGCGAATCTGACCCTTGCGCTCAAATTGGAACGCCACCGAACCAGAGGTGCCAAGTGAACCACCCGCATGCGTAAAGGCACTACGTACGTCAGCCGCAGTACGGTTGCGGTTATCGGTAAGCGCTTCGCAATAGATTGCAACACCAGCTGGACCATATCCTTCATAGACAACGGTCTCGTAGCTTGCAGCGTCCTTGCCCGAGCCAAACGCCTTGTCAATGGCTGTCTTGATTTTGTCCTTGGGCAGCGAATAGCCCTTAGCCTTTTCAATAGCAGCAGCAAGGGAAGCGTTGTTGTCGGGATTGGGGTCGCCCCCTTCTTTAGCCGCAACAGTAATGTTACGAGAAAGCTTGCCGAACAGCGCAGAACGCTTTGCGTCCTGAGCTGCCTTGCGGTGCTTGGTAGTCGCCCACTTAGAATGCCCTGACATAGCACTTCCTTCTTGAGAGGTATCAATCCGATAGCAGTGCGCCACCGAACAGGCAGGACTGCTTTCAGACCGTCACCGGAGGTGCATGCAAGCTGTTAGTTTACCATAGGAGCTGCAAGCTTCCATTTCGTTCAAGGGAATGACATGCTCCTATGAACGTCCCCCTGAACACCGGTCTCGTACTGTATGCTTAGGCGCTTTCACGCTGCCAAAGCCCCGTTTTGCCGCCGTCTTTTACGAGTAGGCGCACCTCTTGAATTTCCATGCCTCGATCAACCGCTTTGCACATATCATAAATGGTCAAGCATGCCACACTCGCAGCAGTCAGAGCTTCCATTTCTATACCAGTCTGACCGGTAACTTTGCAGGTGCTCTGCACATGAACACCCACCAGCCCATCGGTACGCTCACCCGCATATACGGGCTTGCATTCAATTTCCGATTTGGTAATCGCCAGCGGATGACATAAGGGAATAAGTGAACTGGTCTGCTTACTTGCCATAATGCCCGCGATGCGCGCACATGCAAAGACATCACCCTTCGGGGCCGTGCCATCTACAATCATGGACAGAGTTGCAGGATTCATCGAGATGAATCCTTCGGCAATTGCAATACGCTGTGTGCTCGCCTTTTCGCCTACATCAACCATACGTGCGGCACCGTGTTCATCTATATGAGTCAAGCCACTCATGTTAGTAACCTCTTCTATCACTACGCCTACTCTGTCTGACGGTACAGTGTACCGTTACTGTCGTACCGAGCACAGGCAATCAATACGCCTAGCCACCGATTGCATTCATGTTTGTTTGCGTTGCACGCGCATGATCGCCTTCATGATGTTCACTCGGCTTCATGCCGCAAGCCGCATCAATGACCGCGTTCAACGCTGCATCATTACCAGCACGCAGCGGCGTGCGCACATCGTATTCCTTATCGGAAAACAGGCACGGACGCAGTCCACCCGTACTCGTAAGGCGCAAACGATTACAGTCGCCACAAAAATGGCGCGATAAGGGCGAAATAAACCCAACGGTACCCAATGCCTGTGGGAAATGATAGTAGCGAGCAGGACCGCCACCAACAGGCCGATTATTGCCTTCGGCAGCAACAAGCGTCCCGATACCAGCTGCTTGCGCCCCTTCGTCGATTTGGCGCCGAATGTCGTCGCAACTCACCACATCTTCAGGACCCCAACCAGCCCCACACGTTCCCGATGAATTGCCAACAGGCATATACTCGATGAACCGTATATGCAGTGGACGGTCGAGTGAAAGCTTGGCAAAAGCCAGATAGTCCTGGTGCAAACTGCGCACCGCAACCGCATTTATCTTTACTGGATCGAACCCCACTTCAAGAGCCGCATCGATTCCCTCGAGCACACTTTCAATGTGGCCCAGACGCGTTATCTGAGTAAATTGAGCAGGGTCAAGTGTATCAAGAGAAATATTCACGCGCCGAAGACCAGCGCGATGCAGTTCAGGAGCCATTTTCTTTAAGAGCACACCGTTTGTTGTCAACGAGATGTCATCAATGCCTTCGATAGCAGAAAGACGCTCAATCAAGCCGGCAACACCTTTGCGCACTAATGGCTCGCCACCTGTCAGACGTACCCGCTGCACACCGCGCTGTGCAGCCACCTGCACAAATCGGACAATTTCGTCGTAACGTAGGATTGTATCGTGCGGCACCTGGAGAATGCCGTCAGCGGGCATACAGTATACGCAGCGTAGGTTGCACCGATCGGTCAACGAAATACGCAAGTAATCAATGGTCCGCCCGTGTGAATCTTTCACGGCTATCCTCCTTCCCGCTTTCTACCTGCTTCGGTAGATTTCTCCATGCTTCGATAGCTTTTTGTACGCTTTGTAAGCTTACCGCGCGCAGGAAGCCGCAGCAAGAAAGCCACACAGTCGTTACCATGCTGCCTTCCAGCGGTTCAAGATTTGCCAATTATTGATACTTTGCCAATTATTGATACACCACGTGCAGTCGTTCGGGCGGAATACGCACGAGCAGTTCGTCACCAACATGCGGACAGAGTGCCTCGTCGGTATCAAGCAAGCTCACCCGCCAGGAAAGGCGCTGGTGCAAGTAACGCATCTCTTCCTCTTCGGCTTCTACCATGCGCGCAGCGTCTTCATCGCGATCGAGAAAGCGCAGCAGTGATAACCGATCGAAACGAGAATCGATCGCGCGGTCAACCCGCATGCGAAAGACGTTTTCACCCGGCGCTGCTGCACGCTCAATATGGAAAGCACGCACACCAACAGCTTGTACGTCTTCACTCACCGTATTGGGGCAGGTAAGCTCGATACCCCACTGAGGGCAGTACACCGTATGCGCATCTCTCCACTGTACACGCGCAACGTTTTTAACCCCCGACAATTTCAAAGCGGCGATGCTTTGAGGATGGTCAACCAGACTTCGAGCAGCATCAATCTCGCGCACGCGACCGTCTTCCATCACCGCAATCGTGTCGCAGAAACGCACCGCCTCATCGATATCGTGGCTCACATACAGGATGGTGCCCTCAAATGCTTCGAACAGACTTGATAAGTTCTGCTCAAGTAAGTCCTTCAAATGGGCATCGAGTGCCGAAAATGGCTCGTCGAGCATCAGAATACCCGGACGAGCTGCCAACATACGGGCCAGAGCAACCCGCTGCTGCTGTCCACCCGAAAGCTGTGCTGGATAACGCCTGGAAAAATGACTCACATCGAAACGTGCAAGTTCGCGTTCCACCAATCGCCGTCGCTCTTCGGCTGGCAGCCGACGTGGAATACCTGCCGCGACATTATCAGCCACCGTTAAGTTGGGAAACAACATGTAGTTCTGAAACAGAAGCGCTGTCTTGCGCTGCTGAGCAGACAGATTGATGCCCGCTTCAGAATCGAAAAATACCTCGTCGTTCACAACAATGCGGCCCTCGTCGGGGCTTTCGATGCCCGCAATGCAACGCATGGTCATCGTCTTGCCGCAACCCGAAGCGCCCAACAGGCCAAATACTCCTCGGCTGGCCGTAAATGACACATCAAGATCGAAAGAAGGAAGATGCTTTTTGATGGTGATCTCTAAGCTCATCGGGTAGCCCCCTTCCGATAGCGCACCGTTCGGCGACCCCACAAGTTAATAAACATGATCACTAAGAAACTGAAGGCCATAATTACGACCGTCCAGAATATGGCCGTGTCGGTGTTACCGTTCATCCATTCGAAGTAGATTGCAATGGGGATAGTGCGTGTGACACCAAGGTAGTTGCCCGCCAAGAACAACGTGGCACCAAATTCACCAAGAGCGCGCGCAAAGGCAAGTACCGTACCAGCTGCAATACTGCTCCACGACAGCGGCAGCATCAGCTTGAAGAAGATACGTGCGTTACTCCAACCGAGCGTGCGGGCCGCGTCAAGCATTACAGGATCAAGCGATTCAAAGGCACCGCGCGCCGAGCGGTACATCAGCGGAAACGCCACTACAACAGCGGCAATAACCGTTGCCGGCCAGCTAAATATCAGGGGAAATCCAACCGATATAAACCAGCGACCCACCCCCGTATTATTGCCGAGTGCCAGCAGCAAAATGAAGCCGCATACCGTTGGCGGAAGCACCATAGGAATGGTAAAGATAGCGTCGAACACATCGCGCCACCGCGCCGAAAGCCCTAAGCAGAAATACGCCGCTGCCAGCCCCAGTACGAAGATGAACACGATAGCGCATCCTGTGGTCTTCAACGTCACCCACAAAGGAGAATAGTCGATCGACGAAAGAAAGCCCCCGAGCGATTCTATCCACGTTGGAGCCGGTGCAATAGCAGCATCATCAAAGGCAACTAGTTCAGCAAAACAAGCATGCGTCAACTTAATGGGTACTGCACCATCAGGTAAGTCACGCTCGGAATCGGTGATATCACCACCAGCGGTATCAGTGATACATTCGTAGATGCACCCGTCACCAAAGTCTTGATTAAAGTGAAAAACAGCGCCATCAACTTCAAACGTTTCGTCGCTTGTGAAGTACCAGCGCGCGCTACTTCCTAAAACCGCTCCACCATTCGCATTTGCTGCATCAAGAGCACCCACCATTGAACGCAACGCAGCACGATCGGCCTCAGCAGAAAGGGTAAGCCCCTCACGGGCAGCGGCTTCAGGTGAAACATACACAACGGCGTAATCGGGCGTGGCAATCAGCACCATCGAAGGAGCATGCGACCCCGCGTAATAGGCATAGCCGCGATACGCATCGGCAATAGCGCGGTTACTTCCCACTTGCGCCCGCGAAAATTCACTGAGGGCAAAGGATACTGCCGTGCTTCGTGCTGCCGTATTATCGGAAGACACTTCAAGGGAACCTGCGCTATCACCAGCGCTTCCAGCGGCATTCTCAGCAGTAGTTCCCGTGCTCGCAGCAGCACTACTACTGGCACCCCCAGCACCAGTACCATGAGCAGCTTCGGAAGATGAAGCGCTTTCTGACGCAGTTGCCTGCTGAGAGATACTTGCTGCGGCGCTTGATCGAGTGGTTGGATCGTCCACATCACCCGTTGCATCATCATCCGCCCAGGCAATGGAGGGAAAAACCAAAAAAGCCAGCATCAATGCAACTAAACATGCTACAAAGCACGTGCGCAGGTGCCGCCACGCTATGCATATAGCGCTATCCAAATTGTTCCCCATGGTTACCTATCCATCCACTGAGTGGAAAGGGGCCTCAGAGGACCCCTTTACCATTAGATCTGAAAGAAAGAACTAAAGAGTAGCGTGCCTTAGGCAGCCATCTCAAAGCCCCACTTCTGCCATACAGCAAGTGCCTCGGGATCGGTGGTGCACCAATCGAGGAATGCTTGTGCTTCAGCAGCATGATCGGTCTGAGCCGTAATGGCAGCCGGATAGATAATATTCTTATGCGTGTTAGCTGGCACAGTGCCAACCACCTTGACGCCACCAAAGCGGTACACATCAGAGGTGTACACGAAAGCGATATCCACATCGCCTGACTGTGCTTGCTTGCAAACGTTTCCAACACTTGTCTGCAGTGAAACCATGCCATCGGCAGCAAGCGCACCAGAGAATTGGCCACCCTTGCCAGTAGCATCTTTACCGGTTGTACCATCAGGCTCGGTGTAGCAGCCAACGGTCGACAGTGACTGGCAGGCATAATTGCCAGCAGGAACCGATTCGTCACCAACGGCAACCTTATATTTGCCGGCAGCAATATCGTCGAGCGATACTTCAGTGATAGCGTCGTTCTTTTCGCTTGTCACCATAACAAGATCGTTCTTGAACATGTTAAAACGCGTGGGGGCATCGACATAGCCGGCGCTCTCAGCATCATCCATCTTCGCCTTTGAAGCAGAAATCAGTACGTCAGCTGAAGCGCCACCTGCGAGCAGTTCGTTCAGCTCGCCCGATGACTTGTACTGCGTATCGGCGAACGTGATGCCGCTATGATCGCGCGTATAGAGCTGCTGTACTTCGTCCATTGCCTTGGATAAAGAATTTGCTGCAAAAATTTGTAGCTGTGTTGTCTCTTTAGCGGAGCTGTCCACGTTAGAGGCGTTGTCAGTGCTGGCTGTAGTGCCCGACGAGCAACCAGCGAGCGCCAATGCACAGACAAATGCGAGGCATGAGGCAACTGAAATCAGCCACTTCCCCTTGTTCTTCATATCTGTTCCTTTCTCGACGAGCACAGATGCTCATCTAATTCCTCTGGCGCACTTATATATGCGCCTGGCAACAAACACGCGCCACTTATAAAGCGACGCGTGTTTTATAGCCAACTGGAACTATTCTAACAGATATATAAGGTTATCGAGCGGAAACTCCCTGGTCTCGTGGATAGTCCCTCGTAAGCGGTCGAACGGTATTATCGGCTGCAACGCCAAGCCCGCACGGCAAGACCCGCTCCAGCCAGAGCAGCAAACCCAAGCATGCCGGCCAGTGGCATAAATCCATCGGCTGTCAGCGGAAGTACACTTGACTCGGGTGTCGGAGGCTCCGGGCTAGGAGAAGGTTCGGGGTTCGGTGACGGTTCTGGGTTAGGACCAGGATTGGGATTGTCTGGAACCTCAGGCTTCTGTTCGTCCTTCACGGTCTGAATCGTGGCCGCATTCGAAGTTACGGTTACTGTATACGTTTCATCGTTTACGAGATATCCCTCAGGCGCAGTAACCTCTTTGATCGTGTACTGACCTGCTACCAGTCTGTCCGTAATTGCTTCGCCGTTTTCATCGGTTGTCAAGCTGTAGGTCCTTGTCGGATCTGACACGCTCGTAATCGTGAATACAGCACCGGCAAGTTTTACCGTCTCGTCAGATGCAGAAACCTTAATGATTTTGATCTTACTGAACAGGCTGCCTTCACCGTTACCGTTTGAGCCGGTGTAATGATAGCTTGAACTGGCTTCCTTGGTCTTTTCAGTTGAAACAAGCTTAATGTGATTCAACAGCTTCATACCGGGCTTGTACGTGGTCTTGTAGCGCAGCACGTACTGGTCACCATTGATGTTGCCCATCGGGTATGTAAAAGAAGTACCATCGGCAGAAATCTGAACGGAGCTGTTGATATCATTTCGTGAAATGACCGATGTCGTATGCCCAAACTCGTCCATGGTGACATGTTGCAATTCAAATGAACCCGCTATGTAGTGAATACCATCGAGCCCTTGATCTGAGGTGAGATGATCGCTTATCACGACATTAGTCAGGTTATCTTTCATGTGGTTGATACGAACATACCAGACCGTGGTATTTGGATCGCTGCCATCCTGTTCGCCCCACTTACCAACGGTTTCGTCAACAAGCTTCCATGGGTCAATCACTTTAACCGTACTTGTCTTCGTTTTGCCGCCGGTCTCAATAGTGAAGTTATTATTCTCGTTAGGGGTAATCCTTGAAGTATTGAAGCGCGTTTTAACCTGGATGTTACCCTTGATATCATAACGGTTGTTCACGTAGTTGGTGAAAGTAACATGGACCTTGCCACCATTGTTGTCTGGTCCAGGTTGAATTTCGCCATGCGCAATAACATTGCCGTCGCTATCGGTGATGTCAAAGTTGGAATTGCCCTCAGGGAATTTCATCTGATCGGGCAATTTGATATCGAAATAGTCGCCCTCATGAATCGATTTACCACTAGCATCCCAATCCATACTTAAAAAGAAGTTGTAATTGGCACGGATTTCAGTGGTGTCGTTATGATCCATATTTTTGAACTTGAAACCTGTCAGGTTGACAGAGACTTCTTGTCCAGCACCAGGACGCTGCAGTGGACCCGCACGGGTTAAGCCGGCGGTCAACAGAGCATCAGATACATCTGTCGCAAGACTCGATACAGCCAGTGGCGTTGCAACATCAAGGCTATTCGTGGTCGCATCTTCACTCACAGTAGCCTGCATATCGGCTGTTGCTGAAGATGCTGACGACGTGTCAGCAGTAGGGGTTTCTTCAGTTACAGAATCTGTGCTGTTGATAGTAGCAGTGGCATCAGTTGCCTCGGTGGAATCTGCAGCAGCAGGCGCTGCTGTCGTATCCACTACACCAGTTGATGTAGGAGCTACCGCGTCGACTGATACAGCCGGTGTGCTCGACTCAGTAGTCGTATCGTCCGCGAACGCCTGGAGCGACCCCGCGGGAATCATAAGCCCTGCAACAAGCAGTACGCTCATGAGGTAGGAGAGTTTTCGTTTCATTGACCTTCCTTCCCCCTCCTGGTATCTCATTTTTGGGTGAAATACGCAGTGGGCAGCCTCTCAGCTGCCCTTTTGTTTACCCACATTTAGCTTACCAGCAAATATAGTCGTGTACAAAAAACGACGCCCCCCCCCCCACAAAATCGGTAAAAAGGCAGGTCGTTACAAATAGAAAACCAGTTTATTGGAGGTTTAAAGTACTTAATTCCCGCTGAAATGTATAAGGAGCAACAATATCTGAAACTCTTGACAGCTTATTCGCAACCGATTTCGCTTTGCACAACCGTGGCAATCGCTTCACAATGCAAGCGCGCCTGGGCTTCATCTGCTGCTTCCACCATGACACGAATCAGCGGCTCAGTACCACTTGCACGCACGAGTACACGCCCAGCATCGCCCATCTCTTGTTCGGCCGAAGTAATGGCAGCGCGAATGGCTTCATTGGAAGAAATAGCATCTTTGTTTGACACGCGAACATTAATAAGTTCTTGGGGGTAGCGCGTCATAACTGCAGCGGCTTGTGCAGGCGTCTTGCCAGCCCGTTCGCAACAGACCAGAAACTGACACGCAGTCATAAGACCATCGCCTGTAGAGTTGTATTCTAAAAAAATCGTATGCCCGCTCTGTTCTCCCCCAATACGATAATCAGCATCACGCATGCATTCGAGTACATGACGGTCACCCACAGCAGTCTGCTTAACTGCAATGCCATGCGCTTCCATTGCGCGAACAAAACCAAGGTTGCACATAACGGTCGACACCACCGTGTTGCCAGCGAGACGCCCCTGCTCTTTCATATCGAGTGCGCAGGCAGCTTCGACCATGTCGCCATCAATTTCATTGCCTGCCGCATCAACAAAGAGCACGCGATCGGCGTCACCATCATGGGCAATACCAATATCGGCACCAGTTGCGGCTACCAATTCTTTGAGTGGCTCCAGGTGAGTTGAACCACAATCAACATTGATGTCATAGCCATTGTAATTGTCATTAATCACCACAACTTCAGCGCCCAGACGCCGCAATGCCTCAGGCGAGGTAACTGAACTCGCTCCGTGAGCACAATCGAGTGCGATTTTCCAGTGAGACAGATCTATTCCCTGGCTGCGCACGGCTTCAATCGCATGATTGATATATACCTCACGGGCATTGTTAACCAAAACAATATTCCCCACTGCTGCACCCGTGGGACGTTCAGAAACGGAAAGGCCACCTGCGAAAACGTATTCTTCGATAGCTTCTTCGGTCGTCACCGGTAGCTTATAGCCATTCCCATCGAAAAACTTAATGCCGTTATACTCCGGTGGATTATGGGATGCACTGATAACAATACCACCATCAGCCTGCATAGTGCGCGCTAAAAGGGCTACCGCCGGAGTGGGAATAACCCCCAGTGCCTGCACGGTGCCGCCCGCCGACATAATGCCAGCTGCAAGAGACGACTCCAGCATATCGCCTGAGCGACGCGTGTCTTTGCCTACAGTAATAACGCTACCGAGAAAGTGAACCGCTGCTTGTCCGAGGCGAAACGCTGCCTCACACGTCAGTTCGCTGTTTGCTACACCGCGTGCGCCATCGGTTCCAAATAACTTTCCCATCGTCGTCCCTTCTCGCTTACCTGGCATGGTATGCAGATGGGGCGCTCGCAGGCGCCCCATCCGTTGCTTCTGGTAGAGGTTCTATTCCTCGTTTTCCGAATCGTCAGTCGAAGACTCATCGATATGCAGGTTCAAATCGCCCACATTGCCGAGAATCGCATCAAGCTCTTCGAGATTGCGCTGATACGAGCGCGGTGGCAGTGCTTCGCCGAGCATGTCTTCGCCTTCCGTGTTGAAGGTTGCCGGCACATCACCACCAATGAGAATCGTATCATCGGGCGAGAACACCATATCCAAAAGCTGACTCATGTCGTCGCCCGTGGCGTTTAGGTCGTCCTCAATAATATGGAGCAAATCGTGCTTTTCTAAGCCCTCTTTGAGTTCCTCGATCGCCTTTGCTCCGATGCCTTCGATACGCAATAGGTCTTCTTCGGAGTACCCAATAAGGTCGCCCACGGTTTCAATACCTGCTTCGGAGAACTTATTCGCCCAGCGTTGAGAGACACCCAGGTCATCATAGATATACAGGCGTGCGTCCTCATCGGAAAGCTGCGAATTACGACCAGCTGAAAGGCTATTGAAGTAGCTCGAATAGCTACCGCCCATGTTCAGATAGCTATCACCATCGAGTGACCAATCCTGCGGCTGCGGCAGGAGTTCTTCAACCTTGCGCAGCGCCTCAGGCGCATAATCAGGCAGCGTGTCGCTTGTAATTTCATGCACGGCGTGACCCTTATAAGTAAGACCCACGTTGCGATAGCGCTTGAGACCCGTACCAGCAGGAATCGGCTTGCCGATAATAACGTTTTCTTTCAAGCCGACCAGCTGATCGGTCTTGCTTTCGATGGCTGCATCGGTAAGAACCTTGGTGGTTTCCTGGAACGAAGCGGCCGACATCCACGAATCGGTTGCCAGCGATGCCTTCGTAATGCCCAGCAACAACGGCTGACCAACGGGCGGCTGTTTGCCTTCGAGCACCAGCTGATTGGCAACATCTTCGAATTCGTAGCGATTGACCTGACGACCCGGCAGATAATCGGAATCACCAGAATCAAGCACTGCCACCTTACGCAGCATCTGACGCGCAATAACTTCGATGTGCTTGTCGTTGATGTCGACGCCTTGGCTGACGTACACATCTTGGACTTGCCCCACAATATAGCGCAGCGTGGTGTTCGGGTCGGTCAGACGCAGTAAGTCGTGCGGGTTCACTGAACCCCGTGTAATCTGCTGACCAACCGTAACTTCTGAACCATCTACCACACCCGGCATCATCTGCACGCGTGCCGAAGTGACATACTCGCGGTAGTTGCCTTCTTGATCGTGAATAGTGATTGTCTTGGTTTGCTTGTCGCCTGAAATCTGCAAAGTACCAGCAATCTCGGCCAAGACAGCCTGACCCTTCGGCTTGCGTGCCTCGAACAGCTCGACAACACGAGGAAGACCCTGCGTAATGTCGTCGCCGGCGACACCGCCTGAGTGGAACGTACGCATCGTCAGCTGTGTACCCGGCTCGCCAATAGACTGAGCAGCAATAATACCCACGGCTGTACCGATATTTACCGGACGAGCCGTTGCAAGATCCCAGCCATAGCACTTTTGGCACACGCCGTGCTCGGCATGGCAGGTCATGATGGTGCGGATGGTAACTTCCTCAACGCCTGCCTGCTGCCATGCAGTGAGTTCATCCATACTGTTGATGTAGTCACCCGCGGAAGCTAAGCGTGTACCAGACGCATCAGAAACATCTTCAGACAGGCACCGACCAACCAGATTTTCATCGAGTTCGCCCTTGCTGTCGACCAGCGCATACGTCACGCCTTCGGTGGTACCGCAGTCGAGTTCACGCACGATAACATCCTGCGAAACATCCACCAAACGACGGGTCAGATAACCCGAGTCAGCAGTACGCAGTGCCGTGTCAGCCAAACCCTTACGAGCACCATGCGAAGATAGGAAGTATTCGAGTACCGACATACCTTCACGGAAGTTTGCCTTAATCGGCGTGTCGATGATCTCACCCTTCGTGTCAGCCATCAGACCACGCATACCGGCCAGCTGACGAATCTGCTTGATATTACCGCGGGCGCCCGAGGTAGCCATCATGTAGATGGGGTTCTGACCGCTGAAGTGAGAAGCCATAGCCTCGCCCACTTCTTCAGTTGCATCCGTCCAAATGTCGACAACCTGCTTATGGCGCTCTTCGTCACTCATCAAGCCCATTTCGTAGTCGCCATCAATCGCAGCTACTTTTTCATCGGCCGCAGCGAGGATTTCATCCTTATCATCAGGAATTGTGGCGTCGTAAATAGACACCGTGAGACCTGCCTTTGTAGCGTAGTGGAAACCGTTGCTCTTGAGACCGTCCAAGATAGGCTCCATGGCAGCTGTCGAATAACGGTTCGAGCAATCACTGATCAGGCGTCCGACCTCGGTCTTGTCGAGTTCGTAGTTAAGGAACGGATAGTCATCGGGCAACACATCGTTGATAATAACGCGCCCAGCACTCGTCTCGATACGCTCGCCCGCTTTGCATTCCTTGGCCTGACCATAAGAAGAAACAACCGTCATGTCGCGCGGCAGACGCACAGAAATACGTGCCTGCAAGTCGAGATCAGCATGTGCATCATAGGCATGCTGCACATCGTCGAAGCTCGCAAAGACACGTCCTTCGCCGGCAAACCCGTCACGAATCGTCGTCAGGTAGTACAGACCGATGATCATGTCCTGAGTCGGAATAGTTAGCGGACGGCCATGTGCTGGCGACTTAATGTTGTTAGAGGACAACATCAGCACGCGCGCTTCAGCCTGAGCGGCACTGGACAGCGGTACATGCACTGCCATCTGGTCGCCGTCAAAGTCGGCGTTAAATGCCGTACAAACAAGCGGGTGCAGCTTGATGGCCTTACCGTTTGTCAGCACAGGCTCAAATGCCTGAATGCCAAGACGGTGCAGGGTTGGAGCACGGTTAAGCAGGACGGGATGTTCGGTAATAACCTCTTCAAGCACGTCCCACACGTAGCTTGCCCCACGGTCAACAGCTCGTTTAGCAGCCTTGATATTAGCGGCATATTCGAGTTCAACCAGGCGCTTCATAACGAATGGCTTGAACAGCTCAAGCGCCATCGCACTCGGCAGACCGCACTGATGCAGTTTCAGTTCTGGACCAACCACGATAACTGAACGACCTGAATAGTCGACACGCTTACCCAGCAAGTTCTGGCGGAAGCGCCCCTGCTTTCCTTTGAGCATATCGGCAAGCGACTTCAGCGCACGGTTTCCCGGACCCGTTACTGGACGGCCACGGCGGCCATTGTCAAAGAGACTGTCGACAGCTTCTTGCAGCATGCGCTTTTCATTGTTGACAATAATCTCCGGCGCACCCAGATCGAGCAGACGCTGCAAGCGGTTATTGCGGTTAATAACGCGACGATACAAATCGTTTAAGTCACTTGTTGCAAAACGACCACCATCGAGCTGTACCATTGGACGCAGGTCGGGTGGAATAACCGGAATCACGTCAAGAATCATGTCGTGTGGTTTATTTTCGCTCTTCAGGAACGCGTCAACCACTTTAAGACGCTTAACAGCTTTGGCGCGCTTTTGACCCTTGCCCGTTGCAATAATTTCGGAAAGTTCCTCGGCTACCTCGTCAAGATCGATGTCATCCAGCAGATCGCGTACTGCTTCAGCACCCATGCCACCCTTGAAATACTCGCTGTAGTTCAGGCGCATTTCGCGATAGAGGGTTTCATCGGCAACCAGCTGCTTGGGTTCAATTTTCATGAAGGCTTCGAACGCTTCACTACGCAGCGCCTTGCGCTCGTTGAATTCCTCATAGATATCAGCTAGTTCGTCTTCAACTTCTTCAGGGGTCAGACGCTCTTCGTCTTCGATATCGTCGACAAACTCGTCGTCTTCAGGCGTGTAATCGGTCGACAGACGCCTGGTTGAAGCAATCAGGCGATCGCGTTCAGCATCGAGTTCATCAAGGTCAGCAGCTAATTCATCCCGCAGATCAGCTTCGTCTTCTTCACGCGCTTCTTTGTCCACCGACGTGACAATAGCGCTTGCAAAGTAGAGAACCTTTTCAAGGTCTTTTGGCGCAATATCAAGCAGGTACCCCAAACGGCTTGGGCTGCCCTTGAAATACCAGATGTGACTCACCGGAGCAGCCAGTTCAATGTGACCCATGCGCTCGCGGCGAACCTTCGCCCTGGTGACTTCAACACCGCAGCGCTCGCACACGATGCCCTTGAAGCGAATGCGCTTGTACTTACCGCAGGCGCATTCCCAGTCCTTTGTAGGACCGAAGATGCGTTCGCAGAACAAGCCATCCTTTTCGGGCTTGAGCGTACGGTAATTAATGGTCTCCGGCTTCTTGACTTCGCCATGGGACCAACTGCGAATATCTTCCGCACTCGCCAGAGAGATGCGCAGCGCGTCGAAGTTATTTACATCGTACTCGGTCATTTAGCGCTCCTCTCCGCCGATGAGATCGTTTCCGTCATTGCCGTCCTTCAAATCATCGCTGATGAGATTCGACAGCTCGGCAGCAATGTCGCCGATCATGTCGTCATCTTCGCGTTCAGTCTTCTGTGCATCCTCAACCAGACCAGCAAGAACATTGTCGTCGTTCGTCCGTTCAGGATGGCTTTCAATCACATCGAGCACTTCCCTATTGTGACCTTCGAGCTCCACATTCAAGCACAGGGAACGCATTTCCTTAATGAGCACCTTGAACGATTCGGGAACTTCCGCATCGGGCATGTTCTCGCCCTTCACGATGGCCTCGTATGTCTTCACGCGACCAACCGTGTCGTCAGACTTCACCGTCAGGATTTCCTGCAACACGTTCGATGCGCCGTAGGCATAGAGCGCCCACACTTCCATTTCGCCGAAGCGCTGGCCACCAAACTGAGCCTTGCCGCCCAGCGGTTGCTGTGTGATTAAGCTGTAAGGACCAGTTGAGCGAGCATGAATCTTGTCGTCAACCATGTGGCCGAGCTTAAGCATATAGGGATAGCCTACCGTAATCGGCTCGCGGAACGGTTCGCCCGTGCGACCGTCATACAACGTGGTCTTGCCAAATTCGTTAAGCTGCGGGACAAATTCTTCACGCATTGCATCGCCGTACTTTTCACGGTTCAGGTTAACGAGATTGCGGTTCGACTTTTCGATAACGTCGCGAATTTCTTCTTCAGTGGCGCTATCGAACACCGGAGTCGACACATAGATGGGACCTTCAACAGCCTCGTCGGAATTTTCGTCATCCGACCAGCCCCATTTAGCTGCCCACCCAAGATGGCATTCAAGAAGCTGACCAACGTTCATACGAGAAGGTACGCCCAATGGGTTCAGCATAATGTCAACCGGTGTGCCATCGGCCAAATATGGCATGTCTTCAACCGGCAGTACCCGCGAGACAACACCTTTGTTACCATGACGACCAGACATCTTGTCGCCCTGCTGGATTTTGCGCTTCTGCGCCACATATACGCGCACCTGCTCGTTGACGCCAGGCGCCAATTCATCGCCCGAAGCGCGGCTGAAGCGGTGAATGCCAATTACACGACCGCCGGCACCATGAGGCACCTTAAGGCTTGTGTCACGCACTTCACGTGCCTTTTCGCCAAAGATAGCACGCAGTAGGCGTTCTTCGGCTGTTAGTTCAGTTTCACCCTTCGGGGTTACCTTACCCACCAGCACATCGCCCGGATTGACTTCAGCACCAATACGAATAATGCCATCGCCATCTAAGTCGGCAATCATATCTTCGCTGATGTTAGGAATCTCACGAGTAATCTCTTCAGGCCCCAGCTTTGTGTCGCGCGCATCAGCTTCGTATTCGCTAATGTGAATGCTTGTCAGCAAGTCTTCAGCAACAACACGCTCGGAAATAACGATAGCGTCCTCGTAGTTGTAACCTTCCCATGGCATGTAAGCCACCAGCAGGTTCTGCCCCAGCGACAGCTCAGCGTGGTCACACGACTGACCATCGGCAAGTACATCGCCCACTTCCACTCGGTCGCCCTTGCGCACGAGCGGTTTATGATTTACGCAATAGCCCTGGTTGGAGCGCTGGAACTTCGGAATCAAGTATTCGTCGTATTCACCATCGTCGGTGAGGATATTGATAACCTCACCATCAACATAGTCGACCAGACCAGAGTTCTGTGCAATAAGAATCTCACCCGAGTCAACTGCAATACGGTGCTCGATGCCCGTACCAACAAACGGTGCGTGCGGGCGCAGAAGCGGCACAGCCTGACGCTGCATGTTCGAACCCATGAGGGCGCGATGAGCGTCGTCGTGTTCGAGGAACGGAATAAGCGAAGTGGCCACCGACACCATCTGGCGCGGCGAGATGTCCATGTAGTCCACCTGAGAAACTGACACCTCAGCCGGGTCGCCAAACTCACCATGCGAGTTGCGCGTACGAGCCAGCAAACGTTCAGTTGGGTGGAAGGTCCCAGATTCGTCGGTCGTTCCCAGGATACCCGTCTTGGTATCGTATGGCTCGTTAGCCTGAGCAATAGTATGATGCTCTTCTTCATCGGCGGTAAGGTAATCAACGTCGTTCGTTACCTTACCCTCAACCACGCGACGATACGGCGCTTCGATAAAGCCGTAATTGTTCACGCGGGCATACGTGGCAAGCGAACCAATTAAGCCGATGTTAGGACCTTCGGGTGTTTCGATAGGACACATGCGGCTGTAGTGCGAATTGTGAACGTCACGCACTTCAAAGCCTGCACGCTCACGCGACAGACCACCCGGACCCAATGCTGACAGACGACGCTTATGCGTAACGCCCGCCACAGGGTTGGCCTGGTCCATGAACTGCGACAGCTGAGACGATCCGAAGAATTCCTTGATGGAAGCCACAATAGGCCTAATGTTAATCAAGCTCTGCGGCGTAATTTCGTCGGGCTCCTGCATGCTCATGCGCTCGCGTACCACACGCTCCATACGCGACAAGCCAATGCGGAACTGGTTCTGGATTAATTCACCCACCGTACGAATACGGCGGTTGCCAAAATGGTCGATATCATCGGTGACATAGCCTTCTTCACCGTTATGCAAAGCCACAATGTAGCGCATTGTGGCAATGATATCGTCATTGGTTAGCGTGGAGGAATCGCCTTCGGCGTCGAAACCGAGCTTTTTGTTGATCTTATACCGACCAACCTTTGCAAGGTTGTAGCGCTGTGGATTGAAGAACAATCCATCAAGCAATGTACGTGCCGAATCGATGGTAGGCGGCTCACCCGGACGGAAGCGCTTGTAGAGCTCGATCAACGATTCGTCGCGTGTTGTCGCAGGATCGCGATCGATCGTGCGCAGCACCATTTCGCTATCGCCGAGCGCTTCAATAATCTCTTCGCGTGTTTCAGCAAGCCCTAGAGCGCGCAGCAAAAGAGTTGCCGGCTGCTTGCGCTTGCGGTCGATACGCACCGAAAGGATATCGCGCTTGTCGGTTTCAAATTCAAGCCAAGCACCCCGCGAAGGAATAACCTTGGCGTTATAGATGGTCTTGTTGCTTGTCTTGTCGCGCTCGGCCCCAAAATAGACACCAGGGCTGCGCACCAACTGCGAGACAACCACTCGTTCGGTACCGTTAACAATAAAGGTACCGCGCGGCGTCATCAGCGGGAAATCGCCCATAAAGACGTCCTGCTCTTTGATTTCGCCGGTCTCCAAATTGGTGAAGCGCACTTCGGCAAACAGGGGTGCCTGATAGGTCAGATCTTTGACCTTGCATTCGTCAACCGGATACTTCGGATCACCGAACTCGTGCTTACCGATCTCGACGCGCATATTCTTCGTATTGCTCTCGATGGGGCAAATATCTTGGAATGCTTGGTCGAGGCCCTCACCCTTGAACCAGTCAAAGCTTTCAGTCTGAATGGCAATCAGGTTGGGGATATCGATAACGGGTGGGATCTTTGCGAAGCTTCTGCGGCTCCTATAAAGGCTGTTGGGAGCGTTGTTTTGTGCTTGCGCCACGGGGCTTTTCCTCCTTTAAGAAAATCCGTTTTTTTGCGAAAAGTCGCAAGTTTTAAAGCTACGTTTTTCTTTAAGTGAAGTCAAGAAAAATTTTCTTGAAGCATGTGTTTTCTTTGCTTATTAGATAGCATTCGGCAAATTCAGACGACATCAGCAAAATAGAACAGCAGCTTCTTTTAACTATGCAGAGACCACAGACCAATCAATCTTTCTCAGAGACTGACATGCAGTAGTTCGATACTATAAATTACTTTTGTTGTACGAGATTACAAAATAGGCAGCTGTGTACTTCGGCAGAGCAAACGACTTTGCACTTCGATGACGCAGCCTATTTCCCGTCACGCAAGGCTTCCAACTGAGCAAGCGTGCTCGCATCAATGCGTTCGCCTACCGTATTCTTTACGGTGGCCTTCGGATTTTCGTCCAGCCGTGCTTCCTGATCGAGCAATTCTGCTTCGCGACTGAATCCGTCGGCACTCATACGATCGACACCAAGACCAAAAACTGTGTCCTGAATAGTCGCGTCACTCGTAACTACCATCACTTCAACCCCACGTGAACGAGCATCAAACGCCAGCTTTTCAATAACCGTATCAGCTGATAACCCCGCTGGAGAAAACACCACCTGCACGCCGCCAATGCGTTCGGGCACCCCTGTTGAAAATTCGTTGTCCCTGCCATCGAATACCAAGTATGCCTCGCAGTAATCGCGCCCCATGTGTGCGATTACGTCGTTGATAAGAGCCTCGCGACATTTGTTGTACACCTCGTCGGTGTAATCGGCCATAGCGCGCATATGTCGATAGCGACTACCACTACGCAAAACGTTGTAGCCGTCAACAATCAAAAGCTTGTTGCGAGATTTCATGGTGGACACCCTATGCGCTAGCTACTGCGCTTTTGCTTGGCTTGAAGCGCGCGAACAACACGAGGGAGCGCTAGAACGATTCGAGGCATTAGCATTAGCATTAGCAAGGGTATGAGAGGTATTGGAAGTGCCAGAAGCACATTCCTGCAGAGATAGACGATTCTGCCGCAACCATTCGTACATACACACAGTAGCTGATTGCGCCACATTTAACGACGATACTACCCCCCGCTGAGGAAGCGATACGAAAAAGTCGCATGCCTCTTGGGTAAGGCGCGCAAGACCGGTGTTCTCATTGCCCATCACCAAGCACACGTTACCTGTAAGGTTTGCATCCCAAATACCGCCTTCAGCTTTTTCCGAAGCGCCGGCCACCCAGTAGCCTTCATTTTTGAGACGCGCTAGTGCCTGCTGTAAATTAGCAACCTGTGCAACGGGAATATGAGAGATCGCACCAGCAGAACTCTTATACGTGCTAGCAGTGACATATGCACTGCGCTTGTTGGGGATAATAATACCCGCAGCTCCTACCGACTCTGCTGAACGAGCGATAGCCCCAAGATTGCCAGCGTCGGTAATATGATCGAGCACAATAATAAGTGCGCAAGGGGCAGCTGACGACGAGTGCGACACCGCCAACGAAACAGCTTGATCATTTCCGCGCGCGATAATGTCATCAAGACTCGCATAGGCAAAGGGTTGCGCCTGCGCCATAATTCCCTGATGACTACCGCGCTTTGAACGTTTATCAAGCTGCGCACGAGGAACCGTTTCCATCACAATATGCTGACGCGCCGCCATATGCAGAATATCCTGCAAGAGCCGATCGTGCTTATTGCCATCGGCAAGAAAAATACGTGTGATGGGCACGTGCGTGCTCAGTGCTTCCCAAACAGGATGTTTTCCTTCAATAAATTCAGCCATGACAGGTATTATGAGGGAATACGCAAGGCGCGTATACCTGGAGAGCATAATTCCACGGGCAGAAAGGGGAACTCCATGAAAGTCGGACTTGTTTCGGATCTCCATCGTCAACTGCCCACTGCAGTTATGGAAGCACTGCAGGGCGTCGATCGTATTCTTTGCGCAGGCGATATAGAGGTTGAGCCAATACTCTGGGAATTGCAGACAATTGCACCGGTTACTGCCGTCAAAGGGAATAACGACTACGGTATTGACCTTCCCTTAAGTACAACATTCATCCTCGAAGGCGTGCGATTCTTTATGGTGCATCGTCCTCAAGATATCGGAACTCCCGCTGATGATGTAGCGGTTGTGGTGCACGGACACACCCATATACCCCGCAACGAAGTTATTGGCGGCGTTCACTACATCAATCCAGGGAGCCCTTCGTATCCACGAGGCGGAAGCGACCCTAGTGTCGCCATACTGATTCTGCGCGATAGCGCTGTTGAGCGTGTCGAATTTATTTCAGTTGGTGAATATGAAAAGATGCCTCCGCGCCAGGGGTAACGTCAAGTAAGCACGTATAACGATCTAAAATACAAAAGATCTCGACGTTATTCAACCCGCTACTTAGCGCGAAATATGCGTGCTTTCTTATCCGTCAGCGCTACAACTGTTAGTACTACAAGTAACTACTTGATTGTCTTGTTTCAGGGCACGTTACTTGGTACGAGACGCACGTGTTTTCTTATAGGCGAAATAGCCACATACGACCGATGCGATAGCAACCACAACGGTTGTGCCAATATGCTTAGCATCCCATGCCTGATAGCCTGTCAGCATAATACCAATAGCAAATAGCACCAGCGCACCACAGATTGCACTGGCCGCTTTTAGATAGCGTACGTGTTCCATATACCCCCCTGTCAGTCACTGCCCTTGGCTTTGAATGGCTTTAGGAGGCAGTGCGCCGCGTATCAACCCTATTTAACAATCAACACCGGAATATCAACTGAGCGCAGCACCGCGTAGCTCACTGAACCCAAAGCACCGCGCAGCGCGCCCAAGCCACGGTTTCCCATCACGACAAGATCGAATTGGCCAGTTTCGGCAAATTCAACGATTGCGTCATGCGGCTTGCCGGATGTCACTCGATACACCACCTGGGTAAAATCGCCAACAATCGATTTTGCATCAGCAATAAGATCCTTTTTTTTGCGCTCATAAAACTCGCGCTGAGCTGCCAGTGAATCTTCCTGGCTAACACGTGCTACACCAGCCATCTGAGCAGCAGCCTCAAAGGTCGGGTCATCAAAGTCAGGCAACTCAGCAACGTAGAGCAGCGTTACTTTTCCTTCGAATGAAGTGCTTGCCAGTTCAAGAGCGGCAGATAGGGCATGTTTGGCATGCTCAGACCTGTCGTACGGGACAAGGATGCTTTGATACATCGAGACCTCCTTGAATCGTAAGTGAAATCATCTTCACTTTAACATACCAAGAAGGCAAGATACCGACGCAAAGCGACAAGCGGAATAAGGTTTGGACTACAGGCAGATGCCAAGCTATAAGGAAGTAACAGACAAATAAATACTACGGAAATGAAATCGTGTGACGCCAGATCTCGTGTGATCAATTACATTCTGCTGGATCTCATGCGTTCAATCGCATTCCAGTCACCTGTACGAAAACAGGCCAGAGACTTTAACCCTGGCCTGCGTTTTTGATGGTGGGCGATGCAGGGTTCGAACCTGCGGCCTACTGCTTGTAAGGCAGTTGCGCTCCCGCTGCGCCAATCGCCCGAATGCCGAAATATTCTGCCACAGCCTGCCGCTACATGCAAGCCACCTCTTTAATCAGTTTTGTTTTACACATGCTGTAAAATAAGGGGTAAATTATTCAGCAAGGAGTAAATATGCCTACAATCATGCCAGTCTCATCGTTACGTAGCTACACCGAAGTACTTGATGGCGTGGCTCCCGGTGCACCTGTATTCCTTACGAAGAATGGGCAGGGTAAGTATGCCATCCTCGATATGGATGACTACAACAAGCTCGCTGCTGAAAATCGCCTGTTCTCAGAGCTCGAGGCAGGCCGCACGTCTGGAGATAAAGACGGCTGGATTACAAGCGAAAATGTCCGCAAACGCTTTGCAGAGCGAGCTCAACATGTCCAGTAATATTGTCTATGCACTATGAAGCAAGCAGGCCGTCGAGCGCTGTTGCCATCGCATCAAACGAGGTAGAACCAATTTTCATTGACGTCACGTTCCCCTGCGCATCAACCAGGTAAATCGTCGGCAGATACTGAACACGTAGCGCCAGCGATGCTTGATTGGTTGTATCGAAGTACACCGGATAGGTATACCCTTTGCTTTCGATCCACTGCTTTGCGATATCAACGGTTTCACGCTGGCCATCAACACAGTCGATCATCATGAAGTTGACGCGATCCCCATACGTGTCATACAGCTTTTGAATGTCAGGAGCTTCCGAGACACAGTTAGGACACCAGGTCGCCCAAAAACCGATAAACGTAGGCTTGCCAATAACAGAATCGCTTGAAACCTTAGCGCCTGATGAATCAAGTACCGAAAACGAAGGAAGCGCCTGTGAGTTCCCTGAAGACCCACCCGACATGGCAGATCCAGACCCATTTGCAGAAGACGAGTTGCCTGGGCTCTGTGAAAGGGCTTGAGATTGATCGATTGAAGACGAAGAAGTGGAAGCAGATCCTGCTGAAGTAGAAGATGACATCTGACCAGCAGAGAGCGCGCGATACGCCACAACAGCTACAGCAACGACAGCCACAAGCACGACCACTGAAATCAACAACTGTTTCTTATTGCTCACGATGTTCCCCCGATACTCATGTATAAGCCACCCACTAGGCTGCAAACATTCCCATCCACGAGCTAAACAAGCCCGATACCAAAAGGGCGCCCACCAAAACAAGCAGCGCACCACAAACTTTATTGATAATGCCATAATGCGCCTTAACCCACGTAAAAGCACCTTCAAGACGGTCGATCAGCAAGGCTGACAGGATAAATGGCACACCCAAACCAAGTGAATAGCATGCGAGCAGCGATGCACCAGTTAGCATATCCCCCGTTGTTACGGCCAGAGAGAGCGCCGATCCCAGGAAAGCACCCACACATGGAGTCCAACTAACCGCAAACGCCATACCAAACAAAAAGGATGGACCAAACCCCTGGGAGAGTGTTTTAGGGCGCGCACCACGACCGGTAAAAATGCTCGTTTTAATGACACCCCAATAAGTGAAACCAAACAGAATGATAACCAGCCCGCACACCACTTCAAGGGCGCGACGGTTCTGCATGAAAAAGCCACCCAGCGAAGCCGCCATGGCTCCCAAAGCACAAAACAACACAGTAAAGCCAGCAACAAATCCAAGCGCCCCTTTGAACTTGCTACCAGCAATGCGCGAAGCGCTTGTGGAAGCTGACTGCGACGCAGCGGCATTTCCAGAAGCCTCTGGCAGACCACCAGCAAAATAGGCTACATATACGGGCAATAATGGAAGCAAACAGGGCGATACGAAGGTGACAATACCCTCGAGAAATGTCAGCAGGTAATTCACGAACATCCTTCCCTTACACACTACAATAGGCAGGTAAAACGTATATCTGGCAATCGGCTTGCACTATGCCCATTGACCCTTACCCAATGAGGTAAAGCAAGTAAAACCCTTTTAGTAAGACCTCTTCATACTCTCATACTTGGTCAGGAAATAATACAACAGCGCAAGCCGTTTCTCTTCTTTACGCGTTGCTCTCGGCTCTTTATGCGTTACTTTCAGCTGCCTGCCCAGCCAATTCCGCATGCTTTTCGACATGACGCGCTGCCGCCTGGGCAATGTTGCCTCGCGAATGCCGCAGCAGTGCCACCGCCAACACGGCAAGGCATGCCTGTGTGGCCACCACCGCAAGCCACACACCGTCAAGCCCTAAGAAGAGGGGTAGAACAGCCGCAAAGAAAACAACGAACACAACCTCGCCAAGGATAACAATGGTTGCATTGCGACTGCTTTCAACAGCATAGAAAAACGAAGTGGTTGCATGGGTAATACCATAGAAACCGAGCGCCAACGAAAACAGCGCCACACCATGATAGAACACTTCGCTTGTCTGTGGTGATATGCCAAACACAACGGCAAGCGGCACGCGCAATACGTAGAGTGCCACCATACCAGCCAAACCAATACCCACCGCGAAGACATAATTCGTATGGCGCAAGGCACGCATAGTCGACAGTTTTCCTTCGCCGAAACGCAAACTCACCAGTGGCTGCGATCCATCATTAACGCCCTGAATAATCCACTGTATTGCCACCGCCACGTACGAGATCACCGCAAAAGCCGACTGAGCAGTGGCACCACCATGAGCTTCGGTAGCCATGTTCATGACAATCGTGGTTACTTCAGGTAACAGTGTTAGGGCAAACGGCGCAAACCCACCCTTTAAGGTGCGACTAAGGAACTCACCGTCAAGAGCAAAATCGCGAGAGCGCGGTCGGTTTTCTCGCTTTAGAAAGAAAGCAAGCCCACAGATAAAAACGAATGCCTGGGCAATCACCGTTGCCAATCCAGCGCCAGCTACTCCCCAGCCCGCCAGCATCACGAGCGCAAAGTCGAGAGCCACATTCAACAGGCCACTGATAACCAGAATGACCATAGCAGCCACAACGCGGCCCTTGTTGCGCATAAGAGGAATGCAGCCTGATGCCATAATTTGAAAGAGCGACCCCCAAGTCATAACGGAAAGATACGACTGCGACTGAGATAAGATTTCATCGCGACCACCAAACAGGTAGATCAATTGCTGACCAAAACAAAACAGCACCACCATAACCAGCGGCGTTGCCAGCGCAAGCATTGAAAGAGTATGAGCAATAGCGCGATTAGACGAGCGCAGATCGCCAATGCCAGCATAGATGGAGCTAATAACGGCACCCCCCATACCGACACCGGTACCGATTGCCATCATAAAAGCTACGAGCGGCCAAGCGACGTTGATGCCGGCTAAACCGGCATCCCCCACCGCATGACCAACGAAGAGGCCATCGACAATACTGTAAATGCCCGTCAGTAAAAACGATGCTATAGAAGGAATAATGTAATGGATATAGACTTTAAAATCAGCACGATCGAGCATAGTTACCTCTCGATTGGTGTCGTCATTTGGGTACTGCCAATTTGGCATTGTTGGTTTGGACACTATTCATTTGGATAGAATCCATTTAATGGTTCAACCTTATTAGCTGCGTGTTCAGCGTTCAGGCTGTTCTCCCATGGTAGAATTGCTAGGAAAACTTGCAAGCCCTTCAAGAAATGAACTACTTCCCCTTATGAATCTCTTCGAGATTGTCGTACTCGGTATTGCCCTTTCGGCTGATGCTATGAGTGTCACCTTATGCAATATAATAGCTAACCCGCGCATATCGCGGCGGCGTGCTGCCCTAATACCCCTCACATTTGGTGCATTACAGGGAATTATGCCGCTTATCGGCTATCTTGCTGGCTTTCTTGCTGTTGAAGCAATTTCAGCGTATGCAGGCATTATCACCTTCGGTATCCTTGGCATTATCGGCGCCAAGATGGCGTGGGATGGCATCCATGAAGACAGTAGCGAAGATGAAGAAGCAGTGCGTGGGAAATTATCGGTACCTGTTATCCTTGTGCAGGCGATTGCCACAAGCATCGATGCCCTTGCTGTGGGCATATCTCTTGCTGCTGGCCAGACAAATATTGTTTCTGCCGCAGGGATTATTGCCCTTTCAACGTTTCTGTTGTGCGGTGCTATGATTATTATTGGCCGATGCTTGGGCGCTTCGTTCGGACGACGCGCACAGATCGTCGGTGGTATCGTGCTTATTCTGTTGGGTGCTAAAGCGTTCTTCTTCTAGCCAGACTGCGGCGCTGTAAAAAGGGGGTGCTGTTTGTTTCGCTCGCCCAAGAACTGATACTCTACAGCGATCAACATACCAACAGCGAAGCGCTTCACTCCACTCGCTCAGGTATAACGCATCCTCGAAATACCCCATCTGGGAATGGATCATACCTGTTCACAAACTGCTAACAGAGTTAATCAAACATCATCTTCTAAGTATTATCCTAAGTAGAGTAAAAATGGTATGTACCCATATGTCGTTTTGCGGCAGGAAAGAGAGGTATTCCATGGGAATCGAAGATATCAAGCGTGTAACCGTTGCGGGCGGCGGTGTTCTAGGAAGTCAAATCGCCTTCCAAGCTGCCTATCGTGGTTATGACACTACGATCTGGCTTAGGTCTGAAGCGTCCATTGAGCGCTGCCAAACCAAAATCGATCGTCTGACAACGATTTATCTTGACACGCTCGAGGCTCTTAAGAGCGATCCCTCAGCTTGGGCGTATGGCCTTATTGCTCGTGAAGATGTTTCCCCTGAAGCATGCGAAGCACTCAAAGACAAGGTGAAGGCGGCGCATACAAACCTGAAACTCACCGCAGATTGGGATGAAGCTTTTAACAACACTGACCTTGTCATCGAAGCAATCGCTGAAGACCCCCAGCAAAAAACCGCTTTCTATCAAGAGCTTGCCCACCATCTGCCAGAAAAAGCTATTATCGCCACCAATAGCTCGACATTGTTGCCAAGCATGTTTGCCGAAGCTACCGGACGGCCGCAGAAATATCTGGCGCTTCACTTTGCGAACGAAATCTGGAAGAACCCCATTGGCGAAGTCATGGGTCACGCGCAAACAGCGCAGGAAAACTTTGATACGGTTGTAGCTTTCGCCGAAGCTATCCGCATGGTGCCGGTAAAAGTGCTGAAAGAACAGCCTGGCTATTTGCTCAACAGCATGCTGGTACCCTTCCTCTCAGCTGCTCAAGGGCTCTGGGCTGCTGGCATTGGGTCGCCTGAAGATATCGATCGGGCTTGGACACTTGGCACCGGTGCACCAGCTGGTCCGTTCCGCATCCTCGACATTGTTGGCCTCACCACTGCCTACAATGTCTCTATCATGAACCCGGCCGCCAAGGAAGAAGGCACAATTCAAAACCGTGTTGCTACGCTACTCAAGGAAAAGATTGACAAGGGCGAAACAGGTGTAGCAGCTGGTAAAGGGTTTTACGAGTATCGAAAGTAACTGAGTGTTCTGAGTGCTTTAATGCAAAGGCACAAACGCTCGAGCTCAAAACCCACACCAGAGTGCTTTCAGCTTACTCTCAATCCGGCAGCCTTGGTGCTGAAAATACCACAGCAAAGAAGAACAGGTACAAAACGAGGGGTCTGCAAAAGCAGTCCCCTCGTTTTACTCGTAATCTAGTTTTTGCTTGACTGCGAGCTTCTTGTTGTTTCAGTCCTCTATGGGGATTTTACAACCCGCATGTAACAAGCTTAATGCATTATGTTTAGCAGCCAAGCTGACGATTCCGTCGGTAGAGCACTACTGAGACTAACCCAGATACACTAGCAAGAATACCCGCAACGATGCCACCGTCAAACGTATCGTTTGTTACCGGCAATACTGAAGGTACTGGAGGCTTCTTTGCAACGTTCTTCGTTGTATTTGTATCCTGATCGATAAGCCCATCATTTACATGAGCAGTATTAGCGATCTCATCAGAGTCCACATCTTCGTCAACCTTTACCTTAAAGGTCACCTTGAGCGTGTCACCATCAGCAACTTCTTTTACCCAAGTAATCTTGCCAGTTGCGCTGTCATAGGTGCCATCGTTATCGGCTGAGCCCTCAACATAGGTTGTATGAGCAGGAATCGGATCAGTAATCGTCACTGTGCGAGAAGCACCTGTTGTGTTCGGATATGAAACGGTATAGGTGAGTATCTGACCCGCCGTAACCGACTGACCATCAATACTTGTACCATTTTCGTCGAGAACATCCTTCACCGGCTTGGAAACAAGCACCCACTTACCGATAAAGTGAGCATCGGCACCATTAATCGTTTCAGAGTCCTTGTCGTATCCAACAAAAACCCACGTACCCTCTGGAACCTTTACCTGAGTCTGCGTCGGCTGATCAGGCGTAACCGTTGTGCCGTTCTCGTAACCCTTTACCTTACCAGGCGTTAGGTCAATGACTTCCTGAGGCAGATCTTTACCTGGAACACCGCTGATAAACTTATGATCCTTTGCATACAGCAAGCGCGTAGTAACCTTGTTGGAATCGGCTTTGATGTTGTCAACGTTCTGCGTCACGATATTATCGATATTGGCTGTACCTTCTTGGGCAGCCTTTTCGTTCGTGACTGTCTTGTAGACGATGGTGTAATACTTGCCGCCATTGCCTTCCGTTAGGTGCTTCTTGGCAATGTCAACGGTGACTTTCTGACCTTCAACCGTAACCGTGTAGTCATCACCCTCGGTAAGCGTCGTACCATCCTGAGTAACCACAAGGCTCTTGAAATCGAGACGGTCGTCAAAGGTGTCGATCATGGTCATGCTTGTAATAGGCCCAATCGTATCAACACCTGGCTTGGGCATGCGATACTTCGTGGTATAAGTGAGCTCTTGCCCAGCCTCGGCCTGTACAGCTTCTTTGTCCACTTCCTTTGTAGGTGGCGGAGCAATTACCTCAGTGTAAAGACCAAACAGCCCACCACATGACATAGTGGTGCCATACTCAAAATTAATCTTGTTATCAACCGATCTAATAGCTAGGCCAGAAACATTGTGTTCGGCATCATCGCCAGACGTACCAGCAGGAATTGTTGGAGTCCAACTGGTCTTATTGCCTGAAGTAGATTCATTCAGGCTATTACGATTGTTCATGACAATTTTGTCAAATGCAGTGTCTTTATTGAAAAGAGAAAACGTTTCCTTGCGATTATGCGTGCTCATAACATCAATATCAGAGGGAAACATGACTGCCCGCAAATCGCAGGGCGTACCATCCTGGTTTTTCAGCTCAACCGTGACATTGGCGTGAACTCCAAACGTATGGAACATATCTTTTGTATAGGTGGGATGAGTACCTTCGATATAATTTTGAATGGTAAATGACTTATGGCCCCAGTTTTCATCGACCATCATGAAAGGAACAACGGTCTTAGATGGGTTCTCGAAGTCACCAGTTCCTTCTTGTAGGAACTCCAGATCAACACTGTTAACCGTTACGTACACGTCAACAACCTTGCCATTGACGGTACCCGCGTTGCTAAATTTCAGCTTAAGCGGTTGACTAAATGACTGATCAGCACGCTTAGTCTTATCAACTTTAAGAGCAAATACAGTACTTTGCTCGCGCCCAGTCTCTGGCGGAACAACATCCATGTCGACATCGCCGCTCTGGGAAATAACCGACATGTTTGCCTGTGTCATCGTGAACTGATAAGCCTGAACATGCGCCAAGTCGGTGTTGTCCTTGATCACTGTAACCGCAAAAGCTTTTTGCATTGGCAATGCAAAAACAGCAACAAGAACCGCCAACGCCGCCAGCAGCAAACTCATCCGCGCTGTGGTGGACTTTATCATCGCTCTTCTCCCCTATCCATCAATCAACTATTGTTCAATATCTCGCTTGGCGAATGGACATAGGTATCCACCACACCAACACTTACAATTTGTATAGTTTACCGTAAAACAAGACACCCCCCCCCCGGCAGATTTATAAATTCTCATGGAAGAGCGGGGTTACGAATGCATTTATTCGCTATGTGTGAAGGTTCTGTGGTCTGGCCGGTAAAGTAATCTTTACCTGTCAGTCCTGCAAGCATGAAGCATGACGAAATAGTAACTTTTAGTGGTTCGGACTCATATCGTCAGATATGCAAAAATAGTTTATAGCAGCTCTTAATAGTTCCCACTGACTTCTAGCTGGTTACTCTGGATACTTGTACCACTCACCGCTTTATCGTATTTGCCCAGCAACAGCGCTTCATATCCACGATGATAAAAATTGATGAGTTGGCGCATATTCTCTAAGGCGCTTTCACGGCACGAATCAAGACAAAACAGGGTAAAAAGATCACGGAAATACGATTCGGCAAGCACACGCATAAGTGGTTCAGATACCTTGTTAAACGAAGCATCGGACTGAAGCGCCTGAGACTCCATATATTGCACGGTACCCTTTATTTCCACTTCAACAAATCGTTGCGCGTAATTGTTCCAAGGTGTGCCAGCTGCATTCTTAAAGATAACAAGAAATACTTGCCGATTGTCATAGAGTATTGCAACAAGACGTTCAAGAACGTCGTGCGCAAACGTAAGCATATGGGGAAAATCCTGCTCTTCAGCAGACAGAGCACAAAATTCCTCTTGAGCGTGCTCAAAAAGGAAAGCCAAGGTATCGCCAGCTGGTTTTACGACCGCATCAAATAGGTCGAGCTTACTCGGAAAGTAACCATATATCGCACCGGTGGTTACACCCGCCCTATCGGCGATGGTACGCAGCGATGCCGCTTCAAACCCATGAGCGCGAAATTCATGAAGCGCTGAAGCGAGTATGCGCCTGCGTGCTGTTGTCTCTCGTGCTTTTTCCATCATGCCCTTCTGTATAGCTTTCACCTGTTTATTGACGCACAGTATTTAACACCATACGGAGTGCAACTAAGGCGACAACAAAACTAAAGCGGCAACAAAAGATCAGGCGATCTTCCAACCAACCGCACGTTCACGCATATTCACGAAGGTGGCATAGAGACCGCCTTGTTCCATCAGGGAATCGTGTGTGCCTTGCTGTACGATGCGACCCTTATCGAGCACAATAATCTGATCGGCATCGCGCACTGTCTTTAAGCGATGAGCAATCATAATAACGGTCTTGCTTTTCGTGAGTTCAGCAATGGCATGCTGCAGCTCAAGTTCGTTTTCAGGGTCTACATTTGCCGTTGCTTCATCAAGAATCACAATGGGCGCATCTTTCAGAATAGCCCGCGCAATCGAAAGACGTTGACGCTCGCCGCCGGACAGCATCGAGCCATTTTCGCCCAAGCGCGTGTTGTAGCCATTGGGTAAAGCTGCGATAAATTCCTCACAGCGTGCACGCTGAGCTGCCCGAACAACCTGTTCATGTGTTGCACCGGGATTGCCAAACTTGATATTGTTCTCTACCGTGTCATCGAACAAAAATACCCCTTGGAACACGGTCGAGAAGTTTTCCATAAGGGAATCGACCTGATAGTCACGCACATCGCGCCCACCAAGCTGAACTACCCCCGTATCCACATCCCAAAAGCGCTCGATCAATCGGACAAGCGTTGTCTTACCTGATCCGCTTGGCCCCACGATGGCACACGATGTGCCTGCTGGAATAGACAGTGAAACATCCTCAAGAATGCGTGCTGTACCATAGCCAAACGAAACATTCTTGATATCGATGTCGTAGCCGGATGCCGTGGTAAGGCCCGCACCTTCATCCATAGTATTGGTGGCAAGCAGCGCGTTGACTTTTTCCATGGCAACCTCGATATGGCGCAGAATTGACGAAAAAGCCCCTGACATCTCGAGACGGCTGAATACCATAAACGAAGCGACAATCATGGTTAAACAGATACCCGCATCCATAATGCCGGCAAGCCACAGCCAGCAGGACAACAAGCACATGGTGACACTAGCTGCCTTTGCCACCACCGATTGAGCAACAGCAAAGCGCAGACAGGCAAATTCGAACGCAACATTTTCATGTTCGCAGCGGCCAACTGCCTCAGCAAAACGGCTATTAGCGCTATCGAGCAGCGAAAATGCACGAATCACACCAATGCCACGTACATACTCCAGTGCAGCAGAGATGATTGAATCTTGTGCTGCCGTACGTCTATCGGATGCCGTGCGTACAAATCGTTGCAAGAGTTCCATCGTGGCACAGAACAGTGCAATGGTGATCAGCGTCAGAAGACCAAGGCGCCAATCAAGCACAAACATCATGACGCAGATCATAACCGAAAAGGCCAATCCGCCGAGTACTGCCTGATAAACCATGCCGCCCATCGTCTGCATTGCATCAAGGGTATTGGTCATAATGCCTGTTATGTCGCCGAGACTTTTTTCGTTGAAGTAACCCATCGGCAAATGACGCATTCGATCGCCCACTTCAGCACGCTTAGCGCCTGCCATACCAAAGTTTGCCTGGCAAAAATTCACACTCGTAAAATGCGCTGTTACAAATGATCCCACAATACAGACCAGCATAGTCCCCAATGACATAAGCAGCGTGGTATTCGAAATAGTGCCATGTACTAGGTCAGTAAAAACGATCCAGAGAGCCGTAATCTGCAGCGCCTCAAAGAAGGCATGGATAAAAGTAAGTAGTAAGCCGCGTGTAAGATTTTTTTGATAGATACTGCCAAAGGCGAAGTATTTCTTAAGAACTGAAATCATTTCTTTCCTCCTTAGGCAACGTCACGCGCACCGATATGAGCGTTGTACATGCTGGCATATAACGGGCACTGCTGCATAAGTTCACTATGAGTTCCTTGCGCTTCGATGCAGCCCTTATTCATGACAACAATCTGGTCGGCATCGCGAACTGTCGAAAGACGATGAGCAATAACAACGAGTGTCTTGCCGCGCACCAGACGCGCAACGGCGGACTCTACTTCGGCTTCGCTTTCTGGATCGGCGTACGCCGTTGCTTCATCAAGCAGAATAATAGGTGCATCCTTGAGCATGGCACGAGCAATAGCCACCCGTTGGCGCTCGCCTCCTGAAAGATGCCCACCCGAGCCACCAACAACGGTTTGATACCCTTGTGGCAAAGCGGATATAAACTCGTGACACCCTGATGCTTGTGCGCAAGCGATAACGTCTTCGTCGGACGCATCAGGTGAGCCCATGCGAATACTGTTCATGATGGTGTCGTCAAAGAGATAACTATCTTGATCAACGTAGACAATCTGTGCTGCCAGTTGGTCGGCAGTGAATTCTTCAAGGGTGCAGCCCCCAATAGAAACCGTACCGGTATTGGGGTCCCAAAACCCAGCAATCAGGCGAGCAAGGGTTGATTTGCCCGATCCTGAAGGTCCAACCAGAGCTGTTATGTGACCTGATGCGATGTGTAAGTCAACACCATGGATAACCTCATCGGCATCGTAAGAAAAGTGTACGTCTGACAGCGTAATGTCATGACCATCAGGACTTGCTTTAGTGGCGCTCCGATTCTGTTCAGGCAGATCAAGCACTGCTGCGATCTCCTCTACAGTCGTACCCACCTGAGCCAACGTATCCGTAAAGCCAAGTGCTGCATATAGCGGAGGGAAGATACCAACTGACAATACGGCACACATTGCAAACACGGCTGGATCAAGGGTGCCCTGCACAACAAACAGGCAACCGAGCGGCAGCACCGTTACTAATGTCGCCGGGGCGATCGATAAAGCACCATCCGACCATATCTGGCAATGTGCCATCCAATCGATAAACGAATGAGCTGAGATGCGCACCGCTTGACTAAATTTTTCATACGAGCTTGCCGATTGTCCAAAGGCTTTAATAACCTCGATACCTGCGACATATTCAACCGAAGTATTGTTCATAACTTTGCTTGCTTCAACAGTGCGGCCATACCATTGCGCATAGTCCTTCGCCATACCCATCGTGCACAGCATACCCACCGCAATGGGCACCAGTGCAGAAAGCGCCAAACGCCAGTCGAGCATAAACAGATACACCACTACCACAATGGGTACCAGTACGTTAGAGGTCAGTTCAGGTACTGCATGAGCAAGCGTTGTTTCGATGCTGTCGACCTTTTCAACTATGAGCGATTTTAGGGTGCCAGACGGCGTATCAAGTACATAGCCCATAGGAACACGCGTGAGTTTGTGAGCAAGAAGCAGCCGAATGCGCGAGATGGTGGCAAATGTCGCAACATGAGACACTGCTGTCGACGTGTAGTGACATACCAGATACAACACATAGCCACCAGCTGCAAAAAGGCCCCATCCAACGAAAAAGCCCCAGTCACGCACACCAGAGAGAATACCCACAATCATATTGGCTGCGGCAAAATACGGAACGATGGTGCCCGCCACACCAATAATGGCAAGAACTGCCGAAAGAAAATAGAGTCCTTTTCGTTGCGACCATTGCAACAGGCGCACCACCGGCATCGACTGGGTAGCTGACGTAGATGTAGATGTAGATGTGGATGCTGGTGCTGGTTTTTTGTGCGTTTCGCTCATCGTTACTCCTTTATTAGTAAGATGAAGTTTACTTTATAACACTGTTATATCATTGGCAAGAAAAAAGGTGCTGTTAGCACCAGCACCTTTCTGCTCAGGCTTGTACTTATGCACTAAATTGGCTTATGCGCTAGTTATAGACGATAACCGCATTGCCAATCGCAATGTGACTATACAGTTCTTTTGCCTTATCAAGCGGCAGGTTTACGCAACCATGCGATCCATAGCCACTGGTATAACGGCTGCCACCAAATGATGACTGCCACGTTGCGTCATGAAAGCCCTGGCCGTCATAGGTAAACTGCATCCAGTATGACACCTTTGTAACGTATTCGGGTTTGCCCGTAGAAGGCAGGATGCTTCCGGTTAATGTACCCGGGCTCTGCTGCTTAAATATCTTCCACACACCCGGCGACGTGTCGTGACCTGGCTTGCCCGTTACAACGTCAGACTCCCAGACCATATTGCCTGATTCATCGAAGAACCAGGCGTGCTGCTGCGAGATACTTACTTCAGCATGGGCACCCCAATCGGCCTTACCCTGCCCTGCCCAGGTGTACCCCTCGCTTTTCGTGGGGACCGTTACCTGGCCATTTTCTCCTTCTTGCACCGCTTCCTGCACCGTTGATACCAGCTTGTCGGCATCAACCTTCCAGCCGTACGTACCACCTGACACGGTAATCGTATCGCCATTCGCCGTCTTGTATGAACGCTCAGATCCCACCGTATTAATGGAAGATGCAAGATCACGTGTCCAGCTATTCATTGCATCCTGATCAAAGGAAACGTTTCCCTCGTCATCAACAGTCACCCACTGAGATATTTCTGCCGGACCAACATCGGCTGCATGAATGGCCGTCGACCCCAAGACAAGTTCAATGCGCGCCTTCAAGTATCCATTGGCTTCATCAGCTGCGGCAATAAGCGAAGGATCATTTGAAAGTACCGTCGGCTGCACAAGCACCGTATCGTCGAGTGTTACCGCAGAATCCATGTTGAGAATAGCTTTATCAATTTCCGAAAGCACTGCCTGCGTATCAACCTGCGTACCAGTCTGTTCGGACTTTACCTCGAAAGCATCCTTCGCTGATGAAAACGCAACCGATGCATTTACCGGCGGCTCAGCGGTTTCATTGAATGTGTCTACCTTCTGGCCGACGACATCAGCAAGTCCACTTTCGTTGTATTCACTAAAGAGGAACGATGACATATCGTGCGTCTTGAAGACTTCGTACGGCCACGCCCACGCACGCTGAGATGAAAGAGCCTTGTTGGCGACCGTTGAACCATCAACCGTGACACCTGCATCAGCTGAGGTAACGGTGAAGTCGAGACCGTGGCCCGACACCCTTACTTTATAGTCTGTTCCAATTTGTGTGGCGATGGACGACACGTCAGCTGCCGATTTGAACGAGATATTGTTGCCTGCAAAGGCAGTGCGCGGTAAAAAGAGATTGCTAAACACAATAATGCCCGCAACATACACCGCAGCAAGAACGCCCAAAACTATAAGCAGTACTTTTACAACCGTGCGTGTATTGATTTTATTTTTTTTCGCCTTGGTTGCCTCAGCAGCACCTGACACTACCCCCGATATACGAACCGGAGACATAGCGGCCGTTGCCTGCGAGGTAGCAGTGCTGGCATGCGCGGGAGCGCAGTGCTTGCCTATCGGCTCCGATGTATATCCTGACATGCTTCTTCCTGATCTATATATGAGAGCACTTTTTTAAAGTACACCTTTCTACTTTCATTTCTGAATTGTAGCAAGAACTAGCTCAAACGGTATGCTGCCTACAGTTCTCCACAAAGATCAAGCGCCATCAAACGGTCAATCGCTACGGCATATACCTTGAACGCATTCTTTAAGTCGGCTATTGCGACTCCTTCATCGGCCGCGTGCATGCCTCCTACCCAGGAGGGATACGCTTTGCCGCACACACTCGCGCCAAATCCCGCGGCACAGGGGAAATGCCGTGCATAGGTACCGCCACCAATGGTGAAGGCCGGCTGGTTGTCGCCGGTAACAGCGCGATAGCTTGAAATGAGCGCTTGCATAAAGGGACTCTCTGGGTTCATCAGAAAGACTGGCGCCAAACGCGTTGTTTCCCACACGCCGCCAGCTGATTGAGTCAGAGAAACGAGTGTCTTTTCAAGGACATCAGGATCACTTGCGGTGGTAAATCGGATGTCGATCGTCTGCCGGATACGGCCATTCTGCATACTGATCATGCCACCAACCGCAGTCAGCGGACCAAAGGCTTCGTCACACGAAGCAATGCCAAGGCCCATACCAGAAAAATCGCCCAGCCAGGTTTCCAAACAAGAAAGCCACTGCTGTTCAGCTGGTGAACAGATACCTGAGGCCGCCAAGTATGCAACTAAGTGTAAGATCGCACTCGTGCCGGATTCGGGCATAGCCGCATGAGCCTGCACACCGCGCGCAGTAACAAATGTTCCCCCGTCGCGTGTCTCAATTTCAATTCCATCCGCTGGCTTCAAGCGGACCGCTGGAACAGCGACAAGGGCACTGGCGCTTCCCGGTACCGCATTCGGAGCAATACCACCCTGAATATCTTGAATGACACCAGCAAGCTGCGGGGATGTGATTGCGCCTTGGATCTGCCCCTTTTCGCCATAGCAGGCTGGAAATTCGTCATCAGGGGTAAATACGACAGCTGGGTCGCCGTGTATCTTACGATACTGCTCGACATCGCGCATGCCAGTTTCTTCGTTGGCGCCCACGATATAGCGCAGGGTGTAAGGCAGCGCGCGACCTTTATCCATCCAAAACTTTGCCGCATACAAGGACATCAACAGCGGACCTTTATCGTCGGAGGTTCCCCGTCCGAGCAAAAAGCTGTCCCTCACCGTTACGCGCAGAGGATCAACTGTCCACCCTTCGCCAATGGGGACAACATCAACATGGCCAATAATACCTACTTGAACTGGTGAATCTCCTACCATATCGGCTATTCCAGCGTAGCCATCGACATTTTTTGTTGTAAAGCCCATTCGGTCAGCTATGGTAAGAAATGTTTCGAGGGCTTGTGCTGGTCCGGGGCCAAATGGAGCCCCCGGAGCCGCGTGCGCAAGATCTTCTACACTTTCGATAGCGACCAGACGGTCGAGATCGGCAAGCATTTCATCCCAATGGGTTTCCCAGAATCTATCAAGCTGATCGAGCAAATTAGGGAGTGCATTTGGATTGGATGCTACTCTATCTAAAGCAACACACAATTTCTCAGATGGAGTTTTATTTGCTCCTGAAAGTCTTTCCGCTGCGGTTTTAGCCCCTGTGGAAGATGCTTCAGCTTGGCTTTGATCTGTGGGTATTGATGACTGATCGAGCATAGATGTCTTCTTCCAAACGTTATTCTTGGCTTGGCATTGTACATCGGGTATACTTCTTTTCCGCGCCCGAGTGGCGGAATGGCAGACGCGGCGGTCTCAAAAACCGCTGTCTCACGACGTGCGAGTTCGACTCTCGCCTCGGGCACCATATATCAGCAAGACGGATCCCGTGTATCGCGCGCAATCCCGTCGTAAACAGCAAGGCGGCACGCGCGCCAGGCAATACGACAGAATGTGACGCGCGGGATTCGTTACTAATCGAGCAACAAGTCCATGGCCTCCTGGCGACTATGCACGTCGAGCTTGCGATAGATATGGCGCGCATGGCTGCGCACCGTGTTTTCAGATATGAACAACGTATCGGCGATATAGTTTTTTGAACGACCTCGACACAGCAGCTCAAGCACTTCCACTTCGCGCTCTGTTAAGCCCCGTTCGCGACCAATTCGCTCGCACTTGGCGTCGATACCCTCAAGCGCTTCTTCATTAGGAATTGCCAGGTCAAGATCGCGAAATACCCGATGCTCAATAAAGTTACGATCGTTCAGCGTTAAAATAGCCGTTACTGTTAACGCATACGACAGTACCGCCACCAGAAACGGACTGTTCGTTTGAGCTGCTAGAATGTTGCCCACATACAAGCCTGCCGCCAAGGGCAGTGCATAGGAAACCCACGCGAAACTGAATACTAAATAGGGCGAAGCCGAGCTATGGTGAGCAGCGTCGGCCAACATCGTCCATACAACCGTAACAAGCATTGCCTGCGCGACCGCCACCAACATAAGGGCCCAGCTGGTAAGCGGCCCACCAATATGCGGCAGAAATAGAAGAGCGGTCGCCACAATAATTACGATAACGCGCCACATATTGGTAAAGTGCAGCTTGCCATTGAACAGGAACACCCACCAGAGCACCGCAAGCGCCGAAATCGCTTCAATAGCACACTGGACAACAACAAGCACCGGTTCAAGGTCGTAGCGCGGCGAGAGCGATACACCTGGCACCACGCCGATAATAAAGGCACACATTGCCACACCGAGCAATATGACATACGGAAACGAACTACGAGCCGAACTAAAATATAGCTGTGGGCGTGCCCCTTGCGGCGGCGCATTGCGCTCAGCGGCCGCAAGAGTCATCGGCGAGAGAGCTGCGGCAAGCACAAGTAACGTGAGTGCCACGGGTGCTGGAGAAAAACTCACTATCAGCTTGAAAACTGCTGCCACTACCATCGACCCAAAAGCACAGGCAACGGCATCGCGTATATCAAGACTGCTATAAAATGGAGACCACGATAGATATAGCCCGGCAATACCTAAGCCACCGCCAACACAGGCGACAATAATAAGGCCAGGTGGAAACGCTACCGGAGCAGCAACAACAGCGGCAGCAAGAACACACAAAACCGCAGAGGACCAGCTGAGAAGTTTTTCAACAGCAGATACATTAAGAGCAAACCGAAGTCCCGCAAACGCGAGCATGCCAGCTGCCAGCGATAAAAAGAATATGGCAGTGAGATACGTACCATCACCAGCAACCGATTCACGATGGATGAAGCCAAATACCCAAGACGGTAGCAGCGCAAATCCAAAGTAGGCTGGATTGAAATGAGTAAGCTCATAGGGCAGGCGTGAAGCACCCGCCTGAACGTTGCCATCTGTGGACATTACTCTCCCTTGCAGTCATGCTCCACTGCCCCGCTGGCGGAAACAGCATGTGTTAGTACAGCTTACGCGTTTGGTGCTTATCTTGCTAGAACGCTAATGAAAAACACGTGTTGAACTAACCAATACAGCACGTCAACGGCAAAAAATTCAGTTGAAAAACTAGCTAGTAGCGAAAAGTTGATGGAGAGGTAATCGGAAAATTTTTGCTACAGAACCAGCTCGTGAATACAAAGCAGCACTACCCCACTGCGTTGAATTGCATCGTAGCGGGAAACAGAATAATCCTAGCGAGTACAGGGCAACACTACCGTAAATACCGTGCCTGCCTCAGCTGAGCTTTCGGCTGCAATACGCCCACCATGTCCGGTAACAGTACGCTGTGCGATAGCCAAACCTAAACCAAAGCCACCGGCACCACCGGTGCGCGCTTTATCCGACCGATAGAAGCGATCGAAAAGGTGCGGTAGATCGGCAGCATCAATGGGCCGCCCCGTATTTGTGACCACAAGAGAGCATCCGCGCGCTTGCCGATGAAGCGATACCTGTACCCGACCAGCAGGACCAGCATATTTACAGGCATTATCAAGCAGAATAGCAACCAATCGCTGGAGACGCGCTCGATCGCCCTCAGCGAAAATGTCCGGATCGATTTCAGAGAAAAGTTCTGTCTTCGCCTCAAAGGCAACCGATTCAAATTGCAGAACAGTACTCTGCACCGTTTCGGAAAAATCAACACGCTCTTTTATGGGAGCTTGCTCGTCGTCTTCCATCTTCGCCAGATACAGCATATCGTTGATAAGCACCTGCATACGCGCTGCTTCTTCATCGGTGCTGTGCAGCCATTTACGCTGCGACGCAACGGTATCGTGCGGGTTTCCTTCTATCAGCGAATTATTTGCCATGATTACCGTCAGCGGCGTTTTTAGTTCATGGCTTGCATCAGCAATAAACTGCTGCTGGCGCATCCACGCACGTTCGATAGGCACGGTAGCACGCCGCGCCAATAGCACGCTGATGCCAAAAAACGCCAGCAGGGCACCAGCCGATACGGCTCCTAGAGTCGCAAGCAGAGACATTGTGTTCTGCATCACGAAATTCCCTGATGCAAAGGCTACTCTCATGCCGCCACTGTCAAGATGGATGGCACTGTAGTACAAATTTAAGTCGCCTAGAAATCCACTTGTCGATCCATCTGACGAGTTAAGCGATTCATTCACGCGCGATAAGGCACTATCAACCACGTCAGATGAAAGACCCAGAACGTCATCGGCGGCTGTCTGTTCCCCATTGGTATCGACTTCAAAGACCGATGTGGCAACGAATTGGTCGGATGAGGCATCGCGGGGAGCGCCCTCACCCTTCCAGTCGGGACCCTTCTTTCCTTCCGGATTCTCTAAAGGGTCGTGCACCCGATGATCGAGCGCCTTAGTAATCGACGTCATGTCGCGGTGATAGCTATCCATCCCCACGACAACTACAACAACTACCAATACAAGGGCAGCAAGCACCATGCTTGTGGCAACAAACCGATGGCGAAACGATGCGATAAATGAATGCGCAGCCGCGCGAATGCGCTTACCCATCAGCTTGTGTCCCTAACCGATACCCCTGCCCACGCAGTGTCACGATGCAGGTAGTTGCCCCAATAAACGCAAGTTTCTTCCGTAGGAATGATACGTAAGCTTCTACGTTGTTATCAGCTGCCGTTGAATCGTAGCCCCACACCTTCGAAATGAGGCTGTCTTTCGATGCCACGCGCGAGGGCTGTGCCATTAGAACGTGCATGATGTCGAATTCTTTCTGTGAAAGACGGATGCGCTTGCCCTTGCATTCAAGCTCACAGGCATCTAAATCGAGGGTAATATCGTTAAATGATAGCGTTTCAAATTCGACTGAACCAGTACGACGCGTCAGCGATCGAATGCGTGCAAGCAATTCAACTGGAGCAAATGGTTTGGTCATATAATCGTCTGCGCCGGCGTCGAGTCCCTCGACCTTGTCACGGATTTCGCCGCGCGCCGTTAGCATCAAAATAGGAAGGGCATTTCCTTCACGTCGCAGTTGAGCAGCCACGCTAAATCCGTCGCGGCGCGGCAACATGACATCAAGCACGGCGCAATCATACAGACCGCTTTGCGCGTACGCCAAACCGGCATCGCCATCGCCCACTACATCCACTTGATAATCATTGGCCTTGAGGATAGCAGCAAGCGCTTCGGCTAAGCGCGGATCGTCTTCGACTACCAGAATCTGCATGGCTTCCCTTTCTCTTTGCAGTGTCATTCTACCAATCCGCCTGAAACAAACCTGAAGGCGTCTTCCTTTCTTGTTCTTGCGATCTTCCAAAATGAAATAGATAGGTTTTCGAAACGCTTCCTTCTAAATGAGGTCAACTTTTAAAGAACATCACAGGTATCTGAGCCAGAAAAACCAGCGCCTGAACTAAACCTGTATGCGCTCTCTTTCAGGAAGTATTCAGGAAGAGTCTCTATCTTGATGGTCAAGGCCCCGCCCGGCATTCCCTCGTGAATGCGCACCCCCCTTCCATCTATCTACCTGCACTTGGACGGGGCCTTGTCACACGTCTCTACAGCAACTACATGGAGGGTAGACATGAATACTCAAAAGACAGGCGAAGCTACTAGCGCAACACGCGCTGCAGAAAGTTTCGCACGTATCGAGAAAAAATACCTTGTCAAACGCGCTATTTGGCCAGCTCTGTCGCAGGCGCTCCACGAACACCTGCAAGAAGGACCTTTTGGACGAGGAAGCGTGAGCAGCCTGTACTATGACACGCCCCGAAACGACATGATAACGGCTTCGATGGGTAAGCCCTTCTACAAGGAAAAGCTGCGTATCCGCGCTTATGGAGAACCAGCTGCTGACGAAGCGGTATTTGTTGAGTTAAAAACAAAGGTAAAGGGATCTTCCTATAAGCGTCGCGTTGCCACCAGCTGCGGGGCTGCTCAGGCTTGGCTTGCAGGAATGCCCTACGCCGAAGCATGCGCGCGCTTTCCACTTCGCAGCACGATACACCGCACTGCATCATCTAGCAGCATGCCTAGTCACCATCCATCCGAATCCGTATCGTTGCAGATCGTTCGTGAGATCGATGCAGCTCGTAAGCGTCACGCACCGCTGTCCCCTTTGATTATGACCATCGTCGAGAGGGTAGCGCTCACGTCGGCCAGTCGATCCGATGTGCGCGTGACATTTGATTTCGATGCACGCTGGCGCATGAAGGATCTTTCATTTGATACGGGCTTAAGCGGGACCCCGCTATTTGCCGATGGCTGCATCATCATGGAGGTGAAATGTCAGGGAGCCTACCCGCTTTGGTTGGCTCAGCTGCTTTCCCGCTCCTGCTTGCGACCACAACCCTGCTCAAAGGTATGCCGCGCGCTCGAAGCTGCGCGACAGATTCACCCAATAGGAACACTTTCACCTGATAGCCAGCAACAGTCACTGCAGGAATCCACGACGCAGTGGCTTGCCAGTAATAACCAGTTTGCTCGTTATACCAATTATCTATCCAACGATCGTCTATCTGTAAGCGAACAGAGCGCCTAAGAGAACAGAAAGGACCGTCATGTTCGATTCGCTCATTCAAAGTGTGTTTCCGCAAAGCGAGAGCACTGCCTCAATCCTTACCGGCAGTGCGTTTCTTGCCTGTGCACTTGCTGCGCTCGTGCTGGGTGTGGCTATCGCCGGTATCTATATGTTCCGGCATCGCTACACCAAGAATTTTGTGGTAACCCTGGCCTTGCTTCCTCTTATTGTTCAGATGGTGATTCTGCTGGTTAACGGCAACATTGGTGCTGGTATCGCGGTTATGGGCGTATTCAACCTCGTACGATTCCGGTCAATTCCCGGTAGCGCAAAAGACATTGGTGCAGTGTTTTTAGCTATGGCAGTAGGACTCGCCTGTGGCATGGGATACCTCGCCCTTGCAGCTGCCTTCACCGTTATCGTTGGTATTGCAAACATTATCTTTGTGCTATCTCCTTTAGGGTCGGGGCACGAAGGCGAAAAATCGCTGCGCATTTCAATTCCTGAAGATCTCGACTACACCAGTGCCTTTGACACGATACTGGGTACGTACACGACCCATTGGGAACTCGTTAACGCGAAAACCACTAACATGGGAAGCCTGTATCAGTTGGATTACCACGTGGTGTTGAAAGATCCTCTGAAAGAAAAAGAACTACTTGATACGCTGCGCACCGAAAATGGCAACTTAAGCGTTCAATTTGGGCGTATCACAACCGAAAAGGAGACGCTCTAATGAAAACTAATCGACGAAAAGAAAAAAGTTGTGCTGTTGCGTTAAGTGCGCTCCTGGTAGCTACGGTTATCTGTTCAGGCTGCTCTTTAGCGACGAATGGCCCTTCATCAAGCGCATCATCAGCAGGTGGCATAGCCGCATCTGCCACGACCACTACTGCTGCCTATAGCGATTCCCTCAGCGCCATTTCCAATATCGCCGCAAATACCGCCTCGATGGACTTTAGCTACACGAACCGCGATACCGATGCAAGCTGGGATGCTTCAACTGCCAGCACTATATCCTTTTCATCGGGGACAGCAGACGTTTCGGGTTCAGGTGTTGAGGTACAAGGATCGCGCGTTACGATTACGGCAGTTGGCACCTATGTGGTATCAGGCACATCAGATGCCGCAAGCATTGTGGTCGCTGCCGGCGAAAACGACAAGGTTCAAATCGTCCTTGACGGCGTGCAGCTAACTGGATCAGATGGCCCCTGCATTACCGTATCTTCTGCCGACAAAGTGTTCCTTACCCTAGCCGACGGCACTGACAATGTGCTCTCTGATGCGAGCACCTGGACACTTTCGGGCGAAGATGGCGAAGCGAACGCAACCGTGTATAGCGCAAGCGACTTAACCATTAACGGAAGTGGATCGCTTACCGTCAATGCAACCACACACAATGGCATTACCAGCAAGGATGACCTGAAGATCACCGGTGGCACTATTACAGTAGACGCGGCAAATACTGGCCTGCGCGGTAAGGATAGCGTCAGAATAGCTGGCGGAATCGTTACGGTAACAGCTCAAAATGATGGTATCAAATCGGATAACGACGAGGATGCCGATAAGGGCTTTATCTCAATTGATGACGGAACTGTCACCGTGGTGTCGCAGGATAAGGCACTGAACGCTTCTCAGCTCGTGCGCGTTGCAGGTGGAACCGTCACGCTCGATGCAGCCGATGACGCCATCCACAGTGATAAGGATGCACTCATCGCCGGTGGAACAACAACCATAAGTGCAGGCGACGACGGAATACACGCTGAATACAACACCGGTGTGTCAGATGGAGCGGTAACGATTACGCGCAGCGAAGAAGGGCTTGAAGCTCAATGCGTTGAAATTGCTGGTGGCGGGGTGTCCATTGCTTCTGACGATGACGGCATTAACGCCTCCGTTGCCGAGGACACAAGCACTACTACCACCACTACTGCTGAAGATACTGCTTCTATATCTGCTGCTCAAACATCAACTGCTGCATTGCAGGATGGTCTCAATACCACGGCAACGAGCACTGCAAACACAGCCAGCAGTTCAATGAGTACCGTCAGTGGCCCTCCGAGTTCCGGTAACACTCCCAACGATTCGGGTGCTTCGGGTGCTCCAGGCGGACAAGCGGGTCCCTTCGGCGGCGGTGCACAGTCGCAACCTGAAAGTTCAGAAGCCTGCGCGGTTGTGATATCAGGCGGCACTACCGTTATTGAAAATACCCTTGATGGTGATGGCATCGACAGTAACGGATCTATCTGGCAGACCGGCGGTACCGTCTACATATCGGGAAGCACGCAAGGTAACAACAGTGCGATCGATTCCGAACTCGGTGCACAAATTACCGGCGGATCTATTGTTGCTGTCTGTGCAACGGGAATGCAGGAGTCGTTCAACAGTTCTTCTACTCAAGCAAGCATTACTGCTACTTACACCGGGCAAGCAGGAAGCCGCATTGACATACAAGACGCGCAAGGCACCACCATTCTTTCCTATACAGCACGCAACGCTTTTGGATGGATTCTCGCTAGTAGCCCCGCTATTCAGGACGGTGCTGAGTACTCTATCCTTGTTGATGGGGTTACCGTAGCCAGCGTAAACGCCTCAACGCAACAGGCCGCCAACGGCCAGCCGGGTATGGCAGGATCAGGCGGTGGACCCGGTGGTGGACCTGATGGAGACTCGGCGGGACCTAATAGAGCAGGCGAGCCACCCGACGCTAACAATGCGGCGGGCAATCAAGAAAGACCAGGTGGCTCGGCTGCACCCGTTGGTTGATGAACCAGGGGTAAAGAATCGAAAGCAATGAAGCCTGAGACCTCAGACGAGATCTCAGGCTTCAGATTTGATATCAGCCTAGATATCTAGACAAGAATAAAAGCCGCAAGGAATGCCGCTGAAGCAATCCACATGAGCGGCTTCACATCACGTCCGCGACCCGTCACAAGCATCACGAAGCAGTAGAAGATAAAGCCAAAGCCGATACCGTCGGTAATCGAATATGTCATCGGAATGCCCACGATCACCAAGAACGACGGTATAGCAAGCGCTGGATCATGCCAGTCGATCTCGCCGATTTCGGTCATCATCAGATAGCCAACAACCACGAGAGCACCACACGTAGCAGAGCTCGAAATCATACCGATGATTGGCGAAAGGAACGCACACAACACAAAGGCACCCGCAATAACCAAGTTAGAAAAACCCGTACGTGCACCAGCCGTGGCGCCCGAAACAGATTCCGCATAGCAGGTAATCGAACTGGCACCGATAAAGCCACCCGCCATAGCCGCCGCTGAATCGACAATAAGAATCTGACGCATGTCTTCGACATCGCCGTTTTCCTTGGAAAATCCGGCCTTCTGACCCACGGCGAACACCGTGCCCATCGTGTCGAAGAAGTCGCTCATGAGCATGCTAAATACAAACAGCAGCAGCGCTGGCTGAACAATCACCTGCACCAGGGCAACCATGCCATCAGGCGTGGTCTGAAGCGGTGCCGCAAACGCGCTAAAGTCGAGACCGAAGTTCCATGCGGAGGGTAAAGGCGTTACTCCAAAGGGAATACCGACCAGGGTCGCAATAAGGATAGACCACAGAAGACCGCCTTTGATCTTGACAACCGTGAACCCAACAGCAAGCACGATCGACAGAATAGCGATAATGGCTTCGGGCTGTGTAATAGCGCCCATTGTAATAAGCGACGACTCGTTGCCGACAATAAGCATGCCGCCCTTCAAGCCAATAAACGCAATAAAGAGGCCAATACCAATACCAATCGCTCGCTGCAAACTAGCGGGAATCGCCCGCATAATCGCTTCACGCAGACCACAGAGCACAAGAATCATAATGGCAAGGCCTTCAAGTAGCACGCATGCCATGGCAACACGCCAGTCGACACCCTGCCCCAAACAAATACTAAATACGACCACCGCATTGAGGCCCATACCAGAGGCTAGTGCCACCGGGCGATTGGTGACCAAACCCATGACGGCCGTCATAAGCGCCGCACCAAAACAGGTCGCTGTCAGTGCCGCCGTAAACGGCACGCCCGCTTTTCCCAGCATGGCCGGGTTCACCGCCACAACGTATGCCATCGTCAAAAACGTTGTCAGACCCGCCATTACTTCGGTACGAACCGAAGACCCACGCGCGCTAATCTTGAAAAACTCGTCCATCCCGTGCTCCCCTTCTTTACGGTATAGCGATATGTTTTATAACGTGAAACGCGCGTCGCCGTTGAAGATGGCCTCGGCGTCTTCCACCGATGCATCATCAAGCGTAATAGCTGAGATTGCCTGCGTGAGGCGAACTGCTTCATCGAGGCTCCGCATGTGAATATTGCGCCCGGTTGCGTTACCGCAGGCGCCCCCCACATGAATCTGGTCATACAAGCTAGAAAGAAACTCGCGCGGATCTGCCTTTGACCCACCGGCGCATACCAGACCACACCGGCCAGCAGCCACTGACGCAATATGAAGGTTCTCAGCGGAAGATGCACCCTCGGTTGCTACCGGAGGATTGACCTTAACAAAATCAGCACCGAGGCATACTGCCACACCAGCTGCACCGGCAATAGTTTCAGGAGCCTTTTCGCGATCTCCCACCGCTTTGCCGCGCGGATAAATCCACAACACCACGATCAGGCCATTCGCATGAGCCTCAGCAATGAGTTCGCCCGCTTCTGCAAGCATAGTCGACTCGTATTCGCTGCCGAGATAAATGGTGTAACCCAAACCAACAATATTGACGCCTGCATCGCGCATAGCAAGCACTGCTTCAAGTTCGTGCAGTTGAGGGCTATATGGATCGTCTTGGGAGACCTTCACCAAATTGGTCTTCGAGTTGACCTTCACCAAATAATTTACTTCGGGATAGTCCATTGCATAGTGAGCAATAAGACCACGCTGTCCAGCCATGACACCGATAGTGCCTTGGCTGGCAATCTGAAACAGATGCTCAGGATCGGCATCAGATTCATCGATACCCTCGCCATAAAAGTCGGCATTCAAGTGTTCGATCTTCTGATCGCAGGCAAAGAGCATCAATCGACCAGTCTCACGCGTCGCCTTGAGATAGTTCTCGATATACGCTTCGCGGAACTCGGGCATAACATCGACAGGGACTTTCACCTGATCGCGCGTAATGCGGGGCATTGTATTCCTCCTTTAGGTGGGATAGATACCGTTGTATCCGCGGTTCATTGTAGCCCACTGCCCCAATGCAAGAGAATGCAGGGAAGGGAAAATGTCTTTTTAAAACCATTCACAGCGATTTTGCACATAGGTGCGATCAAAGCGCTGCTGCCCCTGCGTCAGGTACATAATGCCTTCGATGATGCCAATCACGCCCATCACTCCACCGGCGACACCCAGGGTAAATGCTGACCCCACCACCGTAACGGCCAGCATAATAAAACCAGTTGAGTTGTACCCCAGGTAAAACTTATGAATGCCAAGCGACCCTAAGAAGATGGCAAGCAGGCCTGCCGCTACATAGTCTTTAGATGGCACGTACGAGCCTTGATGACAATCGGGCGGCACGGGCGAACCGGGGGCTTTATGTTGTGCGTTGTTGCTCCCTGGGTCGCTCGGCTCTGCGTTCAGGTGCTCTGTATCCTTGTGTTCTGTGCTCGCGTTTCCTTCTGCACCTCGGTGCCCTGTGTTCGTGGTGCCCTGTTGTTCTGTACCCGTGCCGGTATGCTGTGCGTTCTTGCGTTCGGCGCTATCGTCCATTGGTTAATCCTTTTTGCCGAATCGGTCGCCCAAGCCCATAAGCTTTTCGCGAAACACGATAGCCAACACGGCAAGTACAGCCACAACGGCAAAAATAGCAACACTCGCAGCAATATTGCCCTCTGCTAAACCTGAAGCCGCAAGCGTTGAGACAACCACACCCGGTGTACGCGCAACTGTCGTAATAACGAGATAGCGCTTGAGGGGCATCTTGGTTAATGGCACCAGATAGGTAAACGTGTCCTTTGGCATGGCCGGTATCAGGAACAGGATAAAAACCATTACGTCAAGGCGTCCGCTTTCTTCGAACGCCTGGAATTTTTCGAGGTACTTGGTTGGAACCATGTCTTCGACAAACGGTTGACCAAGCCGATGAACGATCTGATAAATAATCCAGCTCGAAATAAGGCAGCCCAACAAAATAATGGCTGATCCACCCCAAGGACCATACAGAATACCAGCGGATACCTGCACCACTTCACCCGGGATAAAAGCCACAATAATCTGCAGCAACTGAAACGCCAGTAAGATAAGAACACCCCACGGACCAGCAGAGCGCACTTTATCGATCATTTTTTCGGTGCCGCCCTCTTGGAACAGCTCGCTCAAAAGCGGCCAGAGCGCCCAGACCACACCAACAGTAATAACAATAAAAGCAAGCAGGCCCAAGAGCTTGAATAAGTCAGTTTTGGAAACTGAGCGCCCAAAGATGTGCAGAATAGGACTGCTTTTGGCATCGTTGTGCGTTATTGTGCGCGCAGATGCGCTAGATGCTGATGCCGCAGGTGTCTTCTCGCTGTTTTTCGATTCAGGTGACTGCAAACGAATTACTCCTTCGAGTTTGATTCATCAAAGCGCGCTTTGCGGTACTCGTCCTTAAACGCCCCAAACATGCCCTTAGCGCGCGATATCTGACGACCTGTAGCATACGCGCCCTTCACCGCTGCATCCTCTGTTGCCCGAGCAGCCTTTTCCACATGGGGCTTTGCTGCTTTGGTTGCTTTCTGAATACGGTCCTGCGCAACGGCTGCACCTTTACCAGCCTTTTCAGCAAGACCCCCTTCAACGGCAAGATCAACGACGGCGTCATCCACCAGTATGGCTCCAAACGCCCTCGCATCGTCTTGCTCGTCGCTAACCTCTTGTTGATTGTCGAGAGCACCACCTGCTAGGGGCACACCCGCCCCCACTTTGAAACCACGTATCAGTGAAGCGGGAATTTCAAGATGACCGAGCAAGGCAGTATCAAGCGATCCCTTACGGGCGCCAACTGAAACAATCTTGCCGGAAACACGCAAGAATGCAACATCATCAACGGCGCCGAAAGTCTCGCCCGAAGCAGTCATAAGCGGCATACCCTCCCAGAGCGTGCACTCGTCCCACGTAAGACCGAGGCGCTTACAGGCGGCTAAACCGGTTGCTGCTTTGCTTTCCTTGTATGGCAGGCGAATACGCCCATCCTCAAAATCGAAAGAATCAAGGGATACGAATAGATCTTTGCGGTGAAACATCCAGAGCAGATCAGGGCGTTTTACCAAAAAGCCAACGACCCGTTTTTCGGTGGGATGAAAGACAAACGAACCAACTTTTCCAATACGCGATGTTCCGCGTTTACCTCCGACAACTCGTGTGCCTGAAAGCTGTTTCGTACTTTGTGTCTTAGTGTCCATACTGCCACCCTTGCTCACTATATAGATAACACCCCTTTCATGATGGAATCCCTCATGAAAGGGGTGTTAACCTTTGAGCATCTTTCTATTTCTTGGAAGACTTCTTTTTGCCGGTTTCTGCTTCAGAAGTTTCGACAGCAGACTGGCTTACCGTATCAGTAGCTTCGGCGGCATCAACAGGTTCGCTGGTTGCGGCTGCCGTATCGACTGTTTCAGGTGCATCAGCGATATCAATCGCATCGTCAATAGCCGACTGGCTTTCAGCGGCGTTGCGAGCAACCTGAGAAGCGATGCGCTGACGTGCTGATTCTATCTTCTCACGCAGCTCGTCATTCTTCTCAACAATAACGGGACGCATATTGTCGCGCGCAGTCTGTACTCGGCTCTGCGCTGCTGTGAAGGCTCCTTGAGCTGCCGTTGCCGTGCGATCGTAGACTCCACGTGCCTGTGTGGTAGCCGTACGATATACTTCCTGGCCACGAGCAGCCACGTTGTCATAAATCTGCTGACCGCGTGCTTGAGCCTCAGTGCCATAGTGCTGGGCATGACCCCATGCTTCATTTGCTTTGTCAGCCGCAAGCGCGCGCGTCTCAGCGCCAGAACGAGGCGCATACAAAAGCGCTGCTGCTGCACCAATCGCTCCGCCCAACAGGAACATTCCTAATTTGCTGCTCATAGTTGCCTCCTCTTGGCTTGGCCGCTATGCGACCTATTCTTGACCGCCGCGCGGCCTACTACATAACCGACATAACCGAGTACCTGACCAGACGGTGTCTGGATGGATGCTCCTTGGATGACGTGCACCATTATAGCCATAGCAAACCGCAAGACGGAAACGGTACGTGCTCGGTTGCTCAACCGTCACACAACCGTCGAGAAAGTGAATGCTGTTAAGCGTGCTCGCACACTAGCCTATCAAGTACCGCGGTCATAGAAAGTCCCGCCGCATCACAAGCTACTGGGAAGAGTGAGCGCTCGGTCATGCCTGGTGAAACATTTACTTCAAGCACCCGCGCTTGCGCGCCATCCCAGATAAGATCAACGCGCCCCATATCGCAAACACCATACGCACGATATACCTCAAGGGAAGCCCGCTCAATTTCAGCACGAATAGCCTGGGCATCGGCTTCGTTGTTGGAAAGCGACGAAGGGCGCACCGGCGTATAGTAGTCGACCGCTTCATCAGACAGGCGTGCATCCGTGTCGTAGAGACCATCGCGCACGATAATTTCAACGGGCGGCAGCGCATGAGCATCCCAGCCGTTTCCTAAGATGGATACGGCAACTTCCACCCCATCGATCCATTCCTGCACAAGCACTTCGTCGTCATACGTTAAGGCATCAAGGAGCGCAGCTCCCATGTCTTCGACGCACTCGACGCGGTGTACCCCTAAAGCCGATCCGCCACAGGCAGGCTTGACACATAACGGATACCCGCCGGGTATACGCTGCTCGAACAGGTCGATTGCGGTGGCAGCTCCCATGTCCTTCATGGCGTCGCGTGCCAAACAGACGCCCTGTGGATACGACGCACTGCTCATGCCACCTTGTCCCGCCGCCCACGAACGTAGCGCTAAAGGTATCGTCGCCTTATTCCATGTATCGTGGCACACTGCAGCCGGCGATCCGACAAACGGTATCTCAAGAAATTCAAGCAAGCTTTGTATGGTGCCGTCTTCACCATGCTTGCCATGCAAAGCTGAATACGCCACATCAGGACGCTCGCTGCGTAAGGTAGGAACAAGATCCTTTGTGGTATCCAGGGGCACTACCTTATGGCCTGCTTCTTCAAGCGCTTCGCACACACGCTTACCAGAATCAAGGCTGATCGCACGCTCAAATGATGCGCCACCCATCAGAACCGCTACCTTCATGTTGTTATCTCCTTACTTGTCGCGCATGACTCGACGCTTACCTATTTCATCAGTACTATGACGGGCTCAACCCTACCCCTGCTACCTGCTACCTGTTACCTACTATTTGTTACTCGCTCTCTGTGTGCTGCCACCCAACTTGGGGTATCTATCAACGCACAAACAGATTTCGGGCACTCACTTGTCCTATAGTGCACCAGCCTCAAGAAACGCTCGATATAGTTGCAGTCGTTCTTCGATAACCACCGCAAGACGACGAATGGCTTCTCGAATCGCTTCGGGGTTTTCATAGCAGAAAGCAATACGCATACTGTTGCGACCACGCACCCCATCGGGAAAAAAGCCATTGCCCGGCGTATAGATAACACCCGCCTCAAGGGCAGTGGCAAGCATCGATGTTACATCGACGTATTCGGGCAGAGTAACCCAAACGAAAAATCCGCCATCCGGATGGGTCCAGCTAGCTTCGGGCGGAAAGAATTCATCAAGAGCTGCAAGCATGGCATCGCGACGCTCGGCATAGGTACGCACAAAGGTCTGCAGCGTGCGTTCCCACGGTGTATCGGTAAAGTAGTGCTCAACCACCACTTGATCGAAGCTGCTGCCACAGAGATCGGTCCCTTGCTTCACCAGATTAATGCGGGCTAAGACATCCTTAGGAGCAGCAATCCAACCAGTACGCAAGCCGGGGGCAAATACCTTACTAATGGTTCCCAGATATATAACATCGGACGAAAGCACCTTCAGCGGAATCATATGACCACCGTTATACCGCAAGCGCCCATATGGATCGTCTTCAACCACCATAACGTCGTAGCGATCCGCTAGCTCAATTAAGCGGGTGCGGCGGGCAGACGACATGGTAACTCCGCCTGGGTTCTGAAAGTTTGGAATGGTGTATAAAAACTTAACGGCACCGACGCCCAAACGTTCGAGCTCTTCTTCAAGCAAGTCCATGCGCATGCCTTCTTCGTCAAAAGGAATGCAATGGATATCGGGTTCGTATGCTGAGAATGCCTGAAGAGCCCCTAAATACGTGGGACCCTCGGTAATAATGATGTCGCCCGGATCGATAAAAGTTTTTGCGATCAGATCAAGGGCTTCCTGCGCGCCTGTTGTAATAAGCACTTCGTCGGGACGACAACGCACGCCAATGTCGCGCATGAGACCACAGAACACTCGACGCGTTGCTTCACGGCCATTCGTGCCGCCATACTGCAATGCTTCGGAGCGTGCGGCGCCACACGCCGCTTCAGCAGCCTTACAAACCGCTTCTTCCGGTAGCAAACGCACATCGGGCATACCGCCTGCCAGAGAAATAATATCGTCGCGTGTTGCTGCGGCAAACAGATCGCGCACCGCGCTTGAACGCATCTTGCGCACGCGAGTGGCAATTTTGTCACTGGTTGAATCGAAGGTAAGATGAGCAGATGACATGGTTAGCGAACCACCTCTTCGTTAATGAACCGTAGAGCCTCGCGCACGGCAGACAAAACAATCAGATCGTCGGTCAGTACAAGCTGAACACGTGCACGGCCGGCTTGTCCCGCAATCCATTCAGTGACGCCGGTGTATATCTGATAGTCCCGAGGATCTATTTCGGTCAGAATATCGATGGCTACATGCTCAAGCAAGTGTGGCAACGGCGTACGGGCAATAACCGCCCCGAACGTCTCGCCTTGTTCGTTGACACAGGCATGCTCGGCTAAATGAGGGCGCGCAGCCAACGCCCGAGCTGCCATAGCGGGATTGGTATAGCAGCGCTGCATATCGAGGCAGCGTACCCCGCACACGATACGATCACGTTTAACCGTAATGCAATCGATAGCAAGCCCAGCACTCATCGGTTGCTAACACTTACCGATTCTTGGCGGTCGATGAGCCTGCTTTGCCAGAATAATCTATGGACGTGCCATGAATTGAAGTGCCGGTTGACGAATCGGGTGTCCCCGTAGATTCAGTAGCTGCAGCGGCTTCAGTAGACTCAGTGGTATCAACGGACGCGAGGTTCTCAGTTGCCTCGGTGATCGAAGGAGTCGTTTGCCGCATCAGAACCGTCACACCAGACGTCGAACCGCCCGACAACGCAGGATCTACCTTCAGGCCAAGAAGAACTAGCCAATCGGTGCCGCCGCGCTCGTCAAGCACTAAGGTAGCGCGATCAGCGCTAAAGCGATACGACGCATGACCCGACGCAGAAGCAAACGTGTAATCAATTGTCTTTGCCGTGGTATTCAGTGAATAAGCATATGCCACATCATCAGATAGATGCAGGTCATGCCCATCGATGGAAACGGATGCGCCATCGCTTGATGTCCATGAACCCTGAATATCAGCTGCATCGTCAAAACGAAACCACAGATTCCAAACGACCGCACAGACAAGCACGAATACGACAGCGACAACAACAAGAATAATGCGCTTAATAACCGATAGGCCTGAACGGCGATTGCGCGTTGATTGCACTGGGCTCGACTGGCGTACTGTCTTCGTACCTGCGTTTGCCCTCGTGCTTGATTTCGACGCTACGCCTGCGCCCGTCTTCGCACCTATCTTTGACGTTGCGCGAGCGTTTGCTTTCGTTTTCGCACTCGCCGTTATCTTTGCCTTTGTCTTTCTACTCGCGCTGGCACTGGTACGCATGCCCGACGTATGCGAAGACGTGCGCGCGCTGTGCGCATCAGGCATGATCTATTACTTTCACGCCGCCCATATATGGCACCAACGCATCAGGTACGGTAACACTGCCATCTTCATTTTGGTAATTCTCCAAAATGGCGGCCATCGTACGACCAACTGCAAGACCCGACCCATTGAGGGTGTACACATAGCGCGTTCCCTTGAACGATTCGGCATCGCGATACTTAATATCGGCACGCCGTGCTTGGAAATCGCCGCAGCAGCTGCACGAACTGATTTCTTTATAGGCGTCGTAGCTTGGCAGCCACACTTCCAAATCGTAGGTCTTCGCCGCAGAAAATCCCAGATCACCTGTGCAAAGAGAGATCACGCGATAGGGCAATTCGAGTTTCTGAAGAATATATTCAGCTTCCGCCGTCATGCTTTCTAGTTCGTCATACGCTTCTTCGGGCTTGGCAAACTTCACCATTTCAACTTTGTCGAACTGATGCAAGCGAATAAGCCCACGCGTATCGCGACCAGCACTGCCCGCTTCTTCTCGGAAACACGGAGTGAACGCGGTGTAACGCAGCGGCAGTTCGGCGGCATCCAAAACTTCCCCTGCATGAATGTTTGTGAGTGTTACTTCTGCGGTCGGAATAAGGTACAGACTTTCATCTTTGGTCTTAAAGAGATCCTCTTCAAACTTCGGCAATTGCCCGGTGCCCGTCATTGTTTCCCGATTGACGAGAGCAGGGCACCACCATTCTTTGAATCCACGGCTTGTATGCGTATCAGCCATAAAGTTGATAAGCGCTCGCTCGAGACGCGCACCCAACCCGCCCAGCAGCATAAACCGACTACCGGAAAGCTTCACAGCTCGATCAGGATCAATAATGTCCAGTTCAGAACCTAAGTCCCAGTGAGGCTTAAAGTCGAAATTGAATTGACGCGGCACGCCCCAACGACGCACCTCAGGATTTTCTGTTTCATCCTTGCCTACTGGTGTTGTTTCATGAGGAATATTTGGCACGCCCATTAATAATGTGTGCAATGCTTCATCGATCTTTTCACGCTGGACTGTCGCAGTCTCAAGCTTTTCATTAACAGCACGTACAGCAGCCTTTGCTTCTTCGGCATGTTCTTTGTCGCCAGCGGCCATAAGCGAGCCGATTTCCTTAGACGCCCTATTACGCTCGGCCTGAAGTGCTTCCTCTTCGACGATAGCGGCACGGCGGGCTTCATCAAGTTCTGAGAAACGCGCCGGGTCCCACGGGAAGTTACGGTTTGCCATCGCTTCAGCGACGGCCTCTTGGTTTTCTCTCACGAAGCGCGCGTCCAGCATCTGTTCCTCCTGATATGCCGTGATGATTCCCGCCGATCAAGCCAGCGTGGCGCGACGGGATTAGGATGCATAGTATACTCTACCGGTTGGAACCAAAAGCACATCGAGTGAGAGGCGCATATGGATTTCGGAGAGCTGTATCATTTTCTATTTGAAACGTACGCCGGCATTGGTGTGCTGTTTGCTACCGTTATCGTTATTTGCCTGATTGCCTGCGTCATCATGGAGCGTCGTACGCGCCGGGTGTATCAAAATCACGAGAAGTCCGAAGATGACTGGAGCTTCTTCGACGACGATGACGAAGAAGACACAGAAGAAAACGCAAGAACTAACAAGAAATAAGTGAGCAGCAGCCAGAACCAATAAAACGAGCAAGAACCCGTAAGAAGTAAAAAGTAAGAAGCTTAAGGGAACTAATACAACTAGGACACACCAGTAAAAGCACGAAGCTAAAGGAAACTAGTAAGAACTAAAGCACGAAGCTAAAGGAAACTAGTAAGAACTCAGAAGAACTAAAGGGAGATATTTCCATGACCACTGCTCTTTACCACCGCGAAGGTGCCTACATCCCTCGTATCGCCGCCATCCATGATCTGTGCGGTTACGGAAAATGCTCGCTCGGCGTCGCCATTCCCGTGCTTTCTGCGGCAGGCTGCGACGTGTGCCCTGTGCCAACTGGCCTCTTTTCAAGTCATACCGCGTTCCCAGGCTGGTACATGCATGACACCACTGCGATTCTTGCCGACTATCTCGATGCCTGGAAGGGCATTGGCGTTGATATTGATGCGGTGTACTCGGGCTTTCTTGGCGCACCAGAGCAGGTCGATATTATTCGAAGCGTCTACGAAACGTATCCGAATGCACTGCGTGTTGTTGACCCGGTTATGGCTGATCATGGCAAGGTATACCCTACCTATACACCTGAGTTATGCGAAGCGATGGCGGGCCTTGCTGCTGATGCCGATATCCTTACACCCAATCTCACTGAGGCCTCAATTATCCTCGGCATCGAATGGCCCGGTGCCGATGTTGATGAAGCCACGGCACGTCGTATGATCGACGGACTGCGCGAAAAGGGCGCTCGCAACGTGGTGCTGAAGGGCATCGATCGTAACGATGGCATCATTCGCAATTATGTCGAAGGCGATTCGGTTGAGTTCTTTGTAACTGAAAATGAACTGCTGCCCTATATGCTGCACGGCACGGGCGATCTTTTTGCCTCAAGCTTGCTTGCTGCTGTTATGACCGGTCGCGACCTCAGTCACGCAACACGCTTCGCCAGTGATTTCGTGGTATCTGCTATGAAGATAACAGCTCATCAGCCCGATTTTCAAAACCGCGGCGTGAGTTTCGAGCCGCTGCTCGGTGATATTGCTTCACTGCTTAAGAAATAGCAGGAAGAACTGCACCTGCCACGATTGCAGCAATGCAATAAAGAACGCGTCAAGTGTTCTTGTTATATTCAGCGTAAAGCAGCTAGCTCAGAACGACGAAACTTAAGCTAGCTTTATAGACTGTAGCGAAGGGTTTACGCTTCTTCTACTTCAGGATCCCATACTTCGTCAGGGTCCACATATTCCGCGCGCGGCGGAACCTTCCAGGCTGCAAGCGCCATACCGCCAGCAATCGGTATCACAATTCGTGCGATTTCGATTGCATCCGGAGTCCATACGGCGCCCGCCTGCTCGAGAGCAACGCTTATTGCACAAGCAGCACACAGCACCAGTGCCGAAGCCGCCATGCCGAGTACTGCTCTTACTCGTTTACGCCGGCGACACAAAACGGCTATCAGCGCTGATGCAGCCACCCAAGCCACCAGCACAATCCAGGTGGTCGGCCGCGCAAGCCCCATGACAAGAACGGCGATAGGATCGGACGCTACAGCAAAAACAGGTCGCAGTACCCAATACACAGCACTCGGAAAGCTATAACTACCCAGCAAAAACAGAACAAGCCAGGCGCAGATTGTGGAAAGAACTGCATCACGTACGTTCAACAGATACCCGCTGATGATCGGTACAGCAGCGGGAATACCCGCCAGTGCAGCAAGGACACTGCAGGGTATTGCCGCAGCTTCAGTGAGACCAAATCGTCCAACGCGCCAGAACCAAAATCCGCCCAGCCCAACAAGAGCTACCGTGGCAACATAAACCCCCTGCGAGGCAAAAGCAGTCGCCAGAAGCGCCAATACTACGGGCATACCAGCCGGTGGTAAAAGTGCCGCAAGAATACCAACAGCGAAAGCGGCAAGCGCTTCCCAGGGAGTACTTCCTGCTGGTATCCAAGCAATCTGCGGTACGGCAATCCAGACCATAATCCCACAGGAGACTGCCCCAATAATACGCAAGAGAAACTGATCCATTTCAAGATCGATTGAACGTGCCCGTTGGACAAGCTTCTGCGACACGACAGAAGCCTCGCCTGTATCGTCCATCACCTGCAAAACAGCAGCTGCCAACTCTTCTCGCCCAACACGAACATCGCCCAGGCCATGCTGTAGGTTTTCCGCGAATACGCGCACGTCTTCGAAACGCTCATCTTTGTCAGGGTCGAGCGCCTGAAAAAGCGCGTTATCCGCTTCTTCGCCGACCCCCTCCAAACAGAGCGACGGTAAAACCATTTCAGCCTTATCAATTGCCTTACGTGCACCTGCTAGATCGTGGGCAAGAAAGGGGTTTTCTCCCGCAATCATCTCGTAGATCACCGAAGCAAGCGCCCATTCATCGCAGCGCTCGTCGAGCGACTCGCGCGCCATCTGTTCGAGCGGCATATAGCCAATTGTTCCTCCCGACGCATCAGAAAACCCAACAGCACTCGAAAGCTCCGCCAAACCAAAATCAGTTACTTTAATTCGTCCTCGGTGATCGATCAGTATATTGTCAGGCTTCACATCAAGGTGAAGCACTGCATTGTCGTGAGCCACCTCAAGAGCATGCGATACATCGGCAAGCACCGTTGCAACCATGTCAGCAGTCACCAGGTTGTCGCATTCAGATAAAAGGCGCGCCAAGGTGATGCCCTCGACATACTCCATGATCAAATAGGCAGTATCGTCCTGAACTTCAAAATCGAGTACGCCCACAATACACGCGTCGGAAAGCATAGCAGCGGTGCGTGCCTCTTCGAGACCCGGAATTTCTGCCATCTCCCCTGAAGAGGTATCGACCGGCATAGTCTTAACCGCCACACGACGTTTGATGCGCGTATCCCACGCCACCACGACCGTGCCAAAACCGCCACGTCCCGCTTCGCCTATAGGGCGGTAACGACCGAGGATTAACTCGTCGGCCACATTCCCTCCTTCACCTGTTCATATGCGACAAAAGCTACCTGTTTATACCGTGCTATACCGTGCGGCTAGAGTCATAGATCCAAACTACTTTTCTTTTCCGCGCGCTTTCACATCATCACCGTACTAAGCGCTGTTGCCAGGGTACATAAATCCAAGCTACTCTTCTTTTTCATTCTTGCCAACTCGAAAAGGCTCGGTTATCATTCTTCCTTGCCTGTTCGGAAGTGCGAAGCAGCACCATGCGGGTGTGGCGGAATTGGCAGACGCGTACGGTTCAGGTCCGTATGGGGGCAACCCCATGAAGGTTCAAGTCCTTTCACCCGCACCACGTACATCATGCAGACCCGTCATCTTAGGCGGGTCTGTCTATATTGTGCGACGAGCATCCTAATATTTCGCTTATAACCCTTATTGCGTTTCGTTTGTTTTTGAATGAACTATTTTGCTGTTTTTGCTGCCTTCAAGCGCGCTTCTTTATCTTCGCGATGCTTGTTCAAGCGCAACCCCAAATAGAGCACGCCCACCACAAAGAAGACGGTAGCCGAAGCAACATCGCCCGCGAACGAAGAAAGAAAACTGATCGGATCGGATGCCATAGTCTGCGTGAACTTTTCGCTCGTGTAGGGGTAACTCCGCAACGCATAACCTGCATTGAGACCCATACCCATAAGCACCATAAAGAACATAAACGGGTAAGCCAGCAACTGGGTTTTCTTCCACATAGCTGCTGACATACGTTTGCGCAGTGCCGGGAAGGAAGTAATCCAAGGAATAAGGAAGAACACGAGCAAGGCAAGACCGACAAACGTGAGCGTGCCGCCCATCACAATAAGTGCTGGCCCCTGCATCCGTTCGGCCCATTCTGGATTGAACAGGAAGAATGCGTGATCGATAACACGCAGGACATGACCAGCGGCAATGATGCCTGCAAGGATAGATAGCTCGGAGCGCACTGAATACAAGCGACGCACTGAAGCAGTTTTGCGCAAGGCGCCAATGAACATCACGATAAGGTACATCGAAATGCCTGTATCAATAGAGGTGAGTAGCTGCACAAAGGGGTACAGCACGGGAAATGATCGATCAAGATGATGAAGGGTACGAGCGAGCTGTGTAATCACTTCAGGGCAGGCATCCCCCATCATGCCCGAGATGAACGCGGGAATACTTACAATAAGCACGACAATGGCAATAGGAATGTAAAACGCAACAGGATGTTTGTGCAGCGATTTAGCAGCAAGCAGTGCAAATGCTAAAACAAACGGAAAGATCTGAACGATCGTGGGAATAAATGCGGGCAAAAAAGTAAACAAGGTTCCTCCCTTGGATAGCTGAATTGCAAGCGGTCACTCGCAAAAAGTTATCCTAGGTTTTCTTTTTTATATAACCGTGTTAGTTAGAGATACCTAACTAATTCTTCATGTTCACGTATAGATTTTCGTTTCACGCAGATAATTTCACCTATTGAATTCAAATTTGTGAACCCAGTTAATATTGAAGTTCATGAATCTCAAAAGATTACAAACCGCCAAAATAGCTTCGATAACAGCCCTTATGAACAAAAGCTCAGTTCTCTTGGCAGCATAATAAGAACATCACATCGTGCGCAAATAATGCTCACTCAGGTGAGTTAAGCGTCCGATATCGCACAGTCACACTGATCCTGCGCAGGCCGCATTGTTGGCAATGGTAGAATCCTAACGAAGAGCCTCTAAGCAGGAAGGACAATCCTATGCACCGCATGTACTGTCTCAATACGATCGCCGAAAAAGGATTTTCTTTACTGCCTGACACCTACGAACTTGTACAGAGCATCAATGACGCCGAAGCACTACTCATTCAGGATGCTCTGCTTGATACGACACCGCTTCCCAACGGACTGCTTGCTATCGGCTGCGCAGGAGCGAAGATTGCACCCGCATTACTCGATGAATGCACCAAGCGCGGCATCGCCGTGTTTGACACACCGCGAGCAAACGCCAATGCAGTCAAGGAACTTGCTCTGTGTGCAATGTTGTTGAGCAGCCGCAACATCCTTGAAGGTGCTGCCTGGTGCCGCGAGCACGCTCAATCCCCAACGCTTACGCAAGATGCCAACGCCGTCAAAGATTGTTTTATGGGACATGAAATAGCCGGTCGTAACGTAGGAGTTATTGGGCTCGGCGCAGTGGGCGGACAATTGGTGCGCTCAGCGGTTGCGCTGGGAATGAATGTCTATGGCTACGATCCGTATGTCGCGCGGACCAGCGCCGATGCACAGGCAGGCATTCACCGTGTGACCGATCTTGAAGAGCTATGCGCAGTATGTGATTACCTCGTTGTACGGGTGCCTGCATCTACCGCCACCCAATCGCTTATTGGCGAAGCGGAAATCGCTGCAATGAAGCCGGGGGCAACTCTTATCAATTTAAGCGCCTGTGAAGTAATTGACACCGCAGCGCTCGCGGATGCCCTTGAAGCACAACACATCAAGTGCTACTTCACTGACTTCCCTACCCAAGAAGCACTCGCGCTACCGCACACCATTGTGCTTCCGCATTTGGGTGATTCCACCGTGGAAGCACAGGAGAGTTGCGCGTGCGCAGCCGTTCGGGAAGTTGTTTCCTACATCGACGAAGGCTCCATTGAAAATTCCCTTAACTTTCCCGCAGTTCAGGCACCTGTACTACCCGAAGGGGCCGGTCGTATTGCACTGCTTCATACAAATAGACCCAACATGGTGGGTCAGATAACCGCCGCACTTGCCGAAGCAGGAGCAAACATTTCTCACCTTATGAACGCATCTCGCAACGAAGCAGCTTACACACTCATTGATACCGACGAGTCCGTGGGTAAAGTGCCCCTTGATCAACTGCGTGCCATAGAGGGTGTCTGGCGGCTACGCACTATTCGTTAATCTGTGTGCAATTCGCCCCTCTATGCACGATTCGCTTACTTACGTACTATTCACTCACTTGCACGTTATTTACTCACCGACATATCTTCGACTATAAGGAAAATTGGGTATGGAACAAAAAGAAAACAATATTTATATTGTCGAAGATGACCGCACAATGCGCGAGAACCTGCGCACGCTGCTTGAACACAATGGCTATATCGTCCAGGTACTTGAAGACTTCAGTGCACCCGTTGAATCTATTCTTGCAGCGTCTGCTAATCTCATTCTGCTCGATCTGAATTTACCGCATGCTGACGGTCGCTTTATTTGCCGTGAAATTCGCCGTGAAAGCAACATTCCAATTATCGTAGTAACCGGTGACGACAGCGATCTCGATGAACTGATCTGTCTCAACTTTGGCGCCGATGATTTCATCGCAAAGCCCTATAACCCTCAGGTGCTCTTAGCACATGTAGCTTCGGTGCTTAAGCGAACCGCTTCATCGGTTGCAACGCCCGCACACCATACTGTCGGTGGCGTTTCGCTTGATGCTGAATGCTGCCGCGTCTCTTTCGCCGGCAAACAAGCCGATCTCACAAAAAATGAACTCCGTATTCTTTCATTGCTTATGCGCAACGCAGGCAAAATTGTGCCACGCGAGCGCATTCAAGAAGAACTTTGGAATTCGGACGAGTTCATTGATGACAACACCTTAACAGTCAACGTAAGCCACCTCCGTCATACCCTGTCTACCATCGGTGCCGATGATTTCATCCGCACAAAGCGCGGCATCGGGTACAGTTTTGAGGTTGCACCATCCGAGTCATCCAAATCATCCTATTCAACTGAGTTATCTCAGTTATCCCATGCGGATGAAACTGGATGCCAAGCAATGGATTATAAAAGCCCGCAATCAGGATGCTCTCATCTGGATGCATCGTAAAATGCACAGGAGTAACCATGACCTTTTTCGCGTATTTGAGAGACCATTTTGCCTGTATTGTCATTCTGGGAGTAGCGCTCGTCTTTGATGCGCTGATGCTTTCTGCGCTCGGTATTGCAAGCACCGTTATTATTGTTTCTGTGGTCGTTGTCCTGTTTGCGCTATTCATTGCATTAGGAATCAACTGGATACGCAAGCGCACGTTCTATCGCGATCTTACTGCTGTAGTCAATAACTTCGACAAGTCCTACCTGATTGCCGAGGTTGTCGAAGAACCTACGTTTGCCGAAGGACGCATTATGCATGAAGCACTACGCGTAGCAGGCAAAGCAATGAATGATCGTATTGCTTCCTATCGACAGCAGTCTGAAGACTATCGCGACTTTATTGAACTGTGGATACACGAAGTAAAAACTCCTCTATCCGCAGCACATGTTATTGCTGCCAATACACCAAGCGAATCAACTGAAGCGATGGACGCCGAAATCAACCGCATAGAAAACTACGTCGAACAGGCACTCTTCTACGCACGAAGTACCGCACTTGAGCAGGATTACGTTATCCGGCCACTCTGCTTGAACGATGTCGTGCATCAAGCAGTCAAACGAAATTCGCGGGCTCTTATTGCGGCGGGCATTGCATTGCAGCTAGAAGGTCTCGATACCACGGTATATAGCGATACGAAATGGCTTGTCTTTATTATCGGACAAATACTAGCAAACTGCGCGAAGTACGCAAAACCATCGGGGGGAATAGTACGAATATCTGCTGGTCGCGACAGTGAAAGACTTGATGCTTTTTATACGGTGCTTAGTATTCAAGACACTGGTATCGGTATACCAGCTGCCGATGTACCCCGCGTTTTCGACAAGGGTTTCACTGGCGCTAACGGACGACATCATGCCAAATCAACGGGTATTGGTCTCTACCTGTGTCGTGAACTCTGCCAGCAAATGGGCCTAGCATTATCTCTTACCTCCAAAGAAGGGCAAGGTACCTGTATAAACATATCCTTTCCTGAAGAAACTATGCATTTTCGCAGCAAAAGCGAGCACGACTAACAACACTTTAGGCAGGGCTGAACAATCTTCTTCGTTAAGCCCACGTTCTTCTTTCTAATCACATCTGATTCCCCTTCTGATACCCAATAAGCCTTACAAAAATGAAAGCTTTTTGTAAGCCGCTTCGATGGCAGTTATGCGCTGAATACTCCATAGTGCAAATAGACCGAATGTCGAATTCGCTCACAGAGACGACATCCCTTACAGGAAGGAAGCACCTATGAATCATGTATTAGAGTGCCGCGGCATCGAAAAGTATTACGGAAATCGCGAAGCGGTAACCCGCGCCCTTGATGGTATTAGCTTCACCGTCGAGGCAGGTGAATTTATTGGCATCATGGGGCCAAGCGGATCGGGTAAAACAACCCTCCTCAATTGCATCGCAACAATCGATCGCGTAACCGCTGGCAACATCCTAGTCAATGGCCAGGACAGCACTGTTTTGAATGCCCGTCAGGTTGCACGCTTCCGCCGTGAAAAACTCGGTTTTATCTTTCAGGATGCAAGCTTGCTCGACACCCTTACCGCGCGCGAAAACATTGCGCTTGCACTCACAATTGCTCGCGTTCCAGCCGCCCAGATTGGCCCACGTGTCGAAGCAGTAGCGATGCGGCTTTCTATCGCCGATATCCTCGATAAATTTCCCTATCAAATTTCCGGTGGGCAAAAGCAGCGCGTAGCTGCCGCACGCGCCATCGTTTCTAATCCAGCTTTGGTGCTCGCCGACGAACCGACCGGCGCACTTGATTCCAAAAATGCGCGCATGATGCTCGAAAGCCTTGAAATGCTCAATACCGATCTTTCCACCACCATCCTGATGGTGACGCACGATTCTCTAGCCGCCAGCTACACACACCGCGTGCTGTTTATCAAGGATGGAAAGCTATTTAACCAGATCGTTCGTGGCAATGATACCCGCAAACAATTCTTCGATAAGATCATGGATGTTGTAACGTTTTTAGGTGGTGACGGTGCTGATGTACGCTAAGCTCGCCTTTGGAAACGTCCGCAAAAGTCTGCGTGATTTCGGCATTTACTTTATTACGCTCGTTTTTGGCGTCTGTATCTTCTATGCATTTAACTCACTTGAAGGGCAAAGCGGTCTTCTTGAGATTACTGAATCGCAAGAAGAAATTATGAAACTACTTGGCATAGTTATCACAGGCGTTTCAGTATTTATTGCCGTCGTGCTCGGCTTTCTTATGGTGTATGCCAATCAGTTTCTTATCCGCCGACGTAAGCGTGAATTCGGAATCTACCAGGTCCTAGGCATGGACCGCAGCAAAGTTACCCGCATTATTGTTTTCGAGACATTCATTGTGGGATTGGCAGCACTTGTTGTAGGACTCGCTGTTGGCGTCCTTCTTTCCCAGGTTCTCTTGTATGTAACGGCATCCCTGTTCTCAGCTCCCGTGAAGGGATTTCAGCTTTCTTTCTCAGGTGCAGCTTGCCTACTCACCATTATCTGTTTTGGTATTATCTTTTTAATTACTCTTATCTTTAATATAGTGTCGGTATCACGCTACAAACTTATTACTCTTTTAAATGCCAACCGCACGAACCAGGCAGTAAAAGTACGTAGTCTACCTCTGTGTGTAGTCTTATTTATCGTGGCATTAACACTGATAGGGGCCGCTTACTGGATTCTTGTACGAAGCGGATTTAGTCAAATTACTATGCCGGAGTTTGCTGCATCAACTGCACTGGTAATTGTTGGTACATTCCTGTTCTTCTTTTCCTTATCAGGATTTCTGCTACAGGCAGTTAAGCGCAACCAGCGGATTTACTTCTCCGGTCTTAATATGTTCACACTTCGTCAGCTCAATAGTAAAGTGAACAGCGCTTTCTTTTCCATTTCCATCGTATGCCTCACGCTGTTTTTAGCTATTACATCCACTTGTACAGGCTTTGCCATGACAAGCGCCATTAATGGTAACTTGGCAAAAGCCAATCCATATGACGCATCCCTTTCAACCTTTTTTTCGAGTTTCTTGGGACGCGATGGCACAGATCCCCAGCCTGACTACTATGCTGCCGAAGCCGATGATGTCAATATGGAAACCGCCCTCAAAAGTCGTATACCGAATTGGGATAACCTTGTCGCAGATTCTGCTCAACTCAATCAGTATCGCACAGAAGTAACATTAGGTACTCTTGCACAGAATGCAGGGGTTACTCTGCCAGATTATCTATCCAATCTTTCCGATTATCCCCTTCCTGTTATCGGGCAGTCGCAGTTCAACCAAACCATGGCCTTGCAAGGACATGAAGGTGTCGATCTTCAGGGAAGCGAATATTTACTCTGGAGCAATGTAGAAAAAATGCAGAGCTTCTTCACGCCTGTTATAGATGCCGCGCCCTCTATAGAAGTAAATGGCACAAACCTTTCTTTAACAACGCAGCAAGATAGTCTCTGTACCGCTGCTGAAACCAATTCGCCCCTGCCGTCACTGTATGCAGCACTTGTGGTACCAGACGATGTACTGCCCGGCCAGGAAAGTCTGTACCTTATAACGCTTAACGTACGCTATACTGCCCAAACCGACCAGGTAGAGGCCGATTTTAAAGCTGCTATACAGCAAGCGCACAGCGCAGTCGCCGCTGAAGAAGGCTTAGAAGACTCTCAGGTTTATTGGCCATTTTTGATACTGATTACCGCCCAAGATAATGCTGATCAAATTTTGGGGCTTAACGCAGTTATTTCGTACTTAGCTATTTACATTGGTTTCGTACTTCTTATCGCCTGCGCAGCCATTCTTGCCCTCCAGCAACTTTCTGAAGCTGCTGACAATCAAGAACGCTACGCCGTACTGCAGCGACTCGGCTGCGAAAAGACTATGGCACAGCGTGCGCTGCTTGCGCAGATGGGTGTGTATTTCCTTTTCCCGCTCGTGCTAGGTATCTGTCACTCTGTTGTGGCCGTCTCAGCTCTTGTTGATGTCATTGGAACATTAGGACATCTAGATATCATCAAACCGCTCATCGGTACGGCTACATTCGCGCTAGTCATCTATGGAGGGTACTTCTTGGTCACCTATCTTATGGCACGCAACATTGTACTGTCACGCAAAGCAAATCGCTCGTAAGCAGAAAGGTCTTAGCGAACCTTCGCAGCAGCATAGCGCCCCGTCAAACATCCGCCATTGTAGGCACACATGAGACTAAATATCTCATAGTCACAATACGGGGCGCTCATCAACGTATATTGCTACGATGTGATCTGAAGAAACGAACGCTCACGGCAAACAGATAGATAACGGGCGGCAGAACTGTATTATTTGCTGGTTTTCGGCGAAGACGTGCTCTTTCGTGTCATTTTGGATGAAAAACGCCCCAAAAGAGCACAGGAATGTCCGTTTATGGCAAGATGAGAGTTTGAACAATCCGCTACGTGCAGTGCATGCAGGCAAGGAGCTTTAATGGGCATTTTCTCGCGATTGGAAAGAGGTATGGAAAACGGCCTCGAAGGCGCGGCTGACCGTATGTTCGATGCCCCCATATCACCGGTGCAGATCTCCAAAAAGGCGGAGCGCGCCATGAAGCGTGAAAAAATGGTGGGTGCGGGCAGACAATACGCCCCCACGCTCTATACCATTCTTGTTAACCCCGATGATGATCAGCGCTTATTTGGTTATTATCCCACGTTGGCCGGCGAAACAGAAACATATTTAGCGGCCAAGGCTGCTGAATCAGGGTTGTCGATGGATGGCACACCACTCGTGCGGTTTATCGTCGATGAAGAACTGAAGCATGGCAAATTTGATGTTATTGCCGAAATGGTTTCAGCACCCATTGTTGCGCAACTGCGCCAGGAAGAAATGGCTCGCTATGGCCTTGCTCCCCAACCAGTGCCACAGCAGCGTGCGCAAAATAATCGCGGCAGTGTCGCATCCGCCTATGCACCAGCCGCTGCTTATCCATCAACGGCTGGTGCCGTTCGTCCACAAAGTTATCCGCAGACATATCCGCAAACTCACGCGCAAAATGCCCATGCCATGGCGTCCAACAGCACGGCAGCACCAGCAACCCCAGCTGCTTCAGCCACCCCTGTCACTATTCCAAATGCGGCTGGTATGGCCTCAGCAGGGATGGCCGAACAAAATGCCACTCCTGAAGCAACACCGGTCTCTACACAGGCTTCGCAAGCCCCGCAGGCGAAACCTCCTCTTCCCTATGTACCAGAAGAAGAAATCGATCGTTCAATCGATTATGGCGAATATACTTTTAACAGCCAGGACTTTGAAAGCTACGAGCAGTCGGCTCAGGCCATTCCACCCGTAGAGCAACCCACCGCACAACCATCGACCCCACCAGCTGGCGGTTCGTTCGCGGCCGGTGTGTCAGCCCCTGCCGCTGCTATTACCGTTGCACGCCTGATCGACAATGCAACCCTGCGTGCGTGGACGCTGCATTCATCGCGCATGATTGTTGGTCGGAGCAGTGCAAGCGACATTGTTATTGATGACATCAACGCAAGCCGCAGTCATGCCGAACTGCGCTGCGATACACAGGGCCAGTGGCTGATTACCGACCTTGGATCAACTAATGGCACCTTTGTAAACGGACAACGCATCACAACTCGTCCCCTTATGGAGGGGGACCGCATCGCGATCGGCACCACCGATCTGATGTTCAGTCTGCACTAAGCAGCTGTTCATGAAAGCAAGGCGAAACCAAAGGATGTACGCGTGGCAATAGATGTAACTCTGCTGATTGCACGACTTCTCTTCGTAGCTTTGCTGTATCTATTCCTGTTTGCCATTATGAAAACAGGCATCGGACTTGTTCGTGGTCAGCGGCGCCGCGAAAAGTCATGGACTATTGCGGTTGAGAAAGGTCCCAAAGAACTGCGGGGTGTGCAAATAGCTGTGCATGGCCCGGTTATTGTTGGACGCAATCCTGGTGCAGACATCGTTATTGGTGCCAGCTACGTATCGGGACGTCATGCACGTTTTACCCTGATGGGGCAAAACCTTTTTATCGAAGACCTCGGATCAACCAACGGCACATATGTAAATGGACAGCGCATTCGCGAAGCAATCGCTCTGCGCAATAAGGACGTTGTCACCATTGGTGATGTCGCCATCCGCGTGAGGTTTGTGTAATGTCCGGACGTCCAAGCGCACGAAGCCGGCGAGCATTCACCGCGCTGTTTGGTAGCCGCACTGATATCGGTTGTGTGCGCGAACACAATGAAGATAGTCTTGTGGTAGCTCCTCCCCTGTTTGCCGTTGCAGACGGCATGGGCGGACATGCTGCCGGTGAAGTAGCCAGCGAAATAGCTGTTCGATCGCTTGCTCATGACGCTCCACACGAAGCTGATACTGAAGCGCTCGGGACTGCTGTTGTCACCGCTAATCATGCTGTTATTGAAGCTGCGCGCCAAAAAGGGCGCTCCGGCATGGGGACAACCCTCACTGCTGCGGTGCTTGATGGTGAGCGCCTCGCATTAGCCCAGGTAGGTGATAGTCGCGCTTACCTGCTTCATAATGGGCGTCTCCAACAACTGACCCGTGATCACAGCCTGATGGCCGACATGATCGAAGCAGGCGAATTAACCGCTGAAGAAGCGCGTGTACATCCGCAACGATCGGTAATTACCCGCGCCCTTGGTAGTGATCCCGGCATGCAACCTGACCTTTACGAGATCAACGTGGCTGCTCACGATCGCCTGCTACTTTGCTCAGATGGCCTGACTACCATGCTCGAAGATAAACAGATCGAGCGTATTCTTAATCGCACACACGACCCACAACGCTGTGCAAGCATCCTGGTTAATGAAGCAATTGGCGCCGGTGGCTACGATAATGTCACGGTAGTCGTAGTTGATATCGAGGGAAATGCGAGCGCTCGCGTGCGCAAAGCGCGCCAACGGGGACGACTTTGGGGTGTGTTTATCGTAGCCGCCCTGATCGCCACAATCCTTGGTGTCTGCTTCGGTGTGTATTCATATGCGCAGGGCACCGCCTACCTTACCGCGCAAGATGGCAAGGTGGCTGTATATGCCGGTGCTCCTGGCACGGTGCTCGGACACGAGCTTTCTCACTTGGATCACGTCACCGACATATCCGTCGATGACCTCCAACCAGGTGTGGCAGCTCGCCTGAAAGATGGCGTTATCCGCACCGATAGCCTTGATGCCGCCAACAAGCTTGTTGATGAATATCAAAGCGATATTGCCTCTTCAAGCAAATTTTCGACTTCGTCATCGAACACGCAGAGTGAAACCGAAGCAGAAAAGGAAGCGCTGAGTGAACGCGAAGTGCTCTCAAGTGCCGCTCAGAATGCAACAAACGGCAGCACTGCAGCCGATTCTGATGCGTCGCCGTCTTCAGCTGAAGCGTCCACTGAAGTATCAACGAGCGCTTCGGCAACCAGTGTTTCTTTTACCGGCAGCTCTCCTAACAACTCTCAAGCATCACATGCTCATAGCACTCAACAGCAAGGGGGTGCAGCCCTATGACCCGCCGCAATACTGAATTGCTGCTGCTCTTGGTGGCGGCTCCCCTAGTTATCCTGCTGTACGCCATGATCGTGATGCACAATGGTGGACAGGTAGGCGTTGATACCCTTGGGGTTCCACTTGCTATTTTTGCTACCTTTGCACTCGCCCACTTCGCCGTGCGCATCTGGGCGCCCGGTGCCGACCCCGCCCTCTTGCCGCTTTCGTTTGCCTTATCGGGCATTGGCATTGCATTCATTACCCGTCTTGCTCCTGAAATGGCCGTTCGACAAGTTATCTGGCTTATCGGCAGCATCGTGTGCATGATTTTGGTTGTCGCCCTTGTTAAGCGTATTGATCGAGCAGCTGAATATAAGTACACCTTAATGGTCTTTGGCATTATTCTTTTACTTTCGCCACTTTTGCCTGGTATTGGTAAAGAGATATCGGGTAGTCGTATCTGGTTGGGATTGGGACCTTTTAGTTTCCAGCCGGGCGAAATAGCAAAACTTATGATTGTCTTGTTCTTGGCAGGCTATCTTGCTGCTAATCGCGAAATGCTTTCAGTGTTTACCTGGCGAGTAGGCCCACTACACATTCCCGACCTGCGCACACTGCTGCCGATGCTTCTTATGTGGGGGCTTTCGCTGCTCGTTGTGGTATTTGAAAAAGACCTCGGTAGTGCACTTGTCGTCTTCTTTGTATTTCTCGCTATGCTCTACGTAGCCACCGGCAAAAAATCTTATGTGGTCGGGGGCATTTTGCTGGCATTTGTTGGTGCACTTGCCGCTTGGAAACTATTCACCCATGTGCAAATCCGCGTAGAAACCTGGCTTGATCCCTTCGCTGATGCCGGCGGAAAAGGTTACCAGTTAACGCAGGCCATCTACTCAATGGCTGATGGCGGCATATTCGGTGTTGGTATTGGCAACGGACTGTGCGATAAGATCCCGGTTGTTGAAAGCGACTATATTTTTGCCGCCATTGCCGAAGAAAGCGGACTGCTTGGTGCAGCCGGGTTGTTGCTTTTGTATGTATGCTTCGCCATACGTGGCATGGTGACAGCCGCGCGCGCAAAAAGCGATGTCAGTTCATTTCTTGCAACAGGTCTTACCTGCGCTATTGTGCTTCAAGCCTTCATTATTGTTGGTGGTGTCACGCGGCTGATTCCCTTAACGGGTCTGACTCTTCCCTTTGTCAGCCAAGGTGGATCGTCGCTGCTCGCAAGCTTTATCGCCGTTGGCATGTTGCTGAAATGCGGTGATGAAGGCACCGGTATCGAAGCAGAAATGCGCGGCGCGACCACCCAGATACATGCCAACAGTGTGCTGGGGCGTGTAGCCTTAGGCAAACGCCTTACCCATCTGGCGCTATTTATTGCGGTGCTGTTTGCCGTACTGGTAGCTAACCTCACACTGCTGATGGTGGTTAACGCAAGCTATTATCAGAACTTGCCCGGCAACAACCACACCATCCAAAAGCAGGCCACCCGCGAACGTGGCACAATATCCACCTCTGATGGCACGGTGCTTGCCCAAAGCGTACCCAATGGCGATGGCACATACACGCGTACGTATCCTGCCGGCACACTTGCTGCGCAGGTGGTGGGCTATTCGTCAACTCAATATGGAACCAGCGGCATTGAAGCGACAGCAAACGACCAGTTAACCGGCGAAAGTTCATTCGCCACCTGGACCGATGTCATCAACGCCTACGCTGGTATTTCACGATCGGGCAACGATGTGAAACTCACAATCAATTCCAAGATCCAAAAAGCTGCTCAAGATGCCCTTGAAGGCTATTCAGGGGCGTGTGTCGTTATGGATCCAGAAACCGGCAAGGTGCTGGCCATGGCTTCATCGCCCACCTATGATGCTGCTAACTTTGAATCGCTGCTCGCTGGATCAACAGGGCCGGGATCATCTTCCGACGCGCTGTATAACCGCGCCACGCAAGCGCTCTATGCACCGGGCTCCACCTTCAAGATGGTCACACTGGCCACAGCGCTGCAAAACAACATTGCCACTGAAAAGACTTCCTACAAGAGTCCCGGCACCATGGATATTGGCAACGCTCCTATCACCAACTTTGATGGGTATAGCTACGGCACTATTTCATTGGCACGGGCGACCGAACTTTCCTCAAATACTGTTTTTGGACAGCTTGGTGTACAGATAGGTCCCGATCTGTTGGTAAAGTCGTCCGAAGCTTATGGCTTTAACCAAAACGTACCCTTTGATCTGCCGCTGACGCAATCGCTTATGCCCAACCCCAGCGAAATGACCACGTGGGAAACGGCATGGGCCGCCTGTGGACAACCAGTAGGTGAGCATAAAAGCCCTGCTGGCCCGCAGGCTAACGTGCTGCAAATGGCGCTCGTTGGCTGCGGTATTGCTAATGATGGCAGCATTATGAAGCCCTATCTTATCGACAGTGTGTACAACGCCGATGGTGAAAAGGCTTCAAGCACTACGCCCTCAGTATTCGCCAATGTCATGTCAGCACAAACTGCTCAGCGTGAACGTGCTGTTTTGAAGGGCGTTGTCGACGAGGGCACGGGTACTGCTGCCGGCATCAACGGCGTTAGTATTGCGGGCAAAACGGGTACTGCTCAAACCGGTAAGGCTCACGACGACAGCTGGTTTGTCGGCATGGGTCCAACCGACGATAGTAAGGTGGTTGTCGCCATCGTGCTCGAACAGGCCTCCGACAGCAGCACAAATGCTGCAGCTCGCGCAAAGAATGTGTTAAGAACCGCCCTGCAGGAACAGGGAGCTCTGTAAATACGGTAAGCTGTAAGGTGTGTATGCAATGCGCCTTCAGCATGTGCCCAAAAGGAGTTAAAACGTGAACGGAAACATGATAGGCCGTGTATTCAATAATCGCTATCAGCTCACCGAACGCATCGGCATCGGTGGCATGGCCGAGGTGTACCGTGCGCAGGATCGAGTGCTCGGACGACTTGTGGCCGTAAAAGTCATGCTGCCCCAGTATGCTTCTGATCCTGAATTCACCCAACGCTTCCGCCAAGAAGCTGCTGCCGCTGCTAATCTGCAGAGTCCCTATATCGTCAATGTATACGACTGGGGCCAAGATGAAGGCATCCATTATATGGTGATGGAATATGTACGCGGCAGCGATCTCAAAACTGCTATTACGCAACGCGGCGCCATCAACCAACGTAAGGTTGCTGAAATCGGTGCGCAGGTATGTAAGGCGCTTTCTGTAGCCCACAACCAAGACATTATTCACCGTGATATCAAGCCGCAAAATATCATGGTTCAGCCTGACGGCAACGTGAAGGTGATGGACTTTGGCATCGCCCGTGCGAAGAATTCCATGAAGCAGCAGACCTCTGCGGTGCTGGGAACAGCACATTATATATCGCCTGAACAGGCTCAGGGCAAAGAACTCACCCCAGCGTCGGATATTTATTCACTCGGCGTTGTGCTCTACGAAGCTGCCACGGGCAAGCTTCCCTTTGACGGACCCGATTCGGTATCCGTAGCCATGAAACAGGTGAGCGATGCTCCTGTGCCGCCACGTGAAGTTAACCCCGATCTCGACCCTAATCTTGAAGCTATTATTTTGCGAGCGCTTGAAAAAGATCCTGCTGCGCGCTTTGCAACCGTTAACGACATGAAGCATGCGCTCAACGACTACCTAGCTGGACGGCCCGTCAGTCTTGATGACGATGCAACCCATGTCATGTCAAATGGTACTTTCGTCCCACCTATCAGCAATGCTGCTGGCGCTACTTCAGTTATGCAACCACTTGCCTCCGAGGGCTCACCTGTAAGCGGTGCGCCCTCGGTTATGCGCGCTGTCGACGAAGAAGAACAAGCGAAGCATAAGAAGCGGCGCAACGCTGTTATTGTTGCTATTATCGCTGCTGTCGCGCTGCTTGTTGCCGCTATCGCCTTTGCACTCAGCGGCATGAACGGCAGCAGCATGGTACCCGATGTAACAGGGCAAACGGCCCAGCAGGCCGAGGCTACCCTGAAATCGGCTGGCTACACCATAGGTACAACAACCGAAGTATACGACGACTCAACTGACGAAGGGCGCGTCGTGAGTACCGACCCGCCAGCTGGTACGACCGTCGAAAAGGGTTCAGCTATCAACTTGAATATTTCTAAAGGTAAAGGACAAGTAGAGGTCCCCGATCTCAATGGAATGAATGCCGACCAGGCAAAACAAGCACTTACCAAGGCGGGGCTAACTGCTTCACAGGGTACAGCTGTCGCTTCTGATGAAGTAGCAAAAGACAAGGTCGCCACACAAGATCCAGCCGCCGGCACAAAGGTTGAAAAGGGTTCAACGGTAACCTTTTCGCTCTCAAGCGGCCCTGAAAGTGTATCGGTGCCAGATATCACTGGTATGAGCGAAAAGGAAGCTCAAGCTGCTCTTTCGAATGTGGGGCTTACTGGGTCTCTCAGCGACCGAAAGGCTTCTGACAAGGTAGCTGAAGGGGACATTATCAGCCAGAGCCCCTCGGCTGGCAAAAAGGTTAGCAAGGGTAGCAAGGTGTCGTATGTCATTTCCACTGGCCCTTCTGTTGTGACCGTCGCGGTACCCAACCTCACGGGCATGACGAAGGACGGCGCCAAGAGTGCGTTAACTGAAAAGGGTCTTGTACTGGGCGATGTGACTGAAAAGTCATCTGACAAGCCAAAGGGTACCGTTATCGAGCAGAGCACCGACAGTGGCACAAAGGTTGAAAAGGGTTCGAAGGTGAATATTGTCATCAGCTCTGGGCAGGGTGTGCTGAACTCCCTTGTCAACCCCAGCTCGAGCACAACCACCACGAGCTAAACGTTTTGGTACTGCTCGCGAGCCTCGTCACCGACCACAAGAACTACATTGAGCAACTTCACGGGTTGGACTGAAAGCGTGCGGACGCTGCGGAAGCGCCTTCCGACTACAGAAAGCACTCTCCGCCCCAATGACAGCTCCTAGACGCGTCTGAATCCCGCCAATCGCAAAGCGGAACAGGAACAATTCACCCTCGCCGTATTCACCCGATGAAGAGGCGGTCGAACGATTGTGTGTCCCGCTATGACCGCGGAGGAACTAGAACGCAACTTCTTTCTCGTGGAGGACGCAACGGGCTCATGCACTGCAAGATTCGCGAGCGATCTGCCCGATTCACTAGCTGATGCCACAGAGATGCCTGCAGCGGTCGTGGCCTGTGACCTAGCGATGTCAGTCGATGTGCGCGAGCGCAGGAGCGGACTCGACTACCTGGAAGGGCTCCTTGATGAAATGCGCTGAACTGAAGATCTCGAGGCTCATGAAGCCATGAAATATCGTCATAGAGCTTGAAGACAGTCTGCCGATGAACTCATGGACACTCATCGGCGGGCTTATGACGCAGGCTCATACGATGATCGCAGGATAGCTTTTAATGGGTCCGAACCCTAACGGCGGACAGATGAAAGACGCTGCACATGCTCGTGCACTATACGATGCGGCAGCGTTATCTGCGTATCTTCTAAAGATGCCGCCATTGTGCACGCCACAATAAGCGCAGCACCAACAATACCTACCGACGTCAGCACTTCACCCAAAGCAACGGCTGAAATGGCGGCGGTAAATACCGGCTCGGCGCACAGCAACACCGAAACAGTGGCTGACGGAATACGCGACAGAGCAAAGTTTTGTAAGAAGAACGCCACACACGTACCAATAACAGCCAGAAATGCAATGGCAACCCAGCTTTCCAGTGGCACAGCGTCAAGAACAGGAGGCACTTCAAAAACGATGGCTGCTCCGGTGGCCGTCACAAACGTAACGCCGATTTGCGCAACAGACATGGCAATCGCATCCACTTCACCCAAGCCATGCTCGGCCATAACGATAGAAGCCGCAAAGCACGCTGAACTCGCCAAGCCACAAAACTCACCTGGGCCAAACGAAAGCGCTCCCCCATTGCAGCACAGCAAATACAGCCCCGCGATAACCACTCCCTGCAGTAAAACTGTTTGCAGCGTGTAGGCACGACGAAGTACCACCAACGAAAGCACGGGAGTAAAGAGCATCGGTAACGCCATGAAAAAGCCTGCGTTAGTCGCACTGGTTAGATTGACCGCAAGACCACACAAAAGAAATGAAGCTGCCATCAGCAGACAAGACGGCAACCACGTGCGCAGACGCTTACCTTTGAAAGTAGAGATCACCCGCCGTCCGAAAAAGAGCATGAATAGCACGAATGCCAGACCAAAGCGCAGTACCGCACACCACATCGGTGAAATGCCGAGATAGGCAATCTTCATAAGGACATTACCCAAGCCATAAATAGCTGCCTGGATAAGAACCAACATAATGACTATGCCCTGCTTACTCTGCACGTTCGGAAGCATTCCTTTCCAACACACTGTTCTAACCATTCCAAGAGATTCAGGCCAAGCGCAAAAGCATTCAAAGAGCGCACAAGCCCAAGGGGTGCACCCACTTCAAACTCTACTTATCGGAAAGCCGCTGATGACAACGTAGGTTGTATCGTCTCTCTGCAAGCATGATATGCCGCGCTTGTATAAAAGTAAAATTTGACTATCTTATATATCATCATGATTTACTTATATCTCAAATGACGTGGGAATTTATCATAAGGAGGCAAGCTGCCATGAACCCGAAGTATGAAGCCTTCGTGAAAGCGGTCGAAACAGGAAGTTTTAAGCAATCGGCAGCTGATCTCGGATACACCCAAGCCGGCATCAGTTATCTGATTAACGCACTCGAAAAAGATATGGGAACGGCGCTACTTATACGCAGCCATGCCGGCGTGCGTCCAACACCCGATGGCGAGGCGCTTCTTCCTTGGATACAGGAGGTTTGCAATTCAGAACGTGCCCTGCAAACCCGCCTAGACGAAGTCCGCCACATCGAAGGCGGCACCATTCGTATTGCATCATTTACCAGTGTGGCAGTGCACTGGCTACCGGGTATCATTAGTCGCTTTTTGGATGACCACCCTCAGGTAGAATTTGAAAGTGTCTGCTACGAAGAACAAGAAGCGCAAGAGCTCGCCTGCTGGCGGGGCGACTTTGACTGCGCGTTTGTAGTTACCCCAACCAAACTGGATTTTCACACCATTTCCCTTGCGCAGGATCCGCTTGCTATTGTGGTTGCGACCGACCATCCCCTGGCACAAGGCGGCGTATTCCCTGCTTGGGCACTTGGCAGCGAACCCTACATTAAGGTACGCAATGACACGCATACCGAAATGGACACCCTATTCGAAAACCACGGTGTTGAACCAAATGTACGCTTTGAGGTGGATAACGATTACGCAGTCATGGGTATGGTTGCTCAAGGGTTGGGCTTCGGCGTGTTCTCACAGCTTATTCTGCGCGATACACCTTTTGACCTCGTTGCACTCAAGCCGGAAATCCCGCTTGAACGGCAGCTTGGCATAGCTGTTCGGTCACTCGATAAGGCATCCATCGCCACAAAGGCCTTTATTGAATGTACGCGTTCTTGGGTAGCTGAAAACGAAAAGAATTCCGACGGGACGGTTCCTAGCGGAAGCGACATCTTATAACGAAATACCACCGGAAGCATTTCTCCGTATGCGGGCCCTCTTTAAAGGAAGTTCACACACGCTATCTCGCGCTACTTGTTAGTGCCACCATACGAAAATGCCCTACCGTTACTCGCGGCGTTGCAACACTTCATGCAACGATGTCTTACTTACTTTCGACATAAGCAGTATCCGCGTGACAAAATAGCACCCAATAACAATTGCATACACCGCCACGTACATCTGCCAACTCCAGACAAGATCAATCTGGCAGCTCACATTCGATACAAAGTATGGATACATCAGGTCAATGACCCATTTGGCCAGCGGCAAAACAAACGCCGTACCAACAGCTACCACGATAAAATTCGCGTCCAGGAACAGCTTGCGTATTTCCCGATTGCGGTAGCCAAATACCTTCATAAGAGAAATGCTCTGTGCCGACCGGTCGATCATCACGGCCATCATTTGATACATCACGACAATAAGAATAAGCAGAGCAGATCCAGCAAGCGAAACAATAAGGCTACCCATAAGGTCTACGAAAATGCTCGAACGTTCTACCACGTCGGCACGCGTGACGGTTTCATACAGCCTGCCCGCATCGATATCAAGCGCGTGATCAGCAAATACAATATTGTAGTAATCGTCTTCTTGATTAAACAATTTACGCATGTCATCAATCGGCATGAAGCATGCAAGCGATGGGCTATAAGGAACCACCTCAGCTATCGTAAAACCATACGCTTTTCCACCAATACGATCGTACAGTATTACCTCGTCACCTTCATGCAACCCCGCCTTGCTTGCAAGCGCCGACGATATACTGACTTCACTTTGCCCACGTGCCTTAATGGACGGGAAAAACGGATTATTATCGGTCAGGCCATATACCTCGATACGCAGGTCGTAGCCAAGTATTGAACGATTGAGCGATTCGCCATACGCTTCTACGCCCCCTGCTGGAACCTCTTCGGTTGGGTACTTGTATTCATAGAGATATTCATACTTGGTATCCGCTGCTATGTTTGTCTGCAAGCTGGTGCACAAAACATAACAGGTAACCCCCATACAGAGGATAGCCAGACACACAAATAGACCGATGATGACTGCTGACGCACTACGCCATTCACGCAACAGCTGTCGCACGCAAAACGTCCGCATAAAATTGCGATCTTTTAACGTAATGCGTGCAGCCCGACCCGTGTGTGTTTCATGGCGCAGCAGTGAAAGCGCTGGACGATTAAGTGCGCGGGAAATCACGATCATGTTCACGATAAAGGCCAAAACAGTTGGCATCACAACGCCATAAGCAATAACCCACGCATCAACGGTGTAGACAATCGGCGGCGGCGAATAATACGCCAGCGTATCGCTGAGCATCATGTCCATCCACGGAGCCGAAAGACCACCTATTGTGCCCAATATGCCACCGACAAAACAAGACAATACTGCCGGCGCGGTATAACACAGTGCCAAAGACCCACGACGCACGCCAAGAGCATAGAGCGACCCAATAATCGCGCTATCACGGTCGACCGTATGCAGCACAAACACTGATATCACATAGGCGATCATCAGCAGCGCCACGACGCCAATAAACAATCCTGAATTAATGTTGATCTTCAAATCATCGCTCGATGCGGCAATACGACTATTGTCAGCAGCTGAAGTAAATTCGGTCAGGTTGTCGATATCAAGTGGAAACTGCTTATCAAGCAGGGTATTTACCCGCTCTTTCAGTTCCTGAACGCCCACATCAAAATCCCCCGCTGCCTCTTCTAGGTCAGCTGCAGCGTGTGCAAGATCGCTAGCTGAATCCTGTATCTGTGATGCCCCCTGCGCCAATTGATGTGACCCAGTAGCGGCTGCATCAACACCAGATCCATATGCCGCAAGACCGCTATCCATTTCTTGATACCGCTGACGTAGCGTTTCTATCCCACTCTGCAGACGGGCAGCCCCTTCTAATGACGCAACAGCCTCACTCGAAAGACCTGGCATCTGGCTGAGTGCCGACGCTCCCTGCGCCAGTTGCGTTGCGCCAGCATCGAGCTGCTGCAATGCGCGAGATACTTCAGCTGAACCTGCTTCAAGCGAATCTGAGCTGGCAGACAGTTGATCGAGCCCCTGCGCAAGACGTGCCGAAGACGAACTGAGCGGAGAGAGTGCTTCATCAAAATTATCGAGCGCTTCGCGCAGTGAAGAGGTTCCCGCAGAAAGGCTTGCACTACCCTGAGCCAGTTCATCGATACCTTGTTCGATGTCGGTACGATCCTGCAACGTGCGATCGACCAATTCGTGGAAGTACACGTCATCAACCGCAGCGGGGTCAACATCAAATTCTTCGAGCTGTTTTTTCACATCCGCTGCAGTAAGATCACTCGGCAGCAAAAACGCATACCGATATGCTTCGGAACGTATTGCCTGCCCGTCGGCGCGCAGATCGTTATAGGTATCAGCAGTGGTAAACGCCGTACCGAACTCTCGGGCATCAGCAACAGTTGACGACAGATTAGGCACACAGAAGTCGTAATCAGGCGATGACACAATGCCTGAAACCGTACATGTTTTGCCGCTAACTTGCACAGAATCGCCCACTGCGAGCCCTTTTGCCTTCGCATACAGAGTCTCAATTGCAATTTCGTTTTCGGACGCCGCAAGCGCTCCTTCGTGAACAACTACCTGATTAATCTGCTCGCGATTTGCCATCACACGCAGCGTCGAACCGTCTTCCTGAGAAAAATCCAAATAGGGCTGTGCCTCTATCGTAAGACCACGATCTTCAAGTTTTGCCACTTCAGAGTCTGTTAGCGGAACGAATGTGCCGAATTCACCGTCTTCCTGATGATGTGCCGCATTACTTGACTCCACTGAATTGATAACATCAAGCGCCGAAGCAAGGGTACCGATGACCAACAACATTGAAAGTGCAACGGTTAGCATGAGGGCACCATAACGCAACGCGTTTGACTTAACACTTCTTAATGAACTGATAAAGAGCAACCGTTGCATAGCGGTCCCCTAAAGCTGAATGTCGCCAGCGGGAATCTTGTGAGCATTGGCTTCGGCACGTTCGATAAGACCATCTTTAATCGTCACTATCTGATCGACCATGGCACAGATTCCCTCGCTGTGCGTGACAATCAGCATCGTTGTGCCGAATCGCTTGTTAACAAGTTCCAATAACATCAGGATTTCGCGAGCGGTGTGCGTATCGAGTGCACCGGTCGGTTCATCACATAACAGAACAGACGGGTTCTTCACCAGAGCACGGGCGAGAGCGCAACGCTGTTGCTGGCCACCGGAAAGCTCGCTGGGAAACTTATTGGCATGATCGGCAAGACCTAATGTCGAAAGCAACTCAGCGGTATCAAGCGGATCGGACGAAAGATATTGGCACACGCGGATATTTTCACTTATCGTGAGGTTGGGAATCAGATTGTAGAACTGAAAGACAAACCCGACTGTGGCACGTCGATACGCAGAAAGTTCCTTTGGTCCCAACGTAGTAATATCGTGCTTCTCAACGCGAATAGACCCTTTATCGACCGATTCAAGACCCCCAATAGCATTGAGCAGTGTTGATTTACCCGAACCTGAAGGTCCTAAGATGGCATTCATACTGCCGCGCTCAACCTGCAAGTTAACCCCGCGCAGCACTTCAACGCGCGCTTCACCTTCCCCGTAGCTTTTATGCAGGTCTTCAACTTCGATGTGTATCATCTCTCAGTCCTTTCACCTGCGATACTACTGAATGCGATTTGCTGACGTTGATTGCGGTTTTAGATCATGTTACCCACATGAAACCTCTGATACAAGCGATTCGTTTGCTGGTTGTTCACTCGTAGCAGGAACAGTGGGTTGCAAGTAATAGAGAAACGACCGAATACGTTCCTCAATACCCTGGTCAAGCGCCGCATCAAAATTCACATGCAGTATCGGCACAGGCAATTCCCAGCTGTCTGAGAATAACTTTAGAATGATGTCCGTATTCTCGTAGAGAGACGAAGTAGCTAGTACCCCCTGCACACTAGCCGGTGGCATACATGCCTTAGCAGCACGATAGCGTCCATTGGCACCGCGGAATCGCCCCATAAGCTTGTCAGCTTCAGCACAAAGGCTCTCAACGTCGTCGCAGAATGGCGATGCACTTCCGAGCGCGCACGATATCTGACGCATCAGATTGGCTAGGCGGTCAAGCGCAGCCCAGCGGGCATCGTCGCGAGCAACGCCCTCAAGCACATCACGCCACATAAACCAAAAGAACTCTGCGATAGGCATACGGCGGAGCGTATAGCCTTCCCCTTCGAGTTTGCGCCACATGCCGCCGGACAGGTGATCGCTTAGTACGCAGGGCCATTCACCCACCACCAGCACAGATGGTTTATCTGCTTGGCCTGCTCGCGCATAAGAAACACGTTGCGCCTGTGACAGGACCGCTTCAAATGAACAATCCTCGAGTAAAGCAGCCTGTATATCAGCGCGCTTATCCGGTGGTGTCGCCAGAATAACATCGTTTGCTACTAGCACAGCAAAAAAGCTCTCGAGGCGAGCGCCTAAACGAGCAGGTAGTTGCTCGAGCTTTGGTGAAATTATTTCGGTGTCGGCAAGGCCATACGCCGCCAATTTCGAGATCAGCACTCGCTCGTAGAGGTTGTCGGCCTCGGCCCCTTCGGTGGAAGGAATCAGCAGATGGAAACCAGTACTTGATGTTGGCAACGCCGCTTGTTTAATCGCATGCTTGTCTGCTACTTCTTGTTCAGCCCTATTACTGCCCGCCGCTTCTTGTTTGTCTACCTGCAGCTTGACGCTGTGCTTATCGAGCACCTGTTCGCCATCGGAGTGCACGCCATCTGCATGCTGCTCAGCGGCATATTGTTCAGCTGCACGCAAACCCACACCCACCAGCGCCGTAAACGAAAGATATTCCTTTGTTGTCATTTCCTGCCGACCGCGTGCAATAGCCGCCGGAGACGGCTCCAGCAACGATACCTGATACCCCTGATTTTCAAACCAGCGACCCAGCAGTGGACCTGCAGGACCAAATGAAGGCAGCCCTATTACCTTTCGGGGATCAAGTGGCTCTACCTGAGCAGTTACCTGTTTTGGCGAAAACGGCAGCGTGCGATCAGCTTCTTGCGCCTGATAATGATCGAGACTGTTTAGAAATGCTTCTATGCGCGTAATAACGCCCACCTTTGAAAAGTGCTCGTCAACCTCAATTTGTAGATAGGGCTTGCCCTTCATTTCTTCAGCCATCAGATGGGTGAGCATCGTATCGGGGCCACACCCGTGATTTGTTAAATACACCGCAAACAGGCGCGGGTCGCGGCGAATAATTTTCATCGCCGTCAGTAGATGCTGACCAAACGGCCAACAAACACACGGATAGTCACGCGAAATATCGCAATCATGGCCTCCCTCGAGGTGAGACACAGTAATAACCTTCTGCCCGCGATCTAACAAGAGGTCAGGGATACCCATGTTCAGCACGGCATCTTCAATGCCGTAGTTACGCGTCACTATCACAAGCACTCGTTCGTTGGGCTCAAGCGAATCAATCAACTGGCTACCAAGCTCTTCAACCTTGCGGGAGAACTCGTTGACGGCAAACCCGCCTGCCAAAAGAGCCTTTGCGGTTTCGTGCGGGTCGTGCCCCAATTGGACGCCGACCCCCATCATGGCACTTGCCATTGCCTGCTGACCTAAATCGAGATCGAGCTCAGGTGCAATCAGCTGTATTCCACGCTCTTCTAACCCCAGATCGCGCGCCACCAATAGGGGTGCCACCTGCATATAAGGACACCCGTAATTGTGCTCCACTTTTACCGCACCATGCTTGACCGTATGCACGCGCGGCATGAATAAATAATCAATGCCCGCATCAGCCAGCTGAGCCATATGCCCATGAATAAGCTTTACCGGGTAACAGGTTTCCCCACGCGCGGTTTGCTGGGAAAGCCGGACTGTTTCTTCGTCGCTGACATCCGACAGAATAACGTTATAGCCAAGCGTGCGGAAAAAGGCATTCGCCAAGGGAAAGAATTTGTACAAAAGAAGGGCGCGCGGCACGCCGACTGTCTTTTTATTGGGGTCGATAGTTGGGTTGTAACCTTCCAGGTAGAACTCTTGCGACTTGCCAAAGAAGGCGCGATTCCGCTCGACCTCTGCCAGATCAACGTGCCTCGATTGCTTTGTTGTGCCTGTCAGATCAAACCCACGGAAATTAGTTTCAGGTCGCTTTGCTACCTTTTGCGCTTGATTCTGCGCTTGGCCTACCGCTTGGCCCATCACGTGACCTACCGCTTGACCTTGTGCTTCATAAGCGAGCAGGGCCGCACCCACTGCGCCCGAAACAGCATACCAAGGCGTCACGAACAGATTTTCACCATAGCGCTGCTTAAACGCAGCCACAATGCCCTTGTTATAAGCGACACCACCCGCCAGCGCGATACGTTTGCCCACCCGTTTCGTGGACACCACCCGGTTCAGATAGTTGCTTACAATGGACTGACAAAGTCCTGCCGCTATATCGGCCTTAGCAGCCCCTTGAGAAAGCGCAGTAGCAATGGCTGTCTCCACGAATACCGTACAGCGATCGCCCAGTTCAACTGGACTCTTCGACGAGAGCGCCAAATCGCCGTATTCTGCCAACGGAATATCCAACCGAGCAGCCTGTTCTTCCACGAAAGACCCAGTGCCCGCTGCGCAGATCTTATTCATCTGGAAGTCGACTACCTGGCCGTTGTCAATAACAATAAGCTTTGAATCCTGCCCACCAATTTCAAACACGGTATCGACCGATGGATCAGCAGCTACCGCCGCACGCGCCTGAGCAGTAATCTCATCACGCACCGCATCGGCACCAACGAATTCTCCAATCATCGTACGGCCCGAACCAGTCACGCCTACCGCATCAACGCGCACCGTATTACCAAGGCGGGAAGCAAGCGAGTTCAATCCGTCGCGCACCGCCTGTTTAGGGTTGCCTGCCGTGCGCAAATACTGCGCGTCGAGGATACCGCCCTCAGCATCCAACAGCACCAGATCGGTACTTGTTGAACCCACGTCAATACCCAGCGCACAAGGCGTGCGACCGTCTCTGTCGACTGGCCACGGACGGGAACGCAGCTGATAGCCAGCAGTTGGCTTAAACCCCGTATCGGGAAGTGGGTCGCGTCGTGCAAGCGTGTCGTATGCCGAACAGTCGCTCAATAAAGTAAACAATACATCAATATCGGGAAGCGACGAGGTGGCTGCACCCAGCTGAAAAGAAGATGTGTTCGTATCAGTTGACGCTCCCAGTGGATTGCTCTCGACAGAAAAACCCACAAGGCGTGCAGCATGTAGAGCTGCACCCACCGCTTGAAGGTAGAGGTTTTCCTGTCCGCAAAGCAACTCACGCGCATCGAGATCAAATACTTCGCGCACCGCGCGTACAACACCAGCATTGAGCAGCACCCCACCAGCTAAAACCACCGGCTTTTCCACCGGCATACCGCGCACAATGGAAGCCTTAAAGCTCTTGACTGCTGCAAAGCAGAGCCCCAGCAGGATATCGTCAACCGCTACCCCCTCCTGCTGACGATGAATAATATCGGTCTTGGCAAACACGGCACAGCGTCCCGAAAGCCGCGGCACCGATGTTGCGCGCTGCGCATGAGACGAATAGTCTTCAATGCTCAGATTGAGGCGACTCATCTGGTCTTCAAAAAACGACCCCGTACCCGCAGCACAGCTTTCATTCGTTCCAAAGCGCGGAGGTTTATCTCCAATAAGATCAGTGACATACGCTGCCCGCTGCCCGCCCATAGCGATAACAGAAGCCGCTTTGGGGTGCAACATGCGCACCCCTAACGTAAGAGCAGGCACCTCTTCCAAAAAGGGAATAGCAACGCCGTGCCCCACAAAAGCATCAGCACCCGAACCAGTCAGCACCCAGCCAACACATTCATCAATCGGCAGATCGTCGGCAAACGCGCTAAGCAAATCGAGTAAGCAAGCAGACGCACTCCCCTTATGGACGCGCCGTTGCGCCCACAGAAGCGGAAAGGGAAATGACTCGCCATTTTTGCTCAGTTCACCGCCTACTTCTTCGGCGGTTTTACCCAACTCGCCAGCTACGCTCTCTGCGGTTTTGTTGAACCCACTGGCTACATCCTCTTCAGTTTTGCCAAATCCCTCGGTCGCTTCTTCCGCAGTCTTTTGCTGAGCCGCTAAGCGAGATGAACCTCCGACCTGCAGCGCAACAACTTTCACCGAGGAAGCGCCAATATCTATACCGACGGTAAACATACAAGCTTCTTACACAACGCACGTGCTCAAGGCGTATTGCCGCAACCTTAAGCGTTTTCTCTCTCAGCTTTAAACTGAGCGTACTCTGCTAAAAATGCATCCTTATCGAGGTCGCGCAGCTGTACAACTTCGTCAAACGTCACGAATTCGGTTACCGGATTTTCTACCGAGAAGGGGAATCCCTTCGAAACCAAAAAGTCGGCGAACAGTGGCTCGGCAGCAACAAGCTCGCGCATGGGAATCGTCGTGTCTATCATTGTTTGCTCCTTACGTTCGTTCTTACGTATACCACTTTCATCCTTACGAGAGTCTTGGTCGTTTGTGCCTGTGTTTTGGTTGTCCTTGCTAGTACCTTGACCGTTCTTACTTGCGTCTCGTTCATCCTTACTTACATCGTGATCGTTCGTACTGGTGCCTCGCTCGTCTTTACTGGTATCGCGATCGCATGGTTCTTGCTGGTAGGTATCTCGATGATATTCATCTGCCGTATAGTCACCTCGGTCAGAAGCAGATATAGCAGAAAGCAGGATTTTCTTCCCCCCAAGCAAGCGTACGTCATCTTCGCCATGAGTCGATACCAACAACGTGCGATTGGCGCGATGCGCAAGAAGAAACTGCACGACCGTTTTCTTAGTTTCAACATCGAGGCCTGTAAAGGGTTCGTCAAGTACAATCAGCTTGCTCGGATACGCCACAGCTCGCGCAAGCGACACACGCCTACGCATGCCGCCTGAAAGCTGCAGAGCAGGACGATTCATACAGTCGGCAGGCAGAATTTCTTCAAGCATCTCTCGAAGAGCGCGACGGCTCGTTCGAGGAGGCATGACAAGCGCTACGTTATCAACCGGAGAAAGTGTTTCGCACAGGCGATCTTCCTGAAACATCACCGATGCTTCACCTGGTGAAAGCCCCTCAATAGAACCTGCATCGGCACGTTCAAGGCCTAACAGCACCCGCAACAGGGTTGTTTTTCCCGTGCCGGAAGGTCCCATTAAACAATAGATACCACCTTGTTCAAGGTGGACATGTACCTGCCGCAAAACGGAAAGGTCACCGTATGACTTATTCAATCCGGTAATACGAATATCACTTGATGCACTCATCGATCGTCGCCCTTCCCCAAGAAGTGCCCCATGGGGCGCGCCGCCCGATCAAGAAGTGCCATGAATACCTTCTCAAACAACCAGCTTAAGATCATGACGACAACCGTCCACGCAAAAAGGCTCGGTGTATCCAAATAGGTACGCGCCTGGCTCATTTCTTTACCGATTGACGGCTTCGGCGTTGCCAACACCTCGGCCATAATGCCGCTTTTCCAACTCATGCCCAAAGATATCTTGCAGCTACTCGAAAGAAACGGCATGAACGCCGGCCGATACACATACATAAACGTACGCCACCGCGATAAGCGGTACACCCGCGCCATCTCGAGCATCTGTGCGTCAACGCTTTCAAACCCCGTGAGCATATTTGTGTAAATAAGCGGCAGCACGATGAGGAATGACAAGTAGATGGTCAGAGCCTGATTACCCACCCAAATAAGAAGCATGATAATAAAGGTAACCACCGGAATAGTACGCAGCAGCGACACAATGGGTTCCACAAAGGCGCGCACAAGCTTCACACGATACGACAGCAGCGCCAACAAAATACCTACGGTGAAAGAAAGTAAGAATCCCAGGGCAATACGGCCAAACGAGGCCCCGCAAATGATCCAGAAGTCGGGCTTCACCGCTTGGTCGCCCAGTGCCTGTATGGTGCGAATGGGACCGGTTAAGATAAGGCGATTGTCAACAAGCGTGTCAACAAGCTGCCATACGATCAGCCAAAATATGATAACAGCACATTTTACGAGCTTGCTGCGCCGCGCCGCACGGGCATCGTCAGCGGCATGAATACGCGCCGCTGCGCGCTCTTCGTCGAGAATGCGCTGTGCTTCTTCGTCATCCATTATTCCCTGCGACTGCATAATGCGCACTACACGCACTCGCTCGACACCCATAGAGGTAAGCATCGCCATAATCTGATCGCAGGAAAGTCCTTTGGCTGAAGCCATACGCATCATAGAGCCCATTTGGACTTCGTCGATTCCGTTAGCGCGCACCAGAGCAGTCATCTGCGCAACACGATCTTCCGGCAAGCCTAAAACAGCTGCAATCTGTGGTATCTGCATGCGTGCAGTACCAGCATCCGATGCACCCTGCCTTGGCGCCGTGGTTTCATTCGTCCGTGAGACCACGTTACGCAGCGACTCAAACAATCCTTTTTGCTTCGCAGCAGCCATAGTTACTAAGCACCCTGGCTCGTCACGGTACCTGCCGGTGGCAGATAGTAAAAATCTTCACCTGGAATGGCTCCACCCACCGAATCGGGGTTAGCCGTATACAGTTCATCAATGAACCCTGAAAGTGCTGTGCGCATCTCTACGCCCGTCAAATTCACCATACTAATCTGCGGCATAGCATCAAGTGCCACTGAGTTATTCAAGAATGTGCCGAGCTCTTCCTGAAGGGCAGAGGCCTCTTCCATGTGAGATAGGCTCCATTCAACTGATTTACCTGCCATTTTGAGATACTCAATAACCGCCTGTTCGTGGTCCTCCAAAAAAGCACGATTCACGATTGTTGTAGTGGTTACCGCTTGGCTGCCAGTATCAGCGAACGCTTTGTCCCATTCTTTGGTAATGTCCACCGGCGTATACAGCGGCTCCACCATCAGTTTTGAAAGCGACACAAACGGTTGCGGCAGAATGGCCACGCAATTCTTTTCGTTTTGCATGAGATTCAGCACTTCGAAAGGAGATGATTTGAACTCCAGCTGGAAGCTATCAGCCATGCCGGTCTTCTTCATCAACGCTTCAATAGTGTATTCGGGTGTGCCGCCCTCGCCGTAGCTATATACATGCCGCCCTGCCAGGTCGGAAAGCGTTTTGAGCGACTCGTCTGTGGTCATCACATAGAGCACGCCTAAGTTATTGACGCTGATTACCTCGTATTGATTGCGGAGATCTTTATTGTTGTACAGAATGGGGCCGATATTCGACGGCAGCGTAGCAATATCGTAATCGCCATTGTTAAGTGCGGCCGAAAGGCTGATGTAATCTACCCCGTTGAAGGTAAATTGGAAGTCGTTCGTGGTACGGCCGCTCTGCGCTGCCAACAAGAACTGGGTTAAGCCCATTGAAGGCGGCCCCATGATAAGCCCGACCCGCACCGTTGTCGGATCGGCACTTCCCATAGGCTCGCGTGTTTCAGATTGAGTAGAAAAGTCGGTTGCTGATGGCGTATCGGTTGATTGGTTGCTCTGCGATGAGCAGCCCGCTAAAGCAAGCCCCGCCGAAGCTGCAGCCACACCGCTTAGCATGACAAATGAACGTCTACTGAATACCCTTTGCATACATATCTCCTCTCGTTTAGCTACCACCTTGGAGCTGTTGAGCGTGTGTTTGGAATACCTAATTGTTACCTACAGATTACTATTACCATGTCTATTCAAAACAAGTCGTTGCCATGGCAACACCACGGACAAGTTTTTTAGATTTCTGCACGCCTTGTGTTGCGTACCACCGATAACACGTATGAACTTTTGCCTACCTCGCCTACAGTACTAGCAGCAACAGATGCGCATTAACACACGAATTGCGCCACGCTACTGCGTAGCACCAGCAAGTAATGGGCACAGATCTCTACACTCATTATGCCGCCCGCGACCGACGGTGAACACGAACAACCAACACAATCACTGCGACAAGTGCAACCAAAGTGGCGCCCGCTATCCCGATAACTATCGGCATGCGACTCGGCGATACAGCATGTGATGTTGCACCTGCATCTTCAGCCGCATCAAGCGCCGCAAGCGCTGCAGCTGATGACGATGTAGGCGATGCACCTAAAGCCATATCCTTCACCACCTGCGGCACTTCGCCCCCACCGCTTGCTGCCGTTCCGGTAAAGTCCATTTCCAATGTAGCCGGCCATGTATGATCGGGCGTATTGTCTAAAGCGTTTCCCGCTAACGACAACGCCATAGAGCCTGCTGTCACCTGTACAGTACAGGACCGCATCACAGCATCATCAGAGGTAAGTATGCCCAAATCGATTGTTAATGAAGAGATACCATTGTCAGCCGCATCTTCATCAGCAGCACCGCTCGCATCGTCAGCACCTGTCGTACCGGCAGCTTCTTCTCCTACCAGATCAAGACCCTCTACTGAACGCAGCGTCATAATATTGGGCTGAATGGTAATAGGCAGACGTACCCACGTGTGGTTTTCTTCGTCGACGTATGCTATCGCGTTCGATTGCGATGGGTCCATCGGTGGAAACGCATTGCTTGTTAGATGAACATTCAAAGGCAGTCCACTGTCAGATCGGTCTACCCAGATATTCGCAGAAACCGTATAGGTGCCTGCCGCAAGTGGCGCAGCATAGGCACCAGCTGGACAAAGGCAGAAAACCCCTAAGCAGATTAAAATCACGACAGCAGCGCACCAAGAATGTATCGAAAGTCCCTGTTTCAACGTTTCTTCCTTTCATACAAGGACCCCTCAGCGCAACACCCGGCTGCACCGAGGGGTCCTTAATCCTCATGGTTTAACACCTGTTATCGCAGGTCAAACCATTAAGTGGGCTGACTTACTTCCCGACACCGCCCAGTTTGCCGCGACGGTACAGCGTATATGACACCACTCCGATTACCACAACAATAAGAGCGACCAGACTTATTACGAGCTCAGGGTTGTTCCGAATGGCTTGATTGACATCATCCAATGCCTGTTCAGTCGCATTCTTCCCTTGCCCTTTGGCCGACTGACTACCCGCAAGGGTAATAGCAGATTCGTCAGCTAGATCCTCTTCGGCATCGAGCGCTGCCAGTGCGGCATCAGCTGCGTTCTGAGCGTCTTCATCGGCATTCGCATTGCGCCCGTCGGACCCTTGTGCATCCAAAATAGCTTGAACAGCTTTCGGGACGGTACCGCCACCGCTGGAGGTCGGCGAACCGTTAAATACTACCTGGAATGTGCACGCCCACGTCCGATTCTCAGCGCCGCCAATAATGGTCTTAGCCAGCGTACCCAATCGGATATTTGCCGTCACGTTCTTTGTAATCGTGTCGGTACCTGAAAGAATACCCAGATCAACAGTAATACTTGAAAGGCCCTCACCCGAATAGGACTGACTGACGATATTCAGCCCTGAAAGGCTGAGCACCTGCATAACACGCGACTGAATCACAATGGGCACCGTCACATAGGTATGGCCATCTTCCTCTACGCGCAGCGTAGCGTTCTTCGACACCGGATTCATCGGCGGGAAGGCAGCACTCGTGAAATGAGGCTGCAGCGGCAGACCGGAGGTTGCCTTATTTACCCAAATATTTGCTGATACCGTATACGTTCCCGCAGCCAAATGTCCGTTATGCGTTTCGATAAGATCACCTGGATCCGATTGAGGATCTGGAACCGGTGTAGGGCCAGGATTCGGCGTGGGACCAGGAGTGGGGCCAGGATTTGGCGTAGGACTTGGATCAGGAGTTGGCGTTGGATCTGGATTTGGCTTTGGCGTATCACTCTTCGCAAATGACGGCAATTCGGTGTTGTCAGAATCCTTGCTCAAACTGTTGTAATCCACCGTCAGCTGAAGCGCAATGCTCCCTGAAGGCGCCAATTCAAGGTCAAGCGGCACGGCATACAACTTACTGCCCGAGAAATTGAATGTTGCTGTACCTGTTGACTGTTCTGCAGGCAGCTCGGCCGACATCATATGAATACGATCGGTCTTATTTCCATAGCTACCACTATACGTACCACCACCAGCTGTGGGGGTTATCCGTTCGGTATGCACGTTAGAAAGGTCGCCGCATACGCCCAGATCCTGCGTTGTGAAAATAGGATTCTTCACCGGCAGAATAAGTGTCTTCGTGCCATCAACACCCACGACAAGTTTTGCATTGGCGCTTTGCGGATTTGACGGCACTGTATTGTGAACCTCGGCCGGATTGTTTTCATCAATCGTAGGGCCAAAGGGATTGTCAGGACTATTGGCATATACCGTGAGACCTTTGATCACTGGGTTGTACTGTCCAGGCATTGCAAGATTGGCTGTCACCGTATACGTACCTGGTGCAAGCTTACCTGGCTGCGGTTGGTCTGCTGCCTTTACCGTAAGCGTACCGGCTGCATAGGTAAACGTGTAATTATCGGCCGCACCACCTGAAACAGAAAGCTCATAGCTCTTACCAGACTCAAGCGTATCGGCAGATACCCCTTCGGGAAGCGATGCAACAGGAGCAGTATAGCCAGCTGCCGTATCGGCTGTTTCACCATTGACAAAGCCCGTCACGTTTACCTGATAGGCAGGGGTTTGTCCCTGCGTAATGGTTTCATCTGCAGCAGTGGCATTAAGCTCTGCTTTGGCAATTGACCAGTTGATAGTCAAAGCATCCTTTGTACCGTCAGACCAGAGATAGCCGTCTTTCAGCGTTACGACACTTTGATAGGTACCGGCATTACTTGCTTGAGAGGTTGTAACATCATACCCTTCAGCTTCAGGTACACCGGTTTGTTCTTGGCCATTATAGATAAGCCCTTCTGCGGCAGTTGGCTTTGCAATTTTGTGAGTTGAAGGTTCAACTGCAACCAGATAGGCAATCTGTGTTTCTGCCGTTTGTGGTGCTCCAGTATAGTCCCCCACATTAGCAGCAGCATGGAAGAGCATCGAACTCAACCCTGGTATCTGTGCATCAGAATCATTGAGCGACACCTTGGCATATCCATCGGCTATTTGAGCATCAAGTTTCTTAGCACCTGTTGCTCCTTCACCAACCGTCCCATAGACAGCATAGACCGAAGCATCATTGTTACCTACTGGCACAACCGCTGAAAGTGGGTTGACGCCTGCCGTGAAGGTATAGCCAAGAGCAAGCGAGTCAAATAAGTTATTGGGCACTCCTGTGCCATCCATGGAATAAGAGATGCCCATGGCATAAGTACCCGCAACGGTTAAACTATTGCTGCCAGACTCCTTCGCAGCAGCAAGCGCTTTCTCACTAAATGAGTCGGGTGCCTGCGAGGATGAAACCCCGCTCTCATCCATATAGCTCCCATACCATTCAAGAGCTTCAAGACCATGTCCTGGGCCATAGGCAGACTCAAAAAGTGTATCTTCCACACTCGCATCGGTGGAATAGGTCATCGAAGCGCCCGTTGATGCATTCCGCACTGTGTGCGACCAGGTAAACTTAGCGGCTCCTTGGGAATCAACTACCACAAAACTACCGAGCTGTGACGACTTACATGTGGTCACACCTGAAGACGTTTGAGATGAAATAGCGCTCAATGATGCCTTCTTAAAGGAATAAACATCAGCACTTGTCTGTGTAGTCGGAATTGAAACCTCTGCAGCAGTTTTGTCATCAAAGCTGACGGCTTCCCCATCTGCAATAAGTGAAATCTTGTAGAAAGAAAAACTCGGTGTAGAGGCATATAATTGCATCAATGCCTGTACGGCGCCATCGTGTTCTGATCCCGCTTCAACCTTTTCAACTTGAAGTGAAGCTTTTTCCAGTTGAGAAATAGTATCGGCACCTTTTTCAGCTGAAACGGTAACACTCACACCCGTTGCATGGTCGGTGAAGGTCTTTGAATAATCACCTTCCACTTGCTTTTGCGCGTGATCGAAATCAACAGACAAATCAAGAGAATTTATCTGCGGATACCGACTATTCGGGAAGAATGTATTAAGAGTAGTCGCATACACCTTCCAGTTATCGAAATGATAGCTGCCGCTTACATCATTCAGCTTAAGAGTCATATGAGCTATGCGCGAAGTAACTCCATCGGCAGCTACAGACTTGTTATATTCTTCGTCGTCATCTTTCTGTTCAATAGGAACTCTATCGACAGCTTCAACGGTCACCCCATCACTACTTTCTGCATTCTGCACGGTGAAAACAGGGTTAACCAAATTGAGAGAAAGTGTATACGTTCCATCAGCACCAACTATCAATGTGGCGTTATTAGAAACAGGGGCATCTGGAATACCGCCCTTACCGCCAATACCCTCAGGGTTGAAAGGATTTGTCGTATATCCAGGGAATCCAAGAGGTGTCATCATTGAGATGTTAGCCGTTACCGTATACGTACCTGGTGCAAGCTTACCTGGCTGCGGTTGGTCTGCTGCCTTTACCGTAAGCGTACCAGCTGCATAGGTAAACGTGTAATTATCGGCCGCACCACCTGAAACAGAAAGCTCATAGCTCTTGCCAGCTTCAAGCGTATCGGCAGATACACCTTCGGGAAGTGAAGCGATCGGAGCGGCATATCCAGCTGCTGTATCGGCTGTCTCGCCGCCAACAAAGCCGGTTACATCCACCTTCAGAGCAGGTGTTTCGCCTTCGGTAATTTCTTCGCCCGCATAGGTAGCAGTCAGCGATGCCTTATTAATGGACCAGTGATACGTCTTTGGTGCAGTAGAACCATCAGCCCAGCGATAACCAGCATTGAGCGTAACGGTTGTTTCGTGGTCGCCTGCAGCAGTGGCAGTAGCACCTGAAAGTGTCCAGGCCTCATTTTCCTGAATGGCACGCTGTTCGCTACCCGTGTAGGTAAGACCTTGGGCAACCGTGGGTTCGGCTACTGTACCGCGTGGAAGCACAGTAAGTGTACCCGATTCGTAATCGGCAAACGTGTAATTGTCAGCGCTGCCGCCCGAAACGGAAAGCTCGTAGCTCTTACCTGCTTCAAGGGTATTGGCAGATACACCGGCAGGAAGCGACACCGTAGGAGCCTTGTAGCCAGCAGCATTCTCGGACGCTTCACCATTCTTAAAGCCACTTACTTCAGCGGTAAACGACGGAATAGCATCGCCTGCGGTGATGGTAACGTCTTGAGCCTTGGCTGCTAGCGGTGCCTTGACAATGGACCACTGGGCAGAAATAATGCGCGTCTCCCCAGTTGGCTTCTCATTTTCGCCATACCAATTACTTTCCCACCAGCCAGTACGCTCATCATCAAGTGCTACCGTTGCTTTATAGGTTCCCACATCTACACCCGAGGCACCGGTAATAACGGTGCTGCCTACACGAGAATAAACACCTGTTTGCTGTTTGCCAGTGTATGTTAACGGTGTTTCGATATAAGGGAAGGCGGCACGATAATTGTCCTCTGCATCGTGAATAAGATCTAAGGTTCCCCACTTATAGGAAGAGAATTCGTAGTTCTTAGCGCTTCCTCCTGCTGGAATAAAAGCGTAATCAGCACTGTCTTCATCGGCTTTCCAGTCGGACGCCTTAAGATCGGCTGCTCCTACCTCGCCCTTGTACAAATAAAGCTCAGGTGCAACGTAGTTAGCAACAGTTCCTTCTTCAGGACTTTCACCATGTACAAAACCCGTCACCTTTATACGGAACGCCGGAGCATCCTTGCCTGATTCATAGTCTTTACGAGACACCGATTCATTTATATATGTCGCCTTTAGCTCTGCCTTAGCAATAGACCATTCAAACGTACGACTCTTTTCGGTGCTCCCATCGGCCCATTTTGAAACACCATCGGCTAGTGTTGCGGTGGCGGTATAGGTGCCCGCATCGGTAGCCGTGCCTCCTTCAACGGTATATCCTGCACCTGTTGAAACGCCAACTTGCTGTTTACCGATATACGTTAGATTAGATTCCACAAATGGAACAGCAGCTGTGTTGGCGGGCAGCACATGCAGTGTTGCCGAACGGTATTCAAATACGTAATTTTTCGCGTTACCACCCGAAACAGTAATCGGATAATCGCCAACTGAAAGCGTACTCGTGTTACCGTTTTCGACAGTAGCTACCGGGGCTTCATATCCTGCTATAGTGCCAGCACTTTCTTGGGCAACAAAGCCTGATACGTCCACCTTCAAATTGGCAACTTCGCCCTCATGAATATAAATGTCACGCGCTTTTGCCGTTAAGGTTGCAGGCTTAATTTCCCATGAAAGGGTCTTGGGCTCATGCGTTCCATCAGACCAATAGCCGTCTGCATATGCCCAGTTCTCACTCGGAGAAAGTGTAACGGAATAGGTGCCAACGTCAATAAACGAACGCGCGGCTAGATTCAGAAACCAGGTCTGAGTAAAGTCGTTCCAGGGAGTCCATCGAGTTTTTCCATCACCCACATTGGTAAATGGAGTGCCATCTGCTTGCTCAACACCAAGCTGGCTTGCTCCGTTATACACCACATCATGGGCAATAGGCATCTGACCTGGTGCCAAAGTAATATGTGCGATCGCTTTAGTGCTTACCTCATAGTTGTCCGTTCCCACATTTTCACCAGAGAACTCACCCTCTAATGCAGTGGGAACGAGATTATGGAACATTTCGGGCATCGTTTGGGCGTACTCTAATTCTCCCATCCACCATGAATCAAACGTCTGACCAGAAATGCCAAGCGACTCGGGAGTATCTCCTTCGGCAAGCCCCTCATACGTAAAATTCGCATTGACTGTATCAGCCGAAGGCAATGCGGCAATAGTTTCAGAAACATCTTCCGAGCACGGTACAACTACCTCGTATTTCTTAACAACCTGAGCCTTAGCAATTGTCCAATCGAAGGTACACTCATCAGTTGTGCCGTCAAACCACACAAAGCCGGCTTTCGGCTTGAGCGTGACTGAATAGTCGCCTGCATTGGTAGCAACTGCCGTACCAGATGTGACCTCACACTTGTCAATTTCAAATGTCACGCCCTGTTGTTCGTGACCGGTATAAGCAAGATCCTGCGAGACCACGGGGTTGGCAACATATTTTTGAGAAGCAGGCACATTCGAAAGATCAACCGTTAAATCAAGATCGACATGCCAGTTCTGATCGAGAATTGTGGGGTATTCACTGCATCCCTGGATGGTGTACCCATCGCTTCCGTCAGTAGTCTTGCCACTATTGGATAGCTTAAAGGTAACTGAATCAACGCGACTCGTATGGCCAACCGATAGTATTTCACCTGAAGCACCACGAGGTCCATATTGGCCTGCGCGCGTATGCGCGCTCAGCAATTCAACACCCTGCCCACTGCCAATGCCCTGCAGCGTAAACACAGGGTTGCGAATAGGAATCGTCAATGTGAGGGAGTCATCTTCGCCCACGATAAGCGTGGCATTCTTGTTAACGTGGAAAATGGGAACCCCACCCGTAACTGCACTGGGATCACCATTGTCTGGCTCAACAATACCCAGCGGGTTTTCCGGATTAGTCATATACGCCTGAATAGACTTGTTGAAGGGGTTTTTGGAAGCAGGAATAAATAGGTTAGCCGTTACGGTATACGTACCTGGTGCATACTTGCCCACTTCGACCTTTGTGTAAGGGTTATCGGCATCATACGGAGCCGACGAGAAGGCGGCAGAAAGTAGTTCTTTCCCTTCAGCGACAGATCGCTCAAGCACTTCAGCTGAAGATTCTTCCGTGGATGATTCGGTTACTGATTCTGCGGCACTATTTTGGACAGTCGCGTCGCTGCTTGAGGTGCTGTCTGATTCTCCCGAATTGCTTGTTGAGGCACTTTCCTTTGTACTCGATTGCTGGTCAGAAGTGCTCTCTTGACTATCTGCATTGCTTGATTCCGTAGCGTTGGAATGTGCCGAATCAGATTCTTCAGCGTCGTTTGACCCCGATGAAGAGGCGTCATCGGATGAATCTTCCTGAGAAGATGCTGAATTTAGTTGCTGCTGCGCTTCAGCTGTGCGATTTGCGCTATCGGCACTACCTGCAGCTAATGCTGGAGTAGGAACCATCGAGACCGCCAAAACCGCGGCGAAGAAGGCAGCGAGTACCCTCCGCAATAGCCCATCCTTCGTCAAAATATCCATCTTTACGCTCCCATCACGGCAGATAAACCAACACAACCAGCAAGACTGTTCATGTAAATCCCCTTGAGAATTACCCTTGCAATCTGAGCATTTGTCGGTACATATGTTTGTGGGCACTTATAAGGTATAAGGTGCCTGTACTTATAGAATGCTCAGCAGTTACACCCACCCCTTTGGCACGAGTTAAACGGTTGCCGTAAGAGTTAGGTGTAACTAATAATTAACTGTGGATTACTTCTAGCACGAAGAAAAGGAAACTGTTGTTGCTATGGCAACACTTCGGCAACTTTTTTGAAACCCCACAAATTATTCAGATTTTCTTATCGTGCTGGAATGCTTTCCCGCCCTATTGGTATTGAGAAGTCCAAAATGCACTGCGGTATTAAGCAAATTGTCTTGTTGGTGCTGAGACCTATTTCGTTTGCTGCCCGCTTGGGAACAGCGTAAGTTGGGCGAGTTGTTCGAGGAAAGTGATCTGCGTTCAGCAACAGAAGAGATTCTATCAGTAAGTGTGGCTAACGGTATTTATCCTGCTTCAGAGTCAGACCGAGACACCAACCCTGGAGCAAGCATCAATAATTACAAGGTTGTGCGCATAGGAGACATCGTATACAACAGTATGCGCATGTGGCAGGGCGCAGTTGGTTCTAGCCGATATAATGGCATCGTAAGCCCAGCTTATGTGGTTGTTAGACCACGTATGAAGCTTGACTCCACATGTTTTGGTTATCTGTTAAAGCGACCAGGAATGTTGTACAAATATCTCTGTGATTCTCAAGGTAATTCAAAGGACACGCAGACGCTAAAGTATGAACGTTTTGCTGAAATTGATGCGGACATTCCTTCAACAATTGAGGAGCAACGATCAATTTCTAACTACTTCATGCGGCTCGACGACCTCATCACCCTTCATCAGCGTAAGCGTTAGTTGATAATCGTTTAAGAAAGCGCCGCCAGCGAACGCATAACAATATCAATGTCTTGATTCTCAAGCTCGCGAATAATATGTAAATAAGTTTCCTGAGTTGTCGTCATGCTTGCATGACCAAGTCTTCTAGAAACACTCGCGATCGAAACACCTGCGAATAGCAACAGTGAAGCATGTGTATGACGAAGTCCATGAATTGTAATTACAGGAACTCCAGCTCGTTTACAATGCCTAGCAAGAACCCCATTGGCAGTCGAGTTGTAAACTTTCCCATCAACAAAAATAGGCTTTTCAGCAGGTAATTCCTTGAGAAGACCAGCAAGTTGCATCACTAATTGCCAATCGAGTTGAACTTTGCGAACAGAAGAAACGTTCTTTGTTGGAACGAACCCGCCATTACGCTTGTAATCCCAAGTCTTATTCACAGATACCGTTTGGTGTGTGAAGTCAAAATCTGCCGGCATCAATCCAAGTGCTTCGGAGAACCGCAAGCCAGTTTTAGCAATAAGCAAAATAAGCCAGTCAAGTGTAGCTTCTTTCCCTAAATCAAGATCGGCAAGCATTGCGTGAAGCTCGAATTGGTTTAGGTACTTTATCTTCTTTGGCTTTGGTTGCCTTCCCTTAATTATCACCTTCCGCGTAGGGTCACGCGGAATAAGACCTTCGTCAACAGCATCTAAAATTGACCCTTTCAATTGATGATGAAAGTCCATTGTCGTTTGTCGCTCATGATGCTCGGCATAATCGTTAATAAGCTGCTGATAACTTATGCGAGTGAGGTCGCAGAGTCTAAGGTTCGGTACAAGCTTATCAAGCCACGATTGTGTTAAGCGGTACTTATCCATGGTGACATCACGAATGGCACCCTCTTTGTATACCTTTACCCAACGTGTGTAATACTCGCAAAACAGCTGTTGATCCTGATTTGCTTCCATGATTAACCCCTTCGAAGTGAATAGCCGCTTACGCTGATGAAGGGTGATGAGAGAATCTTCCCAGGTTGAAACAAAAGGGCCGCGACAAAAATGCCACGGCCCAACAACTAACTAAACAATCATTCGCTAATCATTTAAATCGAATCCACCTTCAATAATAAAGCGTTTTAACAGTTCATCAGCTTTTACATGCACCTTAAACGGGGCAATTGACACGCCCTCGACTCTTTCGAAATACGTCTTAGCTGTGGTCTTATCGATGCTGTTCTTCAAACGATCGAACCGTCCATACTCGTTGATGTTCTCCTCCGTTAGGTCCAGACCAGCCATCTCAACCAGTAAATCACGATCAACACCTAAAGCCTCAACCACCTTATCGAATTGGCTATCCTTCTCATGGCGGCCATACGCTGTGATGTAATCACGTAACGTCTTTCCATCCTCAAGCTTCACGTCCCCTCGTTCAACATCATGCAAAAACAATTCCGCAAGACGTTGCTCGTCCTGCGGCAGCGATGCAAACGAACGATGTAACTCTTCAGAAGCTGCTTCTAAATTGTCGTCGCCACTGTTTAGAGCTTTTAGCCACTTCACAAAGTTTGAATTCATATAGTCAGTATCGATTTTTCCCGTATCAATTTCCGTTAAATGTCCGTCAATATCGTACGGAACATCATCGGGTGTAGGACCCAGTTTAGACTTAAACAGCTCCTTATATCGCTGCGCTAAAATCAAGTATGTCCGCTCATCGATATTAGGTTTCACAATCATATAATTACCCGAAGACTCGTATCCGCCATCTATCATTCTTAATTCATCACGCATGGACTCATCGAGCGTGCCGGGTTCAAATTCATACTCTACTTTGTCCCAACTAAAGCCCTGCACCTGAGCAGATTCAAGAAAGTGACTCAGCTCTACAAAGTCTTTTGCGAACTTAGCGCGTGCTTCTCGAGAGTCTGGCAATCGGCTTAAATCGCTCACGCCGTTAGCTTGAAATAGTGCCTTTATCTCTAATAGACGCGCATCCATCATCTTGATATTCTGGTGAAGCTTCTGCACAAACAGATCGAGCGGTTTGTCGCCCGAATACAGCTTTACTGCTGCTTTGATATAGCCAGACATAGTGTGAGGTTTGCGGTAATAGCGGATCACGCCAAAGGGTTTTTCGGGACCGAACAAACGATTCGTTCGACTGAATGCCTGAATAATACTTTCGTAGTCGATAACCTTATCCAGATACAGTGTATTCACCCACTTCGAGTCGAAACCTGTAAGCATCTGGTCGACCACTATTAAGATATCGATGCGCTTGTCTCGGTTGCTATCGATATTTAGGTATGGTTCTTTATGCGCTAATCGGGACGATATATCTTTCTTCATACTTCCCCAGGTAGGAATAGCAAATTCCTTGCCATAGGTATCGTTATAGTCCCCGATAATTTCAACAAGCGCATCTTCCTTCACTGTAGCGCCATCATTGTTATCAATACTCGGATCAAACAATGCAGTGCATTTAAGCTGCGGGGCACACTCCTTAAGACGACGGTAGTAGCTGATAGCTTCTGAAATTGAGCTCGTGGCCAGAATGGCGTGAAACTTATTACCGTGACTTAATATCGGAAATTGCTCAACGATGTCATTGATTACCTGATATTCATGGGGAGTGTCCTCATCGTATTGGACAGACTTCATAAAATCCTCGACGCCTTTGATATATTCGCCAGCGTCGCTGACCCTTGGACCCATGGGTGCCTCATTCATCCAGTAATAAAAGATTTCCTCCTTCTTCGGATTTTCCATCACAGCCTCGACAGAGTCGGCCTTTGCCTGCTCAAGTGCAACTGCTTTACGCACGTCTTTATCTTTATACGTAGTAACCATACACGGGTCGAAGCCGAGTACATTGCCGTCGCGAATGCCATCAGCAATGCTGTAGCGATGCAAACAATTGCCGAATATCATCGACGTTGTTGCGCCCTTTTTCTTGTTCTCTTCCTGGATGGGAGTGCCTGTAAATCCAAAGAACAACGCATTGGGAAAACTAGTGCGAATATCCTGTAGCATGGTGCCAAAAGTCGAACGATGGCATTCGTCGAGGATAAAAACGATACGCTTCTTGGCCATACGATCGAGTTCAGCCTGAGTAATCCCACCTTCACCAACTTTCACATTGCTCATTTTCTGGATAGAAGTAACAATAAGAGTGTCTTTGGGGTCGGTGCTTTCAACAAGCTTATGGCGCAGAACATCAGTGTTTTCAGTAGCTTGAACGTCATCAGCATCGTCGGCAAAAGCTCGGTACTCCTTAAGCGATTGGGTTCCAAGCTCAATGCGATCCATGAGAAAAACGACCTTGTCAGCGTCTCTGGAATCCGCAACCAACTGCGCAGCCTTAAACGATGTCATGGTCTTGCCAGAACCTGTGGTATGCCATATATAACCACCAGGTCTTCCAGGCGTGCCCGCAGGCGTTGATGCTCCCCAATCGCATGCGCGTACATGGTCAGAAATAGAACTAGCGGCATAGTACTGATAACTGCGCAGGACTTTTAAGCAACCATCCCCTGAATCGGCCACGGTATAGAAGCCGATCATCTGATGCGCCATGGGAATAGAAAGTAAACTCGAAGTAAAACGTTTCCAATCATCGGCGCCCGGATTCTGGTTGGCACAATAGGGTTCGTTGTTAAAGTCAGCCCAGTGGAAATAGAAATTCGAATTAAAATTTCCTGCACCAGGGTTGGCGAAATAAACAGCATCATCAGGATTCATGGCAACAAAAAGCTGCACCAACCGGAAAATTCCGGTGAATACTCCTTCATGAGAATACTTCTCTATCTGATTGCATGCTTGACTTATCGAAACGCCACTGCGTTTCAGCTCGATATGAATAAGCGGCATGCCATTGATAAGCAGACATAAATCTCCACGCCGATCGTTCAATAGCTTATTCTTCGCGGGATATCTAGGCTGCTGGGCAATCTGGTATCGGCTTTTACCACCAGCAATTTCGCGGCGGTCATAAATATTCAGACTCACTTCACGACCATAATGTGCCGCATCATCAGGATTATCGCGTTTAATGGCAACAGTTTTTCCGTTGATGAAACCATTGAGCGCAAGCGGACTCCGTAAAGCCTCAACCTGCTCAATGACTTGCGCCATCTCACCATCTGTAAGGGGAAAGCCATTCAGGCGGTCACGATCAGAGTTATTCTGATACAGAATTTCCGCCCAATTTCGAATCAAGTCTGCCTCGGTCGGATATTTTATAACGCCATCAGCGTCATCCCAGCCGTGCTGCTTTAAGACGTTGATAACCGCTTCTTCGAAATCAGCTTCGTTTTCGTAAATCATGTAAAGCTCCTAGACAAACGTTTTATCGAGCATTGCTTTCTTAGTATTTTAGTAACTTCAACTTACGCTGATGAAGGGTGATGAGAGAATCTATTGATTCCAAGTAGCTTGCGATTGCTCTTTGCTCCTCAAACAGTGGACAGGCGATTGGCATCTCGAAGAACGTTTCATCTCCAATGGAGAAACGGTCAGAACGAGCGCCACTATTGCCTTCCAAAAACATGAATTTATGCCAAATTCGCGTCCTAAAGAAATGTTCGAGATAGCACTTATCTACTGACTCATCGGTTTCGAAGACTGTATATAGTGGCGACATAACTCCAGTTCTACCTAGTCGATTTCGATTAATGGGGCCTACTGGAGCTGTGACAGAGATACGTGGGTTGTAGACAAAGTCGTCCGGTTCCACCACATAGTAACCGCCAATGCTTTCGGCATTCGTGACGTCGTGATCGAAGTAGTCCAACTGACTCACAACGCCACGTTCAGCAGAGTTGGTGAAAGTTTCGCTAAAGGCCAAAGAATTGTTCTTGGAGGTCTTCTTTGAGGCAAAATCCCCCAACTTACGCTGTTCCCAAGGAGAAGACATTCCTATCGTACCTCCCAGCGACCATTGCGATTAGCGCCAATACGGACAAGCTTACCTTCCTGCTTTAAGCTTGAAACGATTCGTTCGGTCTGACGAGTGCTTATACCCAGTTCAGCTGCCATTTGTTTAACAGTTATACTCGGATTACCACTCACGAGCAAAAGCAACTGCTCACGCATAGCCTCTGCCGCATTCGTTATACCGACATTTATACCGTCATTTATACCGACATCATTGCCAGAAGCAAGAACATCATCAAGTGTCTGTGAAATCATGCCGAGCATAAACTCAATGAATCGTGTGCTGTCACCCTGCTCGTCAGAACCAGAGAGTGCATCGTAGTAGTCTTTCTGACGTTCCTTGACTAGCGTTTCGACAGGAAGCCATGCAAAAATGTCGTTCCATCTACTCAAAATGATTGTCTGCCAAAGTCTGCCCATGCGACCGTTACCATCTTGGAAAGGATGGATGAACTCAAACTCGTAATGAAACACGCACGAGGTTACAAGCGGATGAAACTCGCCAGCAGCAAGCCATGAGAATAAATCAGTCAGAACGTTTGAAACGTACTTTGCCGGCGTGCCAGCATGTATAAGCCTTTCACCTGCGAAGATCCCTACATTACCGCTACGCAGTCTACCCGCCTCGGGAACAAGCCCGCCCATAAGCTCCTTGTGGGCACAAAGGAGATCGTCCACCGAAAGAGGATTAAATGAATCAATATTCTCGTAGACCTTAATAGCATTCTGCACTTCAAGAAGGTCTTTAGGTGGTGCGATAACGTGCTTACCCTCAATCACCGCCGTAACCTGTTCAAGCGAAAGCGTGTTGTTCTCGATAGCAAGAGAAGAATGGATAGTCCGTATACGGTTCTCCTTACGCAGCTGTAGACTGCGATTGATCTGGCCATATGCATCCACTCGGCCCACCTTTTGAGCAATGTCGGCAACAAGGTCGAGTATCTGGCTGTTGAGAGTAAAGGGCGGCTGATACGACATAGGCTTTCCTTATACGAACATCTTCTCGAGCAGGGACTGCTTAAGCTGTTTGAGCTTGTCGCACTTACGCTGATGAAGGGTGATGAGGTGATCGAGGTTGGTGAAATAACTTCCTATATACTGTTGCTCATCTAAATAAGGCAATGTCACGTTTAAGTCACACAATTCTTCAGGACTAACGGACATTCTTTCGTAAACTGTGCCTTGTTGATATCGCAATGCGCCCTGAATGAACCTAGATCTTGTAACCACTTTTTCTATAAAGCTAGGGGCAGCAGTTTCATCAACATTGAAAGTAACGTAGATAGGGCTAAATACAGCGTTTCTGAGAGTATTTCTAGCTATTGCTCCAAATTTCAGATTTGCTGGATTGTAAACGATATCATCCAACCTCGTTTCCTTGTATTTCTTAGCAGCTCTATCTCCTCGCACTAGTTGCTCTCTATCGTAGCGCTCTGTTTTTGGCGTCACACCGTTCTCAACCGTAAACGAAACCAATGGAAAATCCTCGCTCTGCGCGCGTTGGATATTTCTTTCCGTTAGCACATCCCCCAACTTACGCTGTTCCCAAGGGTCAGTAAAACCCTTGAATCGGATCTCAGGTGTTTTCGATTTAGCGGCCATGCTATTCACCACTTAAAAGTTTTTTGAGTTCCGCTATTCCAGCCATATCGAATTCATTGCCCGTTAAATCATCGAGCATACTTGAAAGTTCGAGCTCGGCGGTTTCTATCTGACTGCAAACATCAGCGTAAGTGGTTTCATACTTCGCATAGAGCGCTTGGATTTTCGATACGAAATCATCAACTGTCGCACCAGGTAAAACAGATAGTTTTTCAAATAAGGGTTTAATCCATTTCAGCTTCAACAGCTCTCTGCACTGACTATCATCTAAACCCTCTAGTACCTTTTTAGTTGCTTCGTGCAGATCAATACGTTGCGCCTTTACTTGTTTCTTTAGGATCTTCTCTTCTTCGAGTAGATTCTGAGCGCAAACCAACGATGCCTCAAAATCAGACTCCGGATTCTTGCCAATTGCTTTAACGGCCTTCTTCAAATCGGCAGAAACAAAAGCATCGCCTGCCTCGTTTATGGCGTCCGTCGAATTCTTGTCTTCCTCGTCAAGATTTTCGATAATTTCGGAAATCTCCTGACCGATATCTGAAAGTCGCGCTTCAGCACTGGATACTTCGGCTAGGCTGTCCGCTAAAAACTGTCTCTGCACCAACTCGAAAGGAAGAATACGTCCTGCCCAACCATCCTGAACTTCAATATCTTCACCTCTTTTTTTCTTGACAACCATATTAGGATCAACTTTGCGCACTGCATTAAATCCCTCGGACTGAATGATTTCCAAGTCAACCGAAATGTCGCGCCAAGCATCATCGAGTGCCTGGTAAGCGTCGTAGCCATCAACTAATGGCACTTCTGCAAGCATATGTCCAATTTGGCTGGCTAGTACATCTTCTTCTGCAAGAGTATCAACGCTTTCAGGAGCAACCACCAAACTGTTTTCCATGGCTTTCGGAAAACCTTCTATAGCTTGATTGAATCTAGTGATAAAGCTTTTTACATCGGTATTTGCGGCTATCACTTCAGCAACATTGCTCGCCGTGGGCGTAAGGCACGAGCTACCGTTGTCGGTGAATAACTGTGCCTTCAAACTGGGCCAGGCCGTCCAATATTCGTCAAGGGCATCCACTTCTGTAACGGGCACACCGCCGAACATCGTAGCGAAAACATCCCAACCTTCGGGCGCTTCAGATGAATCGACATACCGCGGAATGTTTAAGTTGTAATCATTCTTTCGAATCTCATCGATTGTTACCGAGCGGCTAAAGCTATCGACATCTGTATTAGTGGTAACGGCATCAACGATACGTTTGATATCGCTGGCACGCAACTTGTTGTTCTTACCCTCTTTCATGAAATACTTACTTGCATCCACTACCAAAACATTGTCGTCACCTGCGGCACGCTGCTTACGCAGCACCATGATGATGGTAGGAATACCCGTACCGAAGAAAATATTGGCGGGAAGGCCGATAATGGCCTGAATGTGACGGTGCTCAACGAGGTTCCTGCGTATCAAACCTTCCTCGCCGCCGCGAAATAGCACGCCATGAGGCAAGACAATGCACATAATGCCGTCATTGCGTAGATGATATAAATCATGCAGCAAAAAGGCGTAGTCAGCTTTTGATTTAGGCGCTACACCATACTCGAAGCGTGGATCGATTTCTTTATCGACAGGATCCCAATCTTGAGAATAAGGCGGATTAGAAACAACGGCATCAACGAATAGAGGTTTGTAGGTCTCGTCCTTGTTTTCTACCGTGTCAAACCAGGGCCAGTCATCTGCCAGTGTATCGCCGTTACGTACCGCAATGTTATCCGGCAAAATGCCGCGCATAACCAGGTTCATACGCGTCAGGTTGTAAGTATTCTCCTTCAATTCCTGCGCATAGTACTTAATACTGTCGGGGTTACCGTTGCGACGAGCGACTGCTTTACCGATGTTAATAAGCAATGAACCAGAGCCCGAAGTAGGGTCATAAATTTCAATTTGCCTACGACTCTGCAGATGCCAGGCGACTATTTCACTTATGAGCTGGCTCACTTCATGTGGTGTGTAAAACTCTCCGGCTTTCTTTCCCGCGTTGGTTGCGAACTTTTCAAGAAGATACTCATAGATGTAGCCCAGCACGTCGTAATCCTGGCGCCCGTCCATAGGAATATCCTTGATGAGCTGGATAAGATCGCGAGCAGCTTTCGACTGACTACGAGCATCAGTTCCTAACTTCGAAAGCCCTGTCTGCAAGGTTTCGAAGATTTTTTCAAAAACTTTCTTATGAGCTGGACTCACATTACGATCAAAAGCGGAAAGCGCATCGCGCACGTCAGCAATTTCAAAGTCCTTACCCTTTGCAATCCAAGTTTGGAATAGATCGTCATAGGCAATAAAGTAACCGCACTCTCCCCGCACAAATGCCACTGTTTCGGGATCGTCCTCAGTAAGGGTTGGTAGATCGGACTCGGCAAAATCCTTAGCTTTTAAGCGTGCTACCTCGGTCTCTGACAAGAACTTGTAGAAAATAAAACCTAAGATGTAATCCTTGTACTGGCTTGCCTCAATGGTCGAGCGCATCTTGTTGGCTGATTCCCAGATCTTCGAGGCCAGCTGTTGTTTGTTCATGTGTTAGTTCTCCTCTGTGCGGTAAATATCGCTTAAGGTATTGCCGTTGTCATCGACCCACTCGGTCCAGCCGTTTTGGCTTCCACCCAGTACAAATACTGCCGCAGCACTGGGCGACGGGAAGACAACATCGTTGATTAAAGTTGTGCGTTCGGTAGTTTCACCAAACTGCTCTGCACGAACTGTAATAGCAATTCGATTTTTGATAATAGATTTGTCCAATGCAATTTGTGATCCTGCAAATACAATGAACTTGCCCGTCTCTTTGTCGTAACGGCCAATAGCTTTCACGCCAAGCTTCTTGGTGTGAAATGTTGCGCTACCGACTGAGGGCCCGCTGTAAGTTCGATTTAAGTCATATCCCAATGCTTCCATACGAAATAGAATACTGTCATGAAGCTCTTGGACACGTCGTTCCTTGTACGGATTAATCCTAGATGTCGGCGTAACAGTATTGTCTGTCTCGTAATCGCCATGATTTCTGACGTATTCGATAGCCATAGCTTCAAGTGAATCTAGAACATCACGATCGATGTTGTAGTCATCATCAAGAAACATGACAGCCTTGTTCCAGAATTCCTTCTTTGCTTTATGCGCCTCCAAACGCAAGAGACCTTGCGTGGTTTGGCCAGTGTATACTCGGTTCAGTACGCCATGATCTTCATCGAGCAAGTAGTAAATGCCACGATGTGGAAGATCTGGCAGATGTTTTGCCTCTGAAAGTTTTACACGTGGAACAACTACAGTGACAAGCGATTCACCCTCAACCCGACAAATACGGATCCCGTCGGACTCTCGGTCGATAAGTTGGACGGTCATGGTCAGGAGGTTTAGCACAGCTATTATGCCCCTTTCTTTGCAAGCTCTTCGATCATGCAGGTGCGCACAAAAGCGGAGAAACTCATGCCGCGAAGTGCCGCTTCCTCCTTTGCTGCATCGCGCAGCGTGTCGGGAATACGCAATGCTACCGATACACGCTGGCCATCCACTAAGTGGCGCCGTATCTCGGTTTCACTTGCGCTTGAATCAACCAGTTCCATGTAGCTCTTCATCGCCTGCTCCTAGCGTACAAAGTGCAATACATTTGCTTTATTTTCATTATATGCTTTAGCGGATGGCTATCATGCTACGTTTAGGCAGATGGACCCGTACACAGAAATGGACAACTATAGCTTTACAGGGTAGCTAAGCGAAGTTCTTTAGATTGAATGAGTTGAGTGATTTACCAGATGCGCTCGACCTTATGGCTTAACGATCCAAAAAATCGCTTTTCAAAAGAATGATATCCCGATCGTCAAGAGCAATGATGCCTTCCGAACTCATGCGGGCTAATTCGCGCGATAAAGCCGAACGGTCCGAACTAAAGTAACGCGCCAGATCGCTGCGATTGAATGAAAAAGTAACGCGACCTTCTTCCCGCGCACTCCGCTGCATAAGCAAATACAGTTTAATGCGATCGCGTAGACGCTTCTGGGCAATCATCTGCATTTTCTTATTCAATAGCATATTCTTGCGCGATAACATGCGCACCGCATTCACCAAAATGGTGGCTGCCACAGGGCTTTGAGAAACCGCATCGGCTGATAGCAATCTGCCTACATCAACCCACAACACATCAGTATCGTACACAGCAGACACTTGCACTACGCTAGGAATACCACCCGCTGCAATTGCTTCAGCAAAGCTTGTACCTTCGCCTACATCAGCAATGATGGACGACGATCCAGCCTCGTCATAAAACTCAATACGTGCAAGGCCCCGCAAAACAATGCCCGCTTTGCTAATCCTATCGCCAATGCAGATTAGCAGGTCGCCCGCCTTGTACGATTTCGTATACGCATCTAATTCACCAAGCGCTGTTTCCCATTGGCTTTTGCTGAGGCCTTTAAATATTTCGCTTTGTGACAGAGCCTGATCAATCGTGAATGACATATCGTTTCCTACGTTTCGCTCGAAACGTTCCGTATTTCACTTTGATAATAGCACGCAATGTAAGATACGCCTTACTTATCGGCTATTGGCGGGGTAATCCCCTATTATTTCGGTTATGCACGAGACCGTTTTCGGTTGTATGTGAGTGACAAAGGATCACAACGCTCATATAAGAGCGCGATGATTCCATATAAAGGATCGTATAAGGAAGCACTAATCCCGCATACGGGAATGATAGTGGTGACGCATAATAGCGCACTTGGCACACATTGGCACATTTTGGCACACGCCCACCCTCAAGCAACAAAAACAGGCCAGACAGAATAACCATCTGACCTGCTATTTTCATGGTTCCCCCGGGCGGATTCGAACCGTCGACACCTGCTTTAGGAGTTGTGAAAAATACCACCAATTGAAGCCTGTTAAATAGCTTTGCAGTTCTAGGCTATTTCGTGATTACTATAGTCACTTTCTATATAGTCATATTCTGTGCACTTGTGAAATTTTGTGAAGTGCTCAGAAAGCATAGAGTCAACCGCCTGTGCTATCTCTGCATCACGTGAAATCTTTGGCCTTACGTAGTATCGTTCAGTGACTGCCTCCGACGAATGACCCGCGCGATCGCGCACATCGGTAATCCTCGCCCCTGAATCATACGCAAGCGTAAGAGAGGTATGGCGAAGATTCTTCAGAGGAATTCTAGGCAAGCCTTCTGGAAGTGATTGGATCTTGCGCTCATATGCTTCCGTGATTGAATGCGGTCTATATCTTCTGCCATCCCATTGGAGTAGAGCACCTGACTTGGGGGCGATTTTGTGCAGCCTTGCTAAGAGTGATTCTGGCATATGAACAGTACGAGCTCTGCCGTTCTTTGTTGTGCTGCGAATCGTCCCTTTGGAGGTTGTTACATACGAATCGTCAACAATGACTGCGCCAGTCTCCCAATTTATATCGCTTACGTTAAGGGCAGCAATCTCGCCGCGTCTCAATCCGCAACCGAGAGCTAGTAGAACTGCGATTTCAATACTTGAACCCTCGAAATGATCCAAGTAAGCTATCGCCTGTTCTGCAGTGAGAACTACAGGTTCGTAGCGTTTGACCTTCGGTACCCTTATCCTGTCGCATGGGTTGGATTGCATCATGTCACGATACATGGCATGCTTGCACACCTGATCGAGTATCTTGTAGGCTTCACGTTTGACCGATTGAGACTTATCTAGACGATCGAGCCATCGTCTAATTGTGGCAGTGCGTAAATCTTCTAGTGCTATATCGCCTAAGTAGGGCAGCACATGGTTCTCAAGCCTACAACGGTATCCATCTATTGTGCTCTGTTTACATTCTGCCTCTTTGGAAGGCAAGTACTCTTCCAGGGCATACTCGCGCAGGGTCGCATCGCATGTCACATCGGCTTTCCCGGCTTCCGCAAGCATATCAGCCTTGACTCTTTCAGCTTTACGCCGCGTTCCTCTTATGGTCTTCGATATCTGCCTACGTTTGCCGGTTATCCGATCACGCGGAAACTCTACGCGAACCTGCCACCTACCGTTGTCGAGTTTCGTTATGCCACCATGAAACGATCTCATAGCAGCTCCTCGACGCGATTCGCAAGATAGAATGTCCTCGCTATACAGTTGTCTTCAAAAATTCGCTCTGATCTGCACGTGCATCTATTGTTGTACGAACAATTCTTGCCATGAAGGGATTGATCCCTTTGAATGACGTTTTCTTTCTCATGGCTTCCATGCCCATTTCGAACGCCATCCGCCCAAAAACCTCGTCGGCAAACGAATTCGTAATGGAACCAACCCCAGAAAAGTCGAATACGGTCTTTTCCGTGCCCCATGTAGGCAGAGACACTATACGATTGTAGGCGACACGCCCAGCTGCTCTGCTCACTAGGGAATGCCCGAATCCGTTCATCTTGACAATCATAGCCGCCTCCTTTCATTGCACCGTCGTGCGGGGTGCTTGACAATGCGAATAATCCCATTGTATGCACATCAAGTCGTCCAACACACAAACAATTACCAAAGAACATGATCGTCTCCTATAATATCCGACTTACAGTGAAATCCACCTTCCTCGATAGACCAGAGAAGTGGCTCATTACGGCCACCCTCGAATATCTCAGATTCGAGGATCTTCGCACTAGACTGCAGCGGAAGCTTCATACACACGACCGTTCCCGGATAGAAGAGGCCTGGAATCTTTTTGAATCCGCAGCTCGATATAACTGCAGCACTGTCTCGTGAAACTACCCAAAGATATCCTTTTAACGCTCTCGTAAACTTAGAGGCTATATTGAGTCCCATGCCCATTGATGCTTTGCCGTCAGAAAAGTTAGTCTTACCGATATATTGACCGGCTTCTGCCTCGAATGCTTTCTCTATGAGCTCGTCTGATGACATACCGGAATAGGAAATGTTATCGGCCATGCTCGCAACGATTCCCTGCCCCGCATCAGCTACGACGAGCTCTACATACCCTAGCTTTGGATAATACTGTGCAGCCGCTAATCCACTCACAGCCGTTTCAGAATGCTGGAGCACGTTGTCCATTATTTCGCCGAAAGCGTAGTTCGCAAGGTTAGTCACCGATCCATCAACGTCCGCAATATTCTTCTTCAGCATAGACTCCATCAGATCTGCTGTCTTTCCAGGATCGTTTGAATACGAGAGCTCGCATAGTGGTATGAACCTGTCGTGTGGTTCATGCCTAGAAAAGCACTCATTGTGCTCGATTCTCGCAAGTGAATAGAAATTCATCCGAGAAAGATAATCTGCTACAGACCCCGGTGGTTCGCTGACTGATACCTGCTGACGACCTTGATACGCCATAATCGCTTCGGCAAGCGCGGCCGTGCAGGATATCGAGAAAAAGTCTGTCCCAGACAGATCAAAAAGTACTTCTTTGACAGAGCTTTCAATTGCGAGATTCCTGCCTTTACATAGCGATTTGACTGGACAGTCCGAGATAGACTTCTCGTATGTTCCTACTTTCACAGTTTTGAAGGTCATCTCTTTTTACCTGCGCTATCTGCCGACGCTTACCGGTGATCGGGTCGCGCGGCATTTCGACCATTACGCGACGGCGACCGCCGCTAAGCTCCCGGATACACCCCTGGGCTGAACGCACGGCTATTTCCCTTTTCTACGGTAGATATTCACGGCGACGGTTACGCCTGGCACCGCGAGAAAACTTAGCGATGCAGCATTACCAGTGATGACAAACGCAAAGAACGCCGCCGAGATAAAAAGGGCATTAAGGATAAACGAGAGCCACTGCTCCCGTGCGCCCTGTTTTATCTCTGCGTTAGCTAGCTTGTCGTTCCTCTTTGCCCCGTCTACAATTTGCGCGTCATTCCACGCGAGCATACGTCTCTTAGCGTCTTCGGGGTATTTATTGTAGTCATCGGGAGGTGGTAAAAGCCCATGCCACTCACTCGATTGAGCCGCGAGCATAAGCCCAATAAAATCATTGGGAGGCAGCTGCTCTATTTTTGAGAGGATCGTTTCTGCGAGTTCTCCAGATTGAGAACCATCGCTGCTAAGCGTCTGCGCGCCAGCATCGTCTCCGTGCTGCGCTCGTTCTCCTCGCGCATCTTCCGGATCTTCTTCGACCCGTCTAGACCGGGCATCGTCAATAGCGCCAAAGTCGTCATTTCCGCCCCCGTTTCTTTTGCTTACTTTTCTCGCTGCCATTGTATACCGCTCTCTACACCATTCATCTATCTGTTACCTGATACACGATCGGCAACACAAGTTTTACAGCGTTGTTCTATCTGGCGTTTATATCAGCTTTATACTGTCGAGCATCTTGTCAAAGTCGGCTTTATGTTTTGGCTGATCGTAATAAACATAGTCAATCACGAGATATTTTGACGACGATACTGAGCCGATGGCTATTTGTCCTTTTTTGTCATTTCTCTTCTCGATAGCTTTCACCCAGTCATAGCCACCGACGCTAAACTCTTCTATCCCCTTATAGGTTTTTTCACTATCATCCGCTAGCCATGTATCGTAAATCTCATCTAGGCTAATAGCTCCGCTGGGGTCACCATATTTAGCGGTAACTTCTTGTATAAAGATAAACCCGCTTTTTTCTTCATCGGTAAAGCGGCAGACAAACGAATCGTCTGTATACTTCTCCCACTCCCAGTCTGACGGGCACTTAAAAGAATACCCGTCATGTTCTACTGTGGTCATACCGTCGTCCACATCCGCAGGCTTGGACTGCGAAGACAGCGCAGATAGAGCACAGCCAGAGAATGACGCAATAGCGAGTACGGATAAAGCCGCCGCAACGGCTAATAGAACTACCTTTTTCAACTTGAGACCCCTATCCCCTAGTTCATTTCTTCCTGTGGCTGATACCAGACAACAACCCCCTGGAATGATACCGTCTTGCCACTATCACGCGTAATAATCAAGTCTTCCCACTGCTCGTCGAATGATTCAGGCGAGAGGATCATCGTCGTAGCGCCCATGTGCAGCCGCCGCATAATATAATCCGTCTCGTCGATACTCGATACCGCGATAGATCCGTCCTGCGGGGTCATATCGGGGTCGATAAATACATAGCACCCCTCTGGGTATACCCTATTCATGCAGCTCCCCTCGACCTGGAGGAAATAGCCGCTCTGGTGGTGCTCCCACACCTCATACGGGATCGGTATCTCGCTATCGAGGATGTCAGGCTCTACCGCCTCCCCCGCATGTACACGCCCCAGGAGTGGCGCGTATGCCCGTCGTGGCTTCTTGGCCGCTATAGCCCCCGCGGGCGCGGAGGTGAGGCCGTGTATCTGGGCGTAAAGACCGCTGACATCTGAAAGAAGGTCGTCTTCGTCTAGCGAGTAATATGCTAGTAGATCGTCAACTATCTTCCTGCGTGGTTGTACTCCTCTGTTTTCCCATTTGTTAACCGTGACGTTTGTTGTGTCTGTCACATCAGCTATTTGTTGCTGTGTGATGCCCCGACTTTCGCGGAAAGCTCTTAAATTTTTACCGAAAACCGATCGGCTGACTTGAGCCATGAATACCACCCCCAGACGAAATAATTAAATCACAGATTAAAAAAATTCTAAATTATTGTTTACATTTAACTTTTAATGATATATATTAAGTTCAACATTAAATATGAGGTGAAAAAACGAAGCGCAATAAGGAGTGAACCCGCATTACTAGATTTCACCTCAAAAATTTTTACCAAATGGCTTAAACTTAAACATTAAGAAAAGGAGACACTATGAACCGCGAACTAACCGAAAACAAGACCAAAGCAGCGCAAGGAATGTCTTTCGACGAACTGAAAGACCGTATCCGTGATCGATGCGGCTTCGACTCCGACACGAATACAGGTAGCACCTGCGCATTTATCTGCATGTCTCTCACCGTTGACGGCATTGGCTGGTACTGGGATCTCGAAAGCGACAGCTTCTGCCGCGCTCCAGCCTTCGACACGAAATAGAGGAGGAAATCATGCGTCTAGCAGAGAAGAAACAGCCAATTAAAGCCGGTCTCGTACGTGGTCGTCACGAGCTACCAGTCGATACGTACATATTCGACGAGATCGTCGATGTATTCAACTTCGACGGCATGTACGACAAGGCAGCTGCGTTCATCTCGGATGAAGTCGGCGTGAGCCGTGTAGCTGGGCGAGCAATTAACGCCGCCTCATACACGGACGACGAAATCTATCGGGGCGACAGCGTACTCGTCGTATACGTGACGGGTCTCACCGCTGCCCTGGCTGCCGTCATCGCTGCATGTGCCGCCTACGGCGTGCCCCTGGTGCTCATGCACTACGACCGTGAGCGCGGGGACTACCGCCCGCAAACGATCTTTTAGGGGTAGCGATGGAATTCGAGGAGCCGCAAACAATACGCGTGATAGCTGCCATGACAAACGGCAGCGTGTCGCAGGAGTACATCCGTGCCGCGTGTCACCGTGCGGAGGGATACCACCCCCTACCCCATATCGAGAGCGGTGAGAAGCGCCCCGTCATAAAAATTCGCTGGTCCGTCTTCTGCCGCTGGTTCGAGGAAGAACAGGAACAAGTGTGAGATGGAGCGCGGAGCAGGACGAGGCGCTGCGAGAGTGCGCGAATCAGGGCGTAGAGGCATGTACCCGCCTCCTCGCCCGCCGCTTCGGCGTACGACGCACACCGGAGGCGGTACAGCGCCACGGGCAGCGTATCGGCGTGACCTTCCGACGCTATGAGATATGTCCCCGCTGCGGGGGGAAGACAACGCAGATCAAGCGGAGCGGACTATGCCCCGCGTGCCACATGAGAGAGCTAGCGGCGCAAGCCAGGGAGAAGCGAAAGGAGATCGAGAGGGATGCAAAGGACAACGAAAGCGGCGAGACATACGCAGCGGCGCGCCGTGAGTGGAGGCGGGCGCGGCAGGCAGAATTACGTGATCGAAAGCGAGATTGTGGAGATTACGTCGATTTGTCTGCGCAAATGTCTACTACCTGGTCAGAGTACCCGACTTCACAGAATCCTCACGAAAAACTCGGCGCAAATGGCGACTAACACGCTCAAAGAGGACTTACTTATCGCCCTTTGGTTTGGCGTGCCAACGGGGCTACTAGTCGCCTGGATGATTTTAGACACGCTCGCATAAAGGAGAGAGAAATGACAGAGAAATTGAAAGCGGAAGTCGTAGAGACGACCGCAATTGAAAAATTCGAGGTTGCGCACGGTGCGCCAGCTATCGAGTTCTCCCCGGCAGTAATCACTGCCGACTTCGACGCGATGGCCACCGCCCTCGATAAGCTCATGGAGCCATATGAGGGCATGACACTCGAGGCGCTGGTAGAGATGCCAGAGAAGGAACTCAAGGCTGTACGCGCAAATGTGAATAGCATCATCAAGAACGTAGACGGCGCACGTAAGGCCGTAAAGAAAGCCTACTCAGAGCCGCTCAAGGCTTTTGAGGAGCGCGTCAACACCCTTCTTGCGCCGGCACACGAGAAAGCCGACATGCTGGCTAGTGCCGTCAATGAGAAGGAACGGCTGCGTAAGGCTGCTAAGTATGAGCAGATTGAGGACGCGTATCTCGAGTACGCCCCTGCCCTCGCCCCCGTGGTGACCTTCGAGCAGCTGCTCGACCCCAAATGGCTGAATAAAACGCCATCGCTGCCAAAGGCTATCGAGGAGTTATACGCAAAGGTAGACGAGATCGCTGCTAATTGGGAGGCGCTTAAGAAACAGCTTCCCTCAATGAAATTTGCCCAGGAGGCAGAGGCGGAGTTCTTCCGCACCTTAGATCTCGGTGCAGCTATCTCACTTAATAGCGCGCGAGAGGCGGAGCAGGAGCGTATCGAGGCTATGCGCGCCGAGGTAGAGGCTAACCGACAGGCACAGATACCCGAACCCATGCCAGAGCCAGAACCTACCACAGAGGCGGACTACAGCGCCGTATCAAAGGCGGTGCAGCACGCCGAGGAGGTAGAGCCTGACCCCGCTATCAAGTATCGGCTCACGATCTGGCTCACACCGACTGAGCGTGAGGCGCTCAAGGGATGGCTCACTGATACCGGTATCGGTACGACAGACGGCCACAAGCGCATTTTGGAGGCGGTGTAGATGCTTAGGGAGGTTGACAAGATACCACGACGGAAAGCCCCTAACTCACTGCGTCAGTGGGCGCGTGAGCAGGTAGAGAAATTCGCCGAGAGCGATATGGAGATCGCCCGCGTCGAGGGAGACAAGAGCCACCGCCCCGAGAAGATGAAGCAGCGGTCTGTATATCAGACGTTTTACCAGGTCGCAAAGAGATACGAGAACATCGGGGTACACACGATCCACGGCGATATTTATCTCAGAAAGGAGACTAAGAAATGCCGCAAGAAATAGCGAAAGTCGAGTACACGGCAGCAGACGGCCAGGAGGTACGCCTCACTCCGGGAGTAATTGCTAAGTACATCGTATCCGGTAACGGCTTGGCATCAGAGAAGGACATCTACTCCTTCATGGCACGCTGTCAGGCGCGCGGTTTGAACCCCCTGGCCGGGGATGCGTACATGACAGTATACCAGGGCAAGGACGGGAACACATCCAGCAGCGTGATCGTGAGTAAGGACTACTTCGTCCGTACAGCCACAGCCCAGGACAGCTTCGATGGCATGGAGGCGGGCGTGACCGTCCTCAATGGCCAGGGGCAAATCCAGAAGCGCGAGGGATGCGAGTTCTTCCCCTCCCTCGGCGAGAAGCTCCTGGGAGGCTGGGCAAAGGTACACGTCAAAGACCGCGAGCACCCGAGCAAGGCAGCCGTGACGATGGACGAGTACGACCAACACCGGAGCCTCTGGAAGAGCAAGCCCGCGACGATGATCCGCAAGGTAGCCATTGTCCAGGCGCTGCGAGAGGCATACCCCGGGCAGTTTGGCGGCGTGTACGACCGCGACGAGATGCCACCGAGCCAAGAGCCGCAGCAGGTGCCTGTAGAGGTATATGAGGCACCAGAGGCATACGAGACACCCGACAACCAAAACCGTGCGACAGAGGAGTTTTAATCATGAGCAGCATTAACCGCGTATTTATCACGGGAAACCTGAGCCGCGACCCTGAGCTTCGGACAACCGCGAGCGGCTCGGCAGTATTGAGCTTCGGCGTAGCCGTTGTTGATAGCGTCAAGAACCAGCAGACCGGAGAGTGGGAAGACCGCCCGAATTGGGTCGAGTGCACGCTATTTGGCAGCCGTGCGCAGGCTATCAGCGGGTATCTGCACAAGGGTAGCAAGGTAGCCATTGACGGCCGCCTCCACTGGAGCCAGTGGGAACGTAACGGAGAGAAGCGCAGCAAGTTGGAAGTAATCATCAACGACATACAGTTCCTCTCACCCCGTGAGGGCGCACAGGGTGCCCCACAGCAGCCGCAATACCAGCAGCCCGCACCCACATACCAGCAGCCCGCACCCACATACCAACAGACAGCACAACAGCCCCCACAGCAGCCTCAGACGGCGCCACAGTACGCCAGCGCGTCCGTGTACGACGAAGACATTCCATTCTAGGGGGCAGCTATGCAGATACAGAAGTTACGCATAGAGGCATACATGAAAGCCCACGGCTCTATCACGAGCCGTGAGGCCATGGAGGAGCTGGGAGTGATGCGCCTAGCCAGCAGGATCAGCGACATGAAGAGGGACGGCATGCGCATCAACAAGGAGACCGTCCAGGTATTCAACCGCTATGGCGAGAAGTGCAATGTCACGCGCTACAGCCTGGCAGAGGAGGTGTGTGATGCCTGAAAAATTGACGATGTTCTCAAGCTATTACGAAGCCGCGAAATTGCTTCCAGAAGAGCGCCAGGGCGGCTTTGTAATGGCAATCATGGCGTACGCCTTTGAGGGAGCTGAACCTCTTTTTGACGACCCTATGGAGCAGATGGCATGGGTACTCATTTCGCCCAATATCGATAAGTCAATCGGGCTTGAGCAAGCAGGGCGCAAAGGCGGCAGATCAAAGGTTAAAAGCACCTCGGAAAGCACCCTTGCAAGCACGCAAGAAAGCCACCCAGAAAGCACCCTTAAAAGCCACCTTTTAAGCCACCCAGAAAGCCATAAAGAAAGCACCTCGGAAAGCACCCTAGATAAGCCAGACGCGAAGCTTAAGGAGAAGGATAAGGAGAAGGATAAGGATAGGAATAGGAGTAGGAGTGGGAGTGTTAGCGCGTGCAAAGCAACGCGCTTCCACCCACCCACCACGGACGAAGTTGATCACTTCGCACGGGGCAATGACCTGTCGATCGATTCCCAGCGGTTCTGCGACTACTACACCGCCCAGGGGTGGCGGCTATCGAATGGCAACGCGATGAAAGACTGGAAAGCCGCTGCCCGCAATTGGGCGCGACGAGACACGCCAAGCAAGACCAATCACGGCAAGGAGGTGATGGCAGATGCAACGAGCGCATACGGTTGGTAGCGTGCCACAGCGCTATCGGGATGCAAAACTCTCGGACGCAAGGCAAGAGGTGCAAGACTTCGCTGCGGCTTTCCTTCGCGGTGAGAATCCGAGCGGGCTACTGCTAACAGGCTCGTACGGCACGGGGAAGACCCACGATGCATGCTCTGTGCTCAATCGCTGTCAGCCCGAGACGTACAGGCTTCTGGTCTTCGTCAACGTCCCCGACCTGCTCGACGAGATACGGGACGGATACCGACATTACAGCCATAGCGGCGAGAAGCTCTTCGATGTCATCACGGGCAAGTGCAGGCTTGCCGTCCTCGATGATCTCGGCAGCGAGAGCGCGACAGATTGGGCGGTTGAACGGGTGCAATCGATCATCAATGCCCGTTACTCGAAGTGCCTCCCAACGATCGTCACGACGAACTACGGGGCAGCTGGGTTGATTGAGCACTATGGGAAAGCCATGGAGGGGACAAGTGCCCGCCGTATGGTTTCCAGGCTATCCGAGATGTGCCAGACGGTGGTCTACAGCGGTCAAGATCGGAGGCTCGCATGAGCGACGTAGACGGCTTCGAGCTATCGGCTGCCCTTAATGACACGATGAACCAGGCGTATGGGGCTAACCGTAGGGCGCGAGTAGAGGGACGACGGGCAGCAGAGGCACGGGCGGACTACAAGGCAGCGCTAGCGAGCGAGATGGCACGCCTGAGAGCCGACGGGACGCCCGCATCGATGGCAGAGAAGCTAGCGCAGGGGGCTAAGCGGGTACGTGACCTCGCTGTTGCGGCTGAGATGGCGGACGTTGACTACCAGGCAGACCGCGAGGAGGTCAATCTGCGGAAGCGCGAGGCGGATATCCTCCGCGAGCAGATCCAGCGGGACTATGCAGAGGCGAGGTTTAGGGCATGATCAGGGATGACTACAGCGACGGACTACTCGATAAGCCAGACGCGGACGACGGTATCCACTGCGCGATATGCGGGCGACCGGCGACTAATCGCCACCACATCGTCCAGAAGGGCGCGGGAGGGGTATCCGACGAGATGGAGCGGCGTATCCCGAAGGCTCGTCTATGCGGGAGCGGGACTACTGGCTGCCACGGGCTAGTCCATGCGGGCAAGCTGCATATCGCATGGGATGAGACACGCGGCTGGGTATGGCTCTACACGATGACACCCGCCAAGGATCGGGAGTGCTGGCGAGACTACCGAGACGACTATAGACCGATGGCCTGGGCAGAGACTCCCAGGGTGATAGGGGGCAGAAAGTGAGCGAGATGGACGACTTTATCTACGACGCTATCGATGCGGCTCAGGAGCTTGCCGAGACGCTACAAAACCCGGCGACGACGCTCGATGACGCGCTGGTATGGATTGACGATACGGCGGTCGAGCTGAAGAAGATCGTAGTTGGGATGAAGGGACTGGAATATGAGCGAGGACGATAAGACAGAGCAGACGCCGTTTGTTGAAGAGCTGCTTAAGGCTCTCCCGAAGAAGGCTAGTTATGCGATGACAGAGGAGACAGAGCGCAGCCGTCTCCTCGATGATGCGAGGAAGGTTGTCTGCTGCGATCGCGAGATTAAATACGGCTTCGTTGAGGACAATTTCTGGGACATTGCTCGCATGTGGGGCGTGTACCTGGGCGTTGACCTAGAGCGCCGCGACGTGGCAAATATGATGATCCTGCTCAAGGTCGCGCGGAATAACCACGCTCACCCCGATGACCCAGGTCACCGTGACAACTGGGTAGATATAGCGGGCTATGCCGCCTGTGGCGCGGAGGTGGACGTATGATTCCGACATTAAAACTACGAGAGCGTATTCTCGCGTGGCTTCTGTGGCACCTGGAAGCACGCCACGGATTCGGTGGAGGTTTTGACGTACCGATAGACGGTGCACGATGGCAATTTAGCAAACCCGAGAGAGCGTCATTGTTATACACATACGCCCTGCTAAATGACTACTACATGATCAAGGCATCGCGCCTTTTCCGCGAAAAGTAAAGCCTGATGAAAAAGGATAAAAAAGTAATCAGATGCGCGGAATGCTCAAATGCTGCATGGCGACAACACGTCGGATTCCACGGCACGAATGAGCTTTACTGCATGGAGCGAAGCGGCACGGTTGAACCAGATGACGGCTGCACTTTTGGGTGTGAGGGTAAGCCGAGATGGGCAGCAATAGAGTACGAAATCTCGCTCGGAGACGATGCGGCAAAGCACGGAAACTGGTGAAAGGAAAGAGACAAATGGAAACGCGAGAAATAATAGCCAAAAAATTGAAATACATATCCAGGGACTGTCTAGGATCGGACGGATTATTGCCGACACTCAAGCGTGCTCTATCAGTCGAAGACGGATCATGGCGCACCGTGCTTAGTACGCTCTCCGACCTGATAGACCCGACGTGTGCGGACGTAAGCAAACCACCGAAAGAAGGTTTTTGGCCAGCGCCGCACTTTGAATGCAGTGAATGCGGATGCAAGCATGTAAGCCCCGACTATGTGCGGTATTGCCCCCACTGCGGTGCGCGGGTGGTGAGTAGCGATGGCGTATAGCGATTATGGCGCATTCGTCCATCTCAACGCCAAACGCCGCCGTGACAAGGAGGACGTCGGCGTGTACGACACCGACGAGGCGGTTTTTCCGAGTGGCGTGAGGGTCTACGCGAACATCATCAAGAATGGAGGCGGCAAAGTTCCTTGGTACCGTCATTCGCAGCACGGCGTGATGGGTGACGGCGATACACGAGTCGCTTGCTACAAGCAAGGATGGCCAACAATCTATCACTGGGAAAAGGGAGCTGACAAACCAGAGGAGTTTGACTTCGACAAACTATCGCGCATGCTCGGATTGGATGATTTTGAGGAGTACGACGGTACGCGCTATGCGCCAGACGAGTACGACCACGAGTTCATTCTGTACGGTTGGAGGTTTAGGTTCTGGGGCGACCTCAACGGCGGTACCCCGAAATATGGGGCTGTAATGCAGCGCGACGAAGAATATTGGGAATGCACATACGACTATTGTTATGGAGCTGGATTTGAATGACAAAGAGCGATTTGCTGATAAGTCTTATACATCTTCCGTATAAACGTAATTTTGAGGTGTTTAAGTGCGCCTCTTGCGGGGCGATCGTACCAAAGGGAATGGATTGGCTTCCACGCTACTGTTCGAACTGCGGAAAAGAGGTTAAACAATGGGTGAGATAAAGACGTACAACTACAACTTCCCGCCTTACGACAACGGCGATATCGATATCACAAGCCAAATAGGGAAAATCATTAAGGAAGTAGGCGAAGTCAATAAAGCCTGTGACAACACTGAACAGGTAGCTATTGAGTGCATGGACGTAATCGTCACATGCGAGACTCTTTTGCGCATGCTGCCAGAGGGTTATACAGATGCTGCAAAGCAAATGGTGTACGCAAAAATCGCGCGTCGTGGCAAGTGGGAAGAAGACACGACAGAGCAGACAGCAGAGCAGGCGACGGATACAGATAGGCCGCATCCATCTGCGTTTGTCTTATCAATGAAACTTACACCCTCAATGGTAAATATTCGACGGATAGACGACGAGTAGCCTACCTGTAGGCGATGCGTAGTCTACAGATAGGCTATCCGTAGGCGACACGCGAGAGCCAGGCACGAGGTCGAATTATGTGCGACACGGGGCGGATAATTGTATAGACAGGCGAAGGGAGGACTATGAGGCCACAGCCTGATCTAGAGATACATACCGCCGCCGTGTCCGACCTCGTACCGTATGCGCATAATGCAAAGCTGCACTCGCAGCTACAGGTCGGGCAGATAGCCGACTCTATGCGTGAGTTCGGTAACTGCGACCCTATAGCGGTATGGCATAACCCCCAGGGGGATATGGAGATCGTAGAGGGACACGGACGCGTCCTCGCCCTCCAGCGGCTAGGGATAGACACCTGCCCCGTGATATACCTCGACCACCTATCAGACGAGCAGAGGCGGGCATATACACACGTACACAATCAGCTCACCCTCAATAGCAGCTTCGATATGAGCGTCCTCGAGAGCGATCTAGATAGCCTCGACTTCGACTGGGGCAGCTTCGGGTTTGATGATGGCGAAAGCTGGTTTGAAAACCGTAAGAAGTGGGATGATCAAAAAGGCGACAGTGCCGAGCATGATGCATTCGTAGAGAAATTCGAGAACAAGAAGACTACAGATGACTGCTACACCCCTGACAACGTTTACGAGGCTGTAGCGAAATGGGTGACAAGCGAATATAACATTGACCGCGCCTCCATGGTGCGCCCTTTCTACCCTGGCGGCGATTATGAGAGCTACAGCTACCCAGAAGGCTGTTGCGTGGTAGATAATCCACCGTTCAGCATTCTGGCGGAGATTCTTAAGTTCTATTGCAAAAACGGGATGCGGTTCTTTTTGTTTGCTCCAACGTTGACGCTATTTAGCCCAACCCAACCAGAGCTGTGTTATTTACCGTGCGGGGCGCAAGTCGTCTACGAGAACAAGGCTAATGTTAACACCTCATTCATTACCAACTTAGACGAAGCACGAATAAGAACCGTACCAACCCTCTATGAGGCGATAGAGACAGCCAACAAGGCGAATATCAAAGAAGAAAGCAAAGAGCTAGCCAGCTACGAATACCCTAACGAGGTTGTAGCTGCCGCACAAGCAGCCCGCTTGAGTAAGTACGGCATAGAGTTATCTATCGCAAAAGACGAGTGCGTAAAGGTCACTGCGCTAGATGCACAAAAGGAAGAGGGCAAGGCTATTTTCGGAGGCGGGTTTCTTGTGTCCAAGCAAGCAGCCGCCAAACAAGCAATAGCCAGCGAAGCAGCCGCCAAACGAGCAGCTGTCAAGGAAGTCACTTACTGGGAGCTATCAGAAAGAGAGCGCGCCATCATTGAGAAGTTAGGGGGCGCTCATGCCGAAGACTAAGACGGGAAAGTACCACCGCTGGATTACCCCCGAGGGGCTAGCACAGATAGAGAACTGGTCCGCTAAGGGATGCCTTGATAAGGAGATCGCTCACAACCTGGGGATCGCCCTCGGAACACTATACGAGTGGAAGATTAAGCACGCTGAAATAGCTGAGGCTATTAAAACCGGACGCGCCGAGAGCATCGTGGCGATCGAGAATACTGCCTTTAAGCTCGCTACAGGGACAGTCGAGGAGCAAACTATCGTCAAGGTACGCGATGCGGAGGGTAGTGAGCGGGTGGAGATGCGTAAGCGGAGGCTTAAGCCTGATACCGCTATGCTGATCTTCATGCTCAAGAATCGTGCGGGGTATAGCGATAATCCCAACGCGAAGCCGACGGAGAGCGCCCCGACTATCATCCTGGGGGTCAAGCCTAAGGCGATCGATGATTAACGCTGCGCGCCTCATCATCTCCCACTTTCACAGCATCCTCGCCGACGTCTTCGCCGAGTGCGGTCATCACGAGTACTGGCTCGAGGGAGGGCGCGGCTCTACCAAGTCGAGCTTTATCAGCCTTGTAATCGTCCTTCTAGTAGCTACCTTCCCCTGGGTTAATGCCGTTGTCTTCCGCCGCCAGGCTAATACGCTACGGGATACAGTCTACGGGCAGTTCCTCTGGGCGATAGGCGCCCTCGGGCTTGATGGCTGCTTCTACACATCCAAGTCCCCGCTGGAGATCGTCTACCTGCGGACAGGGCAGAAGATCATATTCCGCGGGCTAGACGACCCGAAGAAGCGGAAGGGCGCGGTGTTCCCTGTCGGCTACTGTGCCGTCCAGTGGTTTGAGGAGCTCGACGAGTTCAACGGCTGGGATGACATCTCATCGACGCTCCGCACGTATCGCCGTGGCGGGTCGAGGTTTTGGACGTTCTACAGCTATAACCCTCCGCGGTCTCTGTGGTCGTGGGTAAACAAGAAGGCTCTGGAGATGCAGCGCAAGCGGGGGTGTGTGGTAGACCACAGCACCTATCTCGACGTGATCGACGGCGGTCATAGTGACTGGCTCGGCGAGAAATTTATAGAGGATGCCGACTACGAGAAAGAGGAGCACCCGACGGGCTACCGCTGGGAGTTCCTCGGCGAGATCACGGGGACGGGCGGCAGCGTCTTTGAGAATGTCGTACAGGTGAGCCTAAGCGACAAGGAGGTAGAGAGCTTCGATAACCTCCGCTGCGGCGTGGACTGGGGCTGGTTCCCCGATCCCTGGCGCTTCGTCATGTGCGAGTGGCAGCCCGCACGGCGTCGCCTGGTGCTCTTCCGCGAGCTATCGGCTAACCGTACCACGCCGCAGGATACGGGGGCGATGGTACGCGAGGCGCTGACGTATCGGGATGCGCGGCACAAGGAGCCGACGTACCACCGCGACGCGGTCTGGTGCGATAGTGCCGAGCCGTCGAGTATCGATATATACCGCCGGCAGTGCGGACTGAATGCCCGGGCGGCAGACAAGGGCGGGATGAGACGCGTGAGCTACCAGTGGCTTGAGGGACTACGGGAGATCGCTATCGACCCCGAGCGATGCCCGAGAGCCTGGGAGGAGTTCACCCTGTGTGAGTACGCCAAGGATCGCGCGGGGAGATGGCTCGATGACTACAACGACGGTAATGACCACAGTATCGACGCAGTGCGCTACGCGATGATGCGCGAGTGCGTGAGAGGAGCATAGATATGGAGCGATACACGGTACCTGCACACGTGCAGGACTTTATCAAGGCGCAGGGGTACCCCTTCCCCGCCTCCGATATGGATACGTATATCCAGGCGTGGTGGGAGCTACTCCACGCCCAGGGGGATTTCTGGGACTATAACGACCGCTCGGGCGGGGTATACCGACGAGTCCACCGACGGAGTATCAGACCCGCTAAGCGCGTGGCTAAGGAGTGGGCTACGCTCATGCTGGACGAGAAGACAACAGTAGACTGCGGCGAGCAGACATGCACCGACTGGCTCGCGGCGTACTACGGTCGCATAGGCTTCTTCGCCCGCGCCCAGCGCCTCGTACAGCAGGCATTCGCCCTCGGTACTGGTGCCTGGGCTCTCTGGCTCGATACCGAGCGGGGTGCGATGCAGGTACGCCGCTATAGCGGTAGCGCGGTGCTCCCGCTCTCATGGGATGACGACGGAGTGAGCGAGTGCGCCTTCGCCTCCCAGGCGAGTGTCGGCGGGAAGATGGTCGATCAGGTACAGATGCACCTGCGGCGTGATGACGGATACCACATCGTCTCACACCTCTGGGACGCACGGACAGGTCATGAGATCGAGATCGAGGGAGTCGCCGAGGATCTCCCGACGGGCTGCCCTACCCCGACCTTTGCCATCGTCACGCCAGGGACGGACAACACGTGCGTCGAGCTATCGCCCTACGGCGAGAGCGTGTACGCGGATGCGATCGACACGCTGCAATCGGTAGACCTGTGCTATGACGCGGTAATGAATGAGGTTGACCTATCTAAGATGCGCGTATTTATCAGTGATCTCCTCATCGACTACCAGCGTGACGGTGAGCAGGTCGTCGCCATCCCCTTCGGGCGTGACAATGTGGTCTTTCGTAATGTCGCTACGGGGGCGAATTCGAGCGTCAAGGACTCTATTGAGGTGAGCGCGCCGTCTATGCGTACCGCCGAGCAGCTACAGGCGTACCGCGCGGCCTTGCAGTCGATGGGCGATGCCTGCGGCTTCGGCTTGCACTATTTCGACATTGACCAGACGGGCGGCATCCGTACCGCTACGGAGGTATCGAGCGACAATAGCCAGCTCATGCGGAGTATCGCGACACATGAGAATGCACTCGGGGCATCCCTCGCACAGATCAGCCGTGCCGTGCTCCACTGCGCTCGCAGTGTGCTCAACATCTCTCTGCCCGCTGAGGGCGACCTCCGCGTCATCTTTGATGACTCTATCATTCAGGATACGCAAGCACTAAAGCAGCAGGACATGGCGGAGGTCACCGCGGGTGTCATGTCCCCCTGGGAGTACCGCGTCAAGTGGTACGGGGAGGATGAGACGACCGCACGGGAGCGCGTACCAGAGCAGGGCATCGAGCCATCTATGTCGCTGGGGTAGTCTATGCTAGAGCCGGAGGAGATAGAGACCGCCGCGGGCGGCATGGATAGCGAGTTAGAGGACTACCAGCGCGAGCTTCTCACGATCGAGGCGGCGGGACTACTCGCTGCCTCGACCCTCGCGGGGTATCATGCGGCGCGCGATCGTATCACGCGGCAGATGATGACGGCAGCGGCTAAGCATGCCCCGAGGCTCCGGAAGGCGGCGGCGCGTACCTACTCGCAGGCTCTGCGGTACTCAGCGGTAGAGGACGCGGAGGCGGCTCGTATGAGCGAGAGCGTCCGTCAGTATCACGTCGCCGAGGCGCGTATGAGGGCGGAGCAGGCCGCAGAGGCATTCCGCGCCGAGCCTCTCGCGCGTGAGATGGCACGGAGTGCATCTAATGACATGATGCGCCGCGCTACTGGTCTCGCCGTCGCCCGTGCCTCCTCGGGGGCGGCGGGCTATGAGCGGGCGGTAGCATCAGCCGTCGCCGACCTCTCCGCGCGTGGTGTTACTGCCTTTACCTACACCCGAGTCGTCGATGGCATCCCGCGGACAGTCCGCATGAGCGCGGACGCGTACGTACGGCAGCGACTGCTGACCGACATAAAGCGTGAGACATACGAGTCGACCCTATCCGCTGCGGGTATCTCGGGGGCTAATCTCGTAGCGGTATCGTGTACGATCACGTGCCGCGACACTCACGCACCCTGGGAGGGGCGGATCTACCAGCTGAACGGCTCAGGTAAGTATCCCAACTTCTACGAGCGGACTATGTACGTGTACGGGACAAACCCTAACTGGACGGAGGGTCTCGGCGGGTACAACTGTAACCACAGCTTCCGTATCTGGCACCCTGGCATCAAGCGCGATGATCCGCTAAAGGACACGGGGTACACGCGGCATGAGGCGGCGGAGATCGTCGGGCGGCAGCGCACCCTAGAGCGCGGTATCAGAGCATCCAAGCGGCAGCGTGAGGTAATGCGTGCTAACGGTCTTGATACGAGCATCGTCGGCGCACGCCTGAGGAGACAGACGGCGGCGCTCAATCAGCTCATAGCGGATCACCCGCAGATACTACGGCGCGAGATATGGCGCGAGCGTACCGGTGAGGCTATACGACGGGCGCAGGGTACCGAGGGGGTCGTACATCTCAACGCCACGGCGGCAGCGGAGGTACGCAGGCAGGCAGCTATCACGCAGGCAGCACGGGCGGCGAAGCGCAAGCCGTATGAGTGGACTAATCCGGCAGTATCGGCGCTCTCTAAGCCCGAGGATGTGGCGCGGTATCTCTCTAGTAACTTCGGTATCGAGGCACGCGAGAGTTTCCAGGCGCTCCCCCTCGATACGCAGCGAGCGTCTACAGCGGGCATAGCGAGAGCCGCGGAGCTGTACGGGGAGATAGACGTAACATATATCAAGGCTATGGCGAAGAACCACGAGAAGATTGGCGCGTATACAACTACACCTGGTACGATCCATATAGCGGAAAACGCGGACGACGCATACGCAGTCAGCCTGCATGAGGCTATTCATGCGGCAGATGCATACAAAAGCTCTAAGATGCGCGAATTCGCTTCAACATCAGGTATAAGGGCGTATAATATCCATAGCAAGAAGGTACTTGCGGCGGCACTGAAAGACATGGGTTGGCGATCTAACTCGCGGGGATACATTAACGAGTTGACTCGTATTTTTGGCAATAATCCAATGCTTGCAAATGAATACAAAAATAAGCACTGGGAGGTCATAGCTCACGCAATAGAGCGGAACGAGACAGGCAGGTCTTCCGAATTTACCAAGGCAGTTGCAAGGAGGTTCGCGGAACAATGGCACTAGATCTCTATAGCGAACGACCGTTCTACGATGAAGAGGTCAAACTATGCAAGGAATGGGCTGAAGATGGGCTCACTGTAGACCTTGACGAATATATACATAGTCATGGCACGCCGGAATATATAGAGTACTACGATCAGGGGTTGAAGGAATTAGAAGAACTTCACCGCCAGTCTCCCGACGAAATGTGGTAGTTAAGCCATGTCCTCCGACGACTTCGACGTGATTGTCTACAAGGTGCTCGCCTATATCATGGCGTGCGCTAAGGCTGATGTAGTCCCGAGTATCGCCAAAGCCCGCGAGATTTCAAAGGCTGGCAGTGTGTACTGGGCGATGGTAGCTCGCTCGATGGTTGCCGATGGACTGATAGTCGGCGTTAGCGTCGAGACGTACTACGACGGCACTAGTGAGGTTACTGCCGGTACAGACTTCGGCATCACGCAGAGAGGCGCGCAGTATCTCCGCGACAGCTCAAAGATGCGAGAGGCTGCTCATCTTCTCGGCTCAGCCTTTACGGAGAGCCTCCCCATACTGATAGAGGCCACAAAGGCGCTTCTGTAGAGCCCCGCACTCACTATCGGGGCTTTTTCATGCCCTCGTTTTGTGCGACACGTGCGCGATGATATAGCCACACGGGGTTTTCTCTCTTTTACCCGTGAGGCGGGGCGCTTCTTTCTGCGCTTCTTTGCGCCCCGCCGCTCTCTCTTTAGAGGCGGTGTATATGAGCGAGGCAGATGAACAAAAGGCTGTTGTGGCCTATCTCAAGATGAGGGACATACCTTTCTATCACATCCCCAATGAGGCAAAGCGTAACCCTAAGACGGCATCGCACCTCAAGGCGCTAGGGATGGTCGCGGGTGTCCCCGATCTCTGTATCCCTGTAGCGCGTGGCGTATACCACGGGCTATATATCGAGATGAAGGCGGGACGTAATAAGCCTACGGAATCACAGATGCGCTGGCTATCGCTACTCCAGGAGCAGGGATACGCTGCGACGGTCTGCTGGGGAGCCGATGAGGCTATCGCGACTATAGGCGAGTACATGCACGCGAGAGCGTAGAGAGACGACATACAGACACCGGGGGGATGCTCAGACGGGCATCCCCCTTTTTTGTGCGACACGGGGCGCAGAATATAGGGCGGCAGGCGGGAGCCTATACCCGCGATAGAGGCAGCTGCGCCGAGACAGCACCATGACGGGCGGAGAGAACCGCCGACCAAACACCAAGGAGGAACAGGTATGGACGACGAGAACAAGACCGAACCGCAGGAGAACACCGAACCCGAGACCGAACCCAAGACGGAGCCACAGACGGAACCGACGGGCGACGAGGGCGGGAAGCCTGATGCAGCGAAGGCCGCAGAGAAGTACAAGGCACAGCGCGACGAGGCACGGCAGCAGATTGCCGACCTTGAGAAGCAGATGGCCGAGTACAAGGGCAATGACGAGATCATCACCAAGCTACAAGCCGACCTCAAAAAGACACGTGAGGAAGCGGAAGCTCAAGCGAAGAAGGCGGAGGCTGATCGCGTCAACTCTAACCGATTGACAAAGGCGGGCTGTGTGGATGTAGACGTTGCTCTCGGTCTACTCGACGAGAACGGCGACGTAGACAAGCTCATGGAGCAAAAGCCATATCTGTTCACCAAGAAAGGCTCGACGGGACTACCCCCGAGCGGGCAGGGCGGCGATGCCGCGAGCATCGCTAGGGCGCGTGAGGCCGCAGGTCTCCCGCCTATCAAAGATTAGGAGGAACAAATGCCTACTACATTTACAAGTTTTCCGGTTGCGTACTCTAACGCACTCGATGAGGTGCTTGTCGCCTCGACCTATGCGAGCAAGTACTCCGTACCTGGCGCGGAATTTCTGACGGCTAAGCAGGTGTCCGTACCTGATCTCAGCTTCGGGGCATCCCCCGCACCGGTCGCCTATAACCGCTTCAAGAGCGCCGAGGGCGATATCAAGGTAGATCGTAAGGTCTATACACTCGCCCACGATGACGAGAAGGTCTTCTACATCGACGCTGTTGACGCCATCAACGAGGCTGCTGTGCCGATCACGAAGGCTATCTCGGAGTATCAGCGCACCATTCTCGCGCCAGAGATCGACAAGGACTTCTTCGCGGTCGCCAAGGCTAAGGCGGCTACTAAGGGCACCACTGCCCTGACAGCAGCCAACATCAAGGCGGAAATCCGTAAGGCACGTACGCAGTTCACGCAGGCTGGTCTGCACGGTGGAGACCTCTATATGACCTCTGCCGCCCTCGGGCTGCTCGAGGATGCGACAAACCGCCAGTGGTCGAACGAGACGAGCATCACGGATACCGTGGGAAGCTACAACGGCTTTAACGTATACGAGGTTGCCGACAGCATCCTCGGTGCCGACTTTACCGCGATCAGCGGCGGCAACCGCACGATGCAGTACATCACCAAGCGCGCGGCTCTCTACCTCTTCGCCCCCGGTAGCCATACCAATGGCGACGGCTGGCTCGCGCAGAACCGCTGGGTATACGGCTCTATCGTCCCGGCTAACAAGGCTGCGGGCGTGTACACAAGCAAGAAGGCATAGTGAAGGCGCCTAGCTACAGCCGCTATCAGTCTCTCGGCGGGCAGCTCCCCGAGGCGTCATACGATGCTCTCAAGCTGTCCGCTGCCGACCTCGTCCGCTATGTCGTAGGGATCAATCCGACGACCGACGAGGAGGCTCTAGAGCATGCCTTCATGGCGGCGCTCGGTGAGCTATCACACGGCGAGGGTGGCTTTACTCTCGGGTCTTTCCGGATGAATGAGCGGACAGGGCAGGAGATGAATAACCGCGCTATCGATGCGGTTATGCGCGCCCTCGCCGGTACGGGAATGTCGTACGGGGGTATCGCATGATTGCCCCCATTCCCGCAGAGCTACTGAGCGAGACCGCAGAGGTACGAGTGATGACCGAGGGCGGCGGATACGAGACAGAGCCGCGCCGCATCGAGGGCGTGCGCTTTCAGGGCGCCCTCTCACTCGGTCACGGTGTCTCGGTAGCTGATGGAGCCGAGGGAATCCTCTTTATCGATGCGGCTAATAGCCTCGGGGCTTTCGCTATCCCCGAGGGGAGCCTCGTGAGGCTCGACGGCGGGCGCTGGCGCGCTGCTATCAAGGTGGAGGAGCTGCACGGGCTATACGGGCAACTACACCACTGGGAGGTGCATATCGGATGAGCCTTGACATTACGCACAATCTCGCAGGCTTCGACAAGCTACTCGATGCGTGCAAGGACGGCATCCAGGAGGAACTTGCCGAGCGGGTAGCTAAGGACATGGAGCCGTACGTCCCCAAGGACACGGGGGCGCTCCGTGGGACGGTCAAGGTATCTAAGGACGAGATCGTCTATCCGATGAACTACGCCGCACCGGTGTACGACATGCCCGACGGGACGCACTGGACGACTGCGGGTACCGGTGGGAAGTGGTTCGAGGAGGCCAAGTCCCACCACATGAACGATTGGAACGGGACGGTAGCAGAGAGCATAGCGAGGCAGATCAGACGATGAGGCTTATAGATGCAGATGAGGCCGTCCTAGCGGCTATCAAGGCGGCGGGTATCGAGGCGCATATAACGGCGCTCGATGCCTTTACCGGCAATGAGGGGGTCGTTGTCCAGGCACTCCCCGCGACGGTCACCAGCACCGACTTCGACGGCACGCAGCACCTCGGGGCGAAGGTACAGATCATCGCCCGCTACTTCGGGCGCAATAAAGCCCGCGAGGCTGTAGAGCGTATCGTCTCGCTGCTCGATGGTATCCCCCTCCCCTCTCCCTCCGGGCGCTACACCTGGGAGGAGACCGAGATATACACCTGGCCGCAGAGGATGGATGACAGCAAATACGACACATGGGAAGTCAAGATTAACGTGCAGATCGCACGGGAAAGGCGCTAGAGATGGATATTGCATTCGCGCTCAACTACACAAACCTATACATGATCGACACCACGCCGGAGGAGAAGACACCTACCTGGGCGCGCGTCGGCGCAGGTATCAACTCCGTCAAATGGGACGGCAACGAGAAGTCGAGTGATGACGACTACTACGACGGCGAGGGTCAAGCCTCTACGGAGGTCACCGGCGGTCAGATCGTCGGTAGCTTCTCCGGTCACCGCAAATTCGGCGACCCCGCCCAGGACTATATCGCTAGCCTGGCGGTTAAGTACGGCGCTAAGCGTCACACCAACTTCAAACGCATTGCGCCTGATGGCACGGTGACCACGGGTGACGTGACCCTCGCTAATATCTCCGAGGGCGGCGGCGATCCGAACTCTAAGGGCGATTTCTCCTTCGAGGCTCGCTTTAATGGTCTGCCGGTCATCGAGCCCGGCAATAAGCACTCCTTCCCCGAGAGCATCACCGCATCTGTCGTGACGGTCAAGATCGGGCAGAAGGTCAAGGCTACGGCGACAGTCACACCAGCGACAGCCTCTGACGCACTGCTTTACGCGGTAGAGGACGACACCGTCGCAAAAGTCGCCATCGACGGCACCGTAACGGGTGTCAAGGCTGGCAAGACCAATCTCACGGTCAAGTCGGCAGTGCTGCCGAGCGTAGGCAAGACCGTCGAAATCACCGTAACAGCAGCGTAAGCAACAAGGGGGCGGGCGACCGCCCCCGACCAGTAGAAGGAGAAGCGTATGGAGACGCTGAGCATACATCGAGCCGTCGAGGAGATCAGACTATCGGACGCACCGGACGCACCGGTAGCGCGCATGTCTATGGATGCCGCGAGCATCAATGAGGCAGCGCAGAAGATCGCAGCGATGCAGAAGCAGTTTGCCGAGCTTAAGGCCAAAATCGCTAAGGGCGAGGTGTCGGACAAGGACGCTAAACGAATCGCGAAGGTATATCGTGACGTGCTCGACGCGTGTCTCGGACAGACGCAGCGCCTAGCGATCTACAAGTGGCTCAAGGGCGGGGCACATATCCCCGACGCAGAGGTAAATCACCTCATCTCGCCGCTCGTCGTCTGGTGCCAGCAGAATGTACTCGATGCAGTGATGCCGCACGTACAAGCCGAGGCATTCGCGGAGCTGACCGACAATGCAGCTCAACAGGCGTGAGACGGTCGTAGACGGGCGCCACTGTGCGCTCGTCACTGTCGGCGGCCATGAGATCGCCGTACGGGATGACCTCACGACTTCCCTCGATGTGATGAGCGCCCTCGAGGACGATAGCACCCCCGCGGAGCGCATCGAGCGGGTACTCAGCCTGATGCTCCCCGACCTCGCGAGCCTCGAGTATCTAGCCGACGGCGACATACTGCGGCTTGTCTGGGAGCTATACGGGATCGATCTCGCCGGTGAGCATACGGCAGAGTGCGCCGGAGCACGGGTTTTCGACTGGAATGAGGACGCGAGCCTCGTCCGTGCTGCGCTGCTCAGCGAGTACGGCATGACGGTCGCAGAGGCATCACAGCGCGCCTCGTACATGGATATATGCGCGCTCGTCGGTCTCGTCTCTCGTGATACGCCCCTCGGACAGGCGCTGTACTACCGGAGCGCACCGGAGCCGGAGGGCGAGCGAGAGCGCCGTGAGTTTAGGCGTATGCGTGCGCACTGGGCACTTAAAGAAAGGGAGAACGCAGATGATTACGCGCGAATGAGCGCCGAGGCTGATAGAGCCTTCTCGGCGCTGGCTAGGAGCTAGATATGGCCGATGTGGGCGAGGTACGAGTACGGGTACTCTATGATGCGAATCAGGTAACCAGCGGCGTAGCGAGGACAAAAAGCGAGCTGAAAGGTCTCTCATGGAAGGGCATCCTTGAGGGCGATAAGGCGGCACAGGCGCTCTCCTCGTCCCTCCGTGGTGTCGGTACCGCCCTCACCGTCGGCGTGACCGCTCCCCTCGCCGCTGTCGGCGGTCTCTCAACGAGTGCCGCAGTCAAATTCGAGTCGTCCTTCGCAGGTGTACGCAAGACGGTAGACGCGACAGAGGAGCAGTTCCAGGCGCTCTCCCAGGCCGCGCGGGATATGGCCAAGTCTAAGCCGGTCAACGTTAATGACGTTAACCTGATTATGGAGCTTGGCGGGCAGCTCGGGGTCGCGCAGGAGAACCTCGTCAAGTTTGCCGACGTAGTAAGCGATCTCGACGTTAGTACCGACCTCGGCGTTGAGCAGGCATCTACGCAGCTCGCGCAGTTTATGAATATCACCGGGCAGAGCTACGACAATGTAGACAGGCTCGGCGCTACGCTCGTCGCCCTGGGCAATAACTCGGCTACCACAGAATCCGCAATCATGAATATGGGCATGCGGATCGCCGGTGCAGGCCATCAGATCGGCCTCACCGATGACCAGATTCTCGCCGTCGCCGCGTCCCTCTCCTCGGTCGGCATCGAGGCGGAGGCAGGCGGTACCGCTATATCGACGATCATGTCGAATATCGACAAGGAGGTCGCGACTAACGGCAAGCACCTAGAGGATTGGGCGCGGGTCGCGGGCATGTCCTCCGAGGAATTCAAGGCGGCGTGGAGCAGCGACGCACTCGGCACGCTAACGACCGTATTCAGGCAAATGGGCGACTCGGGCGACAACCTCAACGTCGTACTCGATGACCTCGGCATCACGAGCCTGCGGCAGAGCGATACGATGAAGCGTATGAGCGGCGCGGCTGACCTCATGGCTGCGAGCGTACAGACCGCGAGCCAGGCGTGGGAGGAGAATACCGCGCTGACCAATGAGGCATCGCGGCGCTATGAGACGACAGAATCAAAGATCGAAGTATTTAAGAATAAGCTCAACGACGTAGGTATCTCCCTCGGTGGCTCCTTCGCCGATGCCCTCACGGGTGTACTCGATGCCGCCGAGCCGCTTATAGATATGCTCTCGCGCGGTGCTGAGGCATTCGCTGGCATGTCCAAGGAGCAGCAGCAGGCTGTCATCCAGATGGCACTCGTCGCCGCGGCGATAGGACCTATCACTAATGGCGCGGGGCGGCTCGTCGGGAGCATCGGCAATATTACGAGTGCATTTAAGACGATGACGGAGGGCGTGAAGATCGCCAATGTTGCCATGGGTGCGCTTGAGGGTGTTCTTGGTGTCGCGATCGTCGTTGCGCTCGGTACGCTCTACGACAAATTCAAAGAGTGGAAGACCCACTGCGACAATATGACCGCCTCGACGAGCGGCGCGCGTGAGGCGCTATCCCTCTTCGGTAAGTCGATCCAGGATCAGGGCGACAGCGCAAGCGGCGCCTCCACGTCCCTCGACGGGATGCGCGGGAAGATTGACGAGGTCGTCAACTCGGCGCGTAGTGCTGCCGAGGATGGCGCGAAGTTTACCCAGTCCATGAAGGATAGCTTTACCGAGGTTGGACAGAATGCGGGCGTAGTACAGCAGTACGCCGATAAGATCTCCGAGCTGGCAGGGAACTGCGGTGGGAGCGCCGAGAAGGTCGCTGAGCTGAAGGGTGCTGTTGAGCAGTACAACAAGCTGACGGGCGATAATATCAAGGTCATAGACGAGCAGTCTGGCAAGATCAGCGAGTCAACGGGGAAGGTCAAGGAGAATACTGACGCATGGGTCGCTAATGCCTGGGCGCAGGCAGGCCAGGAAAAACTAACTGAAGCAATGAAGCTGCGGATGGATCTTGCCGAAAAGCTCAATAAGGAGAAAGAAGCATATGCCAAGTGGCAAAAATCACAGCGCCCAGGCGTAGGACGTGAGCAGAAGCAAAATGCACAACATGACTCGCAAGATCAAGCTTTCAAAGATTCAATTGCCGGACTTGAAAAGCAGTTAGATAGCGCCGACGAGTCAATCGCCACTCTTACCGAACACACCACCGAATACATGCAGAAGGCGGACGAGGCAGCCAAGAGGTCAAAGAGCTTCGCCGAGGCACTAAACAAAGCCGAGGACAGCGGCGAGGCTTTCTCCTCTCTCGCTGAGCGTCTCGGCGTATCTGCCGACGATCTGTCCTCTGCCCTCGATGCCTCGGGCATCTCTGCGGAGGAGTTCGCCTCGCTCGGCTCTGAGAATTTCGCACGGCTGTACCAAGAGGCTCAGGGGGATATGTCGAAGATCAGGGACGCGGTAGACCTGACGAATGAGCTACATATCAACCCTAAGCACCTGCATGTCACGGATGACGGCACAATAGCCGATGAGGCGGGGCGCGTCTGGGACTTGGACGCGCAGACAATCGACGGCAAGCACTTTACCGTCAATGACGACGGGACTATCTCGATCGAGAATACTAACGTTGACCACCTCGACGCTAATACGATCGCCGATAAAGACTTCGTCATCACCGATAACGGCACGGCGGCGACGGCGGAGGGTAATGCGGACTCGGTAAATAGTGCTGTGCGGAGTATCCCGTACGACAAGACAGTTACAATCAGCGTCGCAACCGAGGCGGCTATGAGCGCCCTATCTGGGCTATCAAGCCGTATTGCAAGTATTGCTTCTCAGGCAATACACCTGAATACGACGGGCTACGCCTCAGGCGGGATGTTCGGCTATCCATTAAAAGTATACAAGCACGCTGACGGCGGGCTAAACGGTATCGCTGTGCGCCCCGTCATGACTAATGCGGGGCTCGTCGGCGAGGACGGTGCGGAGGCGGTACTCGGTAATAAGGTCGTGCCGCTCACAAACCGCCGCTACACGCGCCCCTTCGCGCAGACACTAGCCCAGGAGATGACGGGGACGCTCTCGACGGACATAGCGCAGAAGGTCGCTAAGCGGCTCGTGGACTCCCCCGCCCTCCGTACGGTTGACTGGTCAGCCCCTCCCGCTATGGCCACCTCCTCGGTGCTCTGGCCTAACGGCCAGCAGGAGAAGACCGAGCCGGTGGAGGTCAATGTCGATGCACGCGACCCCGAGGCTACGGCACTACTCCGCGCGATCCTCGAGGCCATCCCCGATGAGTACGTGATGAAGGTTGATCGGACGGAGTTCGCCCGACTGTGCAGAAAGGCCGTCAATGATTAAGTACACAAACCACTACGGCGAGAGCGTAGAGTTCGGTCACTGGCCACTCCGTCACTCCGAGACCGACGTCAACGACGTTGAGTGGACGTGCGACGATCTCAATGGGCGGACGGTATCCTCACGCCGTGAGGCACGGGACTATACGATAAGCGCGAAGCTACGAGGGGGAACGGCTGAGGATCGGCAGCGCCTCGACGATATCTTCGAGGCCGACACAGCCGAGAATGTAGACGGGACGCTCACCGTCCGCGGCTGGTCGCTTCGGTGCCGTAGGACGAAGTCATCGAAGGGGCTATGGTGGATCGATGACGGGATACTCAATGACGAGATCACGCTGCACGCCGCCCGCCCCGTCTGGGAGCGCAGTACCGAGTACTCATTTTTGATTCGTGACGAGCACACGGCATCGAGCCTCAAGTGCAAATATCCGCACGGCTGGCCGTATGCCTACCCCCTGGATCGGCGGATACAGCAGCTCGACAACCCCTCTATATCAAGCTGCGGACTCACCTTGCGTATCTTCGGCGCGTGTGCCGATCCCTACGTGATCATCGGGGGCAATCGCTACGGGGCGCGTGTGACACTCGCCGAGGGCGAGCGACTAGAGATCGATACACGGCACGGGCACAAGACGGCCGTGAAGATCAGCCATGACGGCACGCAGGCGAATGTCTTTGACGCGCTTGTAAATGGCGCTAAGGGGTCGGGATCGTATGCCTTTGAGCCTATAGCACGGGGAAAGTCCGACGTGACATGGCCTGGGACATTCGCCTTTGACGTCGTCGTGCACGAGGAGAGGAGTATGCCCGCATGGAGCTAGATCTAGTCTATACCGACACGCGGCACGTCCCTCGCGGCATCCTCTCCGGCTACGCCCTCGATCTATCCTTTGGGGGCGACGAGAACCGCTTTGAGCTGGTATGCCCCGCCGATACACGACTCGATCCTGGGGCGCTGGTCGGCGCATACGGCACCGAGTACGGCGGGATAGTGGATGAGACGGAGCCGGCGGATGACGGCTACACGATTACCTATATGGGGCGCACCTGGCACGGGCTACTCGTCGAGAGGATCATCGAGCCTGACGCGGGCGCGGGTCATCTCCACTGGCAGGGTGAGGCTCACGCGATGATACGCATGCTCGTATCTCGCTGCGGTCTCTCTAGTCTCTTTGAGGTACCAGGGTCGAGCGGAATAGCTATCCCCAGTCTTGACTTTGACCGCTACACGACCGTATGGGATGGGATGACTAAGGCACTCAGCAAGGCAGGGGCGCGCCCGTACATCTCATGGGATGGCGGACGGGTAGTCATAAAGGCTGTAAAGGCTAAGACCGTTGAGATCGATAGCGATACCCACCCCGTGCATATCGTGAGCGTGCATCGGAGCGTTAATCACCTCATATGCCTTGGCAAGGGCGAGCTGGCAGACCGTACCGTCATACACCTCTACACAGATGCCTCGGGGAGTATATCGACCTCCCCCACCTTTACCGGGGTCGATGAGATTGCGGAGGTATACGACTACAGCAGTGCCGAGGCGGAGGAGCTGGAGAAGAAGGGGCGAGAGGAGCTCGCGAAGCGCCATAAGGCATCGAGCGCGGAGCTATCGAGCCTCGATGACCTCGGAGATATAGCCGCCGTCGGCGATACCTTCCACGCTATCGAGCGGACGACCGGCATCGAGGCACACGCGACGATCACGAAGAAGATCGTGAAGGTGCGCTATGACGGCACGGTAGAGGTGCGATACGAGACCGGCGAAAAACGTGCGACAGGCGATGCAGAATAGAGGTAAGGAGGTAAATATATGGCAAAGACCGAGGGCGTGACCCTGTATGAGTGCGATAGATGTGGGGCTAAGGAGTACATAAAGCCGGGAAGCTCCGGCGGGCACTTCTGGCACACGATCACCCGCATAGACGCGGAGGGTGTGCAGACGAGCCGCCTACTCTGTGAGGCGTGTTATCAGGACTATACAGGGCTTATCAAACAGCAGGACGAGGAGTTTCAATCCTTTATGAAGGGAGGTAAGAAATGAAAATTGTAAATGGCTACAGCGGGAGTGAGCACGTAACGGCGGCGATGGACGGTGCGCTCTATGCCGGGGTATTTGGATCGGGCAACTACGTCATGGATGTAGGCAAGAGGCTCGAGGCGGTCATGTCGGACGCTAATCACGTACAGGTCTCCGACGGCGATCTGATCATGGGCGGCCGTCACGGGATCATCGCGCAGGGTAAGACCGATACGCTCACCGTCGATAGCGGTCAAACAGGGTGGAAGCGTAATGACCTGGTGACTGCACGCTATACGCTTAATACCCAAACGAGCATCGAGACGATCAACCTCATGGTGCTCAAGGGTGCTAAGACGCAGGGGACGCCGGCAGACCCAACGTACAACAAGCGGTCGATACTCGAGGGTGCCACCACCGCAGACTTCCCCCTCTATCGCATCGCGCTTGATGGGATCAACCCGAAGCTCGAGAAGCTCTTTACTGTGGCGAAGCCGCTTGAGGCGCTTGCCACCGCTACCGAGCAGACAAAGTGGAGTGAGGTCTGGGTCACGAGTGACGGAGCGATCGACGCGCGAGTATGTCGTATCGGTGACACCGTGTATTTCCGCGCATCTTGCTTCGACGGGTTTACGCCTTCGACTGACTTAGACAACCCTTCAAGCTTTACTACGTTGCCAGCTTGGGCACGACCGAAATTAGAGTGGCGGGCACCGATTATGTACATATCTGATAACCAGACAGGTTACGCCAGATTCAAAACTGATGGCGTTGTCACTCTTTCGGGCTTTTCTAACAGTCGCTACTGGTATGTCTGCACGAGTTACCCGGCAATATAGGTGGTCGTGATGGAGCAGAGCATTATCGAGATTGCCATCGCCGTGGCACGTGACTCCCCGGCGCTCGCTACTGCCGGGCTAATCGTCGTTGCGGCACTCGCTATCTGGATACGTATCTCACCTGCGGTGGTGGACTACTACACACGCCGCACAGAGCGCGAGGAGGCGCGAGAGGTACGCAAGCGTGAGGAGAGCGAGGATCGCGCGAAGCTCGAGGGTCAGTGGCTCGAGAGCCAAAAGCGCGCCACGGCGGCGATCGAGACGAGTAACCAGCTTGTCAAGCGCATGGTTGACAAGATTGACGATGACAAAAGCCGATCTGAGCGCATCGAGGGTCGCCTTGCAAAGATCGACGGCGAGATGGGACAGATGGCGACAGAAATTCATCTTATTAAGGAGATTGTGAAATGATTAATTGGGAAATTCGCATGAAGAGCAAGACGTTCTGGCTGGGGCTTATTCCCGCCGTGTTGCTACTGGTGCAGGCGATAGCCGTACCCTTTGGCTATACGTGGGACTTCGCCGAGTTGGGTAGCCAGCTCACGGGCATTGTCAACGCCGCCTTTGCCTTGCTGGCAATCTTAGGTGTTGTGGTTGACCCCACGACCCCAGGTGCGGGCGACTCTGAGCGGGCGCTTAGCTATGGGCACGAGGAATAGCGCAGAGCTTGCGCTGATGGGTGCCGTCCTGATGCTGTTAGCCGGGGCGGCACTCGGACGATTAGGGGGCTAGATGGACATTAACCACGATTACACAGCGCATAGCGGCAATTACACGCCAGGGGGAAACCGCTGCGAATACATAGCCGTGCACTACACATCAAATAGCGCGCCCGCACGATCAGAAGCATCCTATGCACAGAATAGCCAGCATTCGAGCAGCTATCACTATGTGCTTGACGGCTATGAGTGCTATCAGCTGCTCAATGACACCGATACCGCCTGGGCTGTGGGCACTTGGCCTGGATATACGCAACTGATTAGCAACCGTCAGGCTATTAGCATTGAGGTATGTAACGCTGGCGGGTCATTTAGCGATGCCGAGCGCGATCAACTACGCGAGCTCGTGGCTCTACTCATGGAGCGCCATAGTATCGACGCTGATCATGTGGTGAGACACTGGGATTGTCACACAGGCCGCAAAGAATGCCCAGAGTACTATGCAGGTGCAAAAAGCAATGAATGGTCAGAATTACACGATTACATTACCGGAGGTGGCACCGTGAGCGAATACGGGTGGCAGCATGACGATGGCGGCTGGTGGTACAAGTGGTACCAAGACAATGGCGGCTATAGCTACCAAAAAGACGAGTGGCAGATCATTGATGACAAATGGTATTACTTTGACAGTGACGGGTACGCGCTTTGTAACGCTTGGCATGTTGAGGACGGCACCTGGTATCGCTTCGGTGATGATTGCGCCCTGCTTTCTGGGTGGCAGTTTATCGATGGGTATTGGTATCACTTACATACCGAGCACGACGGTACTTTTGGTGCCATGGACACAGGTTGGTACACAGAGGGCGGCGAAGCCTTCTGGCTCACACCTGACGATGAAGGAAATCACGTTTTAGGCGCTATGGTTATCGGGTGGCACAAGCCCGAAGGCTCTTGGGCGTATTTTGACGAATCAGGAGCAATGGCACGCGATACTATCAAGCGTATTGATGGCAAGTGGTACATCTTCGAGCCAGGTGGCAGCTTGGTTGAGGGGACATTCTCAACCGACGAGAACGGCGCTTTGCAGCTGTAAACAACACACAAAAGGGGGCGGGCGTTATGCCCGCCCCCTTATTTTTGTGCCCTGGGCTATTTTTAGGGGCTTGTCTGGGGTAGTAAGTACCCATTCATACCCAAAACATGCCCTTAGATCGCGTTAGGGCGAGCCGTCTACCTGGGGTTTTGTGAGTGTGCCATATCGGCACGGATGAGCTCTTTTAGCCGCCCCTGGCGGTTATCGAGCCCGTCAAGATAGGCGATCATATCAGCGTCTGAGATGGTCGAGAGCCTAATTTTGTACTGCTTTGTTTTTTCGCGCTCGTATTTTGCCCGGGCGCGCTTTTGTGCTGGTGTCTGCATTGTCCTTTTCCTTCTCGAGCGCCCTGGCGAGTATTTTCTGCCATTCTTCTTCGCTCGTTGGCGGTAAGCCGTTTGCGATTAGATACGGGTCGAATATCTCTATCTCTGCCTCACGGCGCGCGTTTGCAGCCTCCTCGAGGGAATCATACGTCCCGAGGCATGTCGTCTTCCCCTTAAAGGTAATCCGAGCTGCATACCTACCAGACGGCCGCCTTAAAATGCCGCGAATACCTAATGTGGTATCAGCTCTAGGCTTCGGCGAGAGAAAACTATCAGCTCGCGAGTGCTCTTTAACGACTGCCTTATTTCTATTATTGCCTGATTCGCGACGATTCTCCTCCTCGCCGCATCCGCATGACCTTGTGTTTCCCCTAGTCAGCGAGTGACCGGGTACCTCTGTCACATTCCCACAATCGCACTGACAGCGCCATATCACATTTCCGTCACTAGTCCGGCGGCTTGTCGCCTCCTTGACAACAAGCCGCCCGAATCTCATCCCTGTGAGGTCTTTGATTGGCATTACCAAGCCTCGCCGTAGTATGGAGCGAATTCCTCACCGTCGAATTTCTCTGCGTGAGCCTTAGCATACGCCTCGAGAAATTCCTGGTTGCTGCATGGTGCCATCTTCTCGTGCAGCTCCTCGCGGATCTCGTCGTCCATCAGATTTACAGCAGCCTCAAAGTCGATTTCGTTGCCGTTGATGTCGAGTGCCTTTTCCATTGTCTTTCCCTTTCTCTCTGCAAGTTCCCTATGCCCTTGCTGTGATTACAGCATAGCAGGGTACCCATATAAAGTCTATATTATAGGGGTACCATCACATAACATACACAATTGCTAACCCTGGTCTAGACACCGTCCACTGTGGATAACTATGTGGAAAATTATGAATTGTTGCATTTTGTTACACGCCCACCCCAAGCAACAAAAACAGGCCAGACAGAATAACCGTCTGACCTGCTATTTCATGGTGCCCCCGGCGCGATTCGAACGCGCGACACCCGCTTTAGGAGAGCAGTGCTCTATCCCCTGAGCTACGGAGGCGCACGGGTATTCTATCATCAAAGCCCCTGCTCCTTGAATAAGAACACCGCCTCAACGATCTACTAATAGTTCCTAAAGTTTCAACCTCAGCCCCCAATCACACATTCATGCGAACACTTGGAGACACGGACGTTTTCTTGAAAAGCTGAAACAATTATTCCTAGCTTCTCCAATATCCAGTGGAGCTTATCTAATCGATCCAACGTCACGTTAGTTGAAAGCACCAGCCTCATAAAGCAAGGAAAGGCGCCCTCAGCGGTGTCAAAAGCACAGTAAAGAACCTAGTAGCGACTATCAAAAATGCGACGAGTCTTCTTTTCCGATCGCGGCAACTCGCCTAGCGGCACACCCTTCGCATCAGGCGTACAGCCAATCTTCGCCTTAAATACCATTGCAAGCTCCTGTTCACAATGTTCGCGATCGGCGCCTGAAAGACCTGTCTCAAACAGCAGCGTCAGCACATCATGACCAGAAATGCTTTCGATCATGACCTGGTATTCGCTTGAAGCACCTTCGACAAATTGCAAGCATTCCTCGATCTGAGCTGGGAACATGTTGCAGCCCTTTACTTTGATCATATCGTCGGTCCGCCCCACGAGCGTGTCGATACGCGGATGCTCGCCGCGACCACATGGGCACACACCGGGAATAATGCGTGTTAGGTCGTGCGTACGATAGCGAATCAGCGGCGCCCCTTGTTTGCGCAACGTCGTTAGTACCAATTCACCCACTTCACCATCGGGCAATACCCGACCGGTTTTTGGGTCAATTACTTCCATGTAGATGTAATCGCTAAACACATGCATACCCGCATGCGCTTCGCATGAAATACCGATACCAGGACCATAGATTTCGGTCAGGCCATAAATGTCGAATATCTCGATGCCGAGTTCGTTTTCGATACGACGCCGCATCTTTTCGCCCCAGCGCTCCGACCCAATCACGCCACGACGCAGGCTAATCTTATCGCGCAAGCCTCGCTTATTTACCTCTTCGGCCAACAGCAACGCATACGAACTCGTTGCGGTAATAACGGTCGACTTCAAATCCTGCATCATCTGCAATTGCTTATCAGTATTGCCCGGCCCCATGGGAATAGCCATGGCCCCCAAGCGCTCGCACCCCAGTTGAAAACCAATGCCCGCTGTCCAGAGGCCGTAGCCAGGTGTAATCTGTACGCGATCGGTGGGTGTTACGCCCGCAACTTGATAGCACCGCGCAAACATCTGTGCCCAATCCTGCACATCTTGCGCGGTATAGGGAATGATAACCGGCGTGCCAGTAGTGCCCGACGAGCTATGGATACGCACCACTTCTTCGTCGGGAACGGCCTGAATGCCAAGCGGATATGCTTCACGCAGATCGGCCTTTTCAGAAAAGGGCAATTTTTCGAAATCAGCCTGCGTACGTACATCAGACAAATCGATATCGGCAAACTTACGGGCGTAGAATGCCGAGCGGTCTTTGAGATTGGTGAGCTGATGCGTCAGCAGGTCAAATTGTTCATCGGTAATTTGCATAGTTATTCCTTTTCTTTCAAGACCTGAAAGCGCTGCGTTGTTCTAATAGCGTTTTGATTCAGCTCAACAAAGCGCGGCTTAACACACTGCTCCATCGCGCGCTCCATTTCGTCGAGACTAATTGCCGTGCCAAGCCCACCTTCAAGAGACTGCAAAGCAATCAAAGCAGCAGTTAACATGGCTACATTAGCGACTTTACGGCTGCCAACAGCGCGACAAATTGCATCGTCATCAACCATAACCACCCGAGGGACACGCGCCTGCACGGCTTCCTGTAACACCTGCGCATCATAAGGATTACTCGCAAGGCTTTCTGCCACCGAAGGAATAGCTGCCGTTGAACACACCATCAATCCTTGAGGGCTTAGAAACGGAAGTGCCCGCAGGCCTTCACCAACCTCAAGTGCAATCACGCAATTGGCACTACCCTGCGAGATAAGCGGAGCAAGCACTTCTTCGCCGTCGTTGCCCATGCGCACGTGGCTCATCACGTTGCCACCGCGCTGAGCCATACCGATAGTCTCGGCAGTGCGTACCTGCCAGCCTCGATGGGCGGCAGCCTGTGCAAGAATTTTTGCCGCCAACACCGATCCTTGTCCGCCGATGCCCGTAATTAATACGTTAAGCATGACGGCCTTCTTTCTGCTGCGCACCGCGTGAAAGACCAGCCGAATCAGCTAAACGAAGCCGTCCTTTTTCGCACGCTTGTGCAAAAGGCAAACGACCTTCATTGCGCACTGCGGCAGAAATGGCGTGATACGGACATACATCCACGCAGAGTCCGCATCCATAACAGAGCGTCGGATCGATGTTCATGATGCTGGTGTATGCCTGAGCGGCTTTGCCGTTATGCGACGAGGCAGCCGGGGCACTGGATTGTCCGGGATCTTTATCTGTAGTTGGCAGGCTGCCCACAGCGGACGTGCCGTCGGCGGCAGATGCGTCACTGGCAGCAGGCACATCCCCGGAGGCAGGAGCGTCCTCGGTAGCAAGCACATCAGCACGGGGAATCATACTCATGGCTGGACAGCCAATTGATTCGATGCATACGCGACAGGCTGTACAGCGTGCAGGATCAACAAGAGCAGCTGGTTCAGGCGGCACAATCTGCGTACACGGAGATTCAAACAAAACAGCCGATGGGCCTTTGAAATCGAGTGCTTCCTTGGCAGCTTTAACGCTCTCACGCACGTATAGCGGGTTCGCACGCGTTACGCACTTCATGCCAAGTGCGCGCAACACCCCTTCGATGTCGATAGCCTCGCCAACCTGACCCATAAGCGTCGTGCCCGTACCTGGATGGGGCTGACCACCAGTCATAGCCGTCGTCGAATTGTCGAGTACGCATACCGTGATGTCATGCTGGTTGTAAACAGCATTGGCAATGCCCGTAAGCCCGCTCGCAAAAAATGTTGAATCGCCGATAAAGGCCACGCACGCGCGATCAGGTTCGACAGTAGCCATACCCTGAGCCATCGTGATGCCAGCACCCATGCATAAGCAGGTATCAACCGCTTCAAGTGGTTTGGCATTGCCAAGTGTATAGCAGCCAATGTCGCCGCAGAATACGTGCTTGCGCCCCCGTAAGGCGCGCTTAAGCGCAAAAAAGGCTCCGCGATGCGGGCAGCCTGCACAAAGAACTGGCGGGCGCAAAGGTGGATGTACCTCTTCAGCCAATGAAGAGGCTGATGATGAATGCGCGGACGATGCAGATGACTCGGTAGACGATGAACGAGAAGTAGCAGACGGCGAAGAAGCCGACAATGAACTGGCAGATGATGAACTGGAAAAAGAAGCGGCACCCTTTTCCTCAATCAAATCCGTCAGACCAAGAAATACTCCTAAGCGTGTCTCAGCATCCTCAACGGTATTTTCGCCGCGATCAAGCGTATCGCCGGTGCGCCTGCCCTTGATATCGACTGACAAATGATGAGCGCCCACCAGGGCAAGCAGACCATCTTCTATGACCGAGTCAAGCTCCTCGAAAACCAAAAGTTCCGAAAGACCATCGATAAAGCGCAGTGCTGCTTCTTCAGGAAATGGAAACGGCGTTCCCACCTGCATGAACTTATATGCTGGCATTACCTTCCCTACAGCAGCTAAACGTTGCTCCCAGCGGGAAAGTGCTTCTTTCACATATTGAACGCTGACTCCACCAGCGACAATACCGCGCTGCGAATTCGTCCCACACTCGGTACTAGGATTGAACACCCCCCGTGATTCCTGTGCGGCAATATCTGGCAGTCGACGATTGATTTCGCCATGGGCTTGATATGAACGACGAGGAAAAATAACCCATTTGCTATCGCGCTCGAACCCTCCTTCAGGAATTGGTCGCGCGGTCGTAGAGGAGGGCATTTCAAAGAACGTCGAAGCATGACAGATACGCGTTGTGGGGCGTACGATAACGGGAGTCGCGTATTTTTCCGATAGATCGAAGGCATGATGCATCATTTCATAGCCTTGATCAGGCGTAGCGGGGTCAAGCACTGGCACTTTCGCAAAGTCCGCAAAGCGACGCGTATCCTGTTCAGTTTGGCTCGAAATAGGCCCCGGGTCGTCGGCAACATACAGTACAAGGCCGCCGCGCACGCCCACATAATTCAAGCTCATCAACGCATCACTGGCAACGTTAAGACCCACCTGTTTACAGGTAAATAACGCACGAGCACCCGAGGCTGACGCACCAGCAAGCACTTCAAGGGCAGCCTTTTCGTTGGTAGACCATTCCACATGCACGCCACGAGCAATGCCTTGAGCATGCAGGCGTGCCACAGTTTCAATAAGCTCACTTGAAGGGGTTCCCGGATAACCGGCAACGACACGTACCCCCGCTTCAAGGGCAGCCCAGGCAAAAGCCTCGTTGCCCATAAGCAGCTTACTAGGCATCTGCCATTTCCTTTTTGTAAGCAGCCATCTGGTCGCGATACGTCTTATCGCCGATGCCTAACATTTGAAGTGCCAGAATAGCGGCATTTTTCGCGCCGTTGATAGCCACGCAAGCTACCGGCACGCCACTGGGCATCTGCACCATCGAAAGTAGGCTGTCGAGTCCACCTAAATCGCTCGTCTTCATCGGCACACAGATAACGGGACAGGGCGTATAAGCAGCCACAACACCACCCAAATGAGCAGCCTTACCTGCTGCGGCAATAATCACGCGAATGCCGCGCTCAGATGCGCTCGCAGCCCATTCGTGAACCTCAAGCGGCTTACGATGAGCGCTTGCCACTTTTACCTCAAAGGGAATGCCAAACTCATCGAGTTGAGCGAAGCACTTCTCCATCACGGGCATATCGCTTTGGGAGCCCATAATTACACCAACCAATGGCTGATTGCTTGTCGCCATATCATTCTCCTTCACTGAACAGGGCGTCTCGTTTTGCTATTCTAACACCGCCCCACAAATAAGCGCTTTGGCTGTTATGTAGCTTGACCTCCTCTGTTTTGCTTAATATAAGGATAAGGACTGCCTCCGACGATATATCGGTGGCAGTCCTTTGCTGAGCTCAGTCCTCTATAGTCTTTTGTTTCTATTCGCTATAGAGCCTGTTCGCTACCGTGTTTACGCATTGGGCTTTTCAGCGGGGTCTCCATCGTCGTTCCCAGAAGCACCACTTGCAGAGGAGTCGCTCGTTGCCGTATCAGCACTCTGCGTAGCAGCATCCCCACCAGCAACGTCGGCTACAGGCGTATCAGCAGCGGCTGGTTGGGCTTGCACCGGCTGAACAGATGCAGCAGGATTTTGTGCTGGCGGTTGCTGTGTAACAACAGGCGCAGCATACTGCTGAGACTGCTGTGTGTACTGTTGAGGCTGTTGCTGATACATAGCCTGATAAGCAGCAGATTGCTGAGCCTGTTCCATTTCAAATGGCATAGGAGCTTCCTGTGGCCCCCACTGAGCCACATTAAATTGGCGAGTCCAATAGCCTAATGCTCGCGTTACAACCGTATTAATAAATACAGAAGCCACAAGCGTGATATAACAAAAAACTAATACAAACACGCCAAATGCAGCTATGGCAGAAAAGAAAGCTGAGATAACAGCCCCATTGTCTGCCATAGTCATAGTATGGCTAGTAAATCCAAGATCCGAAGATAAAAGGTCAATGAAAGGCATGAAGACACCTATGCCAATAAAGAGAAAGAAGATCATGAAAACGATCGAAAATACGACACCTACGATTAAACTGGCTACGATGTCAATCAAGAATATTCGTGCAATACCACCGATATCATGACGAATCATCTTCCAAATCTTGCCGAACTGAAAGCCCGAAGAAATATTGCCATAGATGCTAATGCGCATTGAACCAACCCAGCTGAAAATCTCTACTAGGATAGCCGCCACAATCATCACTGCCAGAATGATCAGGCCAATTAAACTAGCGAGAATCAACGCACTAGGATTTCTATTCGCAGTAATTAACGCACCAGTCGTCAAACCATCACAAAGCAGATAAACAGCCGCCGTAACGAAACTCAGCACAAAACCAAGTACTAAAATAAAGAAGCCGCGACTATAAAGTCTGCCGTCAGCATTATTGAAAAGCGACTTTGGCATAGGGCTTTTTACATCCCAAGCGATGTCACGCGCCCATCCATAGAGGTAACCATTGACAACGATAGGCCCGAAAATTGGGATAAACAAAAGTAACGCCATCAGGCACATCTTACCGAACCAACCGGGTGAATTCTTGATGTCAGACCAGGCGCTTGAATAATAGCCTGCTTGCATGGGCTATCCTTTCTTCCAAATCGGTCGAAACGCAAAGTTTTGCACCTCTCAGTATACGTGAGCATTCCAATTTGACGGGGTGATATCGGGTTTTCTCCTTATCCGTCATGAAGATGTAATGCTCACCCACGCGGCATAAAGCCTCGCGACAGATTCGCTACAAGCGGATCTGTCCTTCAGAATTCAAACATTAAAAGAGCTTAAAGCACGAAGGCAGATTAAAGAACAACTCTGTTCTTTATCTCTCAATTGCCTAGACTTACTCCTGGAATAAAATGCTCGGTTGAACAGATGAGGAAATTCGGCTGAATGTACACCCACACTAAAATGCATCTCTGACCTGCAAAAGAAACTAGAAGTAGCACACTAAAAGAGAAAGAAAGCGTCTAAGAGAAGTATTGGTTGATCAGGTCCTTCTCAGGGTTCAAGTCCAGCACGAACCGTGGACATGAAAAAGACCCCCGTTGCCGGAGGTCTCAACAAACCTGGTGGTCGGAGGGGGACTTGAACCCTCGGCACGGGGATTTTCAGTCCCCTGCTCTACCAACTGAGCTATCCGACCAGTTTATGCCGCTTATATAAAGCGCGAGTTAGCAGTATACCGATAGCCATTTACCCGGTCAAGCGTTATGAAGTATGCACTTGTAGGAGCTCATCAAGAGAGCGAATGCAAATATCAGATGCTGCAGCTAGCGCATCAAAAGATTCGGCCGTTTCATCACACGAATAAATACCGACCGTATGCAAACCAGCATCCCTCATCGCGCGAATTGCATACAGCGCATCATCGACACCCCAGGTGGTTTCAAGGTCAGAGGACATTACGTCGGCTGCCAGATGATAAATGCGACTCTCTTGCTTCGAAATACCCACCTCGTCGGTCGATATCACCTTAACGAAAGTATCGAACAAGTCGTTACGAGAAAGCCCTGCGTGTAAATATCGCATGGGACTCGACGATACCACTACACATGGCACGCCAGCTGTAGTAAGTGTGCCAACCAATTCCCGCGCACCAGGCAACAAACATGCCTCATTGCGATAGAAACCGAGTAGTGCCTCATCGAGAAGCGTCAGTACATCATCAGGGTCTTTACCAATACCATAGCGATGAAATATTTGAGCGGCCTGGAGGATAGGAAGCGCGCGCACTGCTTCCATGTCTTCGGGTGAAAGTGGTCCTTGTCCGTGGGAAATAAGATACGCTTCGGCTCGATTCCAGGCATCCATGGAATCAATCAACGTGCCATCACAATCGAAAATAACACCGCTTATCCGATCGATATCGAACGATGCTGTCATCGTTTACGCTCCTCTTCCACTATTCCGCACCAAGCACGCGCGCATTCGTTGCTACTATTTGATTAAGAATGTCCTCGCCCCGCAGATCCGCCAGTGTCTGTGCCGCCCGCACAAGCCGCGCCCGATAGTCAACATACTCAAACGGGTCCTCCGGCTTGGAAGGCCAATCGGTTTCCAATAGTAAGCGGTCGGCAGGGATAGCCTGCGCATAGGCGCGCCCACGACGCGTTGCCAACATACGCTCTCCCACCGAAAAGTAATATCCCGAACGAATTGCGCGCGTCAATTCAGATGATGTCCCTGAAAACCAGTGCAAAATACAACAGCACCCCTCTTGCGCACACACCACATCAGCCGCATCCATTACCGCACCAGCCGCAGCAACAGCATGAATCGATACAACGTGCCCGACCCCTCTGCGTGCCTGAACAGCCACCTCGCGCATAGCGCGCGAAAAGAAAGCCACCTGTTCGTCGCGTGTAGCCGCGTGCGCACGTCCAAAATCAAGGCCAACTTCACCAATGAAATACGCTGAGGGGAAAAGCTCAAGAAACTCATCTTGTTCGGCTGGTTGATACAGAGGCTGCCCCAATTGACTGGCTGACTGTGCTTCCCCAACAGATCGATTCAGCCGATTGGTAGGCTGGTCCAATTGATTAGATGGTTGCATCTGCTGAACAGACTGACCCTGATGGCCAGACGGCTGCGTTAGCTGAATATCCGAAAAGCGCCATGGATGCAAGCCCAAGCCCACTCTTACCTGAGGAAATGAATCCATCTGTTGTGTATGTTGTTGATATTCCATCGGTGAAACGGTGCAGGAAAGCACATGCAGTCCATCGTTTTCGGCTTGTTGTGCAACAGCTTGTACGTTGCTCGTAAACGCCCAGTGGCAATGTGCATCAAAGCGTGCTGCACGTTCAATCGCAGATGGACTTACCTCGTGCATGGCAGCACCCTGATAGTCCCGACTATCCATAACAGCACCAGCTAAACCCTGAAAGTCCTGGCTTGCCCATGGCAAGCATCCCGATAATCCAAGCCACCCATAGTAGCGCTCCGAGAATCCCAGCTACCCATAAACAGCACCCTGCCGGTCTCGACGATCTCCACCACGCATGCTAACCCCGTGATGAGGTACGCCGACGGGCCTCAACGGCTGCTTGCAATTCCGCATAGGCCGGGTCGTCTTCAGGATGGCGACGATACAACAGCCGCACCGAAACGTAGTCCATAAGCAACATAACGAATAGCATCGCCATCACGATAAGGTACCCAATAACCGCACCCGATAGCCCACTTACATGAATAAGCATCCACGGTATGAATAGCGAGAACACAAAGGTGACCAGGTAAATTTGAGTTACTGACTTCTGATGCCGCATCACCGTAACTACCTGGTAGAGAAAATCGATGCCCGCCGTAATACCACCTGCAGCAATCATCAGAGTAGCCAAATTGCGAAACCCTTCGAAATCCACCCCGTACAGCACACTCATGATCGGAATACCGATCCACGACATCATGAATTCCATAAACAGCGTGATCCCCACAATAATGCCGATAAAAGCAATGATAAACAAATCGAACCGACTGCGACGATCAGGGTCTACCCACGCTTCGGCCATACGCACCAGAAGCGGCTTGTAAATAAAACCGACCGACAGCAAAATGGCCTGCGCCGGAAAGTACAACGCACTGAAGTACAGCTGGTTATCGTAGGTAAGTGTACCTTCCATAACGAACTTCGGCATGTTATCGACAAGAGCATACAGGAACAGCGCGATAAACATCGGAAAGCATTGCTTGAAAAGATCCGCCACGCCAGACAGTGACAACTTCCCCGACCGGGGCGTTTCAAAGAGTGTGAGCGGAAGGGTTACAAGCAAAAACGAAAGGACTGCCACAACAGCCATAACCATTGCAGCAACACCGATACTGCGCGTAATCAGTAGCGCCAACGTAAAGAGAATAAATACCGCGACCGAACGCACGGCTTGCGATACGCCCGCCAAATAGAGCTTGTCCTTCTGTTGCAGGCGCCCTTCATACACATCAGCCAGACCATCAATCATCTTATAGATAAACACGCACGTAGTCATCAGCAGCATTTCGCCATCGTAACCACGTACCGTACAGAATGCCCAGCCAACCAGCAGCATGAGCAGGCAGGTGATCCAGCGGTTTATTTGATAATCACGAAATGAATGCGCTTCCTTTAAGTCGGAAACTTGGAACGTCCGCGCGCCATAGTTCGCCAAAATCATCAGAAGCGTACCGGCCACAAAAGCAAACGAGAACATACCCGCAGCTTCGACGCCCGAAAGCTGCGTTACCACAATAGTTAATAGAGGAAATACCATTCCCCAGGTGGTGAGACCCGCTGTATTCCACACGTAGTCGAGTTTCGTGCGTCCACCATCGTATAGTTCTTCCTGCCCACTGAATGTCTTGTCGGACACAGCGCCGAGCAGGCGGTCACCCCAATCAGATATCAGTTTACGGAGTCGCCCCGGCTGACGGCGCGCGCGATGCCCCTGTTCATCTTCGATCTCGCGCGAACTTTTAAAGTATCCATATGAAGCCTGATTTGCAAGCCGCTCTTCATTGAGGTAACGCGCCGCAGACCCAATGAAACGGTCGGATGCGTACTTGCCGTTTTGTTCATCGTCTGAACGGCTAGTTTTTGACTGGATAGTTTTACTTCGCCGCACCTTGCCCGAACGGATCATTCTCTGTTTCCGTGAGCTTTCACGTGTCGTCTTGCCCCTTGAAGCATCGCGTGTGGTCTTGTCTATCTGCACGTCGTCTGAGCGTGTCGTCTCACGTTTCTGCGCAGCCTTGCGGATAGCACGCACGCTACGACGAGATCGGGATGTGTCAGACGTATTGGGCATGCTTCCTCTCTGTTTTCTTTCGATTGATCAAACGATTATAGGGGGCGCGTACCACAAGACACGGACCTTCGACACAACCTCCAAGCACCGTGCATGTTTAACTGCTCTCGGATTATGCGCTCGGCCCTGTTTAACACTCTCAAGATCGATCTTAGATTGCACATAAACCTGTTAACCACTCTTAGATGCAGGCCGAATCGGAAATGTCCAACCAATCTTAGTCGCATGCTCAGCCAAATGTCTAAGGTGTAGATGCGTTGAATCGAACGTACTAAACCAAACACGTTACATGCAACACGTTGACTCAAACTTGCTCATCAAAAAAGCTAGGTATCCGCCAACCGCGACTTTCAGCCATGCTATTCAGGCGCCGATACGCCACTACCACCACGCACGCACAAACAATGCCCAAGAGGGCACCCGCAAGCACATCGGTCGGATTGTGGACAAATAAATACAGGCGCGAAAAAGCAATAATTATCGCGAGGATAGCAACCGCTACCTTCGCCAACCGACGTGCCGGCGAAAGGAAGAAAATCGTCGCTGCTGCAAAACTTGCACCACTATGGCCAGACGGAAACGAAAATCCTGATGGCGGAGTAATAATAAGCGCAATACTTGAATCAACCATAAAAGGGCGCGGACGAGCCACCAGTGGTTTTAATACCACATCACCCAGTACCCAGGTGAGTCCAACAGCAGCAACAAGACATATCCCCCAAGCACGGTATTTCTTCGTGAGTGTCAGCATAACGGCAAGCGCCAACCACACCGCCCCGTACTCGCCTAGTGACGTAAACCCCACCATCACACTATTAAGCAGTGGTACCACTGATAAGGTATGAATCATATGGAGAATAGCAAGATCCATGCGTCTAAAACTCTTTCTTGTAATCCGCCGCGAAGCGGATAAACATTTCATCACAAATCATAACAGCACCTACCACAGCATATGGTTCTACGGCGCTCACATTTCGAATCCCTCCACCTAGAATTTAGCTATAAACCACTATATATTGTGTTTGTGTATTTTATGAACCTCTAAATATTCCATTTGTCTGTGACAGGGGGAAACGAATTGTTGGGCAATGTCAAGGCTTGTACACGAAATTTTTTAGAGGCAAAACAGTATCAAGCAATAGGCATGTAGCACCGTGTCTGACATGCAATTCTCATCCATACTATCCACGCTCGGTTTCCCGGCTTCGGAGCAACCGCGCACTTTCTTCGAGAAAGGACAACCATGAAGGTTATTAAACGTAACGGCTCCGAAGTCATCTTTGACGTCACAAAAATCGTGAACGCTATCGCGAAGGCCAACGAAGAAGTCGTTCCTGAAAACCGCCTCTCGCAGGCTCAGATTCTCACCGCAGCCAACAACGTCACCACTGAGTGCGAAGCATGCGGTCATGCCCCAGCTGTCGAGGAAATCCAAGACATGGTCGAGGATCAAATTATGGCTCTCGGCTGCTTCGAGGTAGCGCGTAAGTACATTATCTATCGCTACCTGCAAAATCAAAAGCGCGCTAGCAACACCACTGACGATAAGATTCTTTCGCTTATCGAATGCAATAACGAAGAAGTCAAGCAGGAAAATTCAAACAAGAACCCTGCTGTCGTATCAGTTCAGCGTGACTACATGGCTGGCGAGGTGTCGAAAGACCTCGCAAGTCGCATGTTACTTCCCCAGGACGTGGTGTGGGCTCACGAGAATGGCCTTATTCACTTCCACGATTCCGACTACTATGCGCAGCGTATGCACAATTGCGACTTGGTCAATCTTGAAGACATGCTGCAAAACGGCACGGTTATTTCGGGTACGCTTATCGAAAAGCCCCACAGCTTTTCAACGGCATGCAATATTGCTACGCAAATTATTGCACAGGTCGCCAGCTGTCAGTACGGTGGTCAAAGCATTTCTCTGGCGCACCTAGCTCCATTTGTTGACATCAGCCGCCAAAAAATTCGTCGCGCTGTCATCGCTGAGCTTAACGACCTTGGACTCGAAGCTACTGGCGACCGACTCGATACAGTCGTGGAAGCTCGTGTGCGCGACGAAATCCGGCGCGGCGTGCAGACAATCCAGTACCAGGTGGTAACCCTCATGACCACCAATGGTCAAGCTCCATTCATCACGGTATTCATGTACCTCAATGAAGCACGTAACGAACAAGAAAAGCATGACTTGGCTATGTGCATTGAAGAAATGCTGCGTCAGCGCCACCAGGGTGTAAAAAATGAAGCGGGCGTGTGGATTACTCCGGCATTTCCGAAGCTTATCTATGTCCTGGAAGATGACAATATCGAAGCTGATTCGCCATACTACTACCTTACGCAGATGGCAGCTAAATGCACTGCACGGCGCCTCGTGCCCGACTATATCTCTGAAAAAAAGATGAAAGAATATAAGCTTTCCGCTGGTGAAGAAGCAGGAAATGGTGACTGCTACACCTGCATGGGATGTCGTTCGTTTTTGACTCCCGACCGCAGCGGCAACGGGTACAACAATGTAGCCAATGTAGCCAACTGGGATCCCACCAAGCCAAAGTATTATGGACGCTTCAATCAGGGTGTTGTTACTATCAACCTGGTCGATGTAGCTCTATCGAGCGAAGGCGATATCAATAAGTTCTGGGAAGTCTTTGACGAACGGCTTGAGCTTTGCCATAAGGCTCTGTTGTGCCGTCACAATCGCTTGAAGGGCACGCTTTCCGATGCGGCTCCTATTCTGTGGCAATATGGCGCACTGGCACGTCTTGAAAAGGGCGAAACTATCGACAAGCTGCTCTATGGTGGCTATTCAACTATCAGCCTAGGCTATGCCGGTCTATATGAATGTACTAAATACATGACGGGCAAGTCGCATACAAACCCCGAGGCTACTCCCTTTGCCTTAGAGGTTATGCAACATATGAACGACAAGTGCAACACCTGGAAGGAAGAGCACGATATCGACTTCAGCCTGTATGGAACACCCCTTGAGTCGACAACGTACAAGTTTAGTAAATGTCTCCAGCGTCGTTTTGGCATCATCGAAGGCATCACGGATAAGGGCTATATCACCAATAGCTACCATGTGCATGTTGCTGAAGAAATCGATGCATTTAACAAGTTGAAGTTTGAAAGTCAGTTCCAGCCATTGTCGCCAGGTGGCGCCATCAGCTATGTCGAAGTTCCCGATATGCAGGACAACCTCGAAGCGGTTATGAAGGTGCTGCATTACATCTACGACAACATCATGTATGCAGAACTCAACACAAAGAGCGACTACTGCCAAGTCTGCGGCTTCGACGGCGAGATCACCATCATCGAAGACGATGGCAAGTTGGTTTGGGAATGCCCGCATTGCGGTAATCGTGATCAAACGAAACTTAACGTTGCCCGTCGTACCTGTGGTTATATTGGCACTCAGTTCTGGAACCAAGGTCGCACGCAAGAAATAAAGGACCGCGTCCTGCATCTGTAGAATAGACTGCTGGAAAACAGTCAAATAGACACCCGTTGAGTATCCAATAACGGCACCATAATGCATCCGCTTTAAAAGCGGATGCATTATGCTCAATATAAACTTCTCCTCAAGCAGACAAAAGTATAAAGCCGACGGAACGGCAACTATGTATTACGGAAATATCAAATATAACGATATCGCTAATGGGACTGGTGTGCGCACTACCCTATTTGTTTCAGGCTGCACCCACCATTGCAAAGGTTGCTTCCAAACACAAACCTGGTGCTTTTCTTTTGGCGAGCCATTTACTGACGAGATAGCTCGTCAGATTATCGATAGCTTGCACGACCCTTGGATTGATGGACTTACCCTGCTTGGCGGCGAGCCGATGGAGCCTTCCAATCAAGAAGCATTATTACCGTTTGTGAAACAAGTACGTGATGCTGTGCCAGAAAAGACTATCTGGATGTACACCGGCGATATCTACGAGGACCTTACTGATCCGGCAAGCCCCCGTCATACCCAGTACACCGATGAACTGTTGTCGCTGATTAACGTGCTTGTTGATGGACCCTTTATGCAAGAGCGTAAAGACATTACCTTACGGTTTCGCGGATCGTCAAACCAGCGCATTATCGACCTTGCCGCTACACGAGCGACGGGTAAAGTCGTACTTTGGCATGACGATCCGCAATACGAAACTCACACGATGTAGTAAGCCCTTGCCTCTCTGTTTCAGCAACGCACTAAGGCCAAAATAAAAGCGAGGTTGGGGTGCATCCCAACCTCGCTTTAGAGCTATAGCTAACATGCTTCTGCGTACCGTCAAGTACACAGAAAACTTGCCTGCTTTAGTTACTTCAAAGTAACGGCAGCGCCAGCTTCTTCCAGCTTGCCCTTCATCTCGTCAGCCTGCTCCTTGGCAACGCCTTCCTTGATGGCCTTCGGGGCACCCTCAACCAGTTCCTTGGCTTCCTTCAGGCCTAGGCCGGTCAGCTCGCGAACAACCTTGATAACAGCAATCTTGTTGTCGCCAAAGCCCTCGAGCACTACATCAAACTCAGACTTTTCTTCAGCAGCAGCGCCAGCATCAGCACCACCAGCAACAGCAGCTACAGCTACCGGAGCAGCAGCAGACACGCCAAAGGTTTCCTCGATATCCTTAACGAGTTCAGAAGCCTCAAGCAGGGACATCTCTTTCAAAGCCTCAATAATCTCTTCCTTGGTCACAGCCATGGTAGATTCCTTTCAAAATGGGTTGTGGCTTTTCCACAACCAGTTTTACACTACGCGGCATTCAAGCCGCATGCTGCACTAAGCAGCGGGTTTTTGCTCGGCCACTTGACGTGTAGCCTGAGCCAGGCCTTGCGGCACACCATTGATCGTAACGGCCAGACCGCGAGCGATGCTCGAAAGAGCAGCAGCCATAGAAGCGTACAGTTCTTCGCGAGAAGGCAAAGACGCGATAGAGACAACCTGTGCCGCGTCGTATTCAGCACCATCCATGATGCCGCCTTTGATTACCAGGTTCTCGTTCTTTTCAGAGAATTCCTTGATCGCCTTAGCAGCAGCGGCTGGATCGGCCTCAGTAAACACGAAAGCGTTAGGACCCTCTAAGATATCCTCCATGGTCGGTAGACCAGATTCCTCAAGCGCGATATGCATGAGCGTGTTCTTATAGACCACTAGATGCGCACCAGCTTCGCGAATTTCACGACGGAGCTGCTGAGCATCCTTTACAGTAAGACCACGATAATCGACAACCCATACTGCAGAAACCCCATCAAGCTCTTCCTTGATCTTAGCAAGCGCTTCTTTATTCTGTGCATTTGGCATACTATTACACCTCCTTCTTTTGCGACGAGTTCCGCCCCGAGGGAGGATCGCGCCGAAAAAAAAGAGCGACCCCCTGCCGTGACAACAGGGAGTCGCATGCGGTTCAACGCTGTGCAACCACCTCGGCGGGCCGTTCAAGCAATTGACTTAAACGATTAAACCGGATATCCGGTACCTGCTGTCTCTGGCAGCGGAACATTTCGTTCTTGGGCGCTGCATGTAAGCAGCTTGTACAGTATGACAGAGCCCCCGAAACCCTGCAAGATACATAACGTGCTTTCATAGCGCCTGCATAGATAGCTGAGGGCGACTTGGTAGATCAGCCGCTGACTGTTTATCAATTATGTTCTCCCAAATTTATCGCCTAGCTAACAGCCTCACTTGAAGTGCCTTGATCTGTTGTTTTCTGATCCGACACAGCGCGATCCGTTGATGTCGGCGCACCGGTTATTTCAATGCTCTGAACCGTACAGGTGGGGTCCCCTTCCGTAAAATGCAGCGTTACGGTATCCCCCGGTGCCACACGGAGCACTTCGGTAACGGCAGGTAGAGGAGCATCAAAAATACGACTATCCCCTTGCAATGTTAAATAGAAATGCGAATTGCCTTCGATAACCGCTTGCGCTGTCGTGTGTACAACACCCTGCGCGCTTTGAGTCGTTGCTGTTTCAGCATCGTCAGAACCCACACCATTTGAAGCAAGCAACGCTTTGTAAGATTTTTGCGCCTGAGACACCGTGTCACCAATAGCAACATTCTGATAGCGCTGAATATCGATCATGGCGAATTTCTTTACCAAACCAGCACCATCTTTGAGGGCCATAAAGTAGGTTGGTTGCCCATTGATATTCAACAGCAGAGGGAACGTTGCATTGTAGTGCAAGTTCTGAACCTGGCCTTCAGCACTTGCCATAGCCGAATCTTCGGTTGCACCAGCGACACTATAAAAATGTGTTTCGGCAGTTCGTTGATTGATGAGCACAAATCCAACAATCGCATTGTCGGATGTAGCACTCGTTACTCCCGAATACAGCCAAACATCGTCGTCTTTCACAATATAGTTGTAACCGGCCTGTCCATTGGTGCCCGGTGTTGTCTGCACCACGCCCGATTGTCCCAGCCACGAATTGAGCCAGCCACTTTTGAGACTGCCATACCAGTTGTACTGCTGCACCACAAGATCGGACGGATACGCACGGTCAACCCATTCGGGACATTCATCGATACGATAATCGTACGTTTCTCCCGTACTAGCATTCACCAGCACAACACGCGAAATGGTCTCGCCGCCAAACAAACCGATGGTACGTGTCTGTACGGGGCATACCCACCACGGCGTACCGTCTTCGTCAATCTCGAAGGATTTTTCCTCGAACATATAGAAGGGATACTTCAACTGCACATAGCGGTCGATGTTGCGCTCAAGCGGTTCGCTTTCTGAATAATACATAGGCTTATCAAGACGAACGACTTGCGTATCCTGGCTTGCCATATCAACAATCACATATGCCGGAATACCTGAATCCTTGTTGTAGAACCACTTAAACAAATCGGCATAGTTGAGCGGACTCGTGCGTACCGGCCTCCCCTGATAGTTGATCTGAGAATAGGTATTGGCAATCTCAAACTGGCTCACATAATCAGGAATTTCACCAAGGGTACGATTACCCAAAAGCACAGCTGAATCGCGATCGATTACGGGGATTGAATCATAGTCGACTTCTTTAATATCCTGTGCAAAGTTACTGTCTTGAATCTCGAGTAAATGAGAATACTTTTCAGCATTACCTGGCCAGATAGAATATGAAGCCGCTGCGCCAATAAGTCCCAAAATAGCTACGGCAGCGGGAATGAATGACGCAACCCGATACCGACGTGCCCGTTTTGGATCGCGCTCGCGCTTGCCTTCACCCTTTGTATACGAGCGCGAAAGAACACGAAATGTAATAAACGATGGCGCAATTACAAATACGACAAGAAAAGTCCAGCAGTCCGCCGAATGAATGTTGATAGGTGGATGAAACCACCAATAAGCAGCTGCCACTACGACAAGCAGAATAATCGATAGCATCACAATAGAGCGCCGGCTAAATAACGGCAAAGATAAATCGGGGTTCACGGTACCAGAAGACGACCCGCCAGTGCCTCTATTGCCCCCATTACCGCCGCCAAATATGCTGGAAAAATCAATGGGAATGCCGCCGAACGACGGGGCATCACCGCGCGATGCAGCTTTTTTCGCTTCGTCCCACCTTATCCGACGGCCTCTCTTCGCCGAACGCCCTCTTGCAGACGAGGTGCGAGACGTTTTCGCTTGAGCATCTTGAGCACTCTGCTGGGAAGTATTCTGTCGCGACTGGGCAGATCCACCCGATTCTGCCGCAGTGCCAGCTGAATCACCTGAGGGCGGCTCAAAGCCAACCATGCGGAAATATTCTTCCATATCCTTTTTATCCATGATGCTCCCTGTAGAGTTAGCTGCTGTTTGTAGTACCGCGCCATTATGCGGTACGTATAGCCGTATACCAATCGACCGCTCTACCGCCAGTCATGCGACCAGGCGCTATCTTCCATTTGCGGCAGTATAACCTACTGATCCATAAGATTGCGCAGTACATACGCAAGAATGCCACCCGAACGGAAATAAGCCCCTTCTGTCGGCGTATCGATGCGCACCAGAGCATTAAAACGCACTACTTCACCATTCGTCCGCTGTGCCGTCACAGCAACCTCAGCGGGGTTCGGCATACCCGCAGAAAAGTCGATCGGTGCAATATCAAAGACTTCTGTACCCGTCAGTCCAAGTGACGAAGCGCTTTGTCCTTCTTCAAACTGCAGGGGAAGAATACCCATGCCCACCAGGTTGCTGCGATGTATGCGTTCAAAACTCTGCGCAATCACAGCGCGCACGCCCAGTAGCGCTGGCCCTTTTGCCGCCCAATCACGCGACGATCCGCTGCCGTACATCTTGCCAGCAATAACCACCGTTGGAATGCCCTCAGTACGATAATGTTGCGCCGCATCGAAGATAAGTTTGACCTGACCATCAATATGATCACGCGTCCAGCCACCCAAACGACCCTCTGCAAGGCTATTTTTTAGTTTCACATTCGCAAAAGTGCCGCGCATCATAACTTCATGATTACCACGACGCGCTCCATACGTATTGAAATCCTGCGAAGCTACTCCAGCTTCACGCAGCAAGCGTGCAGCAGCCGAATCCGCGGCAATAGAACCAGCAGGAGAAATATGGTCGGTCGTAATGAAATCACCAAGCAACGCAAGAACACGCGCACCGCGGATAGGCACAGGTGCTTCGAGTGTGCGCTGCATGCCATCAAAATACGGAGCACGTCGTACGTATGTCGATGTACTATCCCACGAAAACAGGTCGCTCTCTGCTGCTTCAAGTTGCCGCCAAGAGGTATCCCCTTCGTACAATCCCTGTGCGCCATCGTTGAATAATGCCTGGTTGACAATGTGTTTCTGCAACATAGCTACTTCATCGTCGCTTGGCCAGATATCACACAAGAACACATCATGTCCTGCACTGTCTTGCCCGAGCGGTTCATGTTCGAAATCGAAATCAATTCGACCAGCAAGCGCATAGGCGACAACACCCGCCGGTGCACTGAGATAGTTCTGCGAAACATCTGGGGAAATGCGTCCCTCAAAATTCCTATTTCCCGACAGGACACTTGCGAGCTCCACCTGAGAAGCTATTGCATGCAGCGGCTCCAAAATAGGACCCGAATTACCAATGCAGCTCATACAGCCAAAGCCGCACGTATAAAACCCGAGTTCACGCAGTGAATCAACAAGCCCCGCCCGCTCCAGAAGCAGTTCGGTGGCCTTACTGCCTGGAGCTAAAATTGTCTTCACCCAAGGCTTCGGATGCAGCTGCTTGTGAACTGCATTGCGCGCAAGAAGCCCACAGGCAAGCATCATCGCAGGGTCAGTGGCCGTTGTGCAACTCGTAATAGCCGCAATGGCAAGAGCGCCCTGTCCTATCTGATGCGCCTTCCCATCTAGTTCAACCGTGACGCACTGCTTGTCAAGACCGCGTTGTTCATTAATGCGGGCTATGGTTTGGGGGACTTCAGACCACGCGATATGCTCGTGAGGACGCGACGGGCCAGCAATGCCGCGCTCTACCTGCGACAAATCAACTTCCAGTACTTTCGCGTAGTCGCGTACGGCATCGCTATTCCAGAGCCCCTGCGCCTTTGCGTACGCTTCAACAAGCTCAACCTGATCGCTGCTGCGTCCCGTTACCCGCAGATAATCCAACGTACGATCGTCAACGGGAAACAGAGTGCACGTGCAACCATATTCGGGCGTCATGTTAGAAATGCAGGTACGCTGCGTAGCCGAGAGATGTGCAACACCAGGGCCAAAACATTCGACGAAACAACCAACAACCCCTTCAGCACGCAGAAGTGCTGCCATATGCAATGACAAATCCATTGCAGAAACACCCTCAGACAGGGACCCTGTAAAACGTACCCCCACAACCTGCGGAACAAGGATGGTAATAGGCTGACCAAGCGCTGCCGCTTCAGCTTCGATACCACCCACGCCCCAGCCGAGCACTCCAATACCATTAGCGGTTGGCGTGTGGCTATCGGTACCAACAAGGGTATCGAAAAAGACACCTGGATCTAAACTGCTGTCGCTCGGCAATAGAGCATCTTTGCTCTTGGTGGACTGTGTTGCTGCTACCGGCGCAAGATTGCTTTCGGTGGCACGTGCTGTTGCAGGGTTGCTTTCAGGAACTTGCGTTGTTGTTGCCGGCACAGGATTATCATCGGCAGATCGGACTGTTGCTACCGTTGCAAACCGCTCGATATTTAACTGATGGCAAATACCCTGTCCAGGCGGCACAATACGAACATTCTGAAACGAGCGCTGAGCCCACTTAAGAAACGCATAACGCTCTCGATTGCGTGTAAACTCAAGAGCCGTATTCTGATTAAGTGCACCAGCGCAACCAAATTCATCAGCAATAACCGAATGATCAATTACTAAATCGCACGGAACATGTGGATTGATCTGCGCGGGGTCACCTCCCAACTGTTTACATGCTTCGCGCATTACAGCAAAGTCAACGAAAACCGGCACCCCGGTAAAGTCTTGGAAGAGCACACGTGCCGGCGAAAACTCAACTTCTTCCCCCACTGAATGCGCTGCTGCAGCTTCGATAATCCGCTGCGCACTCTGCTTGCGCGCTTCGTTGGTGGGCGCACAGCGCAGGATATTTTCCATCAAAATACGCAACGAATACGGCAGTCGGTTTGCATGTGAAACTGAAGAGACTGGCCAGTAGGTGTAGTGCTTATCGGCGACGGTAAGCGTTGCTGGTATACCTTCTGACATCCAGGTATCCGCATCTGCTGCCAACCTAGTTTCATCTGTTGCTCGCCTGCTCATGAACACCCTATCTCCTTGTTTGCAGCTTCTCCACTACTGCGGCGGTGAATTCCTTGGTTGAAGCAACAGCACCACCCTGTGACATCGCGCGAATATCCGCTGTTAACGTACGTCCTTCAGAAAAGACCGCCTCTATCGCCTCACGAATCGCTGCAGCAGCGTCCATTTCACCAAGATAATCAAGCATCATAGCTGCTGAAAGAATCAGAGCCGTTGGGTTGGCTTTACCTTGACCAGCAATATCTGGAGCGCTTCCATGTACTGCTTCAAACACCGCTTCTTCGCGACCAATATTTGCACCGGGAGCAATACCTAACCCCCCGACTAAACCGGCGGCAAGATCGCTCACGATGTCCCCGTATAAATTCGGTAAAACGACAATGTCGAATTGACTTGGATTGGTAACCATATTCATGCAGAACGCGTCAACAATTCGATCTTCAAATGCCACACGCCCCTCGTATTCACGAGCAACTTCGCGCGCAACCCGAAGGAACAGACCATCTGAATGCTTCATAATGTTGGCCTTATGAACAGCCGTTACCTTAGATCGTCCCTGACTAACTGCATAGTCAAAAGCATAGCGAACGATATCGCGCGATGCAGAAACACTAATCGGCTTTACTGAAATACCGGCATCTGAGGCAATGGTGCCAAGCCCTTCTTGCTCAATTACGCGCGCAAGATGGGCGGCAGCTGGACTGCCCTGTTCACATTCGATACCGACATAAAGGTCTTCGGTATTCTCACGTACGATTACCATATCAACGTCGGTAAAACGATTTGGCAATCCCGGAAGGGTGCGCGCCGGACGTACATTGGCATAGAGCTTCAGCTCTTTGCGCAGCGCCACATTCACGCTGCGAAAACCGGTTCCCACAGGCGTTGTCACCGGCCCCTTAATAGCCACTTTGTTCTTACGCACCGCTTCGATGGTTGATGCCGGTAGTGGCGTGCCGTATTGTTCAATAGCGGGAAGACCTGCTTCTGCTTGTTCCCAAGCTATATCAGCACCTGATGCTGCCACGACTGCGCGCATTGCTTCTGAAATTTCAGGCCCAATGCCATCACCGGGAATAAGCGTTACTGTGTGCTGAGCCATTATGCCTCCCTGTAGCTATACGTGGTTTTGCTCTGAGTTGTCATGCTTGTAATAGGAAACATGATACCGAACAGAGCTCCACACAAGAAAGCAATTCAATCGACGATACAAAAGCAGGAAAATCTACGGCGTGTTATCGCGACAATTTATCGGCTTGCTCGTTCAGTTATTCTCTCTGCAGCGCGGGTAGTCTCATTAACTAGCTCACGTTGTCGATAAGGCCTTAGGGAATGGCAGATCTTCAGCAGCTTCGCGCCTAACAACTAGCTCACGTTGTCGATAATCTGCTGAGCACGACTCTTGAGGGCACCCTTAGAATTAGCCGCATCAAATTCCATACGCTCAGCGAGGCTCTTCTTTACCGCGGCAGAAAGTTTCCCTTCTGAAAACCCAATAACCGCAACAAGCATATCCTGAAATTCCAAATCGCCGTGGTAACACTGAATGCCTTCGTTGATCAGAGGCCAAATCTTTTCGGACCGCGATTCTGTTGTGGCACCCAACTTGCACAGGAAGCGCATAGCCGCCAAGCGAACAGGACCATTATCTTCATCGAACAGTGACGCTTCAGCCCCTGCAAGAGCCTTGTCACACGAACGAGACCCAATATCAACCAGGCAGGTAAGCGCATCAAGACATTCCCACCGCGTCTGTGCTTCAGGGCGGTTAAGAGCATCAATTAAATCATCCGCAAACGGAAGAACAAGCTGAGCATCGCGTTTTGCAACAGCCGCGATAATCTGTGCAGCGTTCTGACGAGAACGACGCGATGGACCTGATAGTTCTTCGATAGTTGATTGCAACACGGAGGCATCAGTCAGTGCTCCCTCGACCAGTTCGTCGGCTTCTTGCCGTTCTGACATGGCCGCGCCTCCTCGCATAAACACAAAAGACCCGCTAAGCGAGTCTCGTAGACATCCTATAAGCACCCACCTCTTCAGTGCACGACACGAGCGCGGCGCCCTATCCTCCCACGGACTTACCTCCGTAGTACTTTCGGCGAGGGCGGGCTTAACTGCCGGGTTCGGGATGGGACCGGGTGATCCCCGCCTCCATGGCCGCGCTCGTGCCGGGCGCTCAAGAGTAAGGTCTCTTTAAGGCGCGCCGGCGCCTTAATCCGAGTGTTCTTCTATGGGACTTGTCATGCACCCTGAGGGCCGCATAGCGTCTCGATTCTTGATGTATACAAGCGCAATTGTCATATGGAATATGATGAAGAGCTCGGGCTATTAGTACCGCTTGCCTAAAAACACATTGCTGTGCGTACAGCTGCGGCCTATCAAACTGGTAGTCTACCAGTGCCCTTACCAAAAAGAGGACTCATCTTGGAGACGGCTTCCCGCTTAGATGCTTTCAGCGGTTATCCGTTCCGGACGCGGCTACGCGGCAGTGCCGTTGGTCGACAACCGCTGCACCGGAGGTCCGTCCACCCCGGTCCTCTCGTACTAGGGGCAGATCTCCTCAATCCTCTTGCGCCCGCGGAGGATAGGGACCGAACTGTCTCACGACGTTCTGAACCCAGCTCGCGTACCGCTTTAAATGGCGAACAGCCATACCCTTGGGACCGACTCCAGCCCCAGGATGCGATGAGCCGACATCGAGGTGCCAAACCTTGCCGTCGATGTGGACTCTTGGGCAAGATCAGCCTGTTATCCCCGGAGTACCTTTTATCCGTTGAGCGACGGCCATTCCACGCTGTGCCGCCGGATCACTAGAACCTGGTTTCCCACCTGCTCGGCTTGTAGGCCTCGCAGTCAAGCCCGCTTATGCTCTTGCACTCAAAAGGATGATTGCCAACCATCCTGAGCGGACCTTACGCGCACCTCCGTTACTCTTTAGGAGGTGACCGCCCCAGTCAAACTGCCTACCTGACACGGTCCGCACGACCCGTTAAAGGGGCCTGCGTTAGGACGCCGGCGCGATGAGGGCAGTATTCCAAGGTCGGCTCCACCCAGGCTTGCGCCTAGGTTTCATAGCCTCCTGCCTATCCTCTACGCACCGCGCCTGCGCCCAATGCCAAGCTGCAGTAAAGGTTCACGGGGTCTTTCCGTCCTTCCGCGGGTAATTCGCATCTTCACGAATAATGCAATTTCACCGGGTCCATGGTTGAGACAGCGCCCAAGTCGTTACGCCATTCGTGCAGGTCGGAACTTACCCGACAAGGAATTTCGCTACCTTAGGACCGTTATAGTTACGGCCGCCGTTTACCGGGGCTTAGCTTCAGCGCTTCGGGTATACACCCTAACGCATCCGCGTGACCTTCCGGCACCGGGCAGGCGTCAGACCCTATACTTCGCCTTGCGGCTTGGCAGAGTCCTGTGTTTTTGGTAAACAGTCGCTTGGGCCTCTTCACTGCGGCCTCCCCTCGCTTTGGCTTGTGAAAAGCTTCACGAGGAAAGGCGCCCCTTCTCCCGAAGTTACGGGGCTAGTATGCCGAGTTCCTTAACCATGGTTCTCCCGATCGCCTCGGTATGCTCTACCCGCCTACCTGTGTCGGTTTTGGTACGGGCACCTCGTGTCTCCCTAGGGGTTTTTCTTGGGAGCATGGACTTGGCGGCTTTGCCAAAATGGCTTCGTCTCGCGTCTCAGGCATATGTTCTCGCGGATTTGCCTGCCAGAACACCCTACACGCTTTCACGGGGACGTCCAGAACCCCGCCCGCCTATCCTCCTCCGTCGCCTCATTGGATAAAACGACACGAGATGGTACAGGAATATCGACCTGTCGTGCATCGGTTGCGCATGTCTGCCTCACCTTAGCTCCCGACTGACCCTGGGGGGATTAGCCTTCCCCAGGAAACCTTAGGCTTACGGCGGCGGCGTTTCTCACGCCGCTTGTCGCTACTCATGCCAGCATTCTCACTTGCCTAACACTCCACGCAAGATCGCCCTTGCGCTTCATCGCTGTTGGCAACGCTCCCCTACCGCTTAAAGAAAACCTCTTTAAGCCCGCCGCTTCGGCGCCATGCTTGAGCCCCGTGAATTGTCGGCGCATGTCCACTTGACCAGTGAGCTGTTACGCACTCTTTAAATGCATGGCTGCTTCTAAGCCAACATCCTGGTTGTCTAGGCAGGCGCACATCCTTTGCCACTGAGCATGGACTTGGGGGCCTTAGCGGGCGGTCTGGGCTGTTTCCCTTTTGAGCGTGCGGCTTAGCCCACACGCTCTGACTCCCGGGCTTTTTATCCCGACACCATTCGGAGTTCGGCTCCCATCGGCAGGCGGTGAAGCCCCCTTTGGGATCCGGTGCTCTACCTGCGCCGGGGAAATGCCCGAGGCTAGCCCTAAAGCTATTTCGGGGAGAACGAGATATCTCCGGGTTTGATTGGCCTTTCACCCCTATCCACAGGTCATCCCCTCCGTTTTCAACCGAAGTGGGTTCGGCCCTCCACGGGGTCTTACCCCCGCTTCAGCCTGCCCATGGATAGCTCACCCGGCTTCGCGTCTGCCATATACGACTAAAAGCGCCCGTTTAAAGACTCGCTTTCGCTGCGGCTCGCTTATAAAGCTTAACCTCGCCGCATTACGGCAACTCGCTGGCTCATTCTACAAAAGGCACGCCGTCACAGAGCAAAATGCTCTGCTCCGACTGCTTGTGGGCACACGGTTTCAGGTACTATTTCACTCCCCTCTCGGGGTGCTTTTCACCTTTCCCTCACGGTACTAATTCGCTATCGGTCATGGGAGAGTATTGAGCCTTGGAGGGTGGTCCCCCCTGCTTCTCGCCGGGTTTCACGTGCCCGGCGATACTCTGGGTCATATGACTCGGCGTGCATCGCTATTTCGCATACGGGGCTTTCACCCTCTTTGGCCGGCCTTCCCATGCCGTTTTGCTATAACGATGACACATACTCCGCTTAAAGACTCGGGCTTTAAGACTCATATGCCCAACAACCCCGCTGTGGCATCCCCCCGAGGGTATAACGCTCACATGCGGTTTGGGCTTTTGTGCGCTTTCGCTCGCCACTACTCGCGCAATCTCGGTTGATTTCTCTTCCTCCGGGTACTGAGATGTTTCAGTTCCCCGGGTTACCTGCATCCATCCCTATTTGATTCAGGATGGGCCGACCTGGCATAACCCAGGTCAGGTTTCCCCGTATCGGACATCTGCGGGTCAAAGGCTGTTTGCGCCTCTCCGCAGCTTTTCGCAGCTTGCCACGTCCTTCGTCGGCTTCCCATGCCAAGGCATCCACCGTGTGCCCCTAAATATCTTCATCTAAAGTAGGTATTAATTACCTACTGTGTTTACCTCGATATTCGGGTATCCATATCGTGCGGAGGCAACAAGAATAGTGTTTTGCCTCCGCTTGTGTAATTGCGATCGTTTCAAGATGCGAACCACCTATCGCGTATCAGAGGGACCCTTAATATCTTCTCGCGTTTTGCAAGACGAGGGAATCTCTATTACTTGATTGATGATTCTTCTCGAGAACGCTATGCGGCTTTCAAGGTGCAGACACAAGATACGAAAAGGTATAGATACCTATTTTTGTATCCTTGCCCCGGGAGAACCCCGGAAACCGAATACTGCAATGAGTATGAGAAGTGACTATCAAGCAGGTTGTGTCTTTCTCTTGGTAGAAAGACATGCCTTGATGTAAGGCACCTTTTGTCGGGCTCGAAGGACAAAATGCCTCGACAAAAGGGGTGGTGCACATTTGGCACCTCTAGGTTTACTCCCTAGAAAGGAGGTGATCCAGCCGCACCTTCCGGTACGGCTACCTTGTTACGACTTCACCCCCCTTATCCCCCGCGCCTTCGGCGCCTCCGTCCCAAAAGGGTTCGGCCGGCGACTTCGGGTGCAGACGACTCGGGTGGTGTGACGGGCGGTGTGTACAAGGCCCGGGAACGTATTCACCGCGGCATGCTGATCCGCGATTACTAGCAACTCCGGCTTCACGGAGGCGGGTTGCAGCCTCCGATCCGAACTGGGACCGGCTTTGGGGGATCCGCTTGGGCTCGCGCCTTTGCATCCCGTTGTGCCGGCCATTGTAGCACGTGTGCAGCCCAGGGCATAAGGGGCATGATGACTTGACGTCGTCCCCGCCTTCCTCCGGCTTGCCGCCGGCGGTCCCGCATGAGTCCCCAACTAAATGCTGGCAACATGCGGCAGGGGTTGCGCTCGTTGCGGGACTTAACCCAACATCTCACGACACGAGCTGACGACAGCCATGCACCACCTGTGTAGGCTCCTTTCGGCTGCGACATCTCTGTCACTTCACCTACATGTCAAGCCCTGGTAAGGTTCTTCGCGTTGCTTCGAATTAAGCCACATGCTCCGCTGCTTGTGCGGGCCCCCGTCAATTCCTTTGAGTTTTAGCCTTGCGGCCGTACTCCCCAGGCGGGGCACTTAATGCGTTAGCTGCGGCACGGAAGGCAAATGCCCCCCACACCTAGTGCCCATCGTTTACGGCTGGGACTACCAGGGTATCTAATCCTGTTCGCTCCCCCAGCTTTCGCGCCTGAGCGTCAGTGTCGGCCCAGAAGTCTGCCTTCGCCATCGGTGTTCTTCCCGATATCTGCGCATTTCACCGCTACACCGGGAATTCCGACTTCCTCTACCGCACTCGAGCACACCGGTTCGGGATCCGCCCGGAGGTTGAGCCCCCGGTTTCGAGATCCCGCCTGGTGCGCCGCCTGCGCGCGCTTTACGCCCAATGAATCCGGATAACGCTCGCCCCCTACGTATTACCGCGGCTGCTGGCACGTAGTTAGCCGGGGCTTCTTCTGCAGGTACCGTCCTTAATGTCTTCCCTGCTGAAAGCGGTTCACGGCCCGAAGGCCTCCATCCCGCACGCGGCGTCGCTGCGTCAGGGTTTCCCCCATTGCGCAAGATTCCCCACTGCTGCCTCCCGTAGGAGTCTGGGCCGTATCTCAGTCCCAATGTGGCCGGTCGGTCTCTCAACCCGGCTACCCGTCGTTGGCACGGTGGGCTACTACCCCGCCGTCTACCTGATGGGACGCGACCCCATCCCCCGCCGCAAAAGCTTTCCTGGGTATGACATGCGCCATACCCGGCATATCCGGTATTAGCCCGGGTTTCCCCGGGTTGTCCCGATGCGGGGGGAAGGTTGGTCACGCGTTACTCACCCGTTCGCCACTGTATATCCGCCCAAGGGCGGTTTAATCGTTCGACTTGCATGTGTTAGGCGCGCCGCCAGCGTTCATCCTGAGCCAGGATCAAACTCTCCATTCAAAAAGACGCTTGCATACGAGCAATTGCTTACTTTTATGCTCAAGCGTCATCTGTTTGAAGATCATGATGATCTTGGTGTTCATCTATCGTACAGTTATAAGCTTATTTCTCCTATGAGTGATAAGCCCATACCTGCGTGACAGGGTTGTCCGTCTAGCTTGAATTCTTCTCTTCATCACAGTATCCGGTTTTCAAGGTTCTCCACCACCAAAAAGGTGGGATGCCGCTTGAAACGGCAAGGATTCATACTACGCAGCAAGACACTGATAGTCAAGCATAGATTTCAACTTTTTCAAACCGAATATGAACTTTCATATTTCACAATACAGGTCATTGAACAGGCATTATGAAAACGGCACTTTTAAGCGACACAACACCTTGTGGCTATAGGACGCCAGGATTCCGTATGCAGTAGCAAAAATTTTATCTCAAGTCCCAGAAGAAATTCTATCGCGCATCCCATTGAAGGATTTTGCCTCTATGAAGTCTGAAAGCAAGCAGAAATTAACACCTGCTTTCGCCTCTACACTGACGGAGATGAAAGCGTTTATGTAGTACGCACGGACCTCTGTATGATATGCGATATGCGCGCGTTTATTCGTGTTCTGCATACATAATTGCACACCTCTGCGCGCCTACGCTAACTTAACGAATCGACGCTTCCCCACCTGGATGACCGCGCCTTCAAGATCGCCCGCTGCAATCTGATAGGACTTGGCCGCCAGCGGCGTACCATTTACTTTTACCCCACCACCATCGATAAGGCGACGACCTTCACCGGCACTTTTTGCCAAAGAAGCTTCATGTAGAACCTTGGGCAGATAGACCATGCCCTGTTCATCAGGCTGCAGACTGCCGGTAAACATCGGGATGTCTTCAGGCATATCATGATTTTTAAACAGGCGATCGAAACTGACTTCTGCTTCAATAGCAGCCAAATCGCCGTGATACGCAGCCACAATATTGCGGGCCAATGCACGTTTAACCTGGTTGGGGTGCAAACTTCCCGCTGCAAGGCCCTCTTCTAAACGGTCGATTTCGTCAACTGATTCTGTCGAAGCCAGACGGTAGTATTTCACCATCAGTTCGTCGGGGATACTCATGACCTTGCCAAACATATCGTCTGCTGCATCGGTCAAGCCAATATAGTTGCCATAACTCTTCGACATCTTGCGCACACCATCGGTACCCTCAAGCAATGGCAGCGTTAAACACACCTGAGGTTCCTTGCCCATCTTTTCCATGAGCTCGCGCCCCGCCAGCAGATTAAAGAGCTGATCGGTGCCACCCAATTCGACATCGGCATCTATAACAACCGAATCATATGCCTGCATAATCGGATAGAGGAATTCATGCACACTGATGGGTAAATTCTGCGTATAGCGGTTATGAAAATCGTCACGCTCGAGAATGCGAGCAACCGTAAAATTACTAGCGATCTTCAACAAACCCTCAAGGTTCAGGTCGAGCAGCCATTCAGCGTTATGACGCAGCGTCGTCTTCTGCGGATCGAGAATTTTAAATGCCTGGTCAATATAGGTCTGGGCGTTTGCTGCAACCTCGTCGGAAGTCAGCTGAGGCCGCGTGCTATTGCGCCCAGAAGGGTCGCCAATAAGCGCCGTACCATCACCGATAATAAGCGTAACCTGGTGGCCTAAATCCTGAAACGTGCGTAGCTTACGCAAGGGAACGGCATGACCGATATGAATATCAGGAGCCGTTGGATCGACACCAAGCTTGATATTAAGCGGACGGTCACGCTTCAGTTTTTCAAGCAGTGCCTCCTCTGGAACAATCTGAGCGGTACCCGATTTAATGATGCGTAATTGCTCTTCAGCAGGAAGCATAGAAACCCTTTCGCCGACATATGGATGATGATTCTAGCACAGGGAGATGGTATCGCTCGGCGCGTACGGTAGATATCGGCTGTCTTTAATAACGCTACCTATCTTTAAGAAACACCACGGAATAGATGTCCCGTTGTCGCGCCGGGCACCTTGGCAACCGTATCTGCCCCACGCAGAGCGATATCACGCGCGCGAACAGCACGAGAAACTGCCTTGGTTGTTTCATCAACAGTCAGCAGGGTGGCATCAACCATTATGGCCGTTACACCAGCGGCAATAAGGTCGGGTAAGGTATGCACAATGTCAAGCGGCACGGCATTATAAATATGACTGCGTCCACAGCAATCGGTAATCACGGGCATTTCATAACCCTTGCGGTCCTTTAAATAATGCGGACTCTTACGCCGCACGCAGGTGGTGCAATTGCGGTTGCACGGCCCCTGGCTCATCAGCAAACAATGCTCGGTAACCATCAATTCCGTCGCACCAGAAACCACCAAACCTAACGGTGCCTGCGTTTCTTCGCCGATCTGCTGAATCTGACCTAAGGTAAGCTCGGGTGATAACCAGACACGTTGTGCGCCAGCAGCCACAAGGCCATCAGCTGTCCAAGCGTTCAACACGGGAATATGGGGACCTGTTTCGACGTTGGCACCGCAGGCAAGAGCGCGATCCAGCTGCCCCATGTTATCAACGAGCACAGTTCTTCCCCGCTTAACGTAGCGCCACGGATCGAATGCGAAACGGTTTTCCCGCGTCCCCTCAAGCGGATCGTGGTCGATAGCAGGCAACGCAATACCTACCTGCTTGGGATAGCCTGCCTGCGCCACAGTTTCTGATAGCTGCCCAGCAATAAGCGATTCCCCGCGCTGATAATTAAGTGCTGGCACAAAAATCGCATCGGCATGCGCTTTGTGCGCCGCACGGGCACACGACGCATTCGTGACCCATACAACAACCTCGCAGGTATTTCCACTGACCAGCGATTTTGAGGACTGTGATCGATCGGTAATGCGTGTCAGTTTTCGTGCGTGATACGGAGCAAGCAGCGCTTCTTGCATCATTTCGCACGCTGTAGCGCGCACCTTGTGAATCTGCGAGAAGCCCACACCCACATTTTCACCGAGATCAACTTCGATACTTTGCAGAACAAATGGCTCGTTGCCCATGCGATCAACATGCTCGATAACTTCGTCTGCGACGAGTGCTTTCGTACGTGCCTGTTCTACTACGGCACCTTGTGCTTGTACGCGCACCCCTGAAGCGGACTGTAACGACACAGAAAGCGGCTGGCCTTCGTGTACTGTTACCTGAATATCAAGTGGAACTTTTGGCAACAGTGCGTCATCAGCAAAGGCAGCTTGCGCGCTGCGCACACGAAACACGCGGTCACCTTTTCCCACCTTACGGGACACTTCAAGGCGCACGCCTTGTTTGCCAACAGGTTCAAGCCTATTGATTGGTTGAGCGAAATGGCCGCGATTTGTCCAGAATTCAACAACGTCTCCAACGAACAGCTTTCGCTCAGCTTCCACAACCACGGCACCATCGTGTGCGCTGCTTACTCGACCGATAAATATTCCCCGGTTATTTGGCCGGCCGAAGCTCATCATGTCGTTGCCGTCGTCATGCGTTAAATAGGCTGTGGTAAATCCTCGGCTGAATGCTTCCGAAAGAATACGCTGCTCATTCGCTGTGGCGCGTACTTCTTGCGGAATGGACGCACTGAAAAGCTCCGTGGTGGAACTTGATGCAGCCCGTTGGGCGCACCAGGCAAGCGTACGATCGAGTACAGCACGATAAACACCCACCACAGCAGACACATATTCGGGCGACTTCATGCGTCCCTCGATCTTCAAGGAAGTAACGCCGCAGGTTACCAGTTCAGGTAAAAGATCGATCGTGCAAAGATCCTTAGGGGAAAGAAGATGTTCGCCCGGCGACGAAAGCGGCTTGCGCTGAGCGCGATTATGCAGTTCGTATGGCAAGCGACAGGCCTGCGCACACATACCGCGATTTGCCGAACGCCCTCCAACAAGCGACGACATAAGGCATTGTCCCGAATAGCAGATACACAGTGCACCGTGGGCAAATACTTCTACTTCCATGCCAAACGAATGCGCAACCTGAGAAAGATGATCAATCTCAGCAAGCTCTAATTCACGCGCAAGCGTCACACGAGCAGCACCAAGCTTGTGCACCGCTTCAATGCCCGCTGCATTATGGATGTTCATCTGCGTTGAAATATGCAGTTCGGCCTGCGGAAGTGTTCGATGTATTTCTAAAGCGAGTCCAATATCCTGCACGATAAAGGCATCAACCCCACGGCGGTACGCCTGCCGCACCATTTCTAAAGCTGCTGATGCTTCCGACGGAAGAATGACAGTATTGGCTGTCAGATACACGCGTACGCCACGTAAATGAGCATAGTCACATGCTTCGGCAAGTGTGTCCATGGTGAAATTATCAGCACCACGCCGTGCATTAAACCGATCGATACCCAAATAGACAGCATCTGCCCCGCTGCGCACGGCCGCGTGCAGACACGTCATGTTGCCTGCTGGAGCAAGCAACTCGACAGCATTGTTCATAAATGTTCTCTCCGATAGCGAATGTTATTCGCTTGCGATTTCGCTTACCGCTGCATCAGCGGCCTTCACCTTCTCGATGCCGCTATTATACGCATCTTGCACCGCAGAGAGACGTTGATCGTATCCGTCGGAAGAAACGGCACCCCGCTGCACGTCGGAATACAGCGAAACATAACCGTCTAGCGCGCCATCAAGCGTATCGAGTGCATCAACGTAGTTGTCTTTAACCGATTGCAAACGCTCCGGTGCATCGGCAGCCTTTACTGCTGTAATTGTTCCATCAACCGCTTGCTGTTGGGCACGCATGCTGACAACGTCGCCCGCAGCCACTGCCTTTTGGAATGCGTCCATTTCAGTCTGCAAATCGGACATCTGCTGGTTGAGAGAAGCCATGTACTGACGATTATCAGATGCCTGGTCGCCATCACTTGCTGCAGTACGGTTAAGTGAGCATCCAGCAAGTGCGAATGCGAGTGCTGCCACAACAACAAGAGTCATACCCCAAGTAAAGGCGGAGGAACTAGTCGATGAGCGTTTCATACTTCCCTTTCATAGTGGGTGCGCCACTGGCGCTGAAGATCGATCAATTATGCAATCGAGCTCTGTTTCAACGTATGCGTTTTTGCAGCATACTCGGCTTTGATCTTTTGAGCAAAGCTCATCATGAACTTGTCATCATGCCGTCATTGCACAAGTTGTCCATGGTGCTACTCGTAAAGCTTTCAAATACCGCTCTTTTTAAGCTGTCAAAACAGCACCAGATCACATAAACGTTGTCTAGCAAACCACCAAAATTGCCGAAACCCTCTGGTTAAATAAACCACCTATCAACCTCAACCAGCTGTTGGAGTTGTTGTTGTCGCTGTACTTTCTGACCCGCCGGAAAGCGTCGGCGTAACCGTAGTAGTAGCCTCAGTTTCAGACGTGGTGCTCTGTGTATCTGTCGACGAATTCGTATCAGAAGTGGATTCACCCGACTCATGATCGTTGCGCAAGGTTTCAGACTTCTTGCGTTCACTATCTGAAATACCGTTGGGATTATAACTACCTGTACCAAGCTTTGCTTTCTCTTCCGCGGTCAGCACTCGATACGCTGGCATCGAAGCGTTATCCATAACGAACGTCTCGATATCATTTCGAGTGATCAGTTCGTTCAGGAACAGTGAAAACATATCGGTTACGCTGCCATAAGAACTCATCTGACGCTCTTCAGGAACACCTTCCCAACAGGCAACAGCATATTGCGGCGTAATCCCGCAAAACCATTTGTCGCGCCAATTCTGACTTGTACCAGTTTTACCCGCAGCAATCTGGCCAGAAGAAAGTCGTGCTTGGCGACCAGTACCGCTTGTAATAACGCTTTCCATGACCTTTTCACTCGCATGAGCGACTTCCCCGCTCATCACGCGTTTTCCGGTCGTGTCGGCCTGGAATACCACGTTGCCATTTGCGTCAGTAATACGCTCAATTGCAACTGCATCATGCTGGATACCACCCGATGCAATAGTTGCATACGCAGCGGCCATTTCGCGCACGGTAACCCCTTCGGATCCAAGCGTAATCGAAGGAACCGCTTCCAATTCGGACTCGATACCCATACGTTTTGCCATGTCAACAACCTTTTCAGGAGTAATCATGTCGCACAGCCGCGCAAACCCCGTGTTGGAAGAAACCGCAAAGGCACTGGCAATAGAACGAGTTCCATAATCAGCTTTACCGTAGTTTTCTACATTCCACGTACCAATCTTGGCGGTAGATGAGCAGTTCACATACGTTGAGTTAGGGTCAACGCCCTCTTCAATAGCTGCCGCAAGCGTGAATGTCTTAAACGACGATCCCGGCTGTCGCTGGGCTTGCGTAGCCAGATTATATTGGCTTTCGTCATAATCGCGCCCGCCAACCAACGCGCGAATAAAGCCAGTTTCAGGGTCAACCGCTACCATAGCAACTTCGACATCACTTTCCACCTGGGAAAGCTTCTTTTTTGCCGCCGCTTCAGCAGCATCCTGTGCCTTGACATCAAGCGTAGTTGTTACCGTCAGGCCGCCCTTAAAAACTTCGGCTTCGGAATATTTGTCCAGCAGAACCTGTCGCACGTAGCTGGTGAAATACGGATATGCAGCAATACCATTTTCGGTTGGCTCAGACGGGTTAAGATTCAACGGCTCGTTGATAGCTTCTTGATACTGTTCTTGCGTGATACGCCCGCGCGTGAGCATGCGATTGAGTACAGTATTACGGCGCTGCAAAGCGTTATCGGGATACGTAATGGGATTGTTGTATGTGGGCGACTGAGGAATACCTACCAGCAAAGCAGCTTGAGCGAGCGTAAGATCTTTCGCATTGACTGAATAATAGCGCTGAGCTGCTGCTTCGATACCATAGGCACCCGAACCATAGTTGATGGTATTCAGGTACATCAGCAGGATCTCATCTTTGGAATATGCTTCCTCCAATTTAAGCGAAATATATGCTTCGCGCACCTTGCGCTTTAAGGTCTGTTCAGAAGCTTCTTTGGAAAGCACCGTGTTACGCACAAACTGCTGAGTGAGAGTGGAGGCCCCTTCATGTGACGACCCCGTAAGATTCATAACGGTCGCACGAGCAATGCCCCATAAATCAACGCCACTATGCTCGTAAAAACGCGCGTCTTCGGTAGCGATTGTCCCGTCTTTTACAAACGCACTGACGTCATCCAGACTGGTAAGCGGTTCACGGTTTTCAAGATAAAATTCGGCAAGCAATGTGGTGCCATCGGACGCATAGACACGCGTTTTTTGTGCCAAATTGTATGCCGAAGCGTCCTGGTATTCAGGAAGATCCTGCAGCCACGACTGACAGAGAGCATATCCCGAAACGCAACCCGCAATAATCAGACCGAAGAGGACAGCCAAGATGTACAAAAGGGGAATCGAACGCCTTTTGTTACGAGTACCATGGCGCTTTTTCATAGCACGTGAAGCCAACGGGACCTCCTAGTTAAAGATGGGGGTATTTTAGCATCCACGCTTTACTGGGTTCGAAAGTACACAAGTACGCACAGGAAACGCCATATACATTCGATGATGCCAGAGGCAATTTTTGCTACAAAAGGCAGGTAACCCTACCTTTTATTGCTATGAACGATGACGTCGCAATCCGTCGAGAATTTCTCGAATAGATTCGGCATCCTCAGGTGTGCGAGCAGCAATCATGATGGTGTTATCACCGGCAACTGTACCGAGAGAACCAACAAGCCCCGCATTATCAATGGAACCTGCAACGCCAGCAGCCCCACCAGGAAAGGTACGTACAACAACCAAGTAACCTGCGGTGTAGACTTCTTCAACCAGTTCAGCAACCATATGATGCAAGCGCATATCCTCGGGAAGAACGTAGATACCTTCGCTCGACTTGAGCAATCCCATGTCGGTAATATCACGAGAAATAGTTGCTTGGGTGCACTCGTGACCTTTTGCCTGCAACTTCGATGCAAGTTCCCGCTGAGTACGAATTTCATTATCACGAACAATCTCGCGAATGATATCGTGCCTCTGCATGCGCTTTTTCATAGGGCAACCACCTTCCAATATATTCGATAAAAGCATATTTAATACCATTTAATATGCACTATTATTGAGTAAAATATTATAAAAATGCGAGAAATATAATAGACAGAAAGTAAGCTTCTTACAAGAAGCTAAAGGCGTCCATGCTCCACGGGCACTTTGATCTCCCTTCTGTCGAAGTAGAGCCAAACGACTGAGATCTCAACTAACCAGGCGGCATAATAACATAGACGAGAATGCTTATCAGCAAATATTCACTTTGTCGCATTAAATTGCCGAAAAGTAGGAAAAGAACGGCAATCGAGCGCCTATTATCGCTCAAAGCGTGAAAGCAGGTGTCGAATAGCCCCTTTTGGGTCCACGAAAAGCATGCGCGGACCAGCATATGCCATTGCTTGTCGAATGCGTTCACGCATCTGGGGTTGATAGCAATGTGTCTTACACGCACTGCAGAAGGTTTTTGTTTCCATATGCGGGCAGCGATCGATGCGGTCAAATGCGTACTCGACCAGTTCACGGCAGGAAGGACAAAGACGTGCTTCGTATCCATTAATTACTACAGGGGCTACCTCGTTGTGATGCTGACCAGCGCAGTAGATACCCACCATCTGTATAAGGGTTGCTTTTTCTCCGCTGCGGCGTTCGGTGAGAGAATCAGATGAAATGGCGCTGTCTGGAGCGATATTTTTTACTTCTGCTTTCATGGGCGCATCGTAGCACACGACTTCGACCGATTTTCGAAGTCGTCCGTTTTCCCCGATAGGTCCCAATCAATTTATTTCTAGAAAGCGTTGCATCGACTGGTCTGATCCTATCTGCCTGCCCCCTCTTTCCTGACCCTGTCTGCCTGTTCTTTCTCCCCTAACACTATCTGCCTAGCCCCTCTTCTTTATAAAGCAGCCGATAGTTATCTGGCTCTTATGCTGTTCTATTAGCACTACCGTACCTTCGCACTTTCAGGCAAGATGATGGAAGACGTAAGCAACGCGCAATCAATGCGCTAGACTGCTTTACCATGCTCGTAGGTAAGAAAGCGAGCCCGACAAAGAACGGATTTCTCTATGGACAACAAAGGCAAAAAAGTTAAGGTCCACTATATCGGCACACTCGATGACGGCAGAGAATTTGATTCGTCCGTTAAGCGCGGTGAGCCGATTGAATTCACTTGCATGGCCGGTCAAATGATTAAGGGCTTCGATGAGGCCGTAAAGAATATGGCACAGGGTGAAACTAAGAAAGTTCGTATTCCTGCAGCTGAAGCTTACGGAGAACGCGACGAAAGCCTTATTCAGAAGGTACCTACCGAACAGATCCCTAATGCCGAAAAACTACCAGTTGGTGAAACGATATTCATGCGTGGTCCCGGCGGGCAATCGTTCCCTGTCAAGGTATTAAGCGTCGAAGATGGTGTGGCGACTTTCGACCTAAATCACGAAATGGCCGGCAAAGATCTCAACTTTGAAATAACCCTTGTTGAAGTCGAAGATTAGCAGCAGCTTGGCAGAATAAGACACTAGAAAACTAGTGTCGGCTCAGCATAAAAAATGAGCTTGGAATCGATGTAGAAGTGCGCTGAAGAAGCTTAGTAGACGAGAGCAAATAGGTTTTGCTCTCGTCTACTTTTATTAATACCTATTGTTCACGCGACACGATTAGAACAAGCCCGTAATTCTGCCTGTTTCATCGACATCAATCTTAAAAGCAGCAGGACTCTTCCCTAGTCCCGGCATAGTCATAATGCTACCGGTAAGCGCCACAATAAATCCGGCGCCCGCTGATACCCGCACTTCACGGATAGTAATGCGGAAGCCGCGCGGCGCGCCCTTTAATGAAGCGTTATCGCTGAAGCTATACTGAGTTTTTGCCATGCAAACTGGCATTGAAGAAAACCCGAGCGATTCCAACCGAGCAATTTCTTTCTGCGCTTTGGGAGCAATATCCACGCCATCCGCATGGTAAACACGTCGCGCAATCGCTTCGATCTTATCGGCAATTCCCCCTTCAAGCTCGTAGGCAAACGTGAAGTCATTTGGCTGCTCGCATAAGCGCACTACTTCACAGGCCAATTCTTCGCCACCTGCACCTCCGCGTGCCCATACCTCTGACAGCGCAACGTTAACGCCCAACTCGCGACACTTATTTTCAATCAGCGCGAGTTCTGCTGGCGTGTCAGTAGGAAATGCATTGATGGCAACCACGCAGGGAAGTCCGTACACCTGGGTGATGTTTTCGACATGCTGAAGCAAATTGGGAAGACCCGCTTCGAGGGCGACCAAATCTTCCGTGTTTAAGGCATCCGGCGCGGTACCACCGTGACTCTTTAGCGCACGCACCGTAGCCACAACAACCACGGCATCAGGCCTAATACCGGTCAGGCGACATTTGATGTCTAAGAATTTTTCAGCCCCTAAGTCGGCCCCGAATCCAGCTTCAGTGATAGCATAATCACCCAACGCAAGCGCCATACGCGTGGCCATAATAGAATTACAGCCATGAGCGATATTGGCGAACGGGCCACCGTGAATAAACGCTGGTGTCCCTTCGAGTGTCTGCACAAGGTTGGGCTTCAGAGCATCTTTCAGCAACGCAGCAAGAGCCCCTTCAGCATGGAGGTCATGTGCGGTAACCGGCGCATCGTCGAAGGTGTACCCCACCACAATACGGCCCAAACGTTCTTTTAAGTCGGTAATAGAAGAAGCCAAGCAAAATACCGCCATAATTTCGCTAGCAACCGTGATGTCGAACCCGTCTTCGCGCGGAACACCGTCGGCTTTTCCGCCAAGACCGCACACAATATGACGCAACTGGCGATCGTTCATGTCAACCGCCCGCTTCCACGTTATCTTGCGTACATCGATACCTAATTCGTTACCATTGTGGATATGCGCATCGAGCAGCGCCGCCAATAGATTATTCGCGGCACCAATAGCATGAAAATCACCGGTGAAGTGCAGGTTGATGTCTTCCATGGGCACCACCTGGGCATATCCACCACCAGCTGCACCGCCTTTGATGCCAAACACCGGGCCAAGGCTCGGTTCGCGCAAGGCGACAACCGTCTTTTTGCCAATACGATTCATCGCGTCAGCCAAGCCCACCGTTGTTGTGGTTTTGCCTTCGCCCGCAGGCGTCGGATTAATAGCAGTAACGAGCACCAGCTTCCCCGGAGTTGTGTCAACTTCACGTAGAAGGTTGTAGTCAATCTTCGCTTTGTTTTTGCCGTACTGCTCTTGATACTTTTCAGGCACACCAATGACTGCAGCCACTTCGGAAATGGGGCGGATAGATGCCTGCTGAGCGATCTCGATATCGGTGAGCATACAGCCTCGCTTTCGGGTTCGTTTGTGTAAAAGCGGCAAAGTGTCGCTTGTGTCTACCACTGGCGTTGTTAATTAAGCCAGCACATTTTTTATTCTAAAGGGGAAACTGCCTTGTAGATGGCGTGCAATCCCCGCAAGGTTAAATCTGGGTCGACAGCGGTTACCGTCTGTGAAAGAGTTGCGATCGCACGACCAAATCCGCCAGTAGCCACTACAGCTGTCTGATACCCGAGTTGTTTCCAAATACGTCGGATAAGACCATCGATACGATCAACCTCGCCATACATCATGCCAACCTGGATAGCTTGCACCGTGCTTGATCCAATCGCCGTGCCCGGATCGGTCATTTCAATAGCTGGCAGTAAAGCGGTATGAGAAATCAGTGCGTTTAAGGATGTCTCAACACCCGGGGCGATAACACCACCGCAAAAGCGCCCCTGTGTATCGATTACTTCAATGTTGGTAGCGGTACCAAGGTCGACCACAATAACCGGATCGCCATAATGTGCCCGAGCGGCGACGGCATCAGCGATACGGTCTGCGCCGATGCGCCCCTCATAAGTCGATACGTTAAGCAGGCTACCCACCATTTCAGAATCGATAGAAAGTGCCTTGCGACCGCACAGGTCAAGTGCCACCTTGCTCCACAGGCGATTAAGTGCAGGAACAACCGTTGCAAGTATGACCCCTTCAACATCACGTGGGACAATACCGTCAAGCGCGAATAGGCTATTGAGCATAATGCGTGCCTGATCAGCCGTCTGAGAAGCGTCGGTGCGCACCCGCCACCGATAGGTAAGTTCGTCGTCATGCCAGGTACCCAGTACGGTATGTGTATTGCCGACGTCAATGGTGAGTAACATATGTTTGACAACCTCTCCCACGGAAAGCTCCCCCGTATAGGATGCTATGATAATGCTTCAAACAGCAGTAAAGCCCGTGCAGTAATAAAACCTGCCAAGTGGACTTTCGGGCAGCCGGGAAGGAACACCATGAACGAAAAGCCCTCACGCATTCTTGTGGTTGACGACGAACAGACCATCACCGATTTTGTCAGCTATGCTCTTCAGAAGGAAAATTTCGAGTCCGACGTCGTACATAACGGCGAAGACGCCCTTGAAGCTGCCAAGAAAACGGACTATGACCTGTTCATTCTTGATATTATGCTCCCTGGCATGGACGGCTATGAGCTCTGTCGTCGCCTGCGGAGTTTTACCAGTGCGCCTGTCCTGTTTCTTTCGGCGCGCGATACCGAACTCGATAAGGTAGTTGGCCTTGAAATTGGTGGCGACGACTATCTGTCGAAGCCCTTTGGCCTGCGTGAGCTGATCGCTCGCGTGCGTGCGCTGTTGAGGCGCGGCAGCGGCCAGATGGAAACCGGGCATGCGATCACCGCCAGTGGTATCACACTTGATGAAGACGCACACACGGCAACCGGCGATTCAGGCCCGATTGATCTTACCCCGCGCGAATTCGAACTCATGGCAGCACTGATGAAACACGCCGGCAATGTTGTTTCCCGCGAAGATCTTCTGCGCGATGCATGGGGCTGGGAATATCTCACCGAAACAAAGACGGTTGACACCCACATCAAGCGTCTGCGTGACAAGATTGCTGCAGCCGGGTACGATCCAAGTGTTGTCGAAACCGTACGCGGTTACGGTTATCGCTTCCGCCAGTAAGCGACAAAGCAGGCGCAGCGGGACGGGCTTGCTATTAAAAAAATAGCCACATATTTCGCATTCCTTACCACCATTCTTTCCATTGGTGCTGGCGTGGTCATGTTTATCTTTGCTCGTGTAAGCAATTGGACAGACTGGCGTATTATCGTCCCCCTTGCGATGCTTGCAAGCTTGATATTCTTGCTGTCACTGCTTATCGGACATTTTATTGCCCAGCCACTCGCCGACTTGCGCGAGAAAATTCGGCTCTACCGCACAGGTGATACAACGATTGATTTTTCCCCTCAGGGGTCGCTCCAGGAAGCTGATGATCTCGCGGGTGATTTCAAAGATCTGCTCGATTCGTCCTATGCACAAGCCGCTGATCTGGCTCGCCAGGAAAAGCAACAGCTCCAGTTTGTTGGTGACGTTGCCCACGAACTGCGCACTCCCCTTACGGCTATTCATGGCAATGCTGAATTACTGGCGGACCCCGATTTACCACCGGAGATGCGAGAGAAATTTGGCCACACGGTCGTTACTGAAAGCGAGCGACTCACGCGCCTTGTTAATGACTTACTTTCGCTGCAGCATATCGAAGGCGACAGCTACGTGCTGAACTTTACCCGTGTTGATTTGCGACCCGTTGCTCAAGAAGCAGTTGATGCACTTGCGCCTGTTTTGCAGGAACGCGGTGCTCATTGTGTCGTTATTGGTGAAGCGCCCGACGTGCTCGGCAATCGCGATCGTCTTAAGCAGGTAGTTTCCAATCTCGTTGATAACGCGAGCCGGTTTATTGAGCCTGGTGGACATATTCGTGTTGAGCTCTATGGCGTGGGAGGAAATTCCATTATTGCCGTTAAAGATGACGGAACGGGCTTTGGCGACGTTGATCCGAAGATGCTCTTCGAGCGGTTCTTTCGTACCGATTTTTCCCGTGCCCGCAACACGGGCGGCAGCGGCCTTGGCCTTTCGATCGTAAAATCGGTCGTTGAAGCACACGATGGCACCGTAGAGGCCTACAACCTACCTGAAGGCGGTGCGTGCTTTATCGTTGCTATCCCTTCGATGGGAGCGTAACAGCTCTATCGTGCCCCACAGCCTTGCGCACTGCGCGAGCAACAGGCACTGCCAAGGCAACTTTTACCAGATCGATGATAATAAAAGGCGCAATGCCTGCCACAAAAGCAGCGGCAGGACCCATACCCGTTACAAAGGAAAGCTGCAGCCAGCCGCAGGTATAACAAACAATAAGCAAGATGACAGCTGCGGCGTATTCAACAACAATCGAGCGGCGATTCCCCAAGAGTTTAAGGAACAGAACCGCTGCTAAGGTACCTATTACAAACCCGATAAGAAAGCCACCTGTCGGTCCTGCTACCACACCAATGCCCCCGCGCATGGAACTGAATAGCGGTAATCCCAAACTGCCAAGAACCAAGTATGCCACCGCAGTTGCAATCGATTCGCGCGAACGTAAGGCAAGAAGCACGAACACTTCAACAAACGTTTGCATCGTAAAGGGAACCGGACCAAGCGGAATAGTAATCCAAGCTGAAACAGCCAACAGGGCAACCGATAGGCCGATAAAGGTAATTGAACGAGTGCGCTGTAATGACTGGTTATTCTGTCTTGCCTGCATGGACTATCCCTTCATTGTTATGCAATAAGCGCAGCAAATAAAAGCATGTGTCACTATAGGTAAGTAATCTATTAATGTAAACCTTTTTATAAATTTAGGTTTACATTAATAAAAGATGAACGCATTAAAAGCGCGCGACCGCCTTGCCTGCTTCAAGCCGCTTGATTCGCTTTGATTCCACAAAAAAGAACAGCGCCGTGGTAAAAATAGACAGAAAATCAGCAACGGGAACTGCACAGTAAAGGGCATCGAGACTCGTTAACTGCGGTGCTATCTGTGGCAGCACTTCTGGAAACACCAGATATAACGGAATCAAAAAGAGAACCTGGCGCGACAAGGAAAGGAATGATGATTTAAACGGCTGTCCTGTCGCTTGGAAATAATTGGATCCAATAATTTGAAATCCAATAAAAGGTAGCATGAGCAGCTGTATCTTCAGCGCGAACACCGTAAATGAAACCAGGTCTGCGTCGACAATACCAAATGCCCCCACAATCTGATTGGGGAACACATGCACAATCACCCACATGAAAACCGAAATGGCGGTAGCGGTTAGAATGCCATCTTTTGCCGTTGTACGCACACGCGCAAACAGATGCGCGCCGTAATTGAAGCCAAGCAGCGGCTGTATAGCGATTGCGACACCAATCAAAGGGAACACCGTAAACAGGGCAACCCGCTGCACCACGCCAATAGAGGCAAGTGCTCCATCGGAACCGATAGCACTCTGCACTCCGTATTTAACGAGCATGTTGTTTAGTACAAAGCTCACAATTGCCGCAGCCGCTTGCAGCGCAAAACTTGCAAATCCCAACGCCAGAATAGTTCCCACGGTGCGTGCTTGAAATACGAGCTCACGCACGTGCAACCTCATCGGCACGTTTTTTGTAATGGTAAAGAACCACAGCACACAGACACACGAAGCCGCCTGACCAACCAGCGTGGCGCACGCACTACCCACAACGCCTAAATTGCACACGATAACAAACAGGTAATTGAAAACAATGCAAACCACTGCCCCAATAACCATCGTGCCAAGCGCGCGGTTTGGCGCACCAGCAGTACGGATGAAGTTATTCACCCCCATGCCGATACACTGCAAAATAAAGCCTGCCGAAAGTATCTGAATAAAGATACGCGCCGCATCCCATGTTTCTACCGTTGCCCCCGACAACGTTAACAGTGTTTCGATTGACGGTGGCATAAAAGCTATCAAAGCAACCGCGAGAGAAAAGACCACTGAAAGTGACACCGTATTGCCAAGAGCCCGTTCGGCTCCCAATCGATCGCCTTGCCCCAAACGCAGAGCAGCGAGTGCATTACCACCGTTGCCCACTAATAAAGCGATAGCAAGAAAAATAATCATGACCGGCGTCGCCGCTGTCACGGCCGACAGACCGATCTCACCCATCGCTTGGCCCAAGAACACCGAATCGATAACGTTATAGGCACCATTCGCAAGCATGCCAATAATCGAAGGAATGGAAAACTCTGCAATCAAACGGGGAATCGACTCAGTACCCATACGATTGACTTTTACGTCGCGCCCCGGGTTGATGGGATCCTCGCCAATCGGTGCACCGGTCGACACAGGACGACCCCCCGTAGTTTCTTCCGCCATAGAATTACTGCGACTCGATTGCAAAGACGCCATTTTCCTCCTTAGATGCAAAATCGCGCATCATGAATAAGCAAATTTTTCAGATACCCATCCTAGCGAATGCGTACGGCGTGACCAACCTTCACCGCATCGGCCGTAAGGCGCTTTCCATTAGCAAGAATATGAAACGGTGCAAGCTCAAGAAGAGGTTTTACCACGAAATCACGCTCGGCAAGCAGCGGATGTGGCACGGTCAATTCTTCATCGGAAGAAAGGTAGAGCTGATAGTCAAGAATATCAAGATCGCAGGTGCGTGGCCCGTTTTTGACCGTGCGCACACGACCGAGACTATCTTCGATCGCCTGTAAATAATGCAGCAGATCACGCGGTGTAATGCCCGTGCGAATAAGCGCTACCGCATTTACGAAGGTATCCTGATCTTCCAGGTAGGCTGGCTCACTTTCGTAGAAACCTGACACATCGATAAGCTGTGTGTCGGGAATAAGGCATATCTCAGCAATAGCGTGCTCAAGTTGAGCGATTTTGCTCTGTTGGCTTTCTTCAGCACTGCCAACTAATGCTACGTTGCATCCCAGTCCGATGAAAGCATAGGGACGCACATCAGCTAATCGCGCCACCGTTGCAGCCACATTATGAGTACGCACTACGCAAGCACCAAGTTCGCACGCCATAAGTGCTTCTTCAGCGCTCGCTTTGTCGCGATCCTGCGGTACTTCGATGCTGTATAGAGCGCCGATATAACTCTTGCGAGATACGGCGATCATCACCGGATAGCCAGTTCGAACGAACTCTTGAATATTGCGCACGAGTTCAACCGTTTGCTGTGCCGTTTTGCCAAAGCCCGGACCAGGATCGATGCAAATACGCGCACGATCAACACCTGCCGATTCAAGCATATGAGCTTGTGCCAGCAAGTAATCGCGCACTTCAACAACTACGTCATCGTACTGAGGCTCTTGCTGCATGGTGCGCGGCTCGCCACGCATATGCATAACAACCAACCCAGCATCACAGGAAGCTGCCACGCGTACCATTTCTGGGTCGCGGAAGCCCGACACATCATTGATAATGCTTGCTCCCGCATCGACGCACGCAGCAGCCACCGAAGCATGCCGTGTATCGATACTCACGCAGATATCATTGGCTGCCAACGCGCGCACCACGTCAAGCACACGGTGAAGTTCTTCATCTTCCGATACTTCAGCGGCTCCGGGACGTGTCGACTCACCCCCGACATCGATAATGAGTGCTCCTTCATCGCGCATACGGCAAGCAGCAGCAATTGCGTCGTCGAAGCTCGCGTATGATCCCCCATCAGAGAACGAATCGGGTGTCACATTCAAGATACCCATGACAACTGGTACCTGGGTATCGAATGAATAGTTCCCACACTTCCAAATCATCGAGAATCCTCGGCGTCCTCCCCCGACGAATTCGTATTATGCGACGGATTAGCTTCATCAGTACTGTGTATTGATGAAGAATCTACAACCGCTGCAGCGTTTGTATCTAGTGCTGTTGATGGGTTTACTGCACCCGAACCGTTTGCAGACGTCGTTGCAGCCGCTGCACCGTTTTCGTTCGCTGCATTGCCAGTAGCAGGAGCTGACATGGATACAGTCGATGCAGTTGGAGCCGCCGGTGCTGTAGAGACAGGCACTGCCACAGTGGTCGATGCCTCTGCCGAAATGTCGTGCGCTACTGTGGTTGCTGCTGCTTCGCGCTGGGCGCGACCCTCTTCACTCTGCTCGTGAGCAAGGTATTCGGCCCACGTATTATCAAGCAGTGCTTGGCAGGCATCGCCATCAACGGTTTCCCGTTCCAGCAGAACACTTGCCATAAGATCCATCTGGTCTTTATGGACTGAAAGAATCTCGTAAGCAGTATCATGCGCCTGCTTCATAATACGCGCGACCTCGTCGTCAATACGACGCGCCGTTTCTTCGGAATAATCCTGGGTATTGCCATAGTCGCGACCAAGAAATACCTCGTGATTGGGCTGACCGAAAATCTGAGTACCCAATTCCGAACTCATACCGTACTGCGTAACCATTTGACGCGCGATCTTTGTCGCTCGTTCGAGGTCGTTGCTTGCTCCGGTAGTAATGTCTTCGCAGAAAATTTCTTCTGCCACGCGCCCACCAAGGAGCACGGCCAATTCTTGCAGCATTTCACTACGGCTGTTGAGTACCTTATCTTCTTTGGGAATGGACAAGGTATAACCCAAAGCACGTCCACGGCTGACAATTGAAATCTTATGCACAGGGTCAGCCTTCGGCAGCGTGTGACCCACCAGAGCATGACCGCTCTCGTGATAGGCAATTGTGCGCTTCGTATCGTCGTCCATAACGCGACCTTTGCGCTCAGGACCAGCTATAACGCGCTCCATGCTCTCGGTGACTTCCTGCATTGAAATTACCTGCTTGTTGCGACGGGCGGTCAGCAACGCACTTTCATTGAGCAAGTTAGCCAAGTCGGCACCGGTAAATCCAGGCGTGAGCTTAGCGATTTTATCGAGCTCGACATCCTGTGCGATAGGCTTGCCCTTTGCGTGCACCGCCAAAATCTTTTCACGGCCCCGCACATCGGGCACGTCAACGACAATCTGGCGATCAAAACGACCGGGACGCAGCAGGGCTGGGTCAAGCACATCTGAACGATTGGTTGCAGCAATCAGTACAACCGAGCTGTTTGCTTCGAAGCCGTCCATTTCTACTAGCAGCTGATTGAGTGTCTGCTCGCGTTCATCATGACCGCCACCCAAACCAGTACCACGCTGACGACCGACGGCATCAATTTCGTCAATAAAGATAATGGCTGGTGCAGCCTCTTTCGCTTGTTTGAACAAGTCGCGTACACGGCTTGCACCAACACCCACGAACATTTCAACAAAATCGGAACCCGAAATGCTGAAAAAAGGCACGCCCGCTTCGCCAGCCACAGCCCGTGCCAGCAGCGTCTTACCAGTACCCGGAGGTCCCACGAGCAAACAACCGCGCGGAATCTTGGCGCCAATGTCTTGATACTTCTTGGGATTAGCTAAGAAGTCGCGAACCTCTTGCATTTCCTCAACCGCTTCGTCAACACCAGCCACGTCGGAAAAATGCACGTCAGGTCGTTCTTCAGAAGCCATCTTTGCCTTGGTCTTACCAAACGACATCTGAGAATTGTTCGCCTTGCTCATCTGGTAGAACATCCACACAAAGAAGACGGCAAGCAGAATCATCGGCAAATAGGAAAGAACTGCCGACAAAATACCTGACGGAAGCTTTACCTCGTACTGAATACTGGGATGATCGGCCATGAGTTCGCCAAGACTATCCTGACCAACCCAGGTAGCGGTATATTTGCGCGCCTCGCCCAGCGTGGACGATGCAATGTCTTCCGTGCTTACGCCCGCACTAGCAGTATCCGATACCATCTGCTGCGTGCTCAACGCCGCATTCAGCGCTCGAAACGCGGTGTTAAACGCCGAAGCAGCGCCATTACCTGCTGTCGCTGCCGGATAATACGAACCCGAAACAGAATTACTGCCCGCATCAAACGTAACATTGATAACCCGTTCTTCTTTAACGGCCGTCACAAAATCGGACGTAATCAGCGTATCGGTCTTTTGACTCTGACCTGCCTGACCAAGTCCGATGAACTGCGATGCCAAGAACATGAAGATGAGCGCCATCAAGATAGTCCATACGATGGCAGTACGGGGATTGGGTTGTAGGGGTGGTTTTTGCTGTTGTGGCATGAATATGTGTCCTTTTATCGCCAGTCATATCGACAGGCATCGGGGCGCGGAAACGAAAGCGATACGGCAAACAAATGCATTAGCAGTAGACGCTCTTCTTCAGCACGCCAATATACGGCAGATTACGATAACGCTCGGCATAGTCGAGACCATACCCAACAATGAATTCATCGGGGCATTCGAAGCCAACATAGCGGCAATCGATGTCGGCCTGCGCGCGAGTTTTCTTACGCAGCAACGTGGCCACCTCAATGGAGGCCGGGTTGCGCGATTCTAAATTGCGCATGAGATAGCTCAGCGTAAGGCCTGAGTCGAGAATATCTTCAGCAATAAGAACATGCCGTCCTTCCACCGAAGATGAAAGGTCCTTCAAAATACGCACGATACCCGAACTTTTTACTCCATTGCCATACGACGAAATAGCCATGTAATCCATTTCGAGTGGTAACGTAATGTTGCGCACAAGATCGGCCATAAAAATAGCCGCCCCGCGCAAAACCGAAACAACTAGCAAGCTTTCACCCTGATGGTCAGCAGTGATCTGATGTCCCATTTCGCTTACGCGAGCGCGCAAATCATCTTCGGTGAATAATATTTTGTCAATGTCTTCGTGCATTACTTGCACTGCTACCTCTTTCCAGCATAAAAAGCACCGACATGGTGCGTCGACGCGTGAGTCCGAGTGTAGCAAACCGTACCTGCCCAAAAAATACGATACGGTAACGGGTTGCTGTTTCGCACGGTAATTACACGTACGAGCAGGTGGAAAACAGGGAAAGAGATGCCAATCAACTATCAACCAACTATAAAAGCTGCACACGCGAATAGAGCAAACTTCTCTCAGATATTTTCACTTAGGTATCGCTCTCACATAACGCTGGCACAAGATAGAGCAGTGTTTCTACTGGCAAGCCAACAATGTTGCGCCAATCACCTTCCCAGTGCGCCACCAGGCGGGCTCCCTCGCCTTGAATGGCGTAAGATCCGGCCTTGTCATACGCTTCACCGGTGTGTACATAGGTCTTGATATCGTCGTCGGAGAGATCTTTAAACGTCACTTCGCTCACTTCGGAAAACGTTCGACGACCGATCGAAACCTCTCCGTCTGCTGTCGGTTCAAGCATCCACACCGACACGCCAGTAATCACTTGATGAGTGCGTCCCGATAATTTACGCAGCATGCCACACGCTGCCGAAAAGTTTTGTGGCTTGCCGAATATCTGTCCATCAAGAACAACCATAGTATCAGCCCCGATGACAGCTGTTGTATGCGTCAAAGAATCGGCTATGACCTGTTGCACTACCATGGCGGCTTTCCGCTCGGCTACGGTACGTGCTGCGCGAGCTGGATCAGCGCGCAAATCGTCGTCGAGCGATTCGTCAGCGTCGGCTGCCTGCACGCGAAATCGTATCCCGGCTTCACCAAGTAACTGACGGCGCCGGGGCGACGAAGAAGCGAGTACCACCTCTATCTTGCTCATGCTTTATTCCTTTGGTTGTTTGCAAAATTTCGTCGTATCTTTTCGCCTACGTACGCGAAAAGAATTCATTGGCTCGATAAGCAATCCACGCTTATTGGCAGATAACGCAAGATTACCCTGAATGTTGGCAACATATCCACTGCGCGGTCCATCGGGTGAAAAGGCATTGAGCACCGCTTCGACTGCCGCAGATTCCACGCGCGCCTCGGCAGTCAACAGTCGCTGTAATATCTGAAAAGCAACTCGGCGCTGAATTGGTTGCTGATGTTGCGCAAATGAGGGTTTTATCAGGCATGTTTCATCATCACGCCACTGAACATCACTCGTCATAATGTGCTCAGCCATCTCGGCAAGCATGTCGTCTTCATCAGCAATCAAGTTCATGGTGCGACACAACACTTCAAGTACCCGCGGGTTACGTTCAAGCGCTGCAGGCACCATAGTTGTGCGCACATATGCCCGAAACCGATCGGTATGAGCGTTCGTAGCATCCTCACGCCAGAGTGAACCGTCTTTGTCGCGCACGAGAACAACCGACGCATCGTTTTGGGCATCAAGCGCGCGGCGACGCAGATAATCACGCAGATCGTCGCGACTCACGTCTAACAGAGGGCGGACAATGCACCCATTTATATAGCGCATCGACCGAAAGCCTCCTGGCCCACACCCGACAATCGAGCGCATGTAGAAATTCTCCACTCGGTCGTTGCGCGTATGAGCAACAAAGATACGCCCCGATGAAGTTGGAAAATTCAATTGAGCACAAAAGTTTGAAAGTGCTTCTTGAGCTGCAGCGTAGCGTTCACTCCGCGCAACTGCCTCGAGATTTTCCCCCGTCTGTTCAACAAGGGCTGCGATATCAATATCATATTGAAAATAAGGCAACTCCAACGCTTCGGCCAGGTGGCGCACGAACGCTGCATCGCCATCGGAAGCGTCACCACGCAAACAATGATTAACATGCACGAGTGCAAGTGGCCCAACACGGCCTGCCGCCGATAAATCACTTGTCAGATAGGCAAGCGCGGTTGAATCGGAGCCGCCCGACACCATCAACAGCACCGGCTGATCAGGCAGCACCAGCGCACGATCGTCGATCGTTTGCAGAACGCGATCGAGGATAGGAAGAGATTCTACCATAAGCGGATCTTATGCCACCCCGTCGAACAGCGGAGTCGAAAGATAGCGTTCTCCACTGTCAACTGCAAAAGTAACAATTGTCTTGCCACGCGCCGATTCATCATGTTGCACAAGACGCTCGACAGCCGCCAAATTGGCCCCTGATGAAATGCCCACGAGCAGGCCTTCTTCACGCGCAATGCGCCGGGCATAGTCGAGTGCTACCGCCGTGGGCACCGCAATAGCACCAGCAAGAACGGCAAGATCAAGTGTTTCTGGAATAAAATTAGCTCCAATACCCTGAATACCATGCGGACCTGGCGTAATATCTTCGCCCGCAAGTGCTTGAGCAATAATGGCGCTTTCAGCGGGCTCCACCCCAAAGAAACGGGTAGGAGCTTTATGCTGTTGGAAATAATGTGCACAACCCGATATCGTACCACCCGTTCCTACTCCGGCAATAAGAACATCGGGTGCACTCCCCAGTTGCTGTTCTATTTCGGGCGCTGTTGTTACTTCATGTGCCAATGGATTGTCTGGATTGGTGAATTGTCCTACAACCCAGCCACCCTCAATCTGGCTTGCCAACTCGGCTGCTCGGTCGACCGCACCGCGCATCCCTAATGCAGCCGGCGTTAATTCCAATTGAGCACCATACGCAGCAGCCAAAGCTCGACGTTCACGGCTCATCGATTCGGGCATGGTCAACACCACACGATACCCGCGCGCAGCTCCTATCATCGCTATACCGATACCGGTATTTCCGCTTGTCGGCTCAATAAGAACGCTCTTTCCTGGCTCTATTTCGCCGCGTTGCTCGGCACGCTCAATCATACTGCGTGCAGCTCGGTCTTTAATGGAAGCACCAGGGTTGGCCGCTTCATATTTCACCAAAACACGTGCCTGTACCTGCTGTGAAAACCGTTTTAATTCAATAAGCGGGGTCTGTCCCACGGCGCTGATGATTTCGTCCGAGTCAGCCATACTTTTCCCTTCTGTATTATATGTTGCATAGATCGAATTTTTGTCTATTGCCAACTTATATATTTACCAATTCCAATACCTCAGAGGGTACAAACACCTGAATGGCATTCACGCGATATGCCATTTCCTTCTACGCAATATAGCGTCAACTATATTGTGCTGACTCTTGATAATACTGATAATACTCTCACAACATCTAATAGCCTAGATAACTCTGCATTGTCTGTTTCAATCTTTCCACCCCTTGAAAGCGATACAGCAAAGAAACATACTGAATTCCATGATTCAATTTAGCCATATACGTAACCTGCGCGACGTGGGCGGTATGCCTGCCGAGGGTGGAGCGCTCTTGCGCAAACGCAGAATTTACCGCAGCGCTGAGCTATTCGATGCTACCGCCTCCGAATGCATCCGCTTAACTGATCGATTTAACCTCGGTACCGTTATCGACCTGCGTACATCACTCGAGTGCAACCGTCGACCTGACCCCATAATGCCTGGTGTTGAAAGTGTCCATATACCTTTGATGCCAGCAAGTGCACTGGGCATCAGCTTTCAAGACGGCAACCTACGCGAACTGCTTACTGGTACTTGGAACCCTGATACATACGACGTATGTACTATCTATCGATCGATGGTTGATAAGCGCCTTGCCGATAAATGGCAACAACTATTTCGGACGCTTCTTGCCAGTAATGGCAAAGCGGTGCTATTCCACTGCACAAATGGAAAGGACCGCACCGGCGTTGCGGTGTCTATCGTGCTGTTAGCGCTTGGTGTTTCCTACAGTGATGTTATGCACGACTATCTACGCACAAACCGTAGTCTACCGGCACTACAAGCGCGCATACAGGCAAAAATGGCACGGGGCATTAAGCCGGGACTCTCCGACAAAATCGGACCACTTTTAGAAGCACGCCCTGAATATCTCAATGCAGCTCTTGATGCTATCGATGACAACTATGGCGGTATGGCTGGCTTTCTCGAAGATGCGTGCGGTCTTTCCATTGCTGAAGACGATCAACTAAGAGAGCTTTTTATTAGCGCGTAGTGTATTCATTCACAAAGAAATACACCTAAGATTGCGCGAAGAATTCGGCATTCCGCATTAAAAGAGCAACGGTTTCAATGTGGTCGGTGTGCGGGAACATATCGACGGCACGCAGGCGCACAAGATGATAACCCCCGCGTGCAAACAACCGCACATCGCGCTTCTGAGTAGCAGGATTGCACGAAATGTAGACCACGCGTTCGGGCGCAAGCGCACATGCTGCTTCAATAAATTCCGATGTTGATCCAGCACGGGGCGGATCCATCATGAGCACGTCAATGGAGTCGCTTGCTGCAGCACGGTGAAGCAAAAAGTCGGTTGCGTCTTCGCAGAGGAACGTTGCATTAGCAATACCGTTATGCACGGCATTTTGCCGGGCATCCCGGATGGAAGATGAAGCGTTGTCGATACCTATTACCTGGGAGTTTGGCACCTGTGAAGCTGCCACCAAACCAATGGTGCCGGTGCCGCAGTATGCATCCAAAATCGTCAGTGCCTGATGACTACTGGTGCAAGCTGCCATTTCAAGAGCAGTGCGATAGAGTACTTCGGTCTGCACAGCATTGACCTGATAAAACGAATGGGACGATATGCGAAATGAAAGGCCACACAATGTGTCGAGGATAAAGCCTGGGCCATAGAGCACCTGCTCTTCGCCACCGAAAATAGCATTGGTGCTGCGCATATTGACGTTTTGAACCACCGTGGTTATTTCGGGGCAGTGTTTCTTAAGATGCCGCGCAAAGTTTTTACCTGAGGGGAAGACCTTGCCATTCGTAACAAGCGTCACGAGGACTTCGTCACTCTCATGCCCGACGCGTACAATAACATGACGCATGAAGCCAGTACCGGCATCTTCATCGTAAGGGGCAATATCCCATTTACGCATAAGCTGCGCAGTAGCCGCCACAACACGTCGCCCTATAGGGTGCTCGACCGGGCACTTATCCGCCCTGATGAGACGATGAGTGCCCGCCGCATATAAACCATAGCGCATTGAAGACACCGCAGATGAAGTAGACCGCGAACGCGAAAGTGAGTTCACGCTTGTCTTTCGCTGTCGGGCAGCAGTGTCCTGCTGTAAAGTGGCGTCTCCAGATTTGGTATGCCGCACCCTCTTGCCTGTGCGGCTTGATCGCACCGGCGCAAAGGGTGACGCAATTTTATTGCGAAAGCCAAACGGATCTTCCATACCAATAATGGGCTCAAGGGTGCAGCCCGCTTTGATCTCGTCTGCAAACAGCTCGGCAATGAAATACTGCTTTCGCTTTAGCTGATGCGCATAAGGTTCTTCGATATGCGAGCATCCGCCACACTCAGCCGATAACGGACAAACACGCGGATGGGACACGTAATTGTCCGCACGATTCTGTTCGTCAGCTCGAACATGTCCGCTCGACTGCTTTCGATTTCTTGTTTTGATCTGGTCATCTGTTTGAATCTGAGCACTTGCGCGATTCCGATTGCTCGCTTGATTATGTCCGCCCGAGCGCGTCGCGTTACCTGCCCGTTTCTGGCTGCCCGCTCGATTTCGGTCACGAGAACGCATTTTTGTTGTGCGCTTCGCACGCTGCGTATCCTTGGTTGATCGCTTTTTCTTTTGTCTGCTCATATCCCTATTGTGACAGAGCGCAATGGGATGAACACTACCTTTCATCCCATTGCTTGAAAATGCAGATACTATCCGTAGGAGCGTCTTAAATATCTAGGCGACGAGCTGCTAACCACTACAGCAAAGCACGAGGTCACGAACAGCCGCTACAAGCTACCTCATTACTGCAAAGTACTTACATCACTGCGGGAACCACTAACGTGACGGGCAAGGCCGCTACCACAATCATCCAACGCAAAAGGAAGCCCCCAACAAGGACACCGCCTTCACTAACAATACCAAGCGCACGTGAGCCTTGAGCAGACCCCTTCTCCTTAGCGCAGAAGCGCTCATACGTTTCAATGCACGCTGGCCCCACAAGACCAATTGCTATAAAGCCAAGCCAGAATGGCAGCGCAAATTTGCCCGCCAGCAATCCCATAACCGTTGTATGCGCCGTTGCTCCTGCTGTATTAACAATAAACAACATCGCAGCAACCAGTACGAGCTCAACGAGTGGCAACCAATAATGAGCGCCTTTAACCACTGTAAGCCTTTCGGCTTCTTTGGGAGCAGCAATCAGTGTGCCAAACACAACCGAAGCTGCTCCGGTAGAGAGGGCCGACACTAAAAACAGCACGGGTAGAATAGAGTTGTTCCACAGCGGGAAGGTATGCACTACGCCCAATAAACAGCCAGTATAGGCGCCTACAGCAACGCCTGAAACAACACCCACAATATCAAGCCAGCGCGGCACCGCACGTTTTGTTAACTCAAGAATAGCCACCACAAGCGCTACCACTTCAAATACTGCAAGAAAGATAACACCCCAGGTCATAACCGATCCAAGATTATGGAGCAGCAGAGCAAAACGCAAGGGGTTGAACAAGCCTGCTTTGGCATCAGTCATCAGCAGCAGTAAGCCAACGGCAACAACAACCGGGGCAATAAAGCGACCAATCTTGCGCGCAGTATGCGCATCAGGATGCTTCCAGGCCACCAAGGCCGAGGTGATAAATGCACCGCCGCCCAGACCTGCTAAAAACAGGTAGAGCGCAATAGGTACATCCCAAATGGGTTCAAACTGCATTTCTCATCACCTCACGTAATAGACCTTGGACTTCGTCAGGTCACCTGCAATAGGCTGGGCATTAGTCCTGGCGATTTCCTTTGAGATCTCACTTTCAGGATCGTCTAAATCGCCGAATATGCGCGCGCCAGTCAGACATGCTTCAACGCACGAGCACATAGCGGTGCCATCCTTGGCACTGACTGTGCAAAAACGACACTTATCAACCGTCCCTGTTTCTTCGTCACATACACGCACCTGATACGGGCAGGCAGCCATGCAATACTTGCAGCCGATGCAGCGCCCTTCATCCACCGCCACAATGCCATCAGCGCCGATATGAGCTGCGCCGGTTGGACAAACAGCTGCACACGGAGCATCTTCGCAATGCATACATTGCAGTGGTACCGTTTCAAATGAAACCTGAGGAAATACGCCTGATTCTTTTTCTTCAAAGCGAATAAACTGCTGTGCCGGCTTCAAGTCGTTCTGACGCTGGCAAGCACTCACACAGGTATAGCAACCAATACACTTTTTGGTGTTGATGAGCATTCCATACCGAGCCATCACGCACCCACCTTCTTTACTGTGACACATGCCTCATGCGACATAGCCGACCCGTAAGCGGGTTCAATCTGGAATTTGACAAAATCAGCGGGACAGAGGCCTACCCCATCGGCTGTGTGCTGATCTTTGACATTGCGACCATACGCCGATGGCAAGTAGATCGCACTATCAACAATGCGGTTCGTTACATGTGCGCGAATTCGACCCGTGTGCTGGGTGTTAGAAATTTCTATTTCGTCTCCCTCTGACACGCCAAGCGATTCGGCCGTCTTCACACTGATCCACGCGCGCGTGAGATCGTACCGGTGCGTCAAACTCATAAGAAACTCGTTATTTGCTGTCATGGTATGGCTGTGAATGGGCTGCTTGGCCTCGATAAGGCGCAGTTCATTGCCATATGGCATAACCTCTGGTTCGATCCAAGATGGTGCAGCGGTTAAGCCAGCATCGACGCACTTTTGATTAGCAAACATCACCTTGCCCGACGGGGTTCCCCAGGTAAGAACAGCACTTGCCTTAGGAGCAGCCTGCGGCACACCAACGGTACCAATGCGCTTGGCTGCTTCATAGTCCACACCCACCGATGCAAGCTGAGCCTGCGCGAGCTCTTGCACGGTGAATTCAAAGTACTGACCAACACCACACGCCTTGGCTAAGCCGGTGAAAATTTCATCACATGGTTTTGTATTGGGATGCACCACCTCAATGACCTTGCTGCGCAAAGAAACCGAAGGGGTCGATCCACCGTTAAAAGCAGGAACTTCATCGCGTTCCAGATACGACGTGTCAGGTAGCACGTACTGACAGGCCATGGCTGTTTCGCTCATCTGTACATCGATGCATACGGAAAGCGGCAGCGATTCAACCGCTTCGGACAGATACGCCGGATTCGCGTAGCCACCCACCATGTTGCAGTTATAAAAGAACATGCCGGACAATTTACCCTCATGAGCAGCCTTCGCTGCCGCAAGAGCTGATCCCATGTTGGTTCGCGCGAGGGGGTATTCGTCGGCACCGACTTGTTTAACTTCAGGCTTAGGTACGGAAGGAAACTTACCCGCATCAAGTTTGCCAGCAGCAAATTTTGCCGATATCTTCGATCCACCCTTTGCACCATACGTACCCAACAGGGCGTTAAACAACGCAACAGCACGTCCCAATTCACCGGAATTTTTATACTGACAGCCTGATGGCCCCCGCCAGCCGGCCACAATAGAGCAAGCAGGTGCAGCATCAGCCATTTCAAGGGCGAGACGACGGATAGTAACCGCATCAATACCCGTCTTAGAAGCAGCCCATTCGGGGGTGTATTCGCGTACGGTAGCTGCGTACTCTTCAAAGCCTTCGCCGTAAGCTTCAATAAATGCCGTATCGTAGCGCTCTTCAGAAACAATCACGTTACTCATGGCGAGTACCAGCGCTAAATCAGTACCGGGCTTGATGGGCACCCATTCATCAGCAAATCGCTGAGAATTTGAGTAGCGCGGATCGACAATAACGATATGCGCACCAGCATCAAAACCATTTTGCATGGCAGTAATTTGAGCAGGTCGAATGCCATCAGCATAACTGCGCCCAATGAACATCGTCATTTTGGAGTGCGCAATATCGCTCGACCATTCATTTGCGCCAATAGCTAAAAATGCACCGGAGCGGCAAGACAGATTACAGGCAGCCGCATGGGTATAGATATTGGCGGATCCAAGCGCATTCATGAAGCGGCGAGAATAATAGTCGCCCGACGGGCGCGGGTCTTCCACAATAGCAAGAGCAGATGGACCTTTATCGGCAAGAATATCCTTTACTTGCGCGCCAATCTCCTCGAATGCTTCCTCCCAGGTAATCGCCTCGAATTCACCACGCTCATTCTTCTTGAGCGGGTCGGTAAGGCGATCTTTGTCGTAAGCGATGTTGGCATAGGCATAGCCGCGCGCGCAAAGTTTCCCTTTGCCCGTTGGATGCGCTTCATCGCCGATCATTTTATGCAGGCGGCCATCGACAACATAGCCGGCAAACCCACATTTATTCGAGCAGCCGTTACACAATGAGTGCACGACGCTGACCGTGCCATTCTTTTCATCAGCATCATCAGCGTACGCCCGCTCCCAAGCTTCAAAGCCCACATAGCCACTAAGCGCCGCGGCTGAAAGAACCCCCGCGCTTGTGGCCAGAAAGCCACGCCTGGTTAAAGCGTTTTCTGACATGTCATTTCCTCTCGAGTATTACTCGGATATTTCATTATCTTTAACGGCTTGCGCTTCCGCTTCGACGATGGCAAGCACCACGTCAATAAGCGCGCAGTAGAAGCATTTACGCTGGTCACCCATAAGCACAAGCTTCATGCGATAAGTAGCAAGCCAATCGAATCGCTCAGAGACAAAGCGGGCAGCAAGATGCGGGTCGCTGCGGTACAGAAGTGCCGCGAGACCGCATTCCATCGACAGATGATCGGGGTACGACGAAAACTCGTTCGGTACCGTTATACCCAACACATCAATAAGATGAGCCATGTAGGCTGCGGACGGGCCACCATAAGCAACCTCACCCGTACGGGGATCGGGCTTACCATTCAGCGATTCAATCGGCAGCGCACTCGTTGGCAATCCACCAGTAAAGTGCCTTGCCGCAAAATCTGCCTTCTCTGCGAATGAGGGTGGGTTTTTCATGGCATCAATCTCGTGATTGGCAAGGATCTCGTTGAGATCTGCCTCGATGCTTCCACGACCACGTAATTGCTGTTCACACATGGCTAAAAAGCGCGCCCACGATGCATAGCTCGTAAGCTCATCCCAATCCTTTTCTGGATAGGGCGCAAAGCATGCGGCTACCGTTTCAAAGACATCTGCTTTCCGTTCGTTCACTTGGTACCTCCCCTCATCTGCACGTTGGTTGTTGTGTTTTCTTGCTGATAACTGTTGTCTGTTAAACGATTCGAACCATTCGACTGATTAACAACTATGGACGCACAAAATTGCCAGTGAGCTCCACGGTGGATACAACACCCTGCGCAATTGCTTCGTCGGCGATGTCCTGCCAGTCGATAAAGAGAATGGCTCCATTGGGGCATTGCTCAGCACAGCGACCGCACGATATGCATTTGGTTGAGGCGCCCGTCAGTGAACTAACCTGCGGCATATTCCAGGGGCAGGCTTCATGACACATGCCACAGCCGATACATTTTTTTTCGTCAACTACACGAGCACCGGTTTTCGGATCGGCGCCAATTGCATGTACAGGGCAGTTTTTTACGCATTGTGCTTCAGCACACTGCTTGCAGCTGCGGATAGTAAATTCGCAGCTCTTATAAATGCCGTCGGTGGTATCAACACCGCGACCAAACTGGTAACTTTCCCATACCCGCACGCGTGAAGTCTGTTGAGATGCCCAGCCATCGTTGCGCAAGCTACACATAAGCTCGCACCGCTGACAGCCGCTGCATCGACCGCGATCAGTTACGATCATCTTCTGGGGAGTGGTTGAAAGATCGATGCGTCCCGAAGCAATCATTTCCTCGGTCACGCCCCATTTGGCTAACACACCACCGGCCACAAGACCGACAACGCCACACCCACAAAGAGCAAGTACATCGCGACGCGTAATAGGTCGCTTTCCAGCATGTGCGGTTGTTTCTTTATTTCCCGTCGATTCTTTATTCTCCACTGGCAACTCAACGGTCGCCTGGGGAGCATCGCCGCTCAGATGTCCATCTGACATACGCTCCTCCTCCTTTGCTTCCTGCTTTTTGGAAGCTTGAGTCTCGTCTGCAAGACGCCCTCAAACGGGTGTCCCTACTCTCTTGGAGCCCTTCAAACGTATTTCACACGACAAGTAAAGTATGCCGCTTACTAAGCGATGCACATATCCCCAAGAAGGGTAAAAGCACTTACAACCTGCGATTTTTTACGATTACCCTCAAACAGGGGGTGGGCTGTCGCCGACCTCATGCATACTGATACCAATCTCTTCGCATGAACAAGCAGAAAGTATGCGAAGCGGTCTCTCTTGGTCCTGAGGTTTCACACGACCTTTTGCAGACGAGAGATTTGGAGAGATCGAATATGGCCGATCAGAAGTCATTTGGCTGGACCGGTAAGATGCTGCGTGTCAATTTGACCACGCATGCCACCACCACCGAATCCACCGAACCCTACAAGGACTATATCGGCGGTATGGGCCTGGCCAATAAAATTATGTACGATGAAGTGCCCGCCGGCACCGACCCCCTATCGCCGGAGAACAAGATTATCTTTGCCGTGGGGCCTTTTACCGCATCGGGCGTGCCTTTAGCGGGTCGTACCACTATTGCTAGCCTTTCCACCTACACAACAGATCATCTAGTGGTTGATGCCCACTGTGGCGGCATGATTGGTGCACGCATTAAACAAGCTGGTTGGGATGCCATCATCATCGAGGGTGCAAGTGACAAGCCAGTGTATTTAAGCGTGGTCAACGACAAAGTGCAGATCAAAGATGCATCGTTTGTCTGGGGTATGGGCACACGTGATGCCACGAGCGCGCTCGCTCGTGTCGAAGGAACGCGCGCCTGTGTTGCAACCATTGGTCAAGCCGGCGAGAACTTACTGCCCTATTCATGCATTATTAATTCGCGTAACCATAGTGCTGGCGCTGGTGCTGGTGCCGTTATGGGCTCCAAAAAGCTCAAGGCTCTCGTGGTTGAAGGCGATATGCCAGTATACGTAAAAGACCCGAAAGCGGTCGCTGAGCTATCCGATTACATGCTGCGCGAAATTATCGGCTCAAACAATAACCATGTTGTACCTTCGACTCAGCAGGAATGGGCCGAATACTACGACGAAGGATCACGATGGACTGCTGCTAAGGGTTTGAATTGGGAACTCGCCGAAGGTGGTCCCATTGAAACGGGAGAGCCAAAGCCTGGTGAAATTAACACAGTAGGTTACCGCTGCATGAAATCAACCAAAGACCTTGGTCCTGCTGCTGCCAAGTACACCATCAAGATGAATGGCTGCCACAGTTGTCCAATCCACTGCTACAGCGACCTGCGTAATCAGGCTTCCGAAGACGCAGAAGGATTCGAGATTGCCGGCAACACCTGTGTGCCGAACTTTCCTTGGCTGTATATGGAAGGCATCTTGAAAACAGGCATCAGCCAAAAAGAAGATCCTGACAACTATATTACCTGGAATAACGTCATTGGCACGGTGGTAGACGACTTGGGTCTATGGTGCAACTATGCCCAGCTGTACCGCGATATTGCACACTGCATTAAAGATGGAGTCTTCCAGCGCGTATTACCTGCTGAAGAGTATGCACTCTTTGACTGGAGCAAGTTCAACAAAGAAACCCAGGATGCTTCAGTGATGGCGCAAATCCTGCGCCACATCGCCAAAAACGACAACGAGATGTCATATGTTGCCCATGGACCGATCGTATGGACTAAACGCTGGAACGACGAAAGCTGGTTCGACACCAAAGCAAGCCAGCTTATCAACTACCGCGGTTGGCCAGTACATCATGCCAACGAGTGCTTCGCTCAGGTTGGTCTACTGTACAACATGATCTTCAATCGCGACGACATGATTCATTCGGCCGTGAACTTCCAAGGATGTGGACTGCCGATGGACATCAAGCGACAGATCGCAGCCGAAGTATGGGGCGGCGAAGATGCTATCGATGCGAATAAGAATTACACCCCTATGAACGAGCACAAGGCCAAGTTTGCCTGGTGGAGTATTGTGACCGACGTTTTACATGATTCACTGACACTATGCAACTGGGTATGGCCTATGACGATGAGCCCCACGAAATCACGCGACTACCGCGGCGATTTGGATCTCGAAGCTAAGTTCTATAAGGCTGTCACCGGTATTGAAGTGACTACCGACGACCTGTATAAAGCCGGCGAAAAGATCACGACGCTGCAGCGCTGCAATACCATGCGCGGCATGGGCACTGATGACTTCCGTGGCGTGCATGACACGGTAACCGAATGGCCCTTTACTATGGATCCCGACAAGCAACCATTCACTGAAGGTACCATCAAGATGGAAAAGAGCGACTGGCAAACCGCTTTAACCATGATGTACGAATGCTTTGGTTGGGATACTCAAAAGGGCTGCCCAACAGCAGAATATCTTGAAGAAAACGGTATGACTGATATTGAAGATGACCTCAAAGCACACGGATTGCTCTAGGGTTGTTTACCTTACGCAGGCACATCGTTAGACAGGTGGGCTGGTTTGCAGAGATGCAGGCCAGCTCATTTGTTTATACACCCGTTACATGCCATCGTTAGCATATCGTTGAAGGTAATCGAGAACCTCTTGGCGCGAATGGAGCCCTGTCTTGGAATAAATACGCTTGATGTGAGCATGCACAGTGCCTGGAGAAATAAACAACTCTTCAGCAACACGCTGCTGAGTATGACCCATCGCATAGAACGCCAGCACTTCCACTTCTCTTTCGGAAAGTAAGAACTGCTCGCCGACTTTTTGAGCATTGCTCTTCATGGCAGCAAACCGCAGATCCTCGAGAGATTCAGGAACTTGATCGTTATCGATGCCCATAAATCGGTTAATAAATGACCGCTCGCTGCGTTCCTTGCGTAAATGAGATTGACGATACAAGTCGATGTATTGAACAAATGAAACCTCAGCTGAAATCACCAATCCCAATGCCATAATCCCCAGCATAAGCGTTTCACTTACGCCCGCCTGAGCGATAAATCCTTCAGCTGTTCGTGCGATAGCACGCGGCAGTAAAAATGCAGTAAATCCGCCGATCGCGTAATAGTATGCGTCGCGCCAACCGTAGCTCATAAACGATACGATCGCATACCACATGAAAGCTACCATCAGCGCATTGAGTGCGGTGGTCACAACCGCACCAAGCTGCAAGTCGGACGGCGCGGCTGCATAGGCAACAATAGCCACTACCGCCATCATACGCAAGACCACCCAAATATCAACGGCCATCAGGCGTTCCCAACCCACTAGGCCGCCGACAATAAACCCTATACAGATTAACTCGATAACCACGAGTACACCCACCCGTGATGCCAGTGAAAAGGGAATCGGCATGCCATCGGGATATCCACGCAACAGACCGATAACCAGCGCCATAAAGGCGATACCCACACCCATGATGACTAAAAATCTGCTGTTTGAAACATTCTGCTGCACAAACATCTGGAATACCCCGCGTCGACCGGATGGCTCGATGTCGTACGCACGCTCATGTCGCCGCATGACAGCCGTTAAGGGGAAACACGCAGCAGTTGCAAGCAGCGCCACAGCAAAATCGACCTGATACGGAAGGAGCGCACAGGGAAAGATAATAAGCTCACTGACGGCAAGAGCAGAAAACACGAGTACTACAATCGTCTTCATCGATGAGCCTCGAATAAAACGCAGCCAGAATGACATGAGCGCAATACCACAGATGGTGTTTACGGCATGCAATGCAAGGCCCATTGCTAACGCTGCATTACCCACCAGATAGGCACCGACCATAGCCGTTAAGACCACCAGCTGCACAATAACCATAGCGAAGAACAGACGCAGCACCTGGCGTTTTTCTATCCGTTTGTTGCGTGCAACCATCATGACAAGCGCTATCAGCAACACAAATAGAGCAACGATCGTTGCTCCATCAGTGTAGAGCCCTTCGTCCGTTGCAGCATAGCTGCCATAGCTGCCGATGATGATACTGCAGCGTGCACAGGCTAAACCAAGAACAGTCGCCCAAAACCCTCGATACGTTTGTAATCCTTGAGCAACAGCATCGCGCAAAGCAGGATGCTGGGGCGCGCTCGCTGCCTCGGCGGCTTCGTTCTGCCTGATCGTTTTACTGTTTTGTGTATAAAGTTTCTCGTCCTGGCTCATCGCTGTTCGGTTTTCCCGCATGCACCTCTCCTCGTCACGCATAGTGGAACCGACTAACTAATATAAAGCGATCTCATAACTGATATGTTACAAGACCGCATCCATAAACGACACTTCTTCCAAAAAGAGCCACGGATATCTTTGCTACAGCCGTATAAGCCCAGCCAGGTAGTACCGCTGAGATCACTGTGCCCATAACCCTGCTATTACTGTAACCACATAAACCCAGCCAGATATCGCTCCTACAGTCGGGTAAAATCCAGTTGACTGTCTTTTACCCCTAAATAGGAGTGGTCAAAGTGGCCTATTCGCGCACAATATCAGCTAACGAGGAGAAGCATATGAATCAGAACAGTAGAATAAGTAGCGCCCCACGTGATGTGCTCGATGGGCCTTCAGAAGCGCTTTCGGGTGCAAATAGCGAAGAGTTTTCAGAAGTAAACGGTGCGGAACCTTTGAGAGCAACGGAAACCTCTGAAGCATCCCATCAGGTAGAGCAAACTCGCCAAATGGGAGTAGATTGTCAGATGGAAGTATCCCAGCAGGCAGAAATAGACCATCTGGCAGAAGAAGGGACTCAACAGCGGGAAGCAGATCGCCAGGGGGACGTCGATCACCAGATGGCGACAGCTTATCAAACAGAAGAAAACCACCTAGACATCGAAGCTGAAGCACTCCAACGAGTATTCGACGATATTCGAGCGGAATCAGCCAATAGCCAACTGGTGCTTCCTCAGAGATGGTCTGATCAGGACTTTATTCCCGATCACTTAACCAGCCAGGAGTTTATCGACCTCGTATACAGCGTGCTTGAGGGCAACCACAGGCAGCAGATGCCTGATGCCGATAACGACACCAACACAGTTGAAATATCTGAAGCAGATGGCGCCACCCCGGCAACTGAAACACAAACAGCAGATGAAACCGTACATATAGCTGAAACACAAAGCCCCTTCAGCGAAGAGGGTACAGCAGAGGTAGCATCACCTCGTACGGTTCTTGATGCAATTGCTGCAGGAACTATCACGATTCCCACCGATGATATTACCTCGCTTGAGGGCCGAGATACCATGTATCTCTATTCGACCGACCACATGACCGATACCTATGCTCACTGGGCCTTTCTTGCCGCCGAAGATGATCGTGTTGCCACCTTTGTTGATATCGTTCGCGAAGAATCGCGCATCTATCCCCGGCCAATGGTGTATCGCGCACTCGCAAACCCGCCCTTCAACCTCAGCGAAGACGACGTGCTTGATGTGTGGAAGACCATTCAGGAAACCGATTCATACCCTGATATCGAATCATGCGAAGCAAGCAACGGTGACGTGTACTTTTTCTCGACCACCTATCTCAGCCGTGCTTATGCCGAATCTCTCGCTGAATACAACTCGGTTGAACGGTTCCTATGCCCTTAAGCATGTTTCTTAAGCTCTCAGCCGCAGGAGGCACCTTTTCGATGCCGTCACTTCTGGCAAACCCCAGATACCACTGAAAGCGCCGAGCGCCTCAATCACCTGACAGCCAATCCATCTGAAAGGAAAACGATGGCAAAAAGCGAAGTACGAAATGTATATATGACCGTGCCCGACCGCCGCGTCATCCGCACTGAAGATGTGTACCAGACCCAAGCTGAAGAAGGGGTACGCGGATACTCGGACCGCCTGCTTACCGTCGTGGCAAATTTTAGAAACAGCGGCATTCCTGAAGGTTGCAATGCGCGCGGTATGGCAGGAAAATCAAAACATGGCGAGGTTGCCTGCCAGATATTCGCCGTCATAGATCCTGCTACCTACACTATTGATCGCATTGGGTTTCGCTCACGCGGGTGCCTTGCTATGACAGCCTGTGCTAGCCAGCTATGTGTCATGGCGCATGGTCTACCTATAGAGCGAGCACTTACCATTACTGTCGCTGACTTAAAACGCACGTTGGATGGTGTCCCCACCGAAAAGCAAGATACCCCTGCTTTTGCTATTGAAGCGCTGCACAGCGCTATCGGGGACTTTCTGCTTGAGCAAGGTGGATTGGATTTACTCGACACAATAGCGCCCTGCGACCGCGACGGCATTAACTGTTTGCTGTGCGAGCACTGCAGTCTGCGCGACCAACGCGTCGATTGGATGATCGACCACCGCGATTAGTTCCGTGCTCAAATTTTCAAATTTTTCAAATAGCAGAACCACTCTTCGTTTCATTTTGGATACGTTAGCGTAAAGCACAATACCGCTCCCCAATAAGCGCGTAAGATAGCGCCAACAAGTACACGGGGCGAATGTGGCACGTGCGCTTGTTCGACACTGCATCGAGCGTACAAAACTTGTGATTTCCTTACCGAGGCCTGCGCATCGAGCGGCCTCGGTACTAGGGGTTTGAACGAATAGGCAGATTGGCGACTATCTTGGCGACGCATTACTGCATCAACTGTGGAGCACAGCTTCACCCAAATGCGCGGTTTTGCATGAATTGCGGCGCGGCAGTACCTCATATGCCTATACCACCTGTCCAACTGGGGGCAACTGCGCAAGCCTTTTCACGTCCTGATCTGCGATCACCCAGCATGTCTGCGCCGCTCACACAACCTATTCCGCCTACTTCATCAACATCGCCTGCCACCAGTACTTCTTCTGAAGCAGACTTAAGCGGCTTTGATGTACCGGTACGCGACCCCTTTGAATGGGAGGACTCTTCAGAGGAGTTCGACCCAAGTCTGGGGTATACCGCCACTCCCTCTGTCTGGCCACCAACCGATAGCGTAAAGCAAACAGGGCGTGGAGGAACTGAAGTTATGAACCCGCTTGAGGTCCCTAACGCATCGGATTACACACAGGCATCAGGTGCTGCTATTTTCTCATCCGATCATGTGGCAGCACCTTCGGGCACCGGAGCAAAGATAGCCCTTGGCGTTGGAATCTTTCTTGTACTGTGCTCAATTATCTATTTTGTGCAGTTCAACCCGTATTTTTTCGAAAACATTGTCTTCAGAATGACCACCTGGATGCAAACGCAAGGCATGGCGCTCCTGACAAATGTCGTGACATTCTTCCACGACGTGATCTTACAAATCGCCAATACCATCCGTTAACAGCGTCCATTAATAGACATAAGAGAATATTGAACTAGTAGAGCTATCAGCTGCTATCTGTTGATAGCTCTACTTATCGGTAGATAACCAATGACTCTTTCTACTGATATAGACCAGCACTCTCCTGCCACTAAACCTAATCAGTACCGCTCCTGCCTCTAAGGATAGGCTTGGCAATAGGTCGAGCAGCAGCTGGCTGACTATCGATAGTCAGCCATAAGTGCAGCAAACGCGTCTTTGCTGTTCTTGATCACCTGCGCATCAATGCAATAACTCAAGCGGACCCAGCCATGCGCACCAAAACTGTCGCTGGGGACAAGAAGCAGTTCATGCGTACGAGCGCGATCAGAAAAAGCCTGTGCATCTGCTTCTAAGGCGCGTACCCACAGATAGAAGGCTCCGTCGGGGTTAACATATTCGAACCCTAATTCATCAAGCATACCGGTTAGTAACCGTCGGTTTTCTTCATATATAGCCATCTGTGCTGGCTCATCAACACAAGCAGCAATCACGCGCTGGAACAAAGCGGGAGCACAAATGAAGCCCAGCGCACGACCCGCCCCTGAAACAGCAGCCATAATCTGACGTGATTCATGCGCTGCGGGCGGCACCAGCACAAATCCAATGCGCTCCCCTGGCAGCGATAAGCATTTTGACCAGGAATAACACACGATGGTGTCGTCATAGAGCGATGGCACCCACGCCACTTCAAGCCCACCATATACCAGTTCGCGATACGGTTCGTCCGAAATAAGGAAAATCGGATGGCCCGCCTCAAGTGACTTCTGCCGCAACAGATCGGCAAGGCGTTCAAGGCTTGCGCGCGGATAGACAACACCAACAGGGTTATTCGGTGTATTGATGATAAGCGCTTTTGTGCGAGAAGTAATCGCCTGTTCAAGCGCTTTGAAATCAAGCTGAAAATCACTACTGCAAGCAGGAATAACAGTTAACGTAGCACCGTGTGTTTCCACCCAAACACGATATTCCGGGAAAAACGGAGCAATTACTGCAATTTCATCGCCTGGTTCGATAAGCGCTTTCAGTGTCATGCTGATAGAAGCCGCTGCCCCGCAGCTGAGATACAAATTTTGCGCAGTATATGACGTTCCAAAACGCCGATTGAGCGAATCGGCCACAGCTTGCCGAGCCACAGGATCACCTGGTGACTGAGTATATGCATGAACCTTTACCGGATCGTCTTGAGTTGCTTCGACAATAGCGCGTGTGACTGCCTGAGGTGTTGGTACTGAAGGATTTCCGATACTAAAATCGAATACCGCATCGGTGCCAATTTCTGCCTTGCGACGTGCCCCATAAGCGAATAACTCGCGAATAGCCGATGGAGCTTGACCTAAAGCCAGCATGGTTTCGTTGTACATATACATTACCTTCTCTGATGGGCTTATCGGCTTGATTGTAGCTCAATCATAGGCCTTCTCCCAGGCAGACACACAGTGTTTCAGTTTGGTAAGGAAGTGCGAGAGAAAACCTTATACGGGACCGACTCTGGTAAACTTTCCCGAAAACCATTCCCTGTATGACGACACGACGCTTGCACGGTTGTTTCTTGTTCGAGCGTCTCTCCCCGCAGGCAAGCGCTTAAAGGCATCTCTATGGCAGCATTCAACATTACTATCGCTGGCGACTCAGCCTTGAACCTCGTGTTTTCCGATACGATCTCGGAAGAAACATCCACGCTTATCCGCCTGGCATCCGAAAGCCTTTCAAGCGATCCAATTCCCGGTGTTATTGAAGTTGTGCCCACGTTTTGTAGCATGATGATCTGCTATGACCCGCTGATACTAACTGCTGATGAGCTAACTGAAAAACTACGGAATGGACTGCGCGGCGTCGGTGAAGTTGATCTTTCGGTTCGACGGATCGTGCATATTCCCGTCTGCTACGGCGGCGAATATGGTCCCGACATCAACACCGTTGCCGAGCACGCACATCTCTCTGCCGATGAAGTAATCGCCATCCATTCAGGTCGAGATTACCTTATTGACATGCTGGGATTCCTGCCGGGATTCGCCTATTTGGGTGGACTCGACCCTCGACTGCACACCCCGCGCCTTGCCGTACCACGAACCAGCATTGATGCAGGTAGCGTGGGAATTGGCGGTGCTCAAACCGGCATCTATCCCCTTCCAAGCCCTGGCGGTTGGCAGATTATTGGTCGCACACCACTTGCACCCTACGACCCCAACCGGGCAGAACCCATTCTGTACAAGGCTGGCGACTACTTACGCTTCGAGCCTATATCGGCTCAGGAATATGCTGCCCTGCAAACACAATTGGCGGCTGGCACCTATTCCTGCCAGATCACCATAGAGGAGCGCTAACGTGGGTATTATGATTCGCAAGCCCGGCGTAGCAACCACCGTGCAAGATACGGGACGCTTCGGGTATATGGGCAGTGGGTTTTCACCGAGTGGGGTAATGGATCGACGTGCTCTGCGTTTAGCTAACCTACTGGTCGACAACGATCCTGACGACTGTGTGCTTGAATTCGCCCTTGCTGGTCCCACCTTGCGCTTTACAACCGATACGTTTATCGCTCTGACGGGTGCCGATTTTAGTGCGCGACTCGACGGTGCAGAAGCACCACTCTATCGTGCGCTACCCGTACATCGCGGTTCGAAGCTTTCTTTCGGTGCACCCCGCCGTGGTGTATATGGCTATATCGCCTTTGCCGGAGGGAGTCTGAGCGTAGCAAAGGTCATGGGAAGCCGTTCGACAAACCTCAAGTGCTCGCTTGGTGGATGGCACGGACGGACTCTGGCGCCAAACGACTACATTCCGTTCGCTCAAAAGGAAACGGACTATCTGCCGATGCAAGCATCGCACGAATTACCCTATGACGACATCTATCCCAAACCTGGTGAAATCGTTGAACTGCGTGTTATCCCCGGCCCACAGGAAGAATTGTTTACCGACGCAGGAATTAAAACCTTCTACGAACAGACCTTTGAAACAACGGTAAAAAGCGACCGCATGGGTTATCGTCTCGATGGCCCAGCTATAGAAACCATCGCTGGCAGCGACATCATTTCAGATGGCATCGCCTTCGGTGCTGTACAGGTGCCCTCGCATGGGCGGCCCATTATTATGCTGGCCGACCGTCAAACAACAGGTGGATACGCAAAAATTGCAACGGTCGCTTCGGTGGATATTCCCAAACTGGTGCAAAGTACCCCCGGAACAGCAATATCGTTCAAGCTTATATCGGTTGGAGAAGCTCAGTGCCTCTATCGCGAACAGGAGAAATACTACGCTCATCTGGAAAAAGTGGTAACACGCCCCACTGCGGGTGGCACAAGCCCCCGCCGCACGGCACGTCGCTTAACACCTATTCTCGAACGGCAAGCGCTTGCTTCACGCGGCAAATCACTTTGGATTGATACCCCCTCTGCACATTCGGCAACGAAGGAGAATGGCTAATGGATAAAAAGGCGATCGAAGAACTGATTGAGATTATGGATAAAGCTGATCTAACAGCTTTGCGCCTTGATGAGGGCGGCACGAAAATCGAACTGGAGCGTACCCACACCACGGTTGGATTAGGGTCTCCTTCACTTCTGGGTGTGGCGGAGCGCGTCGGCGCTTTGCTCGACGGTAAAAACCGCAGCCACGAAGATGCCGCTGCACCTGAAGCTGATGACGACTCTGATGGCACCACAATTGTACGCAGTCCCATGGTTGGCATGTTCTACGTATCGCCAAGCCCCGATGAGGAGCCGTTCGTCAAGCCGGGTCAAGAAGTGCTCTCTGGACAGACGCTTGCTATCGTCGAAGCTATGAAGATGATGAATGAAATCACTGCTCCGACAGCAGGTGTGATCACTGCCGTACTTGCAGCCAACGGCGATCAGGTGGAATACGACCAACCCCTATTCCGCATTACCCCTTCTCAAGATGTACGCTAGACGAAGGGCTGCTGTATGTTCGACAAGATCCTCATTGCTAACCGAGGCGAAATAGCGGTACGTATTATTCGTGCCTGTCGTTCAATGGGCATTAAAACGATTGCTGTGTACTCAACCGCCGACCGCCATGCCCTACACGTATACCTCGCCGACGAAGCGGTCTGCATTGGCCCACCTGCACCGCGTGATAGCTACCTGAACATTGCTGCCATTATCAGCGCGGCGAAGGGCTGTGGCGCGCAGGCTATTCACCCGGGCTACGGTTTTCTTTCAGAAAACAGTACCTTTGCTAAGCTCTGCCGTGAAAACGGGCTCGTTTTTATCGGGCCGTCGCCCGAAGTTATCGATCGCATGGGCAACAAAAGTGCCGCTCGACGCACCATGATGAAAGCGGGTGTGCCAGTTGTACCTGGTACGAAACGAGCACTGCACGAAGCTGACGAAGCGCTTGCCGCCGCGCGGGATATCGGCTGGCCCATTATGATCAAAGCCTCAAGCGGAGGTGGCGGCAAAGGTATGCGCGTTTCTGAAAGCGAAGACGACTTTGCTGAAATGTTTGCTATCGCTCAGCGTGAAAGCGTCAATGCCTTTGGCGACAATTCCATGTACCTCGAGCGCGCCATCGTAAACCCCCGCCATATCGAGGTCCAGATTATCGCTGATAGTCATGGCAATGTGATCAGCCTAGGTGACCGCGATTGTTCGGTACAGCGCAGCCACCAAAAGATGATCGAGGAAAGTCCAAGTCCGTTTATTGATAACGACGTGCGTCAGCACCTTTTTGATGACGCAGTACGTGCTGCGCAGGCGGTTGGGTATGTTAATGCGGGTACGATCGAGTTTCTCGTTGACGAGGACCGCAATTACTATTTTATGGAAATGAACACCCGCGTACAGGTCGAACACCCTGTAACAGAAATGATTACTCAGGTTGACCTGGTGCGTGAAATGATTCGTGTTGCTGCTGGTGAAGAGCTTTCACTTTCGCAGGATCGCGTATACATGCACGGACATGCTATCGAATGTCGTATTAATGCCGAAGAGCCCGAAAAAGGATTCTTGCCAAGCCCGGGCAAAATTGAACAGATGCACTTACCAGGTGGCAATGGTGTGCGGGTGGATTCAGCCACCTACGACGGATTTGAAGTAACACCCTATTACGATTCAATGATCGCAAAAATTATCGTCCAGGCACAGGATCGCACTGAAGCGATTGAAAAAATGAGTACTGCCCTCGATGAAATGGTTATTATCGGCGTCAAAACTAACTTGGATTTCCAATACGCCATTCTGCAGAACGAAACGTTTCGGGCAGGTGGCGCCGACACGGGATTTATCGAACGTTTCATGAAAGGCGAGGCCTAATATGACCCCTCGTGAAATGCGCTACCGTATCCGCACCGGTGAATTCGACCAGCCCACCAGTGGACTCTGTCCCGATTACGCGCAGGCAAACCTTATTGTCTTGCCGCGTGAAGAGGCGTTCGATTTCCTGCTGTTTGCCCAGCGTAACCCCAAGCCCTGTCCACTTCTTGAAGTGTTAGATCCTGGTGTGCGCCAAACAAACATCTGCGCTCAGGATTGCGATATTGCCACCGACTTCCCCCGCTACCGCATCTACCGCGATGGTGAACTAACTGACGAAGTAACCGATATCGCGCATCTGTGGCGCGATGACCTTGTAAGCTTCGTTATTGGCTGTTCGTTTTCATTTGAAAGTGAATTGATAGAAGCCGGCATCGAGATGCGCCACAACACACAGGGGCGCAACGTGTCTATGTATAAGACCAATATTGCCTGCCGCCCCGCCGGTATGATGAGCGGCAACATGGTCGTATCAATGCGACCCATACCCGCCGAACAAGTAGTGCTTGCCTGCCAAATATCGGGCGCCCTCCCCGCTGTGCACGGGGCACCGGTGCATATTGGCGACCCAACAGTTATCGGCATCAAAGATCTCTCTCAGCCCGACTTTGGCGACGCGGTAGATATTAACCCCGGAGAAGTACCCGTATTTTGGGCGTGTGGTGTTACGCCACAGTCCGTTGTCATGAACGTAAAACCACACTTTGCCATTACCCACGCACCTGGCTGTATGCTGATCACCGATACAAAGAACATCGACCTTAAGTTTTAGATACGTGAAACCATCACGTCAACCGGATGAAACGAGATACCATGAGTGAAAACTTACACATAGATCTCAACAGTGACCTGGGTGAATCGTTTGGTCGCTATAACCTTGGTATGGATAGCGAAATTATTCCCTTGGTATCAAGCGTCAATATTGCCTGCGGATCGCATGCGGGCGATCCGGTAGTCATGCGCGATACGGTACAGCTTGCCGCACAGGCAGGTGTTGCTATTGGCGCACATCCAGGCTATCCCGACTTGCAAGGGTTTGGGCGACGTGATATGCACCTTTCGCCCGATGAAGCCTACTGTTTTGTTTTGTTCCAGTTAGGAGCTCTCGCAGGATTTTGCCAGGCGCAAGGGGTGCGGCTTGTTCACGTTAAGCCGCATGGACAGCTCTATAACACGGCCGCGAAAGATGCTGAACTCGCGCGTGCCATTGCTTCTGCGGTCTATGATTTCGACCCAACCTTAACACTGGTTGGACTGGCGGGAAGCTATCTCGTGCAAGCCGGCCGCGATGCAGGTTTGCCGTGTGTTGGAGAGTTTTTTGTCGATCGCAACTATACCGACGAAGGCGCCCTTGTCCCTCGCAACCAGCCAAATGCACTTATCGAAGATGCTGACTTTGCCGTAAAGCGTCTCTGTACATTTGTGCAAACGGGGACCGTTGAAAGTGTATCAGGCAACATTATTTCCATTGACGCCCAGACGGCCTGCGTCCATGGTGACAGTCCACAAGCACTTGATTTTGTGCGCACTTGTCGCCACGCTTTGGCACAAGCGGAAATTTCTGTTTGTGCTAACCGATAAAATGCGATTCTCTCGTATACATAGTGATTTAGTCTGCTAAAGTAGCGGAATAATTTTACCGTATGCCCCGCATGCATGCATATATCAATTGGAAGGAAGACCATGAGCGCTCTTGCTGACCGCCTGAAAAATATTGGTCCCGGCGCATTGGTTGCCGCCGGATTTGTTGGTCCAGGCACTGTTACCACCTGTACTGTTTCTGGCGCCAGCTATGGAACAACCATGCTATGGGCCCTGCTGTTCGCAACCGTTTCCACCATTATCTTCCAAGAAATGGCTGCTCGCATTGGTATCGCCACCCAAGAAGGCTTGGGTGAAAATATTCGCGACAACATTAAAAACCCTGCCTTGAAGTGGATTGCGATTATTATCGTGATCGTCGCCATATTCATCGGTAATATCGCCTATGAAACCGGCAACATCACCGGCGGTATCCTGGGTATTCAATCTATTTATCCTGATGCGTCAATGATCGCAATCGCAATCGTTGTGGGTGCGGTGGCGTTTGGCCTTATGTGGGCTGGAAGCTACGACCTAGTTGAAAAAGTACTAACTGCCATCGTGGTGTTTATGGGTGTTGTATTCCTTGTAACAGCACTGGCTTCTCCGGTCGATTGGGGTGCGGTGCTTGCTGGCTTGTTCAGCCCACAGCTTCCAACAAATGATAATAAAGGCCTGCTTACTGCTATCGGCCTTATCGGTACGACCATTGTGCCGTACAACTTGTTCTTGCATGCAAGTGGTGCGGCTGAGCGCTGGAGTGACCCTAAACAAATCGCTGATGCCCGCTTCGATTCCATCCTTTCCATCGGCTTGGGTGGTGTCATTTCGATGGCAATTCTCATTTGTGCTGCGGCTAATCTCCAGCCGCTGGGTATTCAAGTGAAAAATGGTGCCGATATGGCCTTAGCGCTCCAGCCACTACTTGGTAACTGGGCCACTTGGATGATTGCTTTAGGCCTGCTGGCAGCTGGTGTAAGCTCCGCAATCACCGCACCGCTCTCAGCTGCTTACGCCGTCAATGGGGTACTTGGCTGGAAGAAGGGCCTCAAAGACATTCGTTTTAAAACCATCTGGGGCATCGTGCTTGTCGCTGGTGTCGTGATGGCTGTTGCTCTGGGTAAAAGCCCCACCCAACTTATTCTGGTAGCACAGGCCGCTAACGCCATTCTTTTACCTATCATGGCATTCTTTGTTATGTACTGCGCAAACTCGAAGAAGCTCGGTCCAGTACGCAACCACCTGTTTGCCAATGTGGCTGGTGTAGTGATTATTCTGATTACTCTGTTTATCTGCTATCGCAACTTCTCGAGCTTCGTGACAAGCCTACAGAGTTTGCTCGGCGCCTAAAGTCCGACAAAGCCAAGTCAAAAAAAACCGAGGTTGGCTTGACTCTTTTGCGAGTAGGTGTGACGCTTTCCAGTCTCACCTCCGAACGGCTTTTAGGTAAGGATAACGAGCGGTTTCTTGGGCATGCGACAGCATGAAAAAGGGCTGCGAGCTTAAAGCTCGCAGCCCTTTCTTATCGCCCTTTTACCTTTACCTAGTCACCTAGTCATTCCACAACTCGGGACGTACAAGCGTGGGGTCCTTCACCCGATTGGGGAAGTAATCCAAGCAGTCGCCTTCACGATAAACGTCAGCAGTCGAGCAGTGTAGGCCACCACCGAATGGATACGCGTCGCGCAGATCACACGGAATAACGTTCATGCCAAGCTTATCCATCTGTTCAAGCTGATGAACCTCAGATGCCTCAACAATAACGGTCTTCGGATCGAGCACGAGGCAATTCATAGACAGCCACACCGAGCTGTAGCAAAGTGCCGGCGGCTCTGTGTGCGCCGGTTGCGCCGCATCAACAATTTGCCAATCGTTTGCATCGAAGATCGCACGCTGTTCTTCAGGTAGCGGACGAACCGGATTGTTGATAATAAGACCTGGACGCAGCGGTACGAACGTCGCATCGATATGAATAGGATACGGGTCGCCTGGGAAGTTCACCGCATGCACGCGAAAGTCGCGATAATAGCGCTGGAACCATTCCATAGCCGCACGATTCGTGGTAAGACCATGCTGAATAAACAGGTCCTTGCCCATGCGCATAACATCAGCAGCATCCCACATCGGCTCAACTTCAGTGGTTACGAAATCCTTTGCGGCGGTGCGCTTAAGACGCTCTTCCAGGCTGATGGACTCATCGTAATAGTTGTGCTTGTACGACTTATCGGTCAAGCGTGGACGTGGCGCTTGAGTCCACAGAAACTCAGGATCCTCTTCGAAATACTGTTCCATAAGTGGCCAGTAGGCCAAATACTCGAAGTAACGGCACCGAAAACTATTGGCAGCCGCCATAATTTCAGGCCCCACAGTCAACAATATGTCGCGTGGCGGCATGCATGTCATCATTGAATCGTTACGGAAGTCAGGAGTGCCGATGGCCTGGTTCCACTGCAACGGCGTAGGACGATCAACAATAACGCCATGATCCTCAAGAACCTTCACCAAGTTCTCGAGACACTCATTGCCACGTTCCACCGTTTCAAGCGGACGAGGTCCCCACATGCCACGCATGGCAGAATCTACCGGCACCTTTTCAGATGTCGCGGGTTCTTCGGGTGGAATCATTGAGTTGTCACAACGCCCCACGATAACGCGCTTAAGCGGATCCCAATCATTCCATGAACTTACGATTTTTGCCATTTGTAATCTCCTTTCAGTAGACCTGTACGTTATTTCACATGCGATAAATCTTTACCAGCGTGCTCGTGGGACAACAACATTGCCACCAGCGCTATTGCAGCAATCGCAACCAAATAGTATGCCGGCGCAACCGGATCGCCTGTTGCGTTGATAAGCGCAAAGCCGATGTAGGAAGCTGACCCGCCAAAAATAGCATTTGCCAAATTGAAGCTAAACGCAAATCCCGAATAACGCACTTCAGTTGGAAATGTCTCGGTTAGATAACTCGCAAGCGATCCATCGTTAATGGTAAGCAACATGCACATGGACAGCTCGACCAACAAAATAACAATGAAGTCCTGGCTCGCAAGCAAATGGAACGCAGGAATGGTAAAGATGATAAAGCCAACGCAGGCAGTTATAAGCATCCGCTTGCGTCCTACCTTGTCGGATATACGCCCAGCCGTGAAAATAAAGGCAATGTAGAGCACCAGCACGATGGTGGTAATAGTAGAGGCTGCCGCAGAATCGTAGTTGAGTGTTACTTCAAGGTAGTTCGGCAGATAGGTCAACACGGCATAGAACCCCACCGCATTAAGCACGCAAGCGCCAAACGAAATAATGGTTTTCCGCCCATGCTTCGTGAACAGTGCGCGAATAGGATGATCTTCTGCTTCGGCACTCTTTTGATCAATTGCGTCCTGCATCTGGGCATAGATAGGTGAATCCTCCAGATGAACGCGGATGTAATGGGTGATGTAGCCAAGTGGTAGCGCAACTAGGAAGGGAATGCGCCAACCCCAATTCACGACAAAGTCGGAACTTGCTCCCCATACGCTAAACATGAGCGTTGCAGCAAGGGAGCCGATCAGCAGACCGGTTGCTGTTGAAGCAGGTACGAATGAGCAGAAAAAACCGCGCCGCTGTTTGGGAGCATATTCCGCAATAAAGGTTGAAGCGCCTGCATATTCCCCCGATGCAGAAAAGCTCTGCACCATGCGCAAAAGCAGCAGCAAAATGGGAGCACCTACCCCCAGCACCGCATAACCCGGCAAACAACCAATAAGAAAGGTCGCACCACTCATCAACAAGATAGAAATAGACAGTGCCCATTTACGCCCTTTTTTATCTCCCATATTGCCCCAAAATATGGCGCCAACAGGACGAACAAGAAATGCAAGCGCAAATACGGCGAATGTGCTCATCGTGGCAACTACCTTGTCTTCCCCAGGAAAGAACACAACGGCAAGAACCGTTGCAAGATAGGAATAACTTGCATAATCAAACCACTCGATAAAATTTCCGAGAAAGGAAGAAAACGCTACGCGGTTCAGCGTGCGGCGCTTTTCTTCTTCAGAAATCGCATCGATGCTGCCGGCAGAAACGGTTGAGCCGTCCATAGCGCCTCCTTACGGTATATGGGATTACCCCTCGTACAGATCTCACGACTAAAAGCACGTAACAGAATGCTCGACACTTCCAAAAAGCGTCTTTTTCTCTGCTGCAATAGCTTTTATATCGTAGCTTATCTGATGCAGTATATTGCATAGTATAGTGGTTTGTTACAAATTTGAAGAACTTTATACAATAAATTGTATGTCGCTACTTGAACTGACACGCTTGAGTCGTGCTTCTACGAAGACCCAAGCTTTCTCTGTTGGGCGTATAAAAACACCTGAACACCTGAACACCTGGCTATCATACCTGTCTTACTTTTCATAGCGGATTATTTTTCATCCACCAGATACCCTTTTATCAGGCATCTTCCTACCAGGTGGTGACATCACCACTTTGCTGAAGGGAAACCGGCTCGCTTAAGTGCGTTGCATTTTCGCGCATAATAACCTTGCGCATATCAGACACACGTGCACCCATTTCGCGTATCTCAAAAATAAGCTTCTTTTCATAAGAATTCAGATCGCTCGGCGCGCCGACACAATCGATACCGAATGACGAAGCATCGAACAAAGCACGATATTGGTGATAGGTCTGCGTGACAACCACCATTGATTCGACGTTAAATACATATCGTGCGCGATACATGCTGTCGTAAGTATTAATGCCGGCATGATCACAGAAGATATCTTCGCTCGGAATACCCTGTTCAACAGCGTATTTTTTCATATTGGTAACTTCGTCATATGACAGTGCGCGAGAATCGTCACCGCTCATTACGATTTTGGGAGCGACCCCTTTGCGGTACAGATTAACTGCTACATCGAGACGATCCTTAAGCACCGTTGATGGTTGACCATTGGGCAGCATCGAAGCGCCCAGCACAAGAATGCAGTCATACGTTTTTCTTGATGAGGCAATCTCATCGGATGGCTTTACGTTGCTCTGCTGTGTTGCAAACTCAACAACGTTAGGAATAACAACCACTGCAACAGCCACAATAAAAACAGCCACGATAATCTTCGCAAGGCGCCGGCCAGTATTTTTTAAGAAACGTACCATACTTCCATGGTAGCGCAACTACTACACGCTCCCACATCCCCCGCGCGAAGAGCAAAAGAAAGGCGCACCCGCATAATGCGGATACGCCATTTCTTTATATGGAAGTACGGGTGATTTCCTCGCCACTTGGAGAAGGCAATCTTCAAACCACGCGAAAAATTACCGGGTACCTGCCACTATTTCTTCGCTATTTCGTCGTTTGTTTAAAACGCTGTGTCGGTTACTCGACGCCCACAATAACGTCAGTTGCCTTGATGATAGCCAGAGCAGCAGCGCCCTCTTCAAGACCCAGGTCTTCAATAGCAGCGTTCGTGATAGAGCCAGACACCACATTGCCATCAGCCATCTTCAGAGAAACATGACCATTCACAGCGCCCTTCTTGACTGAAACAATTGTGCCAGGCAATTGATTGCGTGCCGAAATGTTCGTAATGCGTTCGCTGCCGGTAGCAAACATAACGTTCGCCGCTTTAATAATAGCGCAGGCTGGCTTGCCTTCGGTCAGGCCGAGTTTCTCGATGGACTCCATCGTGATATCAGCTTTCACCCGCTCGTCACCCAGCGAGATAGTCACAACGCCGTTGACAGCGCCTTCAGCAACATTAGTAATGGTGCCCTTGAGTTGATTGCGTGCGGAGATCTTCATGATGTACCTTTCTCGTGCGCGATGATGCTCTTTCTTGTTTTGCGTTCTTTGCATCCTCGCATGTACTTCTTTCCTCGTTTCACTATTTATTATGGAAAGGCTTCCTGACATTGCAATCGCAAATATTACTATCGTGCTATTGGGTTTATATCGTTACGTTTCGTATCATTTCGCACAATCTAGTACCCTTCAGTGTATTGTTAACAGTGCTTAAAAACAGCTCTTACCAAGGAGAGACGAAAGTATGGCACTTGAAAGCGATGCACTAACCGCCCAGGAAGTTGCCGAATTATTGCAGGTTAGCCGCAATACCGTCTATAACTTGGTGAAAAAAGGAGTTTTGACCTCATACAGCGTCGGGCGCAAGATGCGATTTTCCATGAGTGATGTCGACCATTACATCGAAGCAGCGCGCAATTGTTCGGCATCTAGTGCGCCTGCTGAGGTGTTGAGTTCAACGGCACCAGCCGTATCACATACCGCAACCATGCCAACGCAACAAATGGGCACCCCCGTACTCCGTATTGGCGGCACCGACATGACAGCCGATATTGTGGCAAATTACCTTGGCACCTCAGGCATAGCGGTGCAGCGCTCATACGAAGGTGGCTATCAGGCGCTCTGCGCAATGTATCTACAGGGGGCCGAAGCGGCGGTTATTCATCTCTATGACCGCAAGACAAACCGCTACAACATTCCCTCTATACAGCGTATCGTACCCGGCACTCCCCTGGTGGCCATTCATCTTGCTAAACGACGTGTGGGATTCTTGGTGCAAAACGGTAATCCCCACCATATTCGCAGTTGGCGTAATCTGTTGAACCCCGCTATTACTATCGCAAACCGCCCAGTTGGCACCGAAGAACGTGTGCTGCTTGATGAAATGCTTGTTAATCTTGAAGCAGGCGAAAACCGACCGCGCGGATACCAACATGAATTTACCTCTGTCCTTGCGGCAGCAGGCTTCGTTAAAGCGGGGGCTGCTGATGTATGCATCGGTGATGAGCGCACCTTCCATCAGGTGGAAGGTATTGATTTCTTGCCGTTAGCGGAAGAATCGATCGACTTGGCCATCCGTAAAACGGATACGACACGCGAGGTGATTCGCTTCCTGCGTGGTATGGTAAAGAGCCGCCTGTTTAAGGAAGAGCTCGCCCGAAACATCGGGTATGACACCTTCCGCACCGGCGAGATAATCTACGAAGTGTAGATCGCTGAGCTTCTTCATACGGGCAAATACTAGCGCATCCTACAAGCAAGCAAATAATCTACAAGGCCTCGGCTAGCTTACGGAAACTTACAGAGGTTCGCATAATGCTATTGTGAGCGAGTAGTCCCATAAGGCTTCGATTCGTGCGCACATAACTGGACGATCTACGCAAAATACCCAGGCCGCAGAAGCAACCTGGGTATTTTAAAACTCTCGACCACCCGAGCGGATTCTTTTCTTATGCGAATTCCTTATGCTGGATTCTGGGCGCCCATAATGCGATCGATATCATCCTCAGTTGTCTGATAGTTCAGATAGGTGGCGTAGAAGTCCTTTACCTTCGTACGAATGTCAAGATCGGGGAACAAATCAGGATGTAGCAGCGCAGATACCCACTGAATCTGCAGCAATTCCTCAACGCCGTAGCGATCCCAGCCAAACACACCCTTGGGGTTCACATACACCTTATTGTTTTTTACTGCCGAAATGGAAGACCAGTTGGGGTCAGAAAGAATTTGATCAACTTCAGCGGCCTTGCCCGTAATGATAACTTCGGGATCCCATGCAATAATCTGCTCGAGTGAGAACTGGGCCTGCGCGTTGCCCTTTGTGCTTTCAGCGACAGCATTCACGCCACCAGCTGCCTGAATCCAGGTATCAATGATTGTTTCAGTGCCATCTAATATGAATGTGTATACCGAATTACCATGCATAACACGTGGGCGATCAGAATCAGAAAGTTTATCGGTTTTCGCTTTCACGGCAGACACCGTTGAAGACAATTCATCATTGTACTTCTTCGCAATTTCAGGCGCTTTGCCGCCAAAGACTTGCGCAGTCAGTTCAATGGACTGCTGCATGGTTTCATATGTCTGGAAATTGCAGTTAACCAGTGGAATGCCGACCTCTTCGCACTTATCGCGCAGCGATTCCTTAGAGTCGAAGATAACCTGTGGCTCAAGAGCAACCAAGTCTTCAAAATTGAAGTCGTTACCAAAGGTAGCCGTCGCTTTGGACATATTCGAGCACACCTTATACATCCAGGGGAAGCTCTTCTCATCGCAATGGGTAGCAACTAAGCCCTCAGCCCCCGTCAGCATAATGGTGATTTCGTTATGGGCGTACCAGCCATCAGCATATTTTGTTGGGTTAAGAGGTACTTCTACCTGATTACCGTTCATGTCTGTTACCATCTGAGTGGTTGCTTGGTTAGACGAATCAGATGAGTTAGAACCACCGTTGCCGTTACCGCAACCAGCCAACATACCGCCAGTAGCTGCAGTAAGGCCAGCAATACCAGCAAGTTTCAGGAAGTCACGCCTGCTTAAACGCGATACTTCATCTAGGATAAGTTCGTTCTTTGATTTCATGTCATTCTCCTTCATCGGATTTCCTACCCCTCTCTTTATTGATAGTGTCGGCCTATCCACTGCCGAGCGAAGGGATACATGTTTTTACGGGCGACCCATCTTCTGCACGCGATTCAACAACACGCACATCAATGCCATAAGCCGCCGCCAAGTTTTCTTCAGTAACCACATCATCCACGGTACCAGAGCGTACCTTTCCACTGCGCGAAAGCAACACTGCCTTTGTACCGCACAAAAATGCATGGTCAGGATTATGGGTAGTCATTACAATACCGCGACCATCTCGCGCTAAATCTTTAATACGACGCAACACATGCACTTGATTGCCAAAGTCGAGCGCAGCAGTTGGTTCGTCCAAAATAAGCAGCGACGTGTCCTGCATGAGTGCACGCGCAATTAGTACCATCTGGGCTTCGCCACCAGAGAGCTCGGTATATACTCGATCGCGAAGATGAAATATCTCCAGTTCTTCAAGCACGTGGTCGGCCAGAGCGTAATCGCTTTTTGTTGGTGAAGAAAACACGCCAAGATGCGGAGAGCGCCCTGTAAGTACGACGTCAAGAACGGAAAATGAAAAAGGTGGAACATGTATCTGCGGAACATACGCCAAAAGACGCGCAAGTTCGCGCCGTGAAAGCGAGGCACGATCGTGTCCACATACCTGGACGGTACCTTCCATCAAAGGAAGAAAACCGAGCAGCGCTTTGAATAACGTGGTTTTACCCACACCATTTGGGCCGAGGAGGCAGGTAATGTCACCTGCACTGACATCAAGCGATACGCCTGATAACACCGCTTTACCAGCATAACCACAGCTCACATCGCTCGCGCGTAAATAGATCTCAGATGATGGCAGTTCTGTTTGCGATACCGTCGGTTGCATTGGCGTACCTTGCCCCGCCGCAGACCGCATTGGCTCGACTTGTATTGGTTCATTATGCCGCACTGCACCGTGCGTTGTTTCTATTTGCGTCGTCTTTTGTTCTAATGTTTCAGATTGCACTGCTTTATTTTCACTCATCGCTGCCCCCTTTGTGTCTGCAAAAGGATGGCAAAGAAGAATGGAGCGCCAATAACCGAGGTTAAGATACCTAAGGGAATTTCAGAAGCCATCAGTGTGCGACATACCATATCAACAAGCACCATAAACGCAGCACCAACCACTAACGAAAGTGGCAACACGATACGGTTATCTGGTCCAAAGATAAATCGCACCAGATGAGGAATGATAAGACCAACCCAGCCAACAACACCGGCAATAGACACAGCCGCTGACGTTAAAAGCGTTGCACAGAAGATATAGATGGCACGCATGAGACTTACGTTAACGCCGAGCGATTCCGCTTCGGCATCACCAAACGAAAGCATATTCAACCGCCAGCGCAAAAGCAGCAGCGGAGCGCAGCCAACCACAAAGGGAACGGCAAATATTTTAAGATCGTCCCAGGTAACTTTCGCAATGCTGCCCATCAGCCAGTAGGTGATCTCAGGCAGTTTAGAGGTCGGATCAGCAGTGTATTTGATAATGGAAACAAACGCCTGGAATAGCGTTCCAACGATAAGGCCGCACAATACCAGCAGCAAAATCTGATTTGAGCCACGACCAATCCGTCGCGCGCTAAAGTAAGTCAGCATAACCGCGATGAAACCCATGGCAAATGCCATAATCTGCACAACGCGATTACTCCCATCCATCAAAAGGGCGAGCGCCGCCCCAAACGATGCGCCTGCACTGGCACCTAAAATATCAGGACTTACCATAGGGTTCTTGAAAAGTCCCTGATAGGAAGCACCAGATATAGCAAGAGCAGCGCCAACAAGCAGTGCAGCAATCACGCGCGGTAATCGGATGTCACACACTACGTTAATAGCGGCCTGCGACCAAGAACCATCAGTGCCAAAAAAGCGCTGGGAGAGAATACCCACTACATCAGCAGGCGGTACTTGCAGGCGTCCGACAGCCAAACCCAAAACAAACAGAACAACTAACAAAGCAACGCAGAAAGCAATAAGTACTATTTTTCGCGCGCGATGCGCTTCGTAGCGCTGCGTGTGCCCCGTTTCTTTGATAGCCGGAGTATCTTGACTCGCCACTATTACCTTCTCTTTGTTGCAGAATATACTAGATAAAGGATATATTAACAGGGACAATTAGAGACTGTGAACAATAATTATTCTCAGATATACATATAGGCTTCAAATTGCACTTAACGGCAAAGGCAGCAGCACCGCAGAACGCGCTTGCGTCACTATGCGGCCACTTCTTTCACAGAACAAGCGAATTGAACCCCGTATAGCAGTACCAGGGCATACGAGCATCCGTCATCTGATCAGACAGAAACTGTACTCGCAGAACCTTCAGCTATCTCACCACAATATTTACCAAACGGCCGGGAATAACAATAGCTTTAGCCACCGTCTGCCCCTCTGTCTGATCTTTGATAGCGGCAAGCGCTTGCTCCCGTACTTCGTCTTCAGCTGCATCGGCACCAACCGTGATATGTGCACGCACTTTGCCATTGATCTGAATAGCCAGCTCAACCTCATCGGCCTGTGCTGCCTGGGCATCAAACGTCGGCCAGACACATCCATAGAGATAGCCCTGGTTATCAAGCACTGTTTCCCATAATTCATCTGCCCAATGGGGAGCCATCGGAGACAGCAGTTTCACGAGCACCTCAGCTACTTCGCGATCAAGCGCCGCCAGCTCAGGATCAGCTGCGCGCATCTCGGCAGATGCAACCCGTACATACGACCCCACCGCATTTGAAAGTTCCATAATGGCAGCAATAGCGGTATTGAAACTATTGCGCTCCATATCGTTGGTGACCTTACCCACCACGCGATGACGCTCGCGACGCAGCACCTTGGCAGCCTGTTCCACCGAAGAAGCCTTCCCTGCGTTTTGGGCAGTGGGGTCAAACAAAGTCGATTCCCCTGCTTTACCCATCAGGTCGTTGACCTGGCGCCATACACGCGTCAGGAAGCGATAGATACCCGCAAGACCCTCTTCGTCCCATTGCAAATCTTTATCAGGTGGCGCCATAAACAAGATGTAGGTACGCACCGCATCGGCACCATAGTGCGCAATCATGTCTTCCGGAGCAATAACATTGCCCTTCGATTTGCTCATGGTTTCGCCGTGCGCATCTTTGACCATGCCCTGGGTAAGCAGGTTAGTAAACGGCTCGTTAAAATCAAGCATACCCATATCGCGCAGCATTTTGGTAAAGAAGCGGCTATACAGCAGATGCAAAATTGCATGTTCGATGCCACCTACATACTGATCAACTGGCATCCAGCGATTGGCGTTGTCTCGCGCGAAGGGAACGGTATCGTTGTGCGGATCGGTATAGCGCAGATAGTACCAGCTTGAGCAGGTAAACGTATCCATCGTGTCAGTTTCGCGACGTGCCTCGCCACCGCAGCGCGGACAGGTGCACTTTACAAAGCCTTCGTGCGTTGCAAGTGTTTCCCCTGCCGCCAGATCAATATCTTCAGGCAGGCGCACCGGTAAGTCTTCTTCAGGCACCGGTACCACTCCGCACGTTGGGCAATGAATAGCGGGAATAGGATTACCCCAATAGCGCTGACGACTAATCAACCAGTCACGCAGGCGGAATTCCACCTTGCGTCGACCACATCCACGCGCTTCTAAATCGGCCACAATAGCCGATTCGCCTTCGGAATGCTTACCGCCCTTTAGACCAGTGTACTTACCCGACTGCACCAACCAACCTTCTGCCGCGAAAGCTGCATCCCAGTCGACTGTCGTGACAACGCGCCCGTGTTCGTCTTTGAGCTGATTATACAATTCATCGTCTTTATCAAGAATAATAGGCACAATGGGAAGATCGTATTTGCGCGCAAACTCAAAGTCGCGTTGATCGCCACACGGTACCGCCATGACCGCACCAGTGCCGTAATCGGCCACCACGTAATCGGCCACCCAAACTGGCACCTTTTCACCATTGATGGGATTTATGACATAGCGCCCGGTAAACACGCCATGCTTCTCGCGGTCGCCCTGCGCACGCTCGACAGCGCTTACCTGAGCAGTTGCATCGATAAGATCGCGCACCGGCTGTTCGTACTCAGTGCCAACCACTAAATCGATAAGCCCTTTATATTCAGGTGCCAACACGAAGAAACTACAGCCAAACAAGGTGTCTGCCCGCGTAGTGAATACCGTAATACGATCGTGATCGCTGGGGTTTTCTGGAACGGCACCGCCTTTATCACACAGGATAAAATCAACTTCAGCGCCCTCGGAACGACCAATCCAGTTGGCCTGCATCTGCCGAACACGATCTGGCCAGCCAGTGAGCTGATCAAGATCGTCTAAAAGTTCTTGCGCATAGTCAGTTATTTTGAGGTACCACTGCGTGAGGTCGCGCTTTTCGACAACACTGCCACAACGCCAGCAACGACCGTCGACAACCTGTTCGTTTGCAAGAACTGTCTTGCACGACGGACACCAATTGACCGGAGAATTGCGGCGCTCCACCAAACCGCGCTTCCAGAATTGCAAAAACATCCACTGACCCCACCGATAATATTCGGGGTCACAGGCCACGACGGTACGATCCCAATCGTAGGAAAAACCCATGCGCTTGAAACTGGCCTTTTGGGTTTCGATATTCGCATATGTCCAGGTAGCAGGATGACTATGATGCTTAATCGCAGCATTTTCCGCGGGAAGACCAAAGGCATCCCATCCCATAGGATGAAGGACGTTGAACCCGCGCATGCCGTTATAGCGAGCTACCACATCACCAATGCTGTAATTACGCACATGACCCATGTGAATGTCACCTGAAGGATACGGGAACATCTCAAGCACGTATTTCTTTGGTTTATCAGCGTCTTCCGTAACGTGAAAGAGGTCAGCAGCAGCCCACGCCTGTTGCATACGTGGTTCTATCTCATGCGGGTTATATTCCTTCATGGTGTCCCTTCACATCCGGCATTGCCAACCAACACAAATAAGTTTTGAATCGCCTGTTCCCGTACGTGCAAAAAATGCGAATCAGACGCATCATCGCAGTTGGAATAGGTTCGAGAAATCAGAATATACCATCTTGCTACAGGATGTCACCATGCCACTATCAATGTGATGTGGTTGTGTGAACACGAATGCGCATCCTGCTTTCGGATGCGTATGCTGCGCCGTTGCGCAAAGCGTGCGCGGCAGTTCCATCTGTGCCGTGCTTTCTGCAGATAGATGCACAGTTATGAGGAACAATCGGCGCACTGGGTTTAACGTTAGCGTACGATCCCGCCGCCAAGGCATTCCTGGCCACGATAGATAACAACCGACTGACCAGAAGCCACCGCATCGTGATCTGCTTCAAGCTGCACTGTGGCCGTTGTAGCAGTTGCCAAAAGCGTGGCAGCAAGAAGCTTTTCTCCATGATGGGTGCGCACTTCGCAGGCCCCCTCCTGCGGTGGCACATCCGCTATCCATCGCACACGATCGAGCTCAAGCAGGCTGTCTTGAACAGGTGCAAGCGGCCCATCATGCACATAGAGAATGTTGTGATCCATGTCTTTACGTACAACACGATAGCGCCTGCCGCCACCGATGCCCAACCCATGACGCTGGCCAATGGTGAAAAAGATAGCCCCGTCGTGATAACCGACTGTTTCACCAGTATCATCATCGATAATAGGCCCCGGCTGCGGGTGTACATACAAGCTCAAAAAATCGCAAATACCTGCTTCACCCACAAAGCAAATGCCTTGTGAATCGGCCTTATGTGCTGTTGAGAGATTTCGTTGTTCTGCGGCAGCGCGTACCTGCGTCTTCAGCAATCCTCCCAGTGGAAAAATAGTATGCGCCACGGCATCGGATGACATCCGATACAGGAAATACGTCTGGTCTTTGTGCGTGTCAGCAGCACGCAACAAACGGACAGGATCATGTGATGCGCGGGCATAATGCCCTGTTGCTATGTAATCAAACCCGTCATCTTGCGCCGCGTCAAAAAACAGTCCAAACTTCACCTGCTGATTGCACATAACATCAGGGTTCGGCGTACGCCCAGCTCGGTATTCGTCCACCAGATAATCGACGACCTCCCGCTTATACGCTTCTTGAAAGTCGTACACCCGAAAGTCAATACCAAGCCGCACTGCCACACGTTTTGCATCAGCCAGATCGTCGGCCCAGGGGCAGCGCATGCCCGGAACATCCATGGTCCAGTTCTTCATGTAGGCGCCACAGACATCCCAGCCTGTTTCTACCAACAGAGCAGCACACACCGATGAATCGACACCGCCCGAAAGCCCCACGAGTACACGCGGGATACGTTGGTGGTCGCGCTGGAACATGTGTGCAAATTGATACAGATCGTCCTTCGTTGCAGCGAGTGCGTCTGCTTCAGCTGCATCAACCGTTGGATCCAGTGCTTCAGCTACCTGAGCGTGCTTCGGCGCTGATTTTGACACTAACTGTGACGCCAACTCCTGCGCTGAATCGGGCACGAGCTTCAACGTCTCGCCTGCTCCCAGGGGGTACTCACTCTGTTCCCCGTTTGTTTCAGGCGATGCCATCAGCGCGCCATCCTTTCGTATTCGCTGCGCACCGCTTCGATAATCAATTGCGCAGCACGCGCAGTATTATCCGCCGTCGATAGGCGACCTAACGTCAACCGCAGACTGCCATTTGCCAGGTCGGGCGGCAGTCCAATAGCAGCCAGTACATGACTGCCGGTTTCCTTGTTGGCGGCACAGGCAGCACCCGTGCCCACCAAGACACCAACGTCTTCCAGTAAAAACACGACCCGTTCGGCATCAAGCCCTGGAAACGAAATGTGCAAGAAGCCCGGAAGCCGATGCTTCCGATGACCCGAAACCACTGCCTGGGGAAACGCTTCAGTTAGCGCACTTTGCAGCGTATCGCGCAGCGCTGACAGACGCACTGCTTCTGCCTTGCGATGTGTCACCGCCATCGAAAGGGCACAGGCAAATCCAACAGCACCCGATACATTTTCCGTACCGCTACGCAGCCCCCGTTCCTGTCCACCGCCAACCACCTGCGGCCGCAGACGTACCGTACGTGCTGCCCACAACAGGCCAACCTGTTTTGGGCCATACACCTTTGCAGAATTGAGCGTCATCAGATCGACACCCAATGTGGCAACATCGGTATTCACTTGGCCGGCACCCTGACTAGCATCGGTATGCAGCCAGATGGGAGTTGTCTCACCTGCCTGCAACCTCCGCTGCCGCTCTTCTGATACCACCTGCGCTATAGCGCGCAAGGGTTGTACGGTACCAATTTCGTTGTTCGCAAGACCCACACTAACCAGTTCAGTATCCGGCCTGATCGCACGTGCTATATCAGCTGGATCGACACGCCCATGATGCCCTACTGCCACCTGTGTGCAGTCGTGGCGTGTGGCCGAAGCTAGCACTGAAGCATGCTCCACTTCGGGTATCACAACATGACCCTCGAACGAATCAAATGCAAGGTTGATCGATTCAGTAGCACCGGCAGTTATTACCACTTCGTCGGGCTTAGCGCCAATGGCATGGGCCAGATCGGCACGCGCTGCTTCAAAGCTGCGCCGCACCTGAACGCCTGGCATATACGGACTCGACGGATTAAAGAACAACCTGCTCTCATACGGCTCCATAGCAGCACGTACCTGTTTATCAAGCGGCGTTGCTGCCGCATGATCCAAGTAAATGAACTCAGATGCTCCCGCTCCCATGCTGCTTCCTTGCTCCTCTTTCCCGTTATATGGCTTCAGTAAGAGCCATCATCGCTGCTCTTATGCTCGTATCCTATACTATTTAGCATCACTTATTGCTTTTGACGAGCGCCGGCTCGTCCATAGAACGGATAGACCATGCAGATTTCAACAAAAGGTCGCTACGCACTGCGTTTTCTTCTTGACCTCTGCCAGCACCAAGGCACCGGCCCCGTGCCCCTTAAAGATATTGCACAGCGGCAAGGGATATCAAAGAAATACCTCGAGCAAGTGATTGCCTTGCTCAATCCCACTGGCATACTGCAGGTCACCCGCGGTTACCAAGGGGGCTATCGTCTTGCAAAAGCGCCGCGCGATATTACCGTAGCTGATGTGCTTGCCGTAACTGAAAGCGGGTTTACTGCAGGCGCCGCCTCAACCGGCACGAACGTCGATACTACCGAACGGTCTGCATCCTTACTCTCTTCAAATGAAACGATGCTTGAACCCATCTGGGAAGGGCTTGAACAAACCGTCAATGATTATCTTGCAGAAATATCCCTGCAAGACATCATCGATCGCTATACCCCCACCATCGAATACTTTATCTAGCAGGTGCAACACACACTCTTAGTTGGCATTACTTACGTACGGAGTCTTATCCTTCTGGAGCACATCGTGCGCGCCGCCCTCAACAATGCTGGTGGACGACACCACCGTCAGCTTGGCTTTATCTTGCAACTCGGCAATAGTCAGTGCACCGCAGTTACACATGGTCGACTTCACCTTGGAAAGCGTAAGTCCCACATTGTCTTTCAGGCTACCAGCGTAGGGTACGTAGCTATCGACGCCCTCTTCAAAGGACATTTTCTGCTTGTCGCCACCCAAATCGTAACGCTGCCAATTACGAGCGCGCGCTGAGCCTTCGCCCCAGTACTCTTTCATATAGCTGCCGTTAACCATCACTTTGTTGGAAGGCGATTCATCGAAGCGAGCAAAATACCGGCCCAACATAACGAAATCGGAACCCATGGCCAAAGCAAGCGTAATGTGGTGGTCATATACAATGCCACCATCGGAGCACAGCGGGATGTAAACCCCGGTCTCTTTAAAATACTCGTCGCGTGCACGCGCCACTTCAATGGTTGCAGTGGCTTGACCGCGACCGATACCCTTTTGTTCGCGCGTGATGCAGATAGAACCACCGCCGATACCAATCTTGATAAAATCGGCACCTGCGTCAGCTAAAAAGCGGAACCCTTCAGCATCAACCACGTTACCAGCGCCAACCTTGACGCTGTCGCCGTAATGATCGCGAATCCACTTGAGAGTCAGCGCCTGCCATTCGCTATACCCCTCAGAACTATCAATGCACAGGCAATCGACCCCGGCATCAACCAAAGCTGGTACGCGCTCGGCAAAGTCGCGCGTATTGATGCCCGCGCCCACCATGTAACGCTTATGCTCGTCGAGCATTTCGTTGGGATTGGATTTATGCGAATCGTAATCCTTGCGGAATACCATGTAAGCAAGCTTGTCGTCAGTATCAATTAAAGGCAGCGAGTTGAGCTTGTTGTCCCAGATGATGTCGTTAGCTTGCTTTAAGGTGGTATCAGCCGGTGCCGTAATCAATTCGGCACGTGGCGTCATAAAGTCAGCCACCTTTTCGTCCAAAGACATGCGAGACAAACGATAATCACGCTCGGTAACAATGCCAACCAGCTTGCCATGGGCGGTGCCATCGTCAGTGACCGGCATGGTTGAATGACCAGTCTTTTCTGCCAGTGCCACCACTTCACCAAGGGTCATCTGCGGTGTGAGATTAGAATCGCTCACCACAAAGCCGGCCTTGTAGGCTTTTACGCGCGCAACCATGGCTGCTTCATCGGCAATCGTCTGACTGCCGTATATAAAGCTCATACCGCCTTCGGTTGCTAACGCCACCGCCATGCCATCGTCGGAAACAGCCTGCATAATGGCTGAAATCATGGGAATATTCAGGCTGATCGCTGGCTCTTCGCCCTTTTTAAACTTTGTTAGCGGGGTTTTAAGACTCACATTTTCAGGACGATTTTCAGACGATGAATAACCGGGTACCAGCAAGTATTCGTTGAAGGTGCGAGACGGTTCTTCAAAGATGTAAGCCATGGATATCCCTTTCGCAAATAAATTGATGATGGGGCGATTTCGAATATTATAAACATTCGGAGACCGCTTTGATAAGGACATGACCTCCCTATTTCATTTCTGACAAATTTTTATGCTCATTAGGCTTGTTGCAAAAATGCTATATAGCCTTTCTTTGCTTCGTAAATATCGGCCTTACTCGCCACTTCCCACGGAGCATGCATTGAAAGAACCGCCACGCCACAGTCAATAACGTTCATGCCATATTTTGCCAGGATATAGGCGATTGTCCCGCCGCCGCCTTGATCAACTTTTCCCAGCTCAGCTGTTTGGAAGCGCACAGCACCACCATCCATAATGGCACGAATTTTTGCCATGTATTCGGCATTTGCATCGTTGCTGCCGCTTTTCCCGCGGGCACCGGTGAACTTGTTGAATACGAGGCCACAACCCAAATGAGCGGCATTCTTTTCTTCAAAGGCACTGGCGTATAACGGGTCGAGCCCTGCACTCACGTCGCTGGAGAGCATATCGGAAGCAGCCAGCGCACGGCGACGCGCCAAGTCGCCGCCCTGCCCAGCCAACTCCATGATTTCGGCAACAGTGTTTTCGAAGAACAGACTGGTCATACCCGTTGCACCCACACTGCCAATCTCTTCTTTATCCACGAGCAAACAGATAGCGGTGCGCTGTATATCTTCGGCTTCAAGCTGAGCAATCAGACTCGTGTAGGCACATACGCGATCGTCCTGCCCGTAGCCCAGTACCATACTTGCATCAAAGCCACAGCTGCGTGCACGCCCTGCTGGCACCACTTCCAATTCAGCCGACAGAAAATCTTCTTCGGTAAAGCCGTACTTATCCTGAAAGAGAGAAAGCAGAGCCGCTTTCACCGGGCTGGTCGCTGCCATTTCTTCGAGCGACCCTTCAGCAGCATCTTTGATGTCTTGTTTATCAAGCACAAACGGACGACTGCCTACCAATAAATCGAGGTCTTCTCCCTCGACCACTTTGCCGCCCTTCTTCTCTAACTGATCGGCGCCAAGATGAATGAGAAGATCGGTAACGCAAAAGACCGGGTCGGTCGCATCTTCACCTACATTTACCGTGATAGATTCACCGTTCGGCTTAACGACTACCCCATGGATAGCTAAAGGCAGCGTAACCCACTGGTACTTCTTGATGCCACCGTAATAATGGGTATCAAGCAGGGCAAATCCCTGAGCCTCATACAGGGGATTCTGCTTGATATCAAGGCGGGGCGAATCGATATGCGCACCAAGGATATTGAACCCTTCTTCCAGCGGGCGCTTACCTAAATGCACAAGCATCACTGTTTTGCCGTATACGCTTGCGTACACCTTGGCGCCCGGTGCAAGCGGACGCTTCTGTATACGTGCTTCTTCAAGACTGATATAGCCGGCTTCACGTGCCATCTCAATGGCACGGTTGGCGCATTCGCGTTCGGTCTTACACGTACTGATAAAGTCGATGTAATCGTTATTAAGCTGGTTGAGCTGCGCTTCATCGGCTGCATCGTACGATTTCCAAGCGTTTTTCTTGCCCATCAGAATTCCCTTCTGCCTAATTGTACTGGCGCAGGCACATACGTACGCAAAGCGTGCACAAAGACCTACCCGAGTATCTATTCGGCTGCATTGTGTCTTGTCTGCATTATCGCGCAGCTCGTACGAACGAGGCACTATCGATAGGGAATCTCTACCGGCCTGTTTACAAACTGAGCTGACCTATCTGAAAACAGAGCGTCCTATTGAGTGCACCGTGCAATTTAATGCGCAGCGCACGAGCATTTTACGTTGCTGGTTCTTGAGAGTTCGAGAGAGAAGCGCTCATAGCGATTAGTGCGCCACACCATAGCGCTTTACGTTGTTAGAAAAAGCTTCAAGAATCAGCTGCGCACGCGTCCCAATAGGTAAGGCATTTTCATTAAGGAAGCGCGGCACATCACGCACGGGCACAGTAAATACCTGAATATATTCCACGCTTTCCGTCATCTGACCTAATGTCGGTTCGTTTTCGACGTGCACATACACCACTTGCACGCTTTCCTCGCTCATCCCAACCGACGAAAACCCTGGCTGAGACAAGGTGCGCACATGCGCCTGCCCGTGCACATCGCGACGCAGGGCATAGCCTGTTTCTTCACGGAGTTCGCGCTCAACGGCTTGCTCGACCGTTTCACCAGGATCAATAAGGCCAGCTGGAAACGCAATACACCAGCTATTTACCGGGTAGCGAAATTCGCGAATCAGCACGAGCCGATCATCTGCAGTGCGCGGCACAATACACACAGCATCGGCAACCAGTCGGCGTGATGGATGAAGGGCGTTATGAGCGAACGATTCTAATTCGGCTCGATAGGCTTCGAGACCCTTGCGCGAAATCGATTCATACGTGAATTCTTTGCCGTCAGGAAGACGATAGGTCAGCAAATACTTTTTAATCCATCCATCGGATACTTGGTCAACTCGCAACAACTGCGGTGTTGGCAGAGAAGCTATCCGGTTTGCTGAAGCTGACCAGCTAGTTGGAGTTTCCTGAGCAGCCGAAGCTTCCTGATTTACCAAATCCATCTGTCCCGCCGAAAGCCCAGCAGAAGAGGGCGCATTCACTGATACAGTAGACTGATCAGACGATTGCTTATCTGAAGTACCCCTATTCACTATTACTGCCCTCCAGACTGTGCCTGAAGAATATCAAGGGCATGACGATACCCCCCTGACCCATAGTTAAGCGCCTTAGACACGCGCGCGATTGTCGTGGCAGAAGCGCCCGTTGCTTCCTCGATGGCGACATATGGTTTTCCTTCGTCAAGCATACGCGCCACAGCAAGGCGTTGAGAGGTTTCTCGAATCTCGCGAATGGTAAAAAGGTCCTCGATCAAAGCAAAAGCGGTATCTTTATCCGCCACCCCGACCAGTACATCAAGGAGTACTTCAACACTGGGCGTTCTCAAATCGCTCATACGTCTTCTCCATTCATACAGCATCATCAACTCGTCAGACAGCAGATGGATGCATTATTTCACCAATTAACTTAGTCGCACGGAACTTAATCCGCACTATCTAAACCTCGTACAGCCAATCGCGATATTCTTCTATTTCCCCAGCCAAGCAGGCACGATAGCGCTCTTGCAAGGCTTCGACGATACCTCTCGTAGACGGCCCACCACGAAGTGAACGATGGTCGATAGACACAATTGGGCGAATGCCTCTTGTGGTACTACAAGCAAACGCCTGATCAGCCGCATAGAGGTCGGCCCGTGTCATGCTTTCTTCAAGAATATGTAGATCAAATTCATGGTGAAGGTCTTCCGCAAGACAGAGTACAGTATCACGCGTAATACCTTCGGGTGCTCCATCTGATGCAGGTGGCGTTGAAAGATAATGATCGCGCACAATAAATAGGTTTCCCCGCGCTACCGAACTCACGCGTCCTGCTTCGTCAAGAAGAATTGCTTCGTTGAATCCACTCCGGCGTACCTGGTCGAGAACAAGTTCTGCATGAAAACGTGCAGCGATCGATTGTAGAGCAACCGGTAGAGCGTTGGGTGAAAGCTGGCGCCATGACGATATTTCGGCATGAACCCCACTTGACTCAGGCACATTCAAAACGAAAGTATCATCTGAACTGCTTGTTTTGTTACCACCTGAATGAGTTTGTCCGGCAATTGCTGTGTTGTCTACCACACCATCGCTGGCGCTATAACGTACAGACTGCTTCATGGGCAAAAGAGCCACGTGAACAGTACTGTTCGGTACGCCGAGCGATTCTTTGGTCGCGTGTGTTTCGGGTATTCCGCAATAAGCAACTGCTTGCACGCAGGCTGGCATATCGCTGCACATCCGTACCACCTCAGCGGCAGCGACACACAATCTATCGATGTCAAATGGCAAGGCGATCCCCGCGATGCGGCAGCTGCGTTCAAATCGTTCGAAATGATCGCGTACGCGGAAGAGAAATCGTCGTTCACCGGGTTGTTGCGTAGCAGATTCTCGTGCACCAGATTGCTGCGTAACAGAATTTCCCCTCGCAGGTTGCTCGACAGTAGATGATGTATCCACGCCTACCACGGTAGACAACGCGGTTTCATGCGGTATATTCGTTGAACATGCAATACTCTCAACAATAACTGCCCCGCTCAATACCGCCGGTGAATCAAGCGGGATAAGAGCCTGGACATGTGGCACAATCTGGCCATCGAGCCAAATATAGCCCGAAGAATCAATCCCCATGATGAAGAGGCCTTTCCGATACGTAAAAGAACAACCTATGCCCCGTGGAGCATGTATTTTGCCTGTCTATTGTACTCTAACATGGTAAAGCGGTTCGCACATCACATGCTGCTTTAATGAAACCAAACTAGCTATGCGTTTCCGTTTTCCAACAGGTCAATAATCTCGGCGCGATTGTGCACACCACACTTGTCATAAATATGTCGCACGTGGGTTTTCACGGTACTCGCACTAATAACAAGCGAGTCCTGAATGTACTTTGATCCATGCCCTGTGGCCCACAGCATAAAAATCTCGGTCTCACGCGCCGTAAGACCACACGTCTGTGCAACTTTCTGCAAGCGTGAATCAAGCGGTTGACCGGTGCGCTGCTCCACTTCATCACGCTCGGCAGCTGTTGGCGCCTCAAACACCAGCAGCGTATCCTGAGCATCAAACATGAATCCCATAACCAGCATAAGAGCAAACACGCTTACGATAGCAAATGGAATGATGCTATCTATCATGAACCAGCCGATGATCTGCCCAATCATCATACCAGCTTGTACCGCTCCACGACCCACCGCAAATACAACGATAGCTGGCATACGTGTGGTGCGCGCCATGTCGGCCAGCAGAATCCATGATAGAAGTTCAATAACGATATTGCACGTAGTCACGAGTGCCGCTGTCAGCGTCGCATATTCCTGCCCAAATAACGCCAACATCAAAAGAGCGCAGGTAAGCAAAGGTAGCATGATTTTGTAAATCGTACCTAAGCTGGCATTTTCCCCTTGAAAGAAGGCGCCCCAAATGCAAAAGCAAACAATGGAGACACCGGTCAACAGAGCCGTTAAGAAGAGCCCCTCACCCGGCTGCGCATCAGCCACACCTACATATACCCGCACGCCGCCATATACCAGCATGATGACGAACAACCCCAGCGCCACCCGCCAGGGAAGTGCCCGAGGCAAAACAAGCATGCGCTTTGTGCCTGACCAATTAGCACGGCCACCCATACCAGTCGCATGGCCTGCATCAGCCGCACCACCATTCGCACTGTCTACACCAGCGCCATCTACACCACTTATACCAACAACACCATCTGCACGAGCCCCGCCATTTGCACCATGCATAGATGTAGACGAAGGTGCAGGAAAAGCTTGTCCACCCCTCTGTTCGATGGAGTGGGAACGATCACCCAGATAGCGATCCATTAATTCACGATCGGGAATAAGTAAGGTGGCACAGAGCGGGAGTACAATTTCAAGCAGACAGATACCCCACGGCGACAAGAACAGCGATGCAAAGTACACCCCATTCGCCACAAAGAAGGCACCTGCAGTGGAAAGCACAATGGCACGCGCCGAAAATCCACTGAAGAGTGCTCCCCAATTCACCAGCACAACAGGAGACGATATCCCCGTCAGCAGCGCACCGAGTATCACTAGAGGAAACGGCAGTGATAGCGGCAGAGCATAGCAGGCGGTACCCACCGCCATGACAATACCCGCTACCAAAAGTATTCGGCGATCGAAAAACAGTCGTAATGCCGCCCGAGAAAAAACAGTTGCTAGTAGGTATATCAGTACACCAACAGAACTTGAGGCTACATGCACCCACAAAAGTTTTGTATCGATAGCTAGGTTGAGGTTAATCGACGAAGTCGAGTTAAATGAAAGGTATACCCACGCCCAGTAGAAACAAAGCCCCAGTACCTGTGTTGCTCGGAGTGGAATTGGCGTCAGTCGTCGACGACTACTAGAAGCACCGTTTTGCTGTGTTTCATCCATAGCGCCTCTCCCCTCCAGCTTACCAGCGCGAAGACATTATAACGATGCAAAAGCGCGCCCGCCTCCCCTTTCGGGAAACGGACGCGCTTCTTGACGCTTATTGATGTTTGTTCTCTACTCGAGCTGCTCGCGATTCAAATGAAACGCCAAGCTAGAGCCAGTTCGTTAACTACTTGCCAGCTGCCGCGTTTTCACCAGCGATCTTGCCGTATACCATACACATACCACAGGAAAGACCCTTCAGGCTAATTGGGTACTGGACGTTGAAACGACCGCCCTGCGTAGCGCCACAGGTGTAGAGGCCTTTGATCTGCTCGCGATTGGTGTTGTACACGTGGCAATCTTCATCGGAATCAAAACCGCCCAGGTTACCCAGCGTTAAGGCCGTTCCACACTCAGCCGCATAAAATGGTCCGTTTTCCAGAGCAAACAAGCGCTGGCTGCTCTTACCGAAGTCTTCGTCACTGCCAGCCTTTGCCAGCTCGTTGTACCGTTCAATCGACTTCTTTGCAGTGTCGACATCCATGCCATCAATTTTGCTGAGAAGCTCGTCAATAGTGTCAGCCTTCAGGCAGCGGTTTTCAGCAACAGCCTGATCAATATCAGCAGCGGTGCGGCAATTGATCTTCAAGCCAGACGCCGTGTAATCGGGGAGCTCAGATTCCAGATAGTAGCAAGCAACACCATGAGCTGCGGGGAAATACTGCAGCTGCTCGGGCCATGATGCGTCAAAGAACTGATATGCCTTGCGCTGAGGTTGCAGTTCAACCTGATTTTCCAGCTGCTGACCGGCCACATCTTCGTTCATAAAGCGCTCACCACGAAGGTTGAGCCACAGATAGCCATTGTTGCCAATAACACCACGGCCATCGGCGCCAGCGCCGCCGCCCATGTGATGGATCATCGGCGCATGCCACTGCTCGATAGCAGCACCGGCCCAAACGCCCATCTTATGACCATCACCAACATTGGTGTAACCACCCGTTGAATCCATGTCGAGCGACAGAGTCTTGATGCCATTTTCAATGCATTGCGGCGCATAGAACTTCATCATGTCTTCGTTCATCAGGTAGTCGCCTGTAGCAATGATGACGCTCTTTGCGTTGATTTTAATGTACTTGCTCGATTTCGATTCCTGAGCATACACGCCCGTAACCGCACCAGAATCATCCGTGATGAGCTCAACACCCTTGGTGTTGTAGCGTACATCGGCCCCTTTATCGACCGCTACCTGCAGGTTATCCTGCATAACAGTTTTCAAGCTGCTGAAGCCAACTGACGTCGGATAGCACGGCATGTCTTCCTTAGTGTAGTCGTATGACGGAAGCATCGGCACAAAATAGGGATACATGTAATTCGACTGGCTTTCAGCCGGAATCTCAGAATAGGTTTCGGGCGAGAAGTACAGATCCTTGCTCGCCTCGACAAACCAATCGAGTGCCTTGCCCGACTCGGTGTAGTACTTTTCGATAATCCGCTGATTGCAATGATGGCTGCATTCGCTCATGTGCATGTTAACGATGGTCTTCTTATCAAGGAATCCGTCGCCACGACCCCATTTTGCCTGCGTCTGGCCACCAAAAATAGCCATGTCAGAAGCAACGCTATTTAAGCTTGCCGAAGCTTCGAGTGCCACAACATGTGCGCCAGCTTCTGCTGCAGCGCGAGCAGCAGGAACACCAGCAGCACCAAGGCCTACAACAACCACGTCGGCATTGAGCGTTTCTTCTACATCGGAATCACTGATAGATGGCTTTTCGCCAAGCCACGGCATAGTGCCCGTGCCATCGTAGCCGACGGTTGATCCACTGGCAGTACTTGAACCCTTGGCGCTATCCTGTGCCTTACTGCTAGCGCTTTTTGGCTGTGCACAGCCCGAAAGCCCCAATGCAGCAGCACTTGCGGCAGCAATGCCTGCACCTGCAAGGAAATTACGACGGCTCAAACTGAAACTGGTTGGCATGTCCTTACCTTCTTTCGAAGAAGCGGCGCCAGCCCCTCCTGGCAGCGCCCTGATTGGCCGAAGTATGCTGTAAGTGGGCAGCGGATACACCGACCCCTATGGTCGATTTTTATCTCATATGCAGCACAAACATGCGATAACCCCTATCGACTGCAATGGACGATAGGGGTTATCATGCCTGGTCAGATTTACATTAACCGATAGGAGCTCTGAACAAAACTCTCTCACCTCGTGAAGTCAAAACTCCAATGCAAGTCAACAGCCTATTTACACCAACAGACGTTATGCGTAGAACAAGATGTCATTATAGGTAGGCACAGGCCAGTACCCATGATCGGTAATGCCCTCCATAGCATCAACGCCCACACGCAATGCTTCCATAGCAGGAACAACTTCTTCGGCATAGCAATTTGCCTGTTCTTGCTTATCAACTATTGCTTCAGCTTTTTGATGGGCTTGAAGCAGATTGCGGTGCGCCACATTAATCGTGCGCAAACCATCAAGCAACCGCTCAAGTAATTCTTCCTGATCGCTCAGGTCAGCGCCAGCAAGTGCATCTTTAACCGTCGTAATGCCTTTAGCGATCTTTGTTGCATACGCATTAATAGCCGGAATATAGTTACGGCGTGTCATGCGCTGCATCACGTTGCATTCAATATTGAGTGTTTTAACGTATTTCTCGAGCTTGACCTCATAGCGGCTGCGTACCTCAGCTTCATTGAGAACGCCCATTTCAGAAAAAAGATCCAAGGACTTTTGACTGACAAAGCACGGCAGTGCTTCGGCGGTATTGCGATTGTTAGCCAAACCGCGGCGGGCAGCTTCAATCGGCCAGTCGTCGCCATAGCCATTGCCGTTAAAGATAATGCGTTGATGTTCGGTTAGCGAGTGCTTAATGTACTCAAGCGCTGCCGCTTCGAACGCAGCTCCAGAAAGCCCCTCTACCGCATCGGCAAACTGCTTTAAAGCATAAGCCATCGCCGTGTTTAAAATCATATTACAGTCGGAAAGGTTTACCTGTGCACCAGGCATGCGGAATTCAAACTTATTTCCGGTAAACGCAAAAGCACTCGTACGATTGCGATCAGTATTGTCCTTCAGGAAGTTAGGCAGTACATCGACACCTAAATCCATCGACACACATGCGGCACTTTGATATGGATGATCGTTAATAAGTGCATCCACAATACCAGTGAGTTCGTCACCCAAGAAAATACTCACAATAGCGGGTGGCGCCTCGTGCGCGCCAAGACGATGGTCGTTACCAGCACTCGCTACCGACATGCGCAGCAATTCTTGATAATCATCGACACAAGCAATCACGCAGGTCATAAAGATAAGGAAGCGCAGGTTATCCATAGGGGTATCACCCGGCTCGAGCAGATTGGTACTGCCGTAGCTCATTGACCAGTTGTTGTGCTTGCCGCTGCCGTTAATACCCTCAAACGGTTTTTCATGCTGTAAACAAGCCAGACCATGATGAGAAGCAAGAAGCTTCATCTTTTCCATGGTAAGCAGGTTTTCATCAATAGCACGGTTTGAATTAGTGAATACCGGCGCTAACTCATGCTGACAGGGAGCAACCTCGTTATGCTTCGTTCGCGCAGCAATGCCAAGCCGCCACAGTTCGTCGTCGAGTTCTTTCATAAATTCGTTCACGGTAGGACGAATAGCACCGAAGTAATGTTCTTCCAGTTCTTGCCCTTTTACCGGAGGCGCACCAAACAAGGTACGACCAGTAAACATAAGGTCTTGCCGCTTTTCATAATCTGCTTCAGAAATAAGGAAGTATTCCTGTTCGCCTCCAACCGTAGTAATCACCCGATGGCCATCTTCTCCAAAGTGCGAAAGCACCCGATTTGCCTGTTGGGAAAGCACGCTCATAGAGCGCAGCAAGGGGGTTTTCTTATCAAGTGCTTCACCCGTATAGCTACAAAATGCTGTTGGAATGCAGAGCACTTCATCTTTAATAAAGGCATAGCTTGTGGGATCCCACGCTGTGTATCCGCGCGCCTCAAACGTAGCACGCAGGCCCCCATTTGGGAAACTCGATGCGTCGGGTTCGCCTTGAATAAGCTCTTTACCAGAAAACTTGGTAATTGCGCTACCATCACCCACTGGATCGAGAAAACTGTCGTGCTTTTCGCTTGTGATACCCGTCAGAGGCTGAAACCAATGCGTATAGTGCGTTGCACCATGTGAAATAGCCCAATCCTTCATGGCGTGAGCAACAACATTTGCTACCTCGAGATCAAGCGGCTCACCTTCTTTGATGGTGCGAAATAAAACTTCATAAATGGAAGAAGGAAGCTTATCGCGCATCACGCCGTCGTTAAAGACTTCGCTTCCATAGAGCTGCTCGATTTCAGACATCTTGATTCGGTCTTCACCAATTTCAGCCAAGGTAATCTCCTATCCCCCGAAGCCGCTGGAGAGACAATACCATGCCTTTGTGACTATGACTGGTGCAGATAGATCTCTCACCATATCAATGCATAGTTTGATATGGTGTATCTATTAGAAATATTGATAAGGCAGGCTGTCATGAAGCTACTAGTCGACGAAAGCATTACACAACTCGGAGTCGAAAACGTCGTAATCGGGATTGCGAAAAACGTAGACCCAAGCGCGTCCCTACCCGACTCTTTCCTAAAGAAGCAGAAGGACATGGAGGATTGGGCGTTGAGCTGCACCATGGACGACGTGCTCGATTTCCCAGTCGTTCGAGGTTATACGGACCTGCTGCAACGCGCAAAGCGAAGCATCAAGAAGAACCCACCCACCGTTCCCGCGCTCATCCGCAATATCCAACACCGCGGCTCCATTCCACATATCAACAGCGTCATCGACATCTACAATGTCGAATCGCTGCATTCGCTTCTGGCCATAGGCGGACATGACCTCGACAAGGTCGACGATTATATCGAATTCACCATCAACAAGAAGGAAGGCGTCTTCCTTCCGATCCTTTCCACGGAGAAACACGTGGCCGAGACGGACTACGTCTATCGGGACGCGAAGGGAATCATGGCGTGGCTGGATGTTCGCGACGGCGAGAACTACAAGTTCGACGATAAAACGAAGAATGCTATCTTCATCATCCAGGGCAATGCCAAAACATCCGTTGAATATCGTCTAGAAGCGCTTGAACGAATTCAGAACGACCTGACAGCGTGCATGCCAAATGTACGATTCAAAACATACGTCGTGCACGCTGGTATGGAACTAGACGTAGAGAATTGACATACTATTATGCATAAATCCCCTTCGTCCTAGACTTTATGAACATCGGACGTAATATCTCCGCCACGCCGCTTTATGCCTGCTCCTTGCATGTCATTTGTCTATACGCAAGAACAACGAAGTTTAATAGTGCAGCAATGAGCACTCCGAATGCGAGCAACGCTCTTCCGTGCCTTCTCCTTCTCTGCCATGAAACCGATCTTCCAATTAGTTTATTATTAAACTAATACTGGTATAGGAAAAAAGGATGCAAAAAGCATCCTGCCTTTCCCAGCACCCCTGCTTGAACCAGCGATAAAACCACTCTATCCACCTATATCATAGTATTACTTCTGATCTCCTTGTTTTTAAGCACGCTTCTTGTCCTTTACCTCGACTATGACAATGGAACGGTATGTCTTATTCATTGGTGAACTTTAGAGTCTCTCTGCGACTTCATACGATATCAGACAGGAATAATAACTTCGAAGAGACCGTAAATAGTTGCAAAGGACAATGCGGCATCAAAGCAGCAAAAGCAGAGAGTAGAGAAAATAATTGCGGATAGGTTAACAAAAGCAGATTAAGAACCCCAAGCAAGTAAAGTCCCTGCCGATTGATGTAACCAGCAGGGACTTTTACTTGCTTAAAAAGAATGTATGCTTAGCGCTTGCTAAACTGCGGACGCTTGCGAGCCTTCTTCAGGCCGTACTTCTTACGCTCAACCATACGGCTATCACGTGTAAGGTAGCCAGCCTTCTTTAATTCAGGGCGATACTCGCCGGCTGAAAGCAGCGCACGAGCAATGCCGTGGCGCAGAGCGCCAGCCTGACCTGAAATACCACCGCCATTGCAGCGAGCAATAACGTCAAAATGATCTTCCGTATCAGTTACCTTAAAGGGAGCCGTCGCATAATCGATCAGCTGATGACGACCGAAATACTCAGCAGCATCCCTTCCATTAACGGTTACTTTGCCGGTGCCAGGCACCAAGCGTACGCGAGCAATAGCGTTCTTCCTACGGCCGGTGCCGTAATACATTGCTTCACCTGCCATCGGTTATTCTCCCATCTTGATTTCTCGGGGCTGCTGAGCAGCATGCGGATGATCGGGACCTGCATAGACCTTGAGCTTCTTGCCCATAGCACGACCAAGGGTATTTTTTGGCAACATGCCCTTAACAGCATGCTCAATCACGCGCTCGGGGTGCTTTTGCATGGCCTCAGCGAATGTTTCGCTTTTCAGACCACCCGGATAACCCGAATGACGGAAGTATTCCTTCTTGGCAGCTTTTGTGCCAGACAGCTGAACCTTGTCAGCGTTCACGATAACGACAAAGTCGCCCGTGTCCACATGAGGGGTGTACTGTGGCTTGTGCTTACCCTTGAGAATCGTGGCAGCCTTGACGGCGACATGACCCAAGATTTGGTCTTTCGCATCAATCAAGACCCATTCACGCTCAACTTCGTTGGGCTTGGCGTAATACGTCTTCAATGTTTCCTCCATTGACGGTTTCCCGTTTTGCTCTGCTTTGGCACCTGCAACTGCAAGCCCGCTGCCAAGCAAAAGTTGGGATGTCGTTTTTCAAAAGTGCAGGGTCATTACAGAGTCGGTTTCCTACGCCGAACACGGGCTTTCGGTCCTGGACGACCTTCCGCCTGTCCGAATCACACACTGCGGCACGGGGCTTTTGAAAGCGAACTTGTGTAGTGTATCGCTCCTTTGCAGCACGCGTCAACGCACGGAGATGTGCATTATCGATTTTTCCTCCACCCGCACACGAGCCCTCCAAAAGAAGCCCACCTCCTGAAAACCCCTGCGTTAAGGAAACAAATAGTCATTCTGGGCGGCCGCATTTCACCCGCATACAAGCACCTCAAAAGAAACCCCCACATCCTGCCAAAGCAAGAAGTGGGGGTTTAGCGTGCTCTACGAAAAGCTTAATTCAAGCACAAGTAGTCGGAATAAACCTTAGAAGCTCTGGTTCTTCCGTGTGATAACACGTCGTGCTCCAAGAGCAGCTGCTGACAGCACCATCAAGGTAATCGGTATCAGCACCGTATCGTCACCGGTCTTCGGGCTAACCGACGGCTTTTCAGGCGTGCTCACCTTTACCGTATTGGACTTCACCGAATAGGTGTGGTTGATATCAAGATCAAACTGATTTTCGTAAGTAGTACCTTCTTTGGTTACCTTACCCACAACCATAGGAGCAGGAACCGCTGCTTCCTTTGTCCTATCAGCATTGATTTGGGTGATCAGTGCATCTTTACCAGTGAAGACAAGGTTGCGAGAAGTTTCGTCGTATTCCACATCGTAATCAGGGCTTGCGCTCTTTGTTGCTTCAAGGTCAAGCTCATAGCCTTCAGGAAGCGTATCGCGGAAGATGACTGAATCAATTGTCTCGTGACCTGCTGGGAAGGGCGTTGTCGTAAGCTCAAACTTTACGATAGAGCCCGTCTTAACCGTGTTGGTATCGATATCCTTGTTGTCTTGGTCAAGTACCTTCTTTTCCACCTGAGGCTTCACATAGAGCACGTCATAGTGATAGCTTGCCGTAATCACAGGCTTAACAGGCTCTGTTGGGGGAGTAGGCGGTGTCGGCTCAACTGGTTTAGGAGGTGCTGCTATCGCCTTAATTTTCGAGTTGAGTGCAAACCACACAACACCACGCTTTGACGCACCTATATTAATATTGATCTCCGGATTAGTTACCTTCCCAACAATGGCACCATACCATGCATTTGAATTCGTATCAGAATCCCATTCGCTCGTGTTAAACCTTGAGCCCGCCGATTTTTGTTCATTATTGTTACTTGCATATGCCCCACCGTCAGGCTGCTTTGTTATTGATGAGCCAGAAATCTCAATGAACTCACCATTAAAGGACCGAACCTTCTCGACAGTGTCTTGGCCATCGACCTTGGGAGTTGAACTCGTACCAATGCCATGATTTAACGAAGAAAAGTTGAGTAATGCTCCCGTTGGATCGATCACATTACCGTCTTCATCGTAGAATTTAACCTTCATATTGATATCAGCTTCGCCATAAAAATTGAGATACCACAACGTAACAGTTGGGTCCTTTTCTATCAGCGCAGGCATTGAATTCACGCCTGGAAGCCCAGTATTCTTAAGTGTGTACGTATATTCAACCTTAGAAATCTTCTTACCGTTGAAATACGAGTTCTGTAGATTTGTATACTGTACTTTAAGTGGTTGATCCTTATGAAGGATAACTCGTGTCTCATCAGCATTTGCAACACTGTTTATATAGTTGAAGTCATTGGCACCATAAGCTGGATTGCTGCCGAGCTGACTGCTGATATTGTTGTCGAAATACGTTTTCCATTCACTCTGCGTGTACGTCTGATCACCGTTAGGAAAACTCATCGTGGCATTTGGTTCTGACTGGAAAGTCAGTGATTGGGAGGCAGGCTCTTTCATATACCCGTCTTCGTTCTTCTTGCGCTCAAGCTCTTCCATAGCCGCATTGTAAGCAGCAAGATCGGTGTTGTACTGAGCAAGGTCAGAGTCATACTGTGCCTTGTCGGTGTTGTACTGAGCTAAGGCAGTATCATAGGCAGCTTTCTTGGTTGCATACTCAGCAAGCTTTTGACGGGCTTCTTGAGCAGCTGCCTTGAGAGCTTCAATCTGACTGTTGTAGTCTTCGGTGATCTCAGCCTTCTTGGCATCGAGTTCTGCCTGTGAGGTAGCAGAGCCCTTATCGACATCAGCGTCTTGCGTGACCGTGACACCATCTGCCTTTGCCGCTGTAACCGCAGCATCAAGGCTTGAGGAGTCCACTGCAACCTCTATACCCTTTTCAGGATCTACCGCAGCAGCCTGCTGGGGGCTTATAGGAAGCAGCGCCACTGCTATCAGCAGTGAGAGCGCTATTGCTCCTGTCCTCTGGAATAAACTTCTCTGCATTTCCCTAACCTTTCTTGCCACCTGCTTCTTGAAGCACGTCATATCACTTGGTATCTATCCTTGCCCCCTTATTCCCGTTATGGAAACAAGTCTGAAGCATAAAAAGGCAGCACGTATCGAACAATCGATACGAACTGCCTTTACGAATATACTATTCGATTCTGACTAGATAGCTGTAGCTGCCTGCCTGCCTGCCTGCCTGCCTGCCTGCCTGCGAAATTATGTCGCTTTGCTCAAGAATCATCAAACCACTTACAACGTTATTACTACATTAGGCAGAATCTATCTTGCCAAAAGAGCAGGCAAATTGCAATCGCGACCAACATACTCTCCGAGTGGGGCCGAACATTCTCCATCGAATTACTACCTGATACAAGTAAAAGATTTGTAGTAGTAAAGCGTATATAAAAGAACGTGTAACTGTGAACAAATATATAAAGTCGCTCGCCTACAAACTAATCCGTGCACATAATCAATAAACAAAAGCCCCCACCGTTCATATGACTGGCAGGGGCTTTATTGCTTGGAAAGATTCAGAGCAACAACTAGTTCAGTGTGCTTAAAATGCTTGTACTCAACGACGAGACAGATGAATAATCAACAGTCCATGTACCATTAGTGCGTGTAAGTGTCAGTGTCGCAGCTGTAGGAACAGTACCGGTTTCATCCATGGCTTCCTTCATGGCAGAACCCATTTGCGCATACATCAGATCTTGGGAAGTGATTTCTGAACCAGTAAGTGCTTCGGTTAACTTATCGCTAAATAGGTCGCTAAACTGTCCAAAATCACGAACATTCAACGTAAGATTAGCCTTGGCAGTATCGCCATCTATCGAAACACTATCGATGCTATAGGTAATGCCACCCAAAGCCCAATTAGCATATTCCTGCTTGTCGATACCAATCTGATCAAGCGAAAAGCCTGTTACTGAAGAAAAGCCTGCATCTGCTTGGTCAGCAGCTGCCGAAACTGCTTCCTTACCAACAAGTGTGTTCATAATATCATCGACAGCAGAACGAACAGCCGCTTCATCGTTGCCAGTAGCACTTCCGATAGCGTTTACAACATTATTACTGCTGGGATTATCAAATGCGGAAGGATTAATACTGCCATTTTGGATAGCATTAAAAATGCTTACGCCCAAAACGAAAGCAAAGATTGCATACAGAATGCTGAATACGATACCAATGATACCGCAGACCTTGCCAGCAGTTACCTTGCCATCGCGAGTACCATCTTTGGCTACTTGTGCGGCAAGTATAATAGCAACAATGCCGAGAATAACGCCAAAGATAATCGTACCTGAAGCAAGAATGGCTAAAATACCACAGACCAGCGCACCGATAGCTTTACCATTCGATGAATTTGACTGCTGCGGAGCACCTGGAGCAGGTGGAGTTGCTGGTGCGGCGACTGTCTGATCGGGAGTCAGCGGCGTAGCAGGCGCCGTGCTTGGCTGCTGCGGATTACTCGCAGGAGTCGCGGACTCAGGCGTGCTGTTAATTTCGTCACTCATACAGAACTTCCTTACTAGTGATGACAATTACGAGCATCAGTATAAATGAGATATTTCGAAGTTCCAAGTAATTGGAAACCGGGATGCAGAATAAGTCTAGCGCGCACGTATTCGTACTGTGCGTGCATGCATCCCTACTAAGCACGCAATTAGTCAATACTTTCAACGTTTATGTCAGCACACATGCCCTCGTTACTTCTGCACGCGGATGACCGTCGGTTCAGAATCGTCGACAAGTACCCCTTCGAGGCAACGAATGTCGGAGAGCACCTTACGAATGTCTCTTTCGCGTGCCGTATGCGTGATATACACCAAATCGACCGTACCACCTTCGTTTTTTCCGCGCTGAATAACGGAATATACGCTGACGTCATGATTGGAAAACACGTTTGCCGTGGCAGCTAACACGCCGCTCCGGTCTTCCACTTCAAAACGAATATAGTAACGTGTTGTCAAGTTTTCCATTGGAACAAGCGGAAGTGTATCAGTGCAAGTACAACCAACAAATGGTTGACAGCCAGCCTGTAGACGACGCGCGGTTTCGAGCACATCGCCCATAACAGCGCTTGCCGCTGGACCAGCGCCAGCACCCTCGCCATAAAACATGGTTTCACCCACCGCATCGCCCTTCACGTAAATGGCGTTATCAACACCATTTACCGCTGCAAGCGGATGATCAAGCGGTACCATAGTTGGATGTACACGTACATCGATGCCTTCATCAGTGCGATTAGCCAAAGCCAGCAGCTTTACGCAATACCCCATGTCCTGAGCGGCAGTTAAATCTGTTGGAAGAATCAGACGAATACCTTCGTGATAGACCTGATCCATGGTAATGCGAGTATTAAACGCAATAGAGGCAAGAATGGCAATCTTTGCAGCAGCATCAAGGCCATCAACATCCGCTGTCGGATCGGCTTCGGCAAAACCCTTTTCCTGTGCCAAAGCGAGGGCATCGCTGTAATTTATCCCCGATTCTGCCATTAGCGTAAGAATATAATTTGTTGTCCCATTGACGATACCAAGAATAGACGACACTTCGTTGGAAATCAGAGAATGCTTCAGCGGAACAATAATGGGAATACCACCGCCAACACTGGCTTCGAATGCGACTTCACAGTGCATCTTATCTGCCAGATCTAAAATTTCTTCACCTGACGTTGCCATCAGTGCTTTGTTGGCAGTAACTACCTGCTTGCCAGCAGCAAGGGCACCCATCACGATATCTTTTGCAGTGGTTGTGCCACCGATGAGTTCAATAACAATATCGATGTCAGGATCGTTAATGATGTCGTGAAAATCAGACGTAAAACAGTCTCCGTAACCGTGAGAAATCGCCTGTTCGGGATTGCGTGAGCACACACGGGCTACTTCTAGGTCGATGCCGTAATGGTGCAAGAAGTCCTGCTTGTGCGTATTAATAATGTCGAGACAGCCGCCGCCGACAGTTCCTGTTCCGATTAAACCGAGTTTTACGCCCATGGCGCTCCCCTTTCCTCCAAGGCGCCAATAGCCTCACCTGTAGTCGGCACGCCTGTTCCTGCTTGTTCCGCGTTCTCGTTTGTTCTAAAACGCGAAATGGTGCGCACTATAAGCTTCCATACGGTAAGCCTATCTTAGTCGATATCGCATGCTACCAGGTCGGCATAGGTTTGCCGACGGGTAACCACACGAGCAACACCATCACGCACGAATACCACTGCTGGGCGCACTTGCCCGTTATAGTTGCTCGACATGCTTTGACAATAGGCACCCGTACCAAAGACACAGACAATATCACCCAGTTCGGGATGCTGCAGCGAGCCATCCAACACCACAGCATCGCCACTTTCACAGTGTTTGCCGCAAAGGGTAACCACTTCAGTGCGTGGCTGGTCAGCTTTATTGGCCAGTACCGCTTCAAAATCGGCATGATAGAGCGCCGTGCGAATGTTGTCGGACATGCCCCCATCAACAGCAACATACTTACGAATGCCTGGCAGCGTCTTCAAAATGCCAACGGTATATAAAGTCACACCTGGAATGGCAGCGATGCTGCGACCTGGTTCGCAGAGAATGCGGAGGTTTTCAATACCCGCTTTTGCACATTCTTCGTCGACTGATTCGCATACTAACGTGGCAAATTCTTCAATGGATGCTGGCTGATCACTTGCCTGATAGGCAATACCAACCCCGCCGCCCACATCGAGCACGTCAATGGTATAGTCATACGTTTTCTTAATGCGCGCAATAAAATCGACCGCAACAGCTACTGCTTCGCGATAAGAATGCAGGGCAAATATCTGTGATCCAATGTGCATATGAATGCCTGCCAAGCGAACATGAGATGCAGCGAGCACATCATCTATACATTTGAAGGCGAAGTCATCGCGCATCGTAAAGCCAAACTTGGAATCCTCCATACCGGTGCGAATGTACTCATGCGTATCTGCTTCGACCCCAGGAGTAATGCGCATAAACACATCTTGGGTGATGCCGTGGCGCTCGGCGATCTGCGATACGCGCGCCAGCTCGATACGACTATCGATAACAATGCACTTCACACCAGCTGTAATAGCTTCTTCAAGCTCTTCGGGGGTTTTGTTATTGCCATGCACATATACACGATCGGCCGGAAACCCCGCCGCCCGTGCAATGGCAAGTTCGCCACCGCCCGATACATCAAGGCTCATACCCTCTTCGGCTGCTATGCGCGCCATCGCCTTATTTAAGAACGCTTTGCTTGCATAGATAACCTCTGAATTGGGGTGAAGACGATTGAAGGAAGACCGATAGGCACGCATACGTTCCCGCAGGTCTTCTTCGTCATAGACATACAGAGCCGTACCCTGCTGATGGGCAAGCTCGACCATATCAACGCCCCCAATAAAGAGGTGGGTATCCTGCACGGTAGCAGTCGCTGGAAGCACGGCACCGAGTTCCATCGTTGTGCGATTATCGGCCATGGCATTTGCTTTGGGTGTTGGGAGGGACATGCTGTTCCCTTTCTGGTTATTTCTGAGCCTTTGCATATCCTATGCGATTCAAGGGCACTTGACAGCGAACATTGCAAGGTATCTCAACCGAAACACAAGCATCTCATGCCCTCTGCCTGTGTTAACCGCCCACTTGACCGCGCAATCTTATGCATTCGCTGCAACCTACTCAGTTTCACATTCATTACCTATGTCTGCCCTTCGTCTGGTCTCTCATCCACTGGCTGGTTTCTTGCCCGCCGCCAATACCCGCTCCCTGCTTGACCGCATGTTCACATCTACCTGGTCTCATGCGTGCGATCTTTAGTATTTGCCGTGCTATGATGCCCTCATATCGCCCACGAAGAAAAGCTAGAAACTATGCTCAAAATTACTGTTATTGCACCTGGTAAGCTTAAAGAACAATTTTGGCGCAATGCTTGCGCTGAATATCAGAAGCGCCTTGGGAGTTACGTGAATCTCTGCGTACGGGAATTACCTGATAGCACTCCCGAAAAAGAGGGTAATGCAATCCTCGCAGTGATTGAATCGCTATCAGGCGAAGTGTATACAATCCTGCTCGACATCAAGGGAGTACCTCGCTCAAGTGAAGATATTGCCGCTCAGCTCGATAAGCTGGCAGTACACGGGATTTCGCATGTCGCCTTTATTATTGGCGGAAGCGAAGGAGTATCCAACTGCGTACGCACCGCAGCAAATGAGCGAATAAGCTTTGGTCCTATTACCCTGCCACATAATCTCGCGCGGGTGGTCTTATTTGAACAGCTCTATCGCGCTTGCAAAATCTTGCGACACGAGCCGTATCATAAGTAGGATTTCCACTAATGTGCGATGCCATTTCTACATGTAGATAGCTCAACTTACTTTGAAACATCCAAAACATAGTGCGTGTACAATCGGTTAGCAATTAAGCTACCCCTTGATATATACGCTAACCGTGTCATGCAACTCAACTATTGCGGCGAACTGGTTCAATAGAGTGCCTCCCATACGATGGCCTCATCATGACATATCTATCTATTCTGAGAGACAGATAAGGGACCCTAGCCTGAATACGACGACCCAATCACAACGAGGAAGTCGCCCTTCATCGAGTAGGATCCGTTGTTCATCTTCGCAATTGCTCCGCCACCCACAACCTGCGCTATATCTTCTGCTTCCTGTGCATTGGCAGAGTCCGAATACACCACCATGGTGCTCTTGTAATTAAACGTATCGGCATTACCAGTATCGGATACTGAATACCCAGCAGCTTTAATCTTGTCGGCGACCTTTGATGCAACGCCAGCCTTACCCGACCCATTACGCACCACGACCGTACCGCCCTTATTGTCTGCCGAAGCCACCGAAGAGGTGCCCCCTGACGAAGACGATGAGCCTTCCGATGAACCCGCATTGGAAAGCACCACTCCCGTATTTTTATCAATCTCAGTTGAATCGGTAGGAGATAGCCCTTCATCAACGCGAGCCATCATGGCCTTCCAGGCGTCAGTAACAATTTCTTCGTACCACGTCTTATTCTCGTATACCGATTCGGTTGGCATCGAAGCGGTATACAGGTTATTTTCAGTGTCGAGTCCCTGCATAGATTGCGCAAGGCCTGCAATGTCAGTAACGGACATATCGGTCTGGACGTAGTCGGAAAGCTTCGTAACCGTATTGGCGATAGTTACCGGATCGCTTGAAAGCAGCTTTTTGGCAATCGCTTGCAGCACCAGGCGCTGGTCAGCCGCACGATAGGCATCGCCATCACCATAGGAATCATACGCATGACGACTGCGACACAAGATGAGCGCTTGTTCACCGGTCAATGTCTGCGACCCCGCACTTAAATGACCACCCGCATCGGGATCGTTAATGTCGATAGGCACGTCAACCTCGATGCCACCGAGTGCATCGATAACTTCTTTGAGACCATCCATATCAACCAGCGCAAAATGTGAGATATCGACACCCGATATCTTAGCTACTGTGGAAACTGCTAGCTCAGACCCACCAAATGCATAGGCAGCATTGAGTTTCTGTATCCCATGACCCGCAAGCTCAACCTTCGTATCGCGTGGAAGCGATATGAGCGTTACCGTTTTTGATGACGGGTCAATACGTGCCAAAATCATCGAATCGGTACGGTAGGTACCACCAGTACTCTGGTCCTTGTCGCGTTGAATGGACTGATCGGTTCCACACAGAAGCATGTAGAAGGGCTGACTGTTTGATGAAGGCTTAACGAGCACATTCGATAGCCCGCCCAAACCACGCGCAAGATTGCCATTTAAGTAGTTCATGTAAGCGAACGCTCCAATAGCACCAACGACTAGCAAAGACACCAGTGTAATGAGCGTTCGCTTAATAATGCGACTAAACCGACGCTTTCGATGCATCTGCTGCGAATAGCGCGCAGAGCCATCGCGACGCGAATAAGTACTCTTTTCACCACGCCGAGATAGCGATGCCGCAGCATCGCTGGTATGTCGTCCCCGCGACCGAGAAGCTCCTTGCGTGCGTTCGCGCGAGGAGCGGCTATACCGATCGTATTCACCCCGAGCTGTGCGAGATGATTCCTTTGAACCTCGTTGTACCATGCTCATATTCTGTCGAACGGTATCATGCTTTACAAGTAAATAAGGTACTTCTGGGTGAAATCACCATGACGCCTAATCGTACTTTTTAAGATACTTCGACAGGCGATCAAGACCGCCATGCAGTATATCTTCGTTCGCACAATAGCCAAGGCGCGCGCCGCGCGGCAATTCAAAACGGCTTCCCGGAACAAGTAGAACTCCCTCGTCATGCAATAAATCGAGGCAGAATTTTTCATCATCTTCAGGAATATCAAGGCGAATATAGCTGACCGAAACACCTTTAGGAGGAATCCATGAAACACGCGGTTCATCCGCTATCCATTCGTTAACAATGGCACGATTCTTCTGAATGATAGACACATTGCGCTCAATAATCTTGTCGCGATGACGCAAAACATAGGTGGCAAGCGCATCGTTAAATACACCACTGCAGATCATCGTGTAATCACGCAGAACACGCAGCTTATCGGCAAGCTCCTTGTTGCAAACCGTCCAGCCAACACGTGCCGCCGGCACGCTGTAGTCTTTACTGACCGTATTTGTAGCAACTCCTTTTTCGTACATGTCAACAATGCTTGTACACACTTCAGGGTTCTCAAGTGGATAAAACGCCTCGTCACAGAGGATCCAAGCACCAACTGACCGCGCAATTTCGACAATCTCACCAAGCAGATCAGTAGGAATAACCGTGCCTAACGGATTGCTGGCATTGTTAATACAGATAAGCTTAGTATCGGGGCGAACAAGTTGCTTCAAATCATCAATGCGCGGCTGCCAGCCATCTTCCTCGTGAATAACCCAATGCTCCACTTCGGCTCCCAAGGCGGCCGGCAAGTCGTAGAGCGGTTGATACGTAGGGTATTCGGCAATTACATGGTCACCAGGACTCACGAGCGCCATAATGACGTTAAGGTTTGCGCCAGTAGCTCCATTCATCTGCAACACATTAGCTGGATCAACATTCTTATAGAGCTTTGAAACCTCATTTTTGAAATCTGCCGAACCCTCAATCCAGCCGTAATTCATTTCTTGCTTATTCAATTGCTCGTAAAATGTTTCTCCATCTTTACCATCAAGCTTAAGTATTTCACTCATCTCGAGACTCGCAATGGTACTTTGTGCGATATCCCATACGGCATCATGTTCGTAATCGTTTAAAAAGGCCTCAACGCCGATAGTCTTGATCTCCATTGCGATCCTCTTTTCTCTCTGTATAGGAAAAGGGACGGCTCGCGCAAGCCGTCCCTTTTCCTTAAACGATCCTGCTTCCTTCAAGTAAAGCAGGATTTTGTTCGAGCTTCAATGCACTCTGTGCAACTAGAACACCGGAATAATACCTACTGCAGTCAATGGGATAGAAATCACACCCAGCAGAGAGATGATCACCATGGCAATCTTCTCGCTGCCAGAAATAGCGGTGATTCCACCTTCCTTGCGGCCTTGGCTGTAGAAGAAGAAGCCCGGAATGTAGCCCAAGCAAGCCAAGAGCAGGAAGCCCCAACCGGTAAACAGCACACCTACAACCTGGAACAATAGAGCAATGATACCGAAGATCAGCTGACTCGTCTCGTGGTTCTGCAATGCATACTTAACTTGGTATGCAGCAGCAAATGCCCAGGTAATAGCAATGGTAACAGTACACATGCTAATAGCAAAAGTGTATGCATCCTCCGCAGTAAACGCAATAATCAAAAAGACCTGCGTGCAAGCAGCAACGATGATCAGAGCCATGCGCGGTGCATTCTTAGAGTTCATCTTGTTCCAAGAAGCGGGCAGTAGGTGATCCTCAGACATGCCCGAGGACGTTTCGGCCGGCAGCATGGTGAAGGACAGCCATGAACCGAGCACTGAAATAATGATGGCGACGGAAATAAACGTACCACCCCAACCGGGAGCCATAGCTTCGAAAACCGTAATAGTTGCAGGCTTAGGAGCTGCAACGAGCTCTTCGTAAGGCATAACGCCATACGGAAGTACTGAAGCGCCAATGTAGAGCACCAACAGAACGATAAGACCAATAATTGTGGCTTTACCAACATCGGATTTCTTTTCGGCGCGCTTCGACATAACTGTCGCGCCCTCAATACCGATGAATACCCACATCATGATCAAGATGCAGTTGGTTACCTGAGTGCTTACATCTCCCAGTTCAACTTCACCGTCTGAAACCATCATGACAGTCGCATTGCGACCCATGGTGCCCCAGAAGTCTTCAGTGAAGATACCAGCTTTGAATGTAAAGATGGCGAACAAGATAAACAGCAAAATAGAAGCGATCTTTACTACCATGACGATAGCGTTCAAGAACGCTGCACTTTCCACACCGTTAATAACCAAGAACGTGAGCAGCCACAGGAACACAGACACGCATACGATTGCGGCGATGTTAGGATCACCAGTCTCGGTAGCGAATACGCCCGGCATCAAGCTGCCGAATACCTGTGCCACCATGGTGGCAAAACCAACGTTACCCAACCATGCAGACAGCCAGTAGCCCCAGCCAGACAAAAAGCCCGAGAAGGGACCAAAACCAGCGGTTGCATACTGGTAGATGCCGTCAATGTCAGGACGTTTTGCGCCCAGATTGGCTAAAGACAGCGCCAAGAACAGGAAGCCAGCGCCGCAAATAAGCCATGCGACGAGCGCTGAACCAGGAGCTGCCACATTAGCCAGCTGACCGGTTAAGGCAAATACACCAGAACCGATACAGGAGCTCACGACCAGGCCGATGAGACCGAACAGGCCTACGCCTTTGACCTTTTCTGCCATGAAATTTCCTCCTTGCTATAAGGTTTATAAACCACTCGGGCTTTCCCTTTACCTGCCTGTGTCACGCGGCTCATCCGAAGCACATCCGAAACAACGTCACGCAGGCAGCCCGGGTGGCGACGAGCCTTCCCCTCTTGCGCGAGAGAAAGAAGACATCGTGTCAAAGAAAATACCCCAAGTGAGCACGTCTTTCAAGAGAAGTGCCCACTTGAGGAGGTGCATCTTAGATATCCTCGCGCCAAGCGGGCATGCTCATGCAGCGTGGGCCACCACGACCGCGGGAGAGCTCAGCTGAGGGCACGACCTTCAGCTCAAGGCCCTGCTTGTAGAGAAAATCGTTGGTTACCTCGTTGCGCTCATAGACCGCAATAGTACCCGGACGGATGCACAGGGTATTTGAGCCGTCGTTCCACTGCTCACGCTCTGCAGCAATACGATCGCCCGCACCGCACTGCAAAAGCTTAACCGGGCAGCCAACATACTTAGCCAAGATGCTCTCAAGGTCACTATCGAGACGCTTAACGGATACTTCTCCGCCTGCGGCAGGAGTAAGTTCAAAGACGGTCAAGGGCCCTAAGATACCCGGATGGATCGTGAACTTGTCACGGTCGATCTGTGTGAACACCGTATCGAGATGCATAAACGCACGAGAGTTGGGAATATCAAAGGCAAGGATCGTGTCAATGGAGCTCGTCTCATCGGCAAAGATGCCACGAGCGAGCGTGTCAATAGCATCAGGTTCGGTACGCTGAGAGATGCCAACAGCCAATACATGAGAGTTCAAGTTCAAAACGTCTCCGCCTTCAATGTGGAAGGCCCAATCACGACGATAGTAAAGCGGTGTGCCCTTGAAATCAGGATGATTGTCAAAGATGTACTGACCATAGAGGGTCTCACGATTGCGGGTAACCGAATACATACGATGTACAGTTACCCCCGTGCCCACCATAGCAAAGGGATCACGGGTGAAGTACAGGTTTGGCATAGGGTCGACCACCATCTTGGTGGGGCTTGATACCAAGTCAATAAGGCTGCCGGAGCGATCGACATCAAGTTCGGCTAAATTGATGCCTTCCATGGTCTTTTCAACCAATGCCTTAGGATCGGCATATTCGCTATTGAGGTAATCACGAATAATACCTTGCCACTTTTCGGTATGAATACCAGCCTCTTGGGTCCACTGAGCAATAAACTCATCGCGCAGAGCAGGATTGTCACGAATGACATCTGCCATGAGGTCCTCAAGGTAGACAACCTCAACGCCCTCATCGCGCAAAACCTGTGCGAATGCGTCATGTTCGTCTTGGGCTACCCGCAGAAACGGGATGTCGTCAAATAACAGACGCTCAAGTGTGTCAGGGGTGAGGTTTAATAGCTCCTTGCCGGGCCGGTGAAGGATGACCTTCTTGAGCGGGCCGATCTCGCTCTTAACGTTGACTCCGGTCATGATCAGATCCTCGCTTTCTCGCATGAAACTCATGCAAATTAGGGGGGCAAACTACACCGGCGAGAGCCGATGCAGCACTCACTGTTCCCTACTCTACGCAGCAAACGAGAAAAGGCAATTATGAAAATTTTATTGAGGATACTTTTCGGTAAACGGTAGTAAAATTCGTATGAACGGAACGGTAAATATGATGGAATAATGAAATATACAGATATATTGTAGTAAATTTGTATAAAAGCATCTTATTTACCTGGTATTATTCTACAAATCAGATTATTTTAACTTGTCAATAGTCATTATTTTATGCGAAACGTTCTTTATTATTCACTTTTTTATCATAATCGATCAATCAGATATAAACAGACGCAATTGGCTACTAGGATAGTAGCATTATCGGAATAGTTCGTCTGCTCCATTCATCTTTTTTGGATAAGAGAAACAGCTATAATAGCAGTGCTTTCAAGGCAAGGGGTTTGCCTTACTGAGAGGGGCTTTAAGGCATCATTGCTGAGGAGGGAAGCTGCGTATCTGCAGCAGAAATCCCCCGGATGAATCAACGTATCCTCCGGGGGATTTCATCTCAACTCGTTTCTTAATGAAACTCGTTTCCTAATGCGAGAAGTACGGAATGTACAGATCCTCTTCCGAAACTGCTTCGCGCGGATAGAGATAGTTATAAAGCGCGATAAAGTACTCATCGGTCATGCTTGCAAGATAATCAACAACCTTATCGTCATCAGTTTCTTCATTGCGATAATCATCGCGATTGCGCATCATCCACGCATTGAGATGATGCCGGAAAATGGGCGACTCTTCACGGCCAGCCTTCAAATCGTCGATACATTGCTCATACAATCGCTTCATCATAGGAGCGATCAACTGATCGAGACGCTCGTGAGCGGCAGGAGAGGCATAGATCTCGCGCGCGTTACGTTCTTTGGCTTCCACTAGCGACGAGAACACTTCGTCGTCGAGAGAAAGATAGTTGTGCCCCATACTATTTTTTATGAGGTTAACGCTCACGTTATGAATAATTTCTCGATTGGTTGTCCCAATAACACTATTGAAAAGCGGATAGTCGTCGTCGGAAAACACCTTAACCGTCAGGGCATCCTGCCGATCTTTTCCCAGATAAGCAAGCATATCGCAGATGCGCACAACACACCCTTCTAACGTCGAAGGACGCAGCGTCTGACTGGCGCCAGCTTCAGTCGAGCATTTTTCCATTAACGTATCAAGTTCAGCAAACGTATCGCAAGCAGCTGGTTCGTAGCGCGCAAACGCCTTTTCACCGCAATGACACAGAATGCCGTTAAGTGTCTGCAACGAAAGATTACGCCCCGCGATAGTGCGCAGCAGACGCACACTGTGAACATTGTGATTGAAGTAACGACCAGTTCGTGCGTGATAGAGGTCGGAAAGCACCCGTTCGCCCCCATGTCCAAACGGGGTATGCCCCATATCATGCCCAAGTGCAATAGCTTCTGTGAGTGCGCCATTAAGCCGCAGCGCAGATGAAATCTTGCGAGAAATATGTGCCACCAACTGGAGATGAAATGATCGACGTGTCAGATCATCGTTGCGATAAAACGGAAATACCTGCGTTTTATCCATACAGCGATTATAGAACGCGTTATTTAAGATACGATCAACATCACGTGTGAACGCCGGGCGTAATAGTGCGTCATCGTCGTCAACCGTATCGGGACGCTCGTAAATAGCTTCGCTATCGCGTGTTGCTACCGGACTGAGTGCCTTTTGAGCTTCAGCTTGCCCTTCGCGTAAAAATGCAGCTTCCTCTTTGGTAAATGAGAAAAGCGGATTCTCTGCAACCATATGTGAACCTTTCCCTTATGGAGCTGCCCCGCTGATCCCACCGCTGAGCGCGTCTATATGACCCGACGGCTTTCTATTGCACGCGAAAGGGTTACCTCATCAGCGAATTCGAGATCGCCACCCACGGGCAAACCACTTGCAAGACGCGTTACCTTAATATTCAACGGGCGAATAAGACGAGCCAGATAGCTGGCGGTTGTCTCCCCTTCGACGTTGGGATTAGTGGCAAGGATAACCTCGGTTACCTGGGGGTCGGACAGGCGACGCATAAGTTCGTTAATATGTAGTTGATCGGGGCCTATACCCTCTAGGGGAGATAGGGCTCCTCCTAAAACATGGTACACCCCCATAAACGCAGCAGTACGTTCGATAGGCGGAATGTCCCGCGGCTCTGAAACCACGCAGATAATTCCCTGGTCACGCTTAGGCGATGCGCAGATCTCGCACAAATCACCTTCAGCGTAATTGAAGCACCGTGAACAAAAATGCACGGTGTCCTTTACTTCCATGATCGCGCGAGACAACCGCTCGGCAGAGGCGCGATCGGAATTGAGGATCCAGTACACCATGCGCTGTGCTGATTTGGGACCAATACCCGGCAAACGCGCGAATTCGTCGAGTAACGTCTGAATAGAGGGGGCTGAATACATAAGTACGTTACCTCTACACTGTACGTGCTGTGATTAAAAACCCGGAAGGTTCATGCCGCCAGTCACAGCATTCAAACGGGTGTTGCTGAGGTCGGCCATGCCGCGAAGCGCTTCGTTTACCGCAGCTAAAACCATATCTTGCAGCATTTCAGTGTCATCAGGATCCACGGCAACCGGATCAATTGAAATGGACTGAAGCGTCATTTCGCCCGTGACAGTTGCCTTAACCATACCGCCGCCAGCAGACGCTTCGTAGGTCATGTCTTTGATTTCATCCTGAGCAGCTGCAAGTTGCGCCTGCATCTTCTGAGCCTGGCGCATCATCTTCTTCATATCCATGGGAAAGCTCCTTTAGTTTCTTACTTGCTGCATTTTGCCTGCTGCAATCTATTCATCTACTTCTTCAAACGCAATAGAAAGACCCATTGTGTCGGATAGCATTTTACTCAATTTATCCGCCTGGTCTGCTGAAGATTGTTGGCTGGATTCATCTTCTGAAGGCTGCTGGGGCATCCCGTTTTGTAAAGACTGCGGGGCTGCTACATCTGAGTGGGATTGTTGTTGGTTACCGCTGCGGCCTTGATCGGGGCCACTGCTCTCCTGCTGGTGCGCCCCGCTATTCGCTGTTGATTGTTGAGATGTAGCACGAGCGGTCTTGCTGGAAGCCGTATTAGACGCGGTATTGGAGACAGCATTAGAAGCCGTGCGCGGCATATCGGCTGCCGCAACTGACTCGCGGGTGAATGCAGCGCTCGGTGGCAGGCCTTGCGCGCGGCGCTGTGCCTCGGCAAGAGCGCGTTGTGCATGTTCAATAAATGTTGTTGGCGCTGGTGGTACCGTTGACGCATCGGCTTCTTGGTCTGCAGCATTCGACACCGAAGAAATTTGTGCAGTTGCTGATGCGGTTGATTCAGTTGATTGGGAAAGAACCGTTGCAGATTCAGCAGGTTGCGCAGCTGTTGGTACAGGAGCAGTGCGCTCTGTAGGCTGAACAACCATTGATGCAGAAGTAATTAATTCAGCGGATTTGGCAGGTTGTACGGTCGATAGAGAAGCAGCAGCTTCTCCTGCCGTTCCCTTCGCAGCTGCCGCAGCCGCCTCACGAGCACGAGCGCGCGCAGCAGCGGCTGCCGCCTGTATTGGTGAGAGTGGAGGCGTTGTTGACTTCTGTTGCATCGAGAGCGATCCAACTGATGCGGATGCTGATGGCGGCGCAGAAGGAGCCGACTCGACAGAAGAAGTGACATTCGCAGAGGAATCCAATGGGGAACGTTCCAACGGTTCCCCTGAAGCTGCTCCTTGGGTGGTCGACGAGGGTTTCTGTTTCAGCGCAAGCGGAATGTCTTTCCCGATTGCCTGGCGAAATGCCCCTTCAAGTACCTCTTTTACTTCAGGTTTTTGCGCCATACTGAAGGCAAGAGGATTATCCGCTGGGAACAAGATGGCGACTCCTTGACCTCCTGCTTGCACCTGTACACTGGCATTAACAAGAAGCACTCCGTAAGAAACCTTTTCGCGCTTCACTATTGAAACAACCTGGCGCCATACACGTTGTAGGGCGGCTGGATTGCTGATGATTTCAGCGGTTTCGCCAGCAGCAGTTTCAACCGAAGCGGTCGGCTGGACTACCGGTGAGTTTGACTGAGTTGCTGGCGTAGGAGATTGCGTTGCTGTTGTTGCACTCGACTGGCTTGCGGGCATAGAAGCTTGAACAGCTCCTTGCACTGGAACTGACGTCTGCGACACCGCAGGTGTAGACGGATTGGCTGCGGCCACTGAAGTAGCTGCAGGCGATTGCGGTACCACTACAGGAACAGGCTGAGCTGGCTGAGACGCCCCCACTGGGGGGACATGAGCAGAAGCCTGAACAGGAATGCCAGCTGCACTCTCCGACTGCGCTACAGCCTCCCTTTGCGAAGGTGTGCTCTGTGCTGGTTGTTTACTCTGTGCCAGTTGCTCCTCGAGTGTTTCAATTCGCGCAGCAAGCGCTTCAAGCGTCAAATCAGATTCTGGACGAATCATACGCGTAAGCGCAATCTCAAACGCCAATCGCTGATTCGATGCCGTACGCAATTCGGACGAAAGCTCACCAAGAATACTGAGTAAGTGAGTCAATCGATTGGGTCCAAACAGCTTCAGCTCTGAAGCGAGCTCGCGTCTTTCAGCATCGGTGACATCGAGTGCAGCATCGGTACCTGCCAAAGACATTACATACAAGTTGCGCACCTGCTGAGCCATATCACGTGTAAATTGAGCAAGGTCAGCCCCGGTTTCAACATAGGAAGCAACCCAGCTAAAGCACGCCGCGGCATCCCGTACGCCGACAGCAGCCATAATTTCGGCAAGGTCAGATGAATCAAGTGACCCAAGTAAATCTTCAGCTCCCGCAACGGTCACCTTACCTTCGCCGAATGCAATAAGCTGTTCAAGAGCAGTAAGGGCATTACGCATACCCCCATCAGCACGATGTGCAATCAGATCAAGGGCTTCTCCTTCAAACTCGACATTTTCGGCTACGCACACAGCACCCAGGCGCGAGACAATTTCTTCGTTAGAAAGACGATGGAAGTCGAAGCGCTGACAACGTGAATGGATCGTCTCTGGCACTTTCTGAGGATCGGTGGTACAGAGGATAAATACCACATGAGCAGGCGGCTCTTCGAGCGTTTTCAACAGCGCGTTGAAGGCAGCGATCGAGAGCATATGCACTTCGTCGATAATGTAAATCTTTGCCTTGCCGCGCGTAGGAGCAAAGTTCACCCGGCCGATAATTTCCTCACGAACGTTTTCTACCCCCGTACGGCTTGCCGCATCGAGCTCGTACACATCGGGGTGAACACCCTCGGCAATCTCTTGGCACTCGCGACAGCTGCCGTCTGGTTCGGATGTTGGTCCCTTTTCGCACAAAAGGGCCTTGGCCAAAAGGCGTGCCATCGTGGTTTTACCGGTACCGCGCGGCCCACAGAAAAGGTATGCATGACTGACTTTATCCTGCTCAATGGCATTTTTTAGTGTCCGTTCAATATGCTCTTGGCCTACCACGTCACCGAAGACCTGTGGGCGGTACTTGCGATACAGCGCCTCTGCCATAACGTCACTTTCCTTCCGAATTCTGCGATGGGTGAATAGGGTGCTCAGCCGAAGACTTTTTGCTTGCGCGCGACGAAAGCGCTGTCTTTACTGCACTAATAAAAGCGGGAAGCACCGAAATGCCGACGATGCCCAATACGATAACTTCGAAATGATCCTGCACAAGAGAAATGCCCCCAAAGAAGTACCCCGTCAGCACAAACAGACTGACCCAAGCAGTACCCCCAATAACATTGAAGAGCGTAAAGCGACCAAAATTCATGTGGCCAGTACCAGCCACGAACGGAGCAAACGTGCGGAAAAAGGGCATGAAACGCGTAATGACAATGGTTAGCCCCCCATAGCGCGCGAAGAAATGATCAAGCTTTGCCATGCGCTCGGGAGTAAGTGCGCGCACCTTGCCCGAATCGATAATACGACTTCCAAAAAAGCGCGCTATCCAGTAGTTGCTCGTATTGCCCAAAATGGCTGCCGCATAGAACACGATAAGCGTCGCTGCAATGTTGAGCCCGCCCCCATCGGCGGAAAATACCCCTGCAGCGAACAAAAGACTGTCTCCCGGAAGAAACGGGAACACTACAACGCCCGTTTCGATAAAGACAATCAAGAACAAAGGCGAGTACACGAGTACTGGCCCCAATGCCACAATCCATCCTGCTATAGCAGCGCGCGGATCATGCAATAAACCAATAATGATATTGACGAGATCCATGGATGCCTTTCGCCCACATCAGCACAGGAATAGCTTGCCATACGTTGCAAGATCGGGTTGCCATGAAACATCACAGCGAAATTGCACAGACGGATACATACCCGTCTTATGACGCAAAGAACCCCGAATAGGCACGGGCGCTCGTCAGCGGTCCCTTATGGCTGCTTCCTCCCGGACCTGACCAGGTTCGGAACTTGGCGCCGCCCGAGCCCATTCGAGGTGCTCTCTCGACGCAGTCTAGTATACCGTCATCATTCGAGATGAATGAAGGATCAGCCGTCTGGTAACGAAACGAACATAGAGACGCAATCTCGCGACACCGCGATACAAGCATGCGATGTGCGCGTACAATGCACCTATGTATACTCGCACGTACGCCCGCATATCTGCCCCATTTCGCCGCCTCAAGCACGGCCGCCTTGTTGTTGTCACATTTGACCGAATGCTTGTTGGCCTTATCGCCGCTACCTACCTTGCATCGATAGTATGGATGGTCGCAACCGGAGATGATCGCGCGCTACGGCTTATTATGGTGCCCGCTTCTTCGTTTATTTTCGTAACAGTTTTGCGCGCTGCGCTCAACGCCAAGCGACCGTATGAATTGTTCGCCATTGATCCGCTGATACCACGCAATAGAGCCGGTAAGTCGTTTCCAAGCCGCCATGTATTTAGTGCCGCTATTATCGCTTGCACTTTAGGGTACGTATATCTTCCCTGGGGCATCGCTGCGTTCATTGCCGCTAGTATTGTTGCCTGCCTGCGCGTAATTGGCGGCGTCCATTTCCCCCGCGATGTGCTTGCCGCGCTGATACTTGCCCTTGCTTGCGGGGCTATTGGTTTTGTTTTGATCCCCTAGCTGCAAACATATAAGCTGTCAGGCAGACGGATGTGAACAGAGGAGAATCTCGCGTCCGTAGAGAAGGGGGCTTTTATGGGTACATCCATCACAACAAGGTGTCATCTGACCCGTCGCCAATTTGCACGGATAGTCATTGGAGGCGCAGCCGCAACTTCACTGGGGACACTTGTGGGTTGCGCACCTCAACCTGCAGCAAACCGTAAGAACAACGAGCATATCAGTCGTACGGTGTCTTGTGATGTGTTAGTGGTCGGCGGTGGCGGAGCAGGTGTTTCTGCTGCTGCAGCGGCAGCAGGTGCGCAAGCCGACACCATCTTAATCGAAAAACTTCCATGGCTTGCAGGGTCAAGTTCACTCGCAATTGGCACTTTCTACGGCGCTGATACTAACCTGCAAAAAGCACAGGGAATAGATGATAATGCGGACGATCTACTTGCTTATTTCCTGCGCCGCGGCGGAGATAAACTTGATTACGATATTCAGAAGTTTTGCGCCGACCACTTCGGTGAAACCATAAACTGGCTCGCCGACGATCTACAGGTGCCGTTTAAGGATACCGTGTCGCTAAAGGGCACCGACACCGTGCCGCGCGGACACAACTGCAAAACAAGCGCCCTTGATGCCTTGGATGCCGTCACACAACTTGCGCGCGAAAACGGCGTGAAATTCCACTTCAGTACTGCTGCGCGAGAACTGGTTATCGAAAACGGAACGGTCACTGGCGTGATTGCATCTGATGCCACGGGTAAACTGGTGCGCTATCAGGCGAAGAAGACCATTATGGCTTCAGGCGGGTTCTGTCGCAACGACGAAATGATAGCCGAATACATGCCCGATTATGCTGGTGTTTATACCGAAGTTGGCGTCGGTCTTACTGGTGAAGGTCTTCGTATGGGGCTTGATGCAGGTGCTGATTACATTGGTCACGGCGGAACCAACGGCATTTTGTCCTGCCCCATCGAACCAGGTCAATCAAAACTTATTAGTAAAACGGTTATGTGGGTCGATAGCGACGGCAACCGCTTTGTGAATGAAGGCGGACAAACTCATGATATTTACTATACTGTCGCGCGTTTTCCCGATAAGAAATTCTTCGCCATCTATGACCAGGCGGCCTACGAAGCACTCGGCGACAAGCAGAAAAATAATCTCGATCGCGGCGTTACTGATGGTCTCGCTGCCAAGGCTGATACCCTTGAAGCTGTCTGCAACGCCATGGGTGTCAATGCACAAACAGCTGCGATAACACTGGCTTCCTACAATGAAATGGCTGAAGCAGGAGTAGACACGCAATTTAACAAGAAGGCCGATAACCTCAAAGCGTTAACGCAGGCTCCGTATTACGTCATACAGATGGGCGTCTGCACCCATGGCAGTTTTGGTGGCTATCGCGTAAACACCGATTTCCAGGTGCTTGATACAACTGGTGCGCCGATCGAGAACTATTACGCTGCCGGCGAGGTTTGCTGCGGTACGTTTATTTACGACGATTACCCTTCTGGTGGGTGTGGGCTCAACTGGTCGTACACGTCGGGTCGCTTTGCAGGCGCGAATGCCGCACAAGCTGCTTTAGCATAAAGGAAAAGAGTTTATTTGACTTTTCCACGTGGGCAAAAGTGTATCTGTCTCTCGTGATACTCCCAGGCGATACCTGGTGTAATAGGCAGAAAGCTTCTATTACACTGGAGATGCCAAAAGATACAAATAACTTAGTCGGCTGAGTGCTTATCAAGCGCTGCCATAATGTCGGCAATAGAATACAGGCTGCCGAAGGCGCACACGAGCCCTTCGGCGCCTGCCATCTGCTGTGCACAAGTGACTCCCTGACCAATGGATGGCGCACAGACCGGATTCAGAAGCCTCTCATCAATTGCGATACTTTCGTTTTGAAGCTGTTTAGCAAGAGAAACCACTTGACTGGCCAGCTCTTGCGCGCCTAAAGCACGCGGATTCGGTGGGGTTATACAAACGACACCACAGCCAGAAGGCAACACGCGACGCAGCATGCTCGTAACATCTTTATCAGCCAGAACCCCGATAAGCAGAACTGTCCGCCGTGCGGGATAATTCGCCTCAAGCGAATCGACCAGTGCCTGTGCCCCCTGCGGATTATGTCCCCCATCAACAATAAATTCAGGGCTATGCGACACCACTTGGAAGCGACCCGGCCAGGAAACCTGGGCAAGTCCCTCACGTAAGTCCTGTTCGGTAATGGTTATACCCTTCTGTATCAGCGCGTCAATCGCCTCAATAGCAAGTGCCGCATTATGCGTCTGGTAACTTCCTTTCAGCGGGATCGAAAGGTCGGTATAACTGCGATAGGAAAAATGCGCCGGCGTTCCTGACAGTCGCTGCTCGTCGACTACGGTAACAGGTGAACCCACTTGTAACGCCGCGTTTTCAATGACGCGCATCGCTTCAGGCCGCTGTAGTGCACTGACAATCGCTGCGCCAGGCTTTATGATGCCTGCCTTTTCATGGGCTATCTGCGCTAAGGTGCTGCCGAGAATATCGGTATGGTCGAAAGAAATAGGAGCCAGCGCGCAAACAGCCGGCGCCGCTATAACATTGGTGGAATCAAGCCGTCCGCCTAAACCCACTTCAACTACCGCCATTGTGCAGCCAGCAGCTACAAAACACACAAAAGCAACGGCTGTCATGAGTTCAAATTCGGTTGGATGATCGTCCATCTGCTCTGCAACGCGACGAACCGTCTGTGTTGCTGCGCACAGAGCGGCAAGTGAAACATTTTGTCCATCAATGCGAATACGATCGGTGAATTCAATAATATACGGACTGGTAAAGAGCCCTGTTCGATACCCGGCATGCTGCAATACCGACGCAACCATTGCACATGTTGACCCTTTGCCGTTAGTGCCCGCCACGTGCACGACAGTCAACTTATCTTGCGGGTTGCCGAGTGCCGCCATAAGGGATTCGATACGCTCAAGCCCCAGCCGACTTGAGCGCCAGCGTGGTTCGTTGAGATAGGCAATCGGATCAAAGGTATCGACAGCGTCAGCGGTATCAATGGTATCGGAGATTCCAAGCACGTTAGGGACACCACGAGTGTTAAAGGTGCTCCTTGAAGTAGTTTCATCACTGCTCATATTCATGTACTCCATGTAAACAACTATCGCTTGATTACTTGTTACAGGCCTCATCACGCAATTGCACGCTATCTCGTTTCGTGCCCATTGATTTGATTTATCGCCTTCTTCTCGGGTTGCCCTTCGTTCTTCGTTGCCCTTTAATTTGCGGCTACCTCGTTTTGATTTGATTCCTTAACCAAGCGACCAAGCGTGCGAAAATCATCTTCGAGCGCCTGCTGTTTCGTGCGGTCGTAGATTGCTGCAGCAGGATGGTAGATAGGAAACACCTTAAACCGGCCCGCGTGTTGCAGCTGCCCATGCAGCCGCGTAATACCCAGCTGCGTCTTGAGCACGAACTTCGTGGAAAAGTTCCCGAGCGTAACAATGAACTCAGGATTGATTGTTCGCGTCTGTTCGCGCAGAAACGGCGCACAGGCAGTGATTTCTTCAGGAAGCGGATTGCGATTTGAGGGCGGACGACATTTGAGCACGTTGGCAATAAACACATCGTCACGTGCGAGATCAGCAATCTCAAGCAACGCATCAAGCTTCTTACCTGCCGCGCCGACAAACGGCTCGCCCTGCAGGTCTTCATTCTTGCCCGGGGCTTCCCCAATAATCAGGATGCGCGCCTGCGGATTGCCCGCACCAAACACCACATTAGTACGGCCCTGCCATAATGGACAAGCATGGCAAGCCTCTACTTGACGGCGAAGAGATTCCAGCGATTGAGGAGTTATTAACATACGTGCGTTCTCGATCTGTTGTGTGTGAAGAGCGGTCTACCGATACAGGCGCGGAAGACGCCAGGCAAAACCAATGGCTACTTCATGTTCAATGGTGTTGGCAAGATACGCCATCTCGGTGATGGTTGTTATCGCATCGCCCTGATTGCCTACCACCGTCACGATATCACCTAGCTGAGGGTTAAGCCGCGGATGAGTGCCATAGGTGCGCATGTCCACTTCAAACATGCACTGATCCATGCAGATATTGCCAACTTGCCGGCAGTACTGGCCGTCCAAGATAACGTTAACCTTGCCCGAAAGCAGTCGGTTAAATCCGTCCGCATAGCCTAAGGGAATCGTACATATCCGCACACTGCCGGGACTACGATAGTTCAACCCGTAGCTGACCCCCTCGCCCACCGACACATTACGAATGTCAGTAATGCGCGCATAGACACTCATGGCCGGCTTCAGGTCAACCACATCGCGCGTTTCTTCACACGGATGGAAGCCATACATCGCAATGCCAATACGCGCCATATCAAAATGCGATTCAGGATAACGCAGCAGTGCTGCCGAATTAGCCGCATGCACGATACCAGGATCGATACCTGCCAAGCGAAGTGCTTCGATCGCTTCGGTAAAGCGCTTCATCTGTATCCGAAAATCGAGATTCTCCGGGCAGTCGGCTGTCGCAAAATGGGTGAACGTACCCTCCTGCTCAAGCGCCCGATGAAACGATATCTGCCGTTCAAATTCAAGAATATCTTCGGCGTGTACACCAATACGATTCATACCGGTGTTAACTGCCAAGTGAAACGGTGCCTTCAGGTGATGCGCATCGGCAATCTCACCGTACGCAAGCGCAAACTCTGCCCGATACACCGAGGGCATAATCTTGTACTCCAGCAACAACGGAATAGCTGCCTGCGGCGGTTCAGAAAGCAACAGAATAGGAGCACGCAAGCCCGCTTCGCGCAAGGCAATGCCCTCGTCAACGGTAGCGACAGCCAGAGCATCAGCGCCTGAGTTCAGCGCAGTACGCGAAACCTCAACAGCCCCATGCCCATACGCATCAGCCTTTACCACGGCCATCAATCGGCAATTCGGCTGCAAACGACGTTTCGCCTCATGTAAATTGTGGCGAATGGCTGATCGATCGATTTCAACCCAGGCCCACCGACGGTCTTCGCCCGCTATACTGGCAAGCGCTTCTTTACTAAAAGACACAGGAGAAGCCGCTTGCGTATCTGCATCGGCATAGCGCAGCGGATCGTCTTTGCGGCTAAATCCGGTAAATCCATTCAATGTATCATCCATCACTGCGAAGCCTTCCCTACTTGCCGTGGCCTTCGCCTGCCATCATCGATACTGCGTGGGGTAAAACTGCCTTGACGCCTTCCCAATTTTCGCGTGCAGCTTTTTCGCTGCCAGGAAAGTTAATAACCAGATGACGACCCCGCTGCATGCAGAGAGCGCGAGATAACATCGCGTATGGAGTAATAGTTAGACTGTACGCACGCATCGCTTCAGCGATACCGGGCACTTCGCGCTCGCAAACATCACGTGTGGCCTCAGGCGTTACATCCCGTAGCGAAAGACCACTGCCACCACACGTAATAATGATATCGGCATCTAAATCGTCAGCCGCCCGAATGATGGCTGACGAAATAAGCGTACGTTCGTCACGCACGACCAAACGATCGATAACCTCCCAGCCTTCAGCGCGAATAAGGTCCTCCAGGGCAGCACCAGCAGTGTCTTCTCGTATGCCGCGCGTATCTGAACAGGTAATAACGGCAATACGAAGCGCTGGCCGCTGATGAGAAGCAGATGTATCAGGTGTGGCTGTGCTCATTAGAGAACCAACTCCTCCGGGATATCCAAAAGCAGGCATTCAACCATATCGCCCGCTTTTTTACTTTCTAAGCCTTCCGGCATAATAGCCAAGCAATTACTGCGTTGAATAACGCCGAAAAGCCCACTGCTCTGATTGCCTGCCGGCGTAACACTATAGCCATTCTCGTCCTTTTCAATGGTAGAACGCAGATAGATGCGGCGAGGATCTTTCTTTTTTACATCCTTCGAGAGGCGCGCGCGTACACACGTATGTTCAAAACGACTGAACCCTTGCATCTTGCGCAATACCGGACGCACCAGCATTTGAAAACCCACATAGGCGGCAGCCGGATTTCCCGACAGACCAAATACTGGGACACCATCAATAAGGCCAAACGTCTGTGCCTTGCCCGGACGCATGTTGACCGTCGTCATAAACAGATCGCCCTGGTCAGCTACTACCTGCTTGATGAAATCATAATCACCATTAGCCGCACCACCCGTTGTTAACACGAGATCGTAGTTTTTGCAGGCGGACGCCACCGCAGCACTCAATGCTTCAAAGGAATCCGGCACAATGGGAAGAACATTGGGTATGCCACCTGCCTGTTGTACACAGGCAGCCATCGCGTAACTATTGGAATTGCGAATCTTTCCTGGTCCGGGAACCTCGGTCGGTTCGACAAGCTCTGTACCTGTTGCAATAACAGCAACACGAGGGCGCCGATAGGTACGAACCGATACGGCCCCACAACTCGCAAGAAAGCCCACACCGGCACTGCTTATGACATCGCCTACTGCAACAACTCTTTGGCCAGCTCGGGCATCTTCGCCCGCTTCGCGCACATTTTTACGATAGGCAATCGGCGCATCAAAAGACACCATGCTGCCAGTTTTGCCGTCACCATCGACAACAGTTACAACTTCATATTTGACAACTGAATCGGCATCGGAAGGCAATGGGGCACCTGTCATAATGCGTACGCATTCGTTTGGACCAATCGTGCCAGTAAACACCTCACCAGCGCCTTCTTCTGCTATTACATTAAGCGTCACCGGAGAAGCGACACTTGCACCTGCCAGTTGGTTGGCACGCAGTGCAAATCCATCCATAGCCGAATGAGCAAAGGGTGAAACATCGATATCACTTGCAATATCCGTGGCAGCAACGCGGCCAACCGCTTCAAGAAGGGAAACCTCTTCGCTGTCGAGGGGGGAAACATGATCAAGAACAAGCTGCCGTGCCTCTTCAGGAGAGATCATCTCACGCATTTCTCATTCACCTTTCATCTTCGCTGTTCATCTGGCAGGTTCTACCCTGCTCGCTTCTACGATTTCATTATAGTATGCCCACCGGCAATGAACTGAAAGCTCCTTAACGGAAAGTGCTCAACGAAATTCTTTGAACGGGTGACTAACGGGAAGCACTCAATGGAACAAGTTTATGGATGTGCTCAGGTCACGCAAGCTTTATACAGCGGTTGCTGCTGTCGCAATAGAAAAGAAGCCTGAAAAAGGTGAGCTTGTTCTAAAGAGTTTCATATAACAGCTGCTGCAGTGATACAGAAATGGCAGCAAGGTAGCACATACCTGATCAACGACTTTATGCAACAACTGCTACACCAATACAAAAAAGGGATACCACGATAACAAGTGCATAATCGGAAAAGGTAAGCGCTGTATCAGAAAGCCGTGTTGAAGGACCTGCCCCATACGCACGTGCATCCATAGCTACCGCTACGGTATCAGCATGACGATACAAACCAACAAAAAGTGGAATCAGTAGTGTCGTCCATGCCAAAAAGCGCGTTTGTATGCCCCCATGATTAAGGTGAGCGCCACGCGCTCGCTGAGCCTGGACAATACTTCGAGATTCTTCCATGAAAACAGGGATAAATCGAAGTGCTAACGACGCCACGGTAGCCGCATCGCGACTAAACGCCTGCCACCTATTTGAGCGCACATCATAATTGCGCACCAGACATCGATTCGAGCCCGCGTCGCAACTAGTCGGCTGCTTCCCCTTTGAGTGCCCCTGATAACCAAACTCATTTCCTCGCTTTGGGTGCTCGCGGCGATTATCCCTTGCCTGCGCATGACCACGGCCGCCTCTAAACGGATGAAGCATGTCCTCTAATGCGCGAGCAATAGAAAAATCGGCTGTCGTATAGGTAAACACAAGCGACGACATCACTAGCAGCACGATGCGCAAAGCCAAAAAGACCCCCCGTTCGCATCCAGCCGGTGAAAACGATAGGCCTCCAAAGGAAACTGGTAAGGGTACCAGGGGATATCCCGGAAAAATCAACGACTTATCAGGCGGAAAAAATGACGTATTCGTATTAAACGACACACTCGCGCCCATTGATGGGCTGGCGCTAACTGAAGCGCTTGTTTCAATCGCAAACGACTGCATCAGAATGGCAAAAGCAAGCAATATACCAAGCGGCACAAGCTGGCGCAGTGCCAAACGCCACGGAAAACGTGCCGTAGCAATGGCATTAATAAGAAGCACCCCGAAGAAAAGCAGCCCTCCCCATGTGCCCACAACAAGCAACGAAAACGAATACACCAGCAGGAGTACGAGCTTAACTCGCGCGTCGAGTACGTGCATTGGCGTTGTATCACCGTGATATGTCGCAGCATTTTTTACCATGTCATATAAAAACGGAGGCCGCTTGTGCGAACCTCCGTTTCATCATACCCGAACAACACTACCTACTGCGTTACGAGCACTGCCGTAATATGAGCTATTCGCCCGCATCTTCCTTAGCAGCTTTATCGGCGTCAACCTTTTCTTCCTTGGCAGCCTTTTCCACCTTTGCATCGTCGGCGTCGAGAGCAGCTTGTTCGGCTGCACCTTCAGCGGCTCCGTCGACAGCTTTTTCAGCTGCAGATTCTTTTGCATCGGTCTTCTTGGTTGCCTTGGCCTTGCTTGATGCGCCCTTAGTAGTGGCCTTTTCGGAAACAGCTTTGTCCTCTTCGACGGCGGACTGCTCTTCTTTGGCCTCGTCAGTTGCTGCAGCAGCCTTGGATTCTTTTGCGTCCTCGGTCTTCTGAGCAGCCTTCTTCGGGGCGGTCTTCTTGGCACCCGAAGCAGCCTTGCTCGACTTTTCAGCCTTCTTCTTGGCAACTGGTTCGGTTACCAGTTCCATGATGACCATCGGAGCGTTGTCACCCTTGCGATAGCCCAGCTTCATGATGCGTGTGTAGCCACCGTTACGATCGGCAAACTGACCCTGCGCAACCTTTTCGAACACCTCGCGCACGAGTTCTTTATCACCAAGAGCACGAATAGCAAGACGGCGAGAATGCAAGTCACCACGCTTCGCCCACGTGATAATACGATCAACGTCAGGGCGAATTTCTTTCGCGCGCATTTCAATCGTCTTAATGCGATCGTTCGTAAACAGGGCTGCAACCAGGCTCTTCTTCATGGCCTTGGTGTGGCTGGCGTCGGTGCCGAGCTTGCGACCCTTCTTGTAATGTCTCATCGCTTAAATCTCCTATTGCTTCAGGTTGAGGCCCATAGAAATGAGCTTGTCCTTCACTTCTTCAATGGACTTCGCACCGAAGTTCCTGATGTTGAGAAGGTCGTTTTCTGAGTATTCCACCAGCTGGCGAACGGAATGAATGCCGGCACGCTTCAAGCAGTTGTAGGAACGAACGGAAAGGTCCAAATCCTCGATCTGCTTATCCAGCTCGGCGTTCGTTTCTTCACCTTCAGGTGCAAAGATCGAAGGAACTTCGCCTTCTTCTTCCTCTTCACTTTCGTTGAGAGAAAGGAAGGCACCCATGTACTGTGTGACGATGTTTGCCGCTTGGCACACCGCATCAGTCGGGGTTAAGGAACCGTCCGTTTCGACTTCCAGAATAAGCTTGTCGTAATCGGTGCTCTGGCCAACACGTGTGTCGGTAACGCTCAGTGCGCAGCGACGCACTGGCGAGAAGAGTGAATCCACGTGAATAATGCCGATAGGGTCTTCGTTGCGCTTGTTGCGTTCAGCAACTACATACCCACGCCCAACGCCAATGCGGATGGTCATATCAAGCTGTCCACCATCGGCAACCGTTGCAATCACATGATCGGGGTTGACGAGGGTAAATTCGGTGGGAACCTGCAGGTCGGCACCGGTAACCGTGCAAGGGCCTTCTGCCGACACATGGGCAGTTGCCTCAATAGCGTCTTCAGCAAATACGCTAAAGACCAGACCCTTTACGTTCAAAACAATATCGGTAATGTCTTCAATGACACCTTCGGCTGTCGCGAACTCATGCTGCACACCGTCGATTTGAATGGCGGTAGCGGCAGCGCCGTCAAGGGAGTTCAGCAGCACGCGGCGCATAGTATTGCCGAGCGTATACCCATAGCCACGCTCGAGCGGATCCACAACGAAACGAGCAACGGTATCGCTGACTTCTTCCGTAGTGATCGTAGGCCTCATGAACTCTGTCATATGTAATAAGCCTCCTTAAAAGCCGCGTGTTACTACTTGGAGTACAGCTCGACGATGAGCTGCTCGTTGATGTCCAAATCAATCTGCTCACGGGTGGGAAGAGAAAGCACGCTACCCTGCAGCTTCTCAATGTCGACTTCAAGCCAAGCGGGAACCTGCACGCGTTCATTGCTTACCAGCGCACTCTTGATAACAAGGAGTTCCTTAGCCTTCGGTGCCACAGCAATCAGATCGCCGGGACGTACACGGTATGACGGAATGTCAACGCGGTTCCCATTGACCGTAATATGGCCATGCGTAACTGTCTGACGAGCCTCGCGACGCGTGCGGGCAAAACCCAAACGGAACACGATGTTGTCGAGACGCGACTCAAGAATAGCCATCAAGTTTTCGCCGGTGATGCCAGACTGACTCTTCGCGCGGCGGAAATAGCCACGGAACTGCTTTTCCTGTACACCATAAATGAACTTGGCCTTCTGCTTCTCACGAAGCTGCATGCCATATTCGCTTTCCTTGCGGCGGCGCTTGGGTTGACGCTTGGATTCCTTGCCGGTGTAACCAAGGACAATCGGGTCAATGCCGAGCTGCCTGCAACGCTTCAGAACCGGAGTCCTGTTCACTGCCATAATTCAAAATCCTTTCAGTTAAACGCGACGACGCTTGGCCGGACGGCAACCGTTGTGCGGGATAGGGGTGCAATCCTGGATGGAAGCAACTTCCAAACCTGCTGCCTGCAGGGAACGGATAGCGGTCTCACGACCGGAACCAGGCCCCTTGACGAACACGGAAATCTTTTTAACGCCGTGCTCCATAGCAGTCTTAGCAGCAGCCTCTGCAGCCATCTGTGCAGCAAAGGGGGTGGACTTACGAGAGCCCTTGAACCCAACGGTGCCGGCAGATTGCCAGGAAATCACGTTGCCCTGAGGATCGGTGATGCTGACGATCGTATTGTTGAACGTAGACTTGATATGCGCAGCGCCAACGGTAATGTTCTTGCGCTCGGAACGCTTAATACGCGTGCGCACGTTTTTCTTCTGTGCCACTGGTTACTACCTCTACTTCTTCTTGCCGCCGATTTGCTTGCGCGGACCCTTGCGGGTACGAGCATTCGTATGCGTACGCTGGCCATGAACGGGCAGACCCTTGCGATGACGCAGGCCGCGATAGCAGCCAATTTCCATGAGGCGCTTTACGTTCTGGCTGACTTCACGGTGAAGGTCGCCTTCTACCGAGAGGTTTTCATTAACATAATCGCGGATCTTTGTGAGATCTTCTTCGGTGATATCCCTGACGCGGGTATCGGGATCAACGCCGGTTTCGGCGAGGATCTTCTGCGAAGTGGTCAGGCCGATGCCGTAGATGTAGGTCAAGCCGACTTCAATACGCTTATCGCGCGGAAGGTCGACGCCAACAAGACGTGCCATATTCTTCTTCCTCTTTCTCTAGCCCTGACGTTGCTTATGGCGTGGGTTTTCGCAGATAACAAAAACCTTGCCGTGGCGTCTGATGATCTTGCACTTGTCGCACATTTTCTTGACCGAAGGACGTACCTTCATATCAATCTTCCTTTCGGTATGTGTTTCCTCTATCGCTACACCTGGCCGCAGGTGACCGATTTTGACGGAAGCGCAGCGGCCTTGCGCTTGGCGGCTCTCAGACAACAGCGCACTCGATTATCGAGATGAGAGCCATCGCCTGATGCATGAGGTTACTTGAAACGGTAGGTAATACGACCACGATCGAGGTCGTATACCGAAAGCTCAACCGTCACCTTATCGCCCGGCAGAATCTTGATGTAGTGCATCCGCATCTTGCCGGAAATGTGAGCGAGGATCTGATGTCCGTTTTCAAGTTCCACCTTAAACATGGCGTTTGGCAGAGCCTCAAGTACGGTACCACCTAGCTCAATGACGTCTTCTTTACCCAAAAGTAATCCTTCCTGCAACAGCAGCCCTTTCGGAGGCGAAGCTCTTACTGCAAAGCAAGAAGGGAGCCCAAAACTCCCTCAAACCCACCGCACTCTTTTGGCTGGTGGAAGGGCGGTCGAACGGCGCCCGGCACTCTGCAGCAAATACTCGGGGGAGAAGCGCTTGCCCGTTGAAGTATTCGCCTTCCGTAAAACGAGTGAGAGGCACCAAAGCACCTCATCGCTCGAATCGCTCCATTGGCTATTGTAGTCGTTTTAGTCTTCCTTGACTAAAATTCCATTTTCGAGAAGGATTGCCTCAACCTGATCGGCAATCTCAGGAACTGAATAGCCCGTGGTCTCCACATACGCATCAGCCGCTGCTTCATAGAGAGGAATGCGCTCAGCAACTGTACGCCGGGCCGTTTCGATATCTTTGAAGAGCGGTCGGGAATCAGTATTGGGAATACGATGGGATGCTTCTTCGGCGGTGACGCCAAGATATACCGCATACCCATGAGTTTTCATAATGGTGATGTTTTTGGGGCGTTTTACCACACCGCCGCCGCAGCCGATAAAACGTGGTGACCGACGAGAGAGTTCTTCAAGATACTGCGTTTCAAGATCGCGAAAGCTTTCTTCGCCCTCTTCGGCAAAAATGTCCGCAATAATACGATCTTCAAGCAACTCAAGGTATTCATCAGCATCAATAGAAGCGAGACCAAGCGTCTTAGCAAGATACTGGGACACACTTGTCTTGCCAGCTCCCATGAATCCGATAAAGTACACTGGCTTTGTCAGCTCGTATCCTCCAGCATGGTGCCTGCGTGCCATGCAGCCCCCTCGTCTTCGCGGATTATGCATAAGGATGCCAAAAGGTGGTGGGTCGTGGGGGGCTCGAACCCCCGACCTTAGGATTAAAAGTCCTCTGCTCTACCAACTGAGCTAACGACCCACCTTATACAGCGCTTACGCGCGGCCTGTTATTGTACTGATGACAGCGAGTTCGGTCAATGAATACCCCGCCGACGCACAACAAAAAGAACGAGACTTGCACCAATCGCTAGAGAAAGGACACAGAGAATACCTATTAGATAGTCACCTGTTTTCGGCAGAGAAAAGCCTGGCTTATCGACAAACGAAACGGTCTGCTCAGCGCTCTGTATATCTTCATGTGTGGCAATGACATGCCCTTTTTCGTCAACTAGACGCTCGAATACCACCGCACGCTTGCCTGATACCTCTTGTTCGCGTATTGATAGCGTCACATCAACCGATCCGTCTGGTGCATCAGGAGTAAAACTGGCCTCCCCTGTTGCGGGCAATCCATCACGGGCTGTAAGGGGTGCTGCACTATCAGCATCAACCAGCGAGGCGATCATGCGATACGTTTTCCCGGGCTCAAGACCTCGATAGCTCACCGCATCAATAACAGATCGCGTACCGCTGCCATCTGAGCCTCCATCACGTGCTGCAGTAGAGATATCAATAAAGTGCACCATCTGTCGCGTGTCGGCTATATCTTCATGCATAGCAACAACACTATCGCCTAAAAAGCATGTTTCATAGGCAACAACACTCTTACCGGCAAGTCCACTTGCATCGAACGAGAAAACTGTCTCGACACTGCCCGATGAATGTTGCGCGCTAAAGGTTGTCTCAGCCGTAATGGGCATTCCATTAATCGAGAGAACTTCGCCCGTCTCGCAATCCATTAAGGTTCCGACCAGGCGATAATTCTTGCCTGCTTCAAGACCGCTATACGATACCGCATCAATAATGCTGGCTTCCGCGCGCGCCTGCCCTTCGTGCGAACCACTTTCTTGATCAGATGCGTCGCTTGCAAGCTCAATGGGTTCATTCGAGAACGTCAAGGTCAGTTGCGCTACTGGAGCATGTTCTACCGAAGTCGTCTCAGAACTATGTGCCGCAGCTTCATCAAGGTGTACGAAGCCCTGATTGTCTACGGTAAACGTGCGCTCTTGCTCGGTATCAAGCGCATATCCGTGCGGTGCAGCCTCTTCCTTTACGCGATAAACCCCTGGGGAGAGACCATCTAAGGATGCATTACCACTTTCGTCTGTCTCTATCTCTGTCACAGTACCAGAATCGAGTTTCGTTACACTAAATCGAGCCTGCGGCAACCCTTTATCGGTATCTTTAGCCGACACCTTGCGCACGATTACCCGAGTACGACTGTCTGTTACCGGACAATCCGTCTCTACCAACGCTGTCTCTTGCCCCGCATATGCAAGTTCAACCGTCTTTATGGCTGTATCCCGTGCATAACCCGCAGCGGGAGCTACCTCTTCAACTGCATAAGAGCCTAGGCGTAAACCATCGAATATGGCGACACCCTGACTGTCTGTTGCCATCTGACCTATTTCGTCACCAGCATTAGCGTGTATGGTTCCATCAGCTGAAACAATATCTTTTTGTGCCTTTAGTCGATAGGTTGCCCCGGCAACCACCTGTCCAGTATCAGAATCGGTTTTGACAACACGCAAGCGAGCGCGCGGTTGGTTGTCAACGCAGGTTACCGTCAGTGGATTATCCCAATCGCGAAATCCCTGTACATCAAAACGGATTGGTTCTTTATTAATCAAGTATCCCTCAGGAGCCTGTATCTCATGAAGTTCGTATATTCCCTCTTCAAGCAGCATGGGCAACTGGATCTCGCCCGCGTCGTTTGTTGTCCACTCGGATTTACTCTGTCCCGTCGTGCGATCGATATACTCAACAACGCGCCCATCTTCCTTGTACAGCGAGAACGTACACGGCAGTGGAATACGCTTACCCGATTCCGCATCGACCTTTTCAATACGCAACGGTGTCTGCGGAATGCGGTCAAGCACTAACGTGGGTGGATCCCATGCACCGTCCGATTGGATTGATACCTTCCAGTCAGGTACGGTAAGCAGCGTTTTCCCATACTTAGCTTTAAAACGATCGGCCGTTTGATTGGGTATTACCTCATGAATTCGATAGGTGCCAAACGGTAGAGCACCCGTCCACCCCGCTGGTGTTGCCCAACCGTTTGTTTCAGATGCCCTGGTCGAAGCCTGACCGGATTCATCAGTTTTGATGGTGCACACCACTTCGCCAGTCTGACAGAGAGCTCCTGTTTCTGGGGAGATGACGGGCTGTTCGTTGTCGTTGATGACCTGAAAGAGCACCCCTTCCACCAGCACGCGCTGCTGTTCTTGCGGGTTGTCAGAAAGCGCAGTTGGGGCTTCTTTAATCAGACGGAAATCGCCACGGATCGGTTGTTCAGGACAGGCAGGCGCCGCAAATGAAGACACATGCGAATCGACCCCATCAGACGTAATCTGCACGCAGAAGGTACGCTGTGCTTCGCTCGGTAATACATAACCCAACGGCGCCTTCACTTCTTCGATAACAACGGTACCAAGCGGCAGTGCTTCGGTGCCGTTTTCGTCGGTATAGAGCGCATCCCCCTCTACCTGGTCATCCGTGCGGTAGCGGCACACTCCCTCGCTGTCGGTTTCAAACACCCATGAACGTAATGGGACACCCGAAGCACGGGCGGCATCGGCGGTATCAAAGAAGCCTGCATAATATTGGAAAGAAAACCGCGCATGCGCAAGCGTAGCTGCCCCTTGCGATAGACCCGCCCCCATTGATGAGTCAACCTTGCGAAGCGCGATCTCAATCGGGTTCATTTGAGGGGTGTCCGATACCGTTGATCCGTTAACCAAAGTGGTTGACCCTGAAACTACTTCAACGGAATATTCGCTTCTATCGAGCGCCATGCCTTTTGATGGAGTTGTTTCTTTGACAGTATACGATCCTGCCAAAAGACCCTCGAGGTGCGCATATCCGTCTGCATCGGTCGTGAGCGTTCCCACTACTTCACCCGATGCCGCACGTACTTCATAGGTGGCACCCTCTAAGCTGTAGCAAGGATTGCCAGCGCTCACTGACTCATGCGATGAAATCTTATGCAGCTCGAGAGAACCAACCGGCGCAAATGAAACGATATCCTGTGTCGAAGAGCCCGTATGAAGGGCAAAGGTAGTAAACGCCGACGGCACATCGTGCAGATGAGCAGCTATAATGCGTGCAGTCGCTTGCTCGTTGGAGACAAGACCTTCTTCGTCGTATCCGAGCACCTCAGCGCGGGCCCATGTGCGAAATTGCTGCGAGGTGCCCTTAAGTGCCGCAATAGCGCTGTCGTTATACGCCTCTGCCACAATAATATGTGTTAAAGCAGCATAGCGCTCGTCGGTCATCGCGCTTCCGTCGTACCAGGTAGTAGGCCACCAGGAAGCGTCAAAACCAGGACCACCAAACCCAAACCATAGATCGGCACGTACTTCATCGGTGCGCCCATTTGTGGCGACTATCTCCTGTTTTTCATACGAACCGGCAGGCGGCGTCTGCTTTTCTGGATGAGCGCAATACGCCATGCTGCCCTCGACGGAAAGCCAATTCGTGCTATAGCCACCATAGAAGATATCGGCCCCTACCTCAAGCGAAGCACTCTCTGAAGCAAACGCTTGCTCTAACGTCGTGTGAAAGACGAAAAAGCAACCGCAACATGCAAGCGCACAGATAAGTGCCCCCGCTAACGCAATTCGCCACCTGCATCGTATTACCCACCCAAAACGCATCGCCGCCTCCTATCACGCAGCTGAAAGCACGGCCATTGGAAGCCGCATTTCATGACAGCATGCGCGATAGATCTTGCCGCGTATCAGTGAAAATCCTGCCCAGATCAGGCAAAGCACTACCTGGTAGGTGGGCAAAAACCTTTCCGTTTTCTAGCAGCTGGCGAGCAGCCGTTCAGCATCTGAAAACTCTGCTTTTGTTCTAGCTGCTCGGCGTTATATATCGGTCTGAGAATCGATTGGCTCAACTATTTGTCTGGAAATGAGAGGTAGGGCTCCGGAAATTGCTCAAACTATTAATTACTACTTGAAAATCACTCGACGCCAACTACTCCTTAAGAAGTGCGCTGCTTGCTATTTCCCTGAGGAATTGCTTGAAGAACAAAGTTGATAAAACGCCACAGCACTTGCAGCAGCTACGTTGAGGGAATCAACCCCATGACGCATGGGGATACGTACGGTGAAATCGCACTGAGCAATGGTGCGTTTTGCTAGGCCGTCACCTTCTGTCCCCATAATAATAGCTAAGCGCTCGCACGCATTAAGCGCTGCGTCAGATAGTGAAACAGAGTTATCAGAAAGTGCCATAGCTGCGGTAGAAAAGCCACACGCATGAAGACGCTCAAGACCGCGATCAGGCCAATCGTCGGGCGTCTGGCCGATACGAGTCCAAGGTACCTGAAACACTGTGCCCATAGAAACGCGCACTGATCGGCGATAAAGCGGATCGCAACAGGTAGGAGTTACCAAAACCGCATCGATACCAAGTGCCGCTGCCGATCGAAAAGCAGCCCCCACATTTGTGTGATCCACGATGCCTTCAAGTACTGCCACCCGCCGCGCATTCGCAAGCAGGTCTTCCACTGAAGGAAGAGCAGGTCGACGCATTGCGCAGAGGACCCCACGCGTCAGTTCAAAACCAGTGAGACGACTAAGAATTTCAGTCGAACCAGTAAACACGGGAATGTCCGATCCATCTTCGGCGGTACAACCTTCAATAAGCGTACGCGCCGCTGCAAGATGTTGCCGTTCCATGAGAAACGAAAGAGGCTGCATGCCTGCCGCAAGCGCACGAGCAATCACCTTCGGCGACTCAGCAATAAACAGCCCCCTTTCAGGCTCAAGTCGATTACGCAGCTGTGCTTCAGTCAAGCGTGCATAAGCATCGAGTCGTGGATCATCCCAGCTGTTTATCTCAATAATGTTCACCGTTTTATCCTTTTACGGCATTGCCTTATGACGTCAACACACTCTTTTTCTTCATACCGCTGTGCATTGCATTGCCCCGACATACTGTCTTTTATCAGGAGAGGTAATACTGATTCATCATTCATCATGCACATACATTAGCGCGACGTACTACCACGCATAGGGGGTGCTAAAACCTGCAGTTCATGTGGATGTATACGCACTTCGTATGAATCGGCTACCAGCGGTTCACCATCGATTTGCACGCAGGGCTGCTCGTCGAAGTGCAGCGATAAACTTTTTGCTCTCCGCAATTCAATCTGGCGAAACTTTGTATGATGGGCGTTTTTGGCGCGCAGAAAAATATAAAGAGCGCGCGTCGGACCAACTGGTGGATGGGCTATGCAGATATCAAAGTATCCGTCATCAATCTGCGCATCAGGGCAAATACGGAACCCACCGCCGTAATAAGGACCCACCTGCACCGCAAAGGTAATCGATTGTCCCTGCACAGATTGGTCGTCAAACGTACCGGTGTATTTATAGGCACGCAGATGATTCAGCACCTGATCGATACCACTTGCAACGAATACTTTCGCACCTGTCTGCCCGGTGCGTGCACGCCGCTCCATCGTATCGAGTGCAATGGCCGCATCCAACCCAAACGAAAGTGTTTCAGCAAAGTAGACACCATTACAACTGCCCACGTCAACCGCACGGGGCGCACGCGCCTGCAAGAGCACCTGCACCGCTTCAGCTGTACCCAGCGGCACCCCAAGTGCGCGAGCATAATCATTACCCGTGCCAGAAGGAATCACCCCAAATGCAGGACGGTCGAACGCCTCTAGATGCATCAGTCCATTGACCGCATCATGGATAACTCCATCACCGCCAAGCGCTACTACCGCACGATAACCACCAGCAGCAAAGGCGAAATGGTAAGCGTCCCCCGCTGATTTAGTAAACTGAACCTCGAGCTGCGCCCCAGCGAGGTAACTGCCCACAGCAGACTCAGCTAAACTCCGCTCAAGCACATCGGCAGCGAAGTTTGCGGCAATAGCGCCCTTCCCGCTCTGTGCAGAAGGGTTAGCTATAAGCAAAACTTTCTCGCCTGTAACTGACGCAGACATATACCTCCCCAAAGCGCCCAATTAATACGATCTTACCCAACCGATATGGAACATATCTTTGCTGATAGAAAGTCTATTTCTTTACGCACAAAAATGCTCCGACATTTTTGCAAATGCCGGAGCATCATACTAATCCGATAAGCGGGAATGCAACCTTACGGAAGTAAGATTTACATCATACCGCCCATGCCGCCGCCCATCTGGGCTGCAGCCGCAGCTGCTGCGGCTGGATCGGGATCTTTCGGGATCTCATTGACGGTGCAATCGGTAATCAGAATGAGGGTAGCCACGGAAGCAGCAGACTGCAGAGCCGTACGCGTCACTTTAACAGGGTCGTTAACACCCATTTCAATCATGTCACCGTACTCGCCAGTTGCAGAATTGAGGCCCTGGCCCTTCTTCATGCCCTTGACCTTCTCAACCACCACGGAGCCTTCGTACCCAGCATTCTTGGCAATCTCACGCATGGGAGCCTCAAGAGCCTTGCGCACGATCTCAACGCCAATCTCTTCATCTTTGCTTGCAGCCTTAACACCCTCAAGTGCAGGAAGTGCGTCAACAAGTGCAACACCGCCGCCAGCTACGATGCCTTCTTCGACAGCTGCACGAGTAGCCTGCAGCGCGTCTTCGATGCGGCTCTTCTTTTCCTTGAGCTCTGACTCGGTTGCAGCACCTACCTTGAGCACCGCTACACCGCCGGTAAGCTTCGAGAGACGTTCCTGCAGTTTTTCGCGATCGAAATCGGATTCAACACGCTCAAGTTCGGCCTTGATCTGCTCTTTGCGCTCTTCAATGGCCTTCTTGTCACCAGCGCCATCAACAATCAGCGTGTTATCCTTGTCGACCTTAACGCTCTTCGCATGGCCAAGCATGTCGATCGTTGCGTCAGCAATGGTCATACCAAAGTCTTTGTCGATGACCTGCGCACCGGTCACGATAGCAATGTCCTCGAGAATGCGCTTACGGCGATCGCCAAAGCCCGGAGCCTTAATGGCGACAACGTTGAGCGTGCCACGCAGCTTATTCAGAAGCAGGGTAGCCAATGCTTCGCCTTCGACATCTTCTGCCACAATAAGCAGCGAACGACCCGACTTCATAATCTGCTCGAGCAGACCAACCATATCCTGGATGTTGGAAACTTTCTGGTCGGTCAACAGGATGTATGGATCCTGCAGGTTAGCTTCCATCTTTTCCATGTCAGTAGCCATGTAGGGGCTGATGTAGCCGCGAGACCACTGCATGCCTTCGACGTGCTCGAGGTCGATGCCAAATGTCTGGCTTTCTTCAACGGAAATAGCGCCGTCTTTACCCACGAGTTCCATAGCCTCGGCGATCTTTTCGCCGATAACCGGATCGCCTGCAGAAATAGTACCGACCGTAGCGATCTGATCTTTGCCAGATACCGCAATGGCATCAGCCTTAATGGCCTCGACTACTGCATTAACGCCCTTTTCAACACCACGACGAATGCCCAGAGCATCGGAGCCAGCAATTACGTTGCGCAGACCTTCGGTGACGATAGCGTCAGCCAGAAGTGTAGCGGTAGTCGTACCGTCGCCTGCTGCATCGTTCGTCTTGACCGCAGCTTCACGGATAAGCTGAGCGCCCATATTCTCAACAGGGTTTTCAAGCTCAATTTCCTTTGCAACAGTTACACCGTCGTTAGTAACAAGTGGAGCGCCATACGACTTCTCCAGCGCAACGTAGCGACCCTTGGGACCAAGCGTCACCTTAACCGCGTTGGACAGCTTCCTTACGCCATCGGCAAGACCGCCGCGTGCGTCCGCATCGAACAAAACTTCTTTCGCCATAACATGAATCCTTTCAAGATTGCTTCTGTTTGGTCTGTCTGACTTATTTGACTCGTCTGAATTTACCTAATACAGATCGATATCTCAGGCTTTTCTGGAACCGACTGCTATCATAAAATCACCTGCATGCAGGAGAAACACCGACACGTTGGCGGATTGTGCTACTCTTGAACCGCGTAGATATCGTCGGCACGCAGGATGATGACCTTTTCGCCTTCGACTTCGATTTCGGTGCCACCAAACTTAGCGTACACCACATGGTCGCCTGTCTTTACTGGCATAGGCAGAACCTTACCGTCTTCAGCCACCTTGCCCGCGCCGGTCGCCAAAACGATACCGGTGGTCGGCTTTTCTTTAGCACTACTTGCAATAAACAGGCCTGAAGCAGTGGTTTCCTCAACTTCGTCCTGCTTAACGATGACACGATCTCCCAACGGTTTCAGATTCATATCTTGCCTTCCTTTCGCTGGTCCGTCATAAACGGCTTTACCTCACACATCGCCTCACGGGCTCCGAGTGCTGGCACTCATCACAGCAGAGTGCCAATCAACGATGGCTATCTTATCATCCAGCGGGGGGATAACAAGCGTTTTCAAGAAATCTGAAGGTTAGGGGCTAAGATTTCACCGCGCCGTTACGCGCACGTTACTTTCCAGGCTGAACGAGACCGCTCTCATAGGCAGCCACTACGAGCTGAGCACGATCGTGAGCGTCGAGTTTACCCATAATACGCGCTAAGTGTGTTTTGACAGTTGCGGGAGAAATAACAAGATCATCGGCAATTTCTTCGTTGCTCATACCCCGAGCAACGAACCTTAAGATTTCGCGTTCACGATCGGTAAGGTCAACAAGTCCACCTGCTGCTGCAGAAGTGCGAGGGCGCGATGAAACAAAGGTCTCAATTAAACGACGGGTAATCGAAGGCTGAATAAGGGCATCCCCTGCCGCCACAGTCCGTACGGCCCGCACGATATCATCGGGCTCGGCGTCTTTCAACATAAAGCCACTGGCCCCTGCTTGAAGAGCATCGTAAACATATTCGTCAATATCAAACGTTGTCAGAACGAGGACGCGCGTTTGCGCCAAGGCGGTATCACCAACAATTTTGCGCGTAGCCGCAATACCATCTTCAACCGGCATACGAATATCCATCAGAACGACCTGTGGGCGAAGAGCAAGTGACTGCTCGTATGCCTCGATACCATTGCTTGCCTCGCCCACTACACGCACATGGTCGTATGACGACAAAATAAGCTTAAAGCCATTACGCACCAGGTCTTGGTCGTCGACAATAAGCACGTCGACGGTCTCAGACGTATTTACTCCTAAATCAGCTTCAGCTACAGCCTGTTCGCTGCGCCGACGAAGGCGCTCTTGCGCACGCCGATAATCATCGTCGTAGAGCTGCGAGCCACCCAGCAGATCATCCATGGCTATTCACCTTCCTGAAGCGGTATACGCACGTCAACCGCAAAACCACCTTGTGGCCGATTGGCTGCCGAAAACGAACCGTGCAACACATATACCCGCTCTTCCATGCCCTGCAGCCCATGACCACCAGCAGAGATATCGTCAAGCTGCGAGTGCGCAGAGCGCTTACGACCCGACGCCGATCCCGGCGCAGATGCCTTCATAGAGGCAGAAGGTCCTTCGGGAATGCCACATCCATCATCTTCAATGCGCAAATGTACCTGATCGGCTTCTTGAGACAATGTAATACGCACCTTCTTTGCCTGAGCATGGCGCACCACATTCGTCAACGCCTCGCGGGCAATGCCGAATACCGTCACATCAACGTAAGCAGGTACTTTATGAGCATCGTAGCCATCTGTTTCTAGTGTTGCTTCAAGACCAGCATTGCATGCGTAAGCGCACAGATCAGGCAGGCGATCGGTGCCATTCGTCGGATTGGTTTCGACTTCCTGACTTTCGTTGCGCAGCACACCAATCATAGAGCGAATTTCTTCGAGAGCACTCTTAGCCGTCTTACGAACCTCCGCAATAGCACCTCGCGCCGCAGCAGGATCACGATCAATAAGCCGCTCGGCCGCCGCCGCCTGAATACTTACAGCCGACAGCGAGTGAGCCGTAATGTCGTGAATCTCGCGAGCAATACGCACGCGTTCTTCTTCCACTCGGCGGGCCGCTTCCTTTTCGCGCGTACGTTCAACTTCCGCAACACGTTGCTCGACCTCGCGCAGAAAGCTTCTGTGCATGTGGTATGCCACTCCGATACCAGCCGACAAAGCTAGATACGTGGCATTTTGAATGACTACCACCAAACGGATACTGTCATTTTCACCCGGCGGCGGCATCCAAAATAACACGACAATCGAAATAGCAAGCGCGATAATAATTTCGGTACGGGGACGTTCAACCGCGATGGTAAACAGCGCAATAGCAGGTCCGATAATCGAAAAAGAATAACTAGGTGCCAACCCTTGAGACATCACAAACAACGTAAATGTGAAAACAAGAACTGGCCAAGGAAAGCGACGGCGAAGCACTAATGGGAGTACTGTTGCAATCAGCAGCACATACGCTGCGATGCCGGGATCGCGCGTAACAACGCCGGCCATATTGCGGAACGATTCATCGCGAAACATCACCGGCGAGGATGCCACGTACATCTGCACGATGGCGAAGAAGAGCGCCACGAGCATGACCGCCCCGTCAATCATCCAATCGCGTGTTTTCATCGTCCGCTTATTGATAAGCAAATTCTCCATGCACACAGTCTAGGTGAGTGCAACCGTTCGCGCCATACGCCAAGAGGGGTATTCTTCGCTTTGCCAAAACATCAACGAGCCCTAATACAACACAGTACTACTGACGCAACACAGCAATGACACTTTTCAGCGGGGCGCTACTAGCTGCGCTAACCAGATTAAGGCTCTACTGCGCGTCAGAAAGTTCGCGGATCACGAGCGGCACCAGATAACTTGCGTTGAGATCAAAGGCTGCTTCCGGCTGGATAGCCTGTACATAATCGTTGTAAAACACCGCTTTAAACTGTGCAATTACTTCGTCGTTCGAGGCACCCGCAGTATGCGCCTGCATAATAAGATCGGCAGCATACCGGCTGAAATAATCTGCCGCATGAAGAAAGCTTGTTGCTGCAGCCCCGGTCATAATGCCGAAGTGCGGCACTAGGAGCACGTCGGGATGAAGATCAATCTCGCGCGCAATAAAATCAAGCGACGAAGCGTATCCGACAAGATAAGCAGGATCAGCCATAACCTCTAGACCCTGCGGAGCCGGGTTGCCCAACACGTCACGAAACGCTGCATCGAGCGGACCAGCATATACGCACCCTGTCTCGCACGATACGAGGAATCTTCTATCGGCACACCAGAATGCAATGGAGCATTTTGTATGCCCCGGTGCAGCAATCACCGTGAAATCCATATCGGCTGCTCGCACGGTGTCACCTGGTTCAAGCACCCGATCAATTGTTAGCGATGCCGGTACTTCTTCAAAATCGGTTAACCCATGCAGATATGCTTCACTGGCGTTGAGTGTGCGCATCGTAGCAAGGGCACCAGGTCGACTAAACACACGCGCAGCATATGCACTACAGGCAACCTTTAATCCCGGCATATGGCCGGCAAGATAACCAGCACCCGCCGCATGATCGTAATGGGAATGGGTGAGCAGGAGCCATTCAAGATGACTGGCGCCCACATCGGTAAGCACCCGTCGTATGTTGGCAAGGGTAGCGGGTGCATCCCACGCATACCCCGCATCGATAAGTGCTGCAGATCCACTATTAGAAACAATGAGGTAACATTCGCCCCCAGCTGCTCCCCCCACCTGATAAATGGCATAGTTGGGGAAGCACCATGCGCCATTTAGAATTTGCTGTTCAATTGCCTGTATATCCATAAGCCATTCACCATGGCCTTTCTTGTATGCAACCAACCGTCCTTATACGAAACGAGACAGAACAAGCAGGCATCGAAGCAAAACGTCTGTTAGAACGACAACTGCTCCAAACGGTTGAATACCACGTTTTTGCGAGTAAGGAACTGCCACGGATCAAATATTTTATCGAGCTCACGAGCGTCAAGTGTACATTCTGGATCGGCCTCAAGGCGATCACGATACGTCGGACCTACCTTCGCCTGTTGCACATCATGCCACGTTGCCATTGCGTTGCGCTGCACAATAGCATACGCCTCTTCGCGCGTAATGCCCGTTTGAACCAATGCAAGCAATACCTTGCTTGAATAAACAAGACCGCGCGTTTTGTTGAGATTTGCCTTCATGGCCTCGGGATATACCTGTAAGCCATCAAGAATCCACCGCAGTTTTTCAGCAATGTAATCAAGAGCAATAAAGCTATCTGCCAACGACGTGCGCTCAGCACCCGAATGGCTAATATCGCGCTCGTACCACAGGGCAACATCATCGTATCCAACCTGAGCATTAGCCTTGATGGTACGCGCGAGACCGCAAACACGCTCAGCTGTGATGGGGTTACGTTTATGCGGCATAGCCGAAGAGCCCTTTTGCCCCTTTTTGAATGGTTCTTCCGCCTCAATAACATCGGACTGCTGAAGCAGACGTACCTGCATAGCAATACTTTCAAAACTTGCTGCCGTAACAGCAAGCGTACTCATAACCTGCGCATGGCGGTCGCGCGCAAGCACTTGGGTTGAAAGAGGATCAGGCGAAAGCCCCAGATGTTCGCACACATACTGCTCGACAAAAGGGTCGATGCTTGAATAGGTGCCGACTGCGCCGGATATAGCCCCACATGCTGCCACTTTACGGGCTTCTTCAAGCCGGACGAGTGCACGCTTCATAGCCCAGGCCCAACTGCCAAACTTCATACCAAATGTCATAGGCTCGGCATGAATACCATGCGTGCGTCCCACGCACAGTGTCTCCTGAAACTCAAAGGCACGCCGACGACATACCTCACCTATAGCGCGCACATCTTCAATAATGATACCGAGTGCCTGTGTAATCTGATATGAAAGCGCGGTGTCCCCCAAATCGGAAGATGTCATGCCATAGTGAACCCAGCGTGAAGGCTTTTCTTGCCCTTCGGGAATATCGGCATCGATATGTTCGGCAAGGCAGGTGAGAAAAGCGATAACGTCATGATTGGTTACTGCTTCAATTTCGTCGATACGTTCAACGGTAAAGTCAGCATGGGCGCGAATCCATGCGGCTTCTTCCTTTGTGATGCCTGATGCACCGAGCTCCGCCTGTGCTTCGCATGCCAAGAGTTCGATTTCTTTCCAGATAGAGAACTTGTTTTCGTTCTGCCAAATACCACCCATCTGCGGGCGCGTATACCGAGGGATCATTGAGCTCTCTTCCTTCCTGCGCTCACCAGGCGCACCACGTTTTATAAAATTGTACCGCGATAGCAATAACAACTGCCTTCATACCACCAGCTTCAGCTGTAAGCGCACGAATTCCGTATGTGAAATGAACGCAGCTAATTTATATACAACTCACGTATGTAAAACAGCTACAGCCAGTTTATACACGGCTTACGTATACGAAATGGCTACGGCCACTTTATAGCTGACGAAATGTCTGCAAGGCAGCCGCTTTCATTTCGGCATCGGTTGCTAAAACTACCATATCGCCTGGATGCAATCGTGTTGTTGTACCAATAACTTCCATGTCGCCTTCATCGCCACGCGAGACTGCCACCAATACACAGCCATCGGGAACAGGCACATCGTGAGCAAGCACCCCTTCAACCGGATCGTGATGGCGCATACGTGGAACAGTTACTTCGGCCAATGCCACATTGCCGTGCGAAAGACTCGACAGCACGCTAATGCCACCAAGCATCGCGTCCTCTTCAATAATGGTGGCAATAAGTGTTGTCGATGAAACGCATTCAATACCCACTTCGCGGAAGATGCGCAGGTTCTTTGGGCTGTTCACGCGGGCAATACAGCGCGGTACGTTAAACACGCGCATAGCTATCTCGCATGACACAAGGTTAGCATCGTCCTTGCCCGTGGTCGACACGAACAGATCTGCTTGGCGAATGCCTGCGTCTTCCTGATAGCGGGACACACAGCCATCACCCCAAATAACCATATAGCGGCCGGTTAACGTGCTCGCGAGGCGATCGGCAGTAGCTCGGTCTTCTTCAATAACGACAACATCGTTGCCATCGGCCAGTAAAACACTTGCAAGGTACTCCCCTACCTTGCCACCGCCATTAATAACGATGCGCATGAGAGCCCCCTATTCCTGTATCCAGCGCGAGAAATCCTGCAGCGCCGAGTGCTTAACGCACGCAAGCACTGCATCACCATGACCTAAAACCGAATCACCCGTCGGAAGCGAACACGAGCGCCCATCAGCACGCTCAAATGCGATGATCCGCACTTCATAAGGGCGTTCAAGCTGAGATACCCGAATGCTTTTCATGTTGTTGCCTTCCAGATCGAGCGAGAAGCGTAATACTTCGAACTCGCCAAAGGTATCGATGTGAAATCCATGACCCGATGATATCTTCGCGTAAATATCTTCGGTTACCAGCGACGTACCACACACGTAGTCAAAACCCAACTGTTCGTAGGCATGCTCATGACCAGGATTGTAAAGTCGGGTAATAACATGCGGGACATGGAACAAACGACTCGCTACCTCGGCCGTCATGAGATTCGCGTTGTCCGATTGGGTAACAGCCGCTACGCAATCAGCTTCATTGGCACCCGCTCGGGAGAGCGTCTCTTCGTCGAAACCAACCCCTTGGATGACCGATCCGTTAAAGGCACGGCCAAGTCCTGTAAAGGCATCAGGATTCTTGTCGATAACACATACATTGTCATCGTTTTCGGAAAGCATGTTTGCGAGCTGTGAACCAACACGCCCACAACCAACCACAATAATATTGCTCAAGTCGTACCCTTTCCTCACATCACCCGCATTGTGCAGCGGAATGCTCAGACAACCGCAGGTAAAATGCCGTGGCGGCACTTACTGCCAACACGCGAAATTTAAACTTCACGCGCACGCCTGCCTGCAGACGCATTATGCGAAGTATAGCCCAGCAAGCGAGTAAACACTGCGTGCTTAACTCTTGCCGCAGTATACCAACCAAACTGGTGAAGAAACGTAATGGAAGGCTTTTGACACGTTTGCAAAACACCTATTCATTCCCCGAATAGTTCCCGAAAACGACCCGCTCGGTTACGCTTGCGTACATTCGCGCGTAAAGGACACGGGGCAGCTGCTAATTTGATCCTGTTTATGTACGCAGAAAGGCCTTATGCAAAGGACGGCGGGGCTGCTGACCTGTGTCTGTTTGCGTACGCGAATAGGCAGTTGCCGACTTATTTCTGTTTATGCGCGCGGAAGAATCAGCGTCAGTATGAGGTAAATAAAGACGGTGAGTGCCGGACTGGCCACAAATAACAGCAGCACGATAATGCGCACCGTCAAGCTATCGATCGCCCACCAGCGAGCAAGGCCACCGCATACTCCCGCTATGCGCCAATCAACGCTACTGCGTACCAGATTTGTCGGGCGTGGCCCCTGCGCTACCAATGCTTCTTTGCGATAAGCCCATATGAGATACACAATCAGAGCAACCAGTGAAACCGGAAAGAGTGCATCGAATACGATGCACACTGCATCGATAGCTGTCCACCACAGCACCACACTTGCACGGTCAACAACAAGGCCAATGACGCCAATCGCTACCAAAGCAACACCCACCACAATGCCAACCCGGGCAGCTGGCGTATACCGAGAAAACTTCTTCATTGCGGCAGATCTCCCTGCCACGAGTTCACGCTTTCAAGCATGGGAAAAACCCTTGCCGCATCATCAAGCGACGGCCCCCGATCGGCATACCCGCCCAATCCGATGAAGCAAAAAAGCAAAAAGAGCACTGCCGCCGCAACAATGAATCCATTTGAACGCGTAGCACGCGCTAACACTAAAAGGCCGGCAACCACACATAAAAACGCCCAGTTTTCGGAAAGCCAACCATCAAAACGCAACGACACCGCCCCCAGCGAAGCCATAAGCGCCATTGCGCCAACAACCAGCAGAATTACCCCTTCTACGATGCTGTTTAAGGTATAGCCGTCACGCCCTGGCACTGCCAAGCGCAACACACCGAACGCCATAACAGCAAGCGGCCAAAACTGTAAAGGGGAAAATACCGGCAAAACAAAGGGCATCGCGAGTGACAGAGCCACCACCAGCAGCAACACACCCCCCACCAGGGCGCAAGCCACCGCCACGCCACGCAACGCTGCTGCTTTAGCATGTGACGTGTTGCAACAAGACGAAAGCGAAGGATCAACTGTCACATCAAGGGGACGAATGGGCTTACCCTCGCAGGGAATCAAAAGCCATATGACAATATACGCTACAACAAATAAACCACAGGTGAGTATCGTAAGCGCAATAAATATCAGCCGCATGACCGTTAGATCGATGCCAAAATAGCGTGCAAAGCCACCCGCGACACCGGCAAAGCGGCCGTCCTCGGTGCGATAGAGCCTTTTCGATGCCTCATGCACGATGGGCTTCCCCTTCTGCGCTTTTCGCGCGCGCGGTTATGCGTTCATCTGCTTACCTGCGCGCTCTCTGCACTCTTCCTGCGCACGAACATGCACTCATGCGCTTACCTTGCACACTTGTCGTCGCGCTTTTACTTTTCTTCGTTGGGAGAATCGCTTGATTGGTCGGTATCATCCGTCGATTCAACAAGTTTCTGCACGCGAATAACCGATATACGACGACGACGCATCGACTGCACCGTAAAACGATAGCCACCAAAATCGTACGAATCGCCAATTTGGGGAATCGTATCAACCATATCGATAAGCCATCCTGCAATGGTTTCGTAATCGTCCGATTCTTCAAGCGGCCACGATAACTCAATCGCATCATCGACCGGTAAGCTGCCGTCAACAAGCCATTCACCATCGGTCAGCTGTGTGACATAGCGGCTTTCGAGATCGGTTTCGTCAATAATCTCGCCCACGATTTCCTCAACGATATCTTCGATGGTAATTAAACCATCGGTTCCGCCATACTCGTCGACAACGATAGCTATCTGTTGCCTATTCGTTTGCATCTCGGACAACAGCGGGAAAATGTCTTTTGTTTCAGGGACAAAATAAACTTCATCGGTGAATTCATCGACCGTCGCGTCTTCACGATCATCCATGATTGCAGGGATAAGATCTTTGTATTTTACGACGCCCACAATGCGGTCATAGTCTTCGTGATACACCGGCAAGCGCGAATATCCCGTACCACGCATGCGGTTCAGCGTTTCTTTAACCGTTTCGGTGTCTTCCACAAAGATGATATCGGCACGCGGCGTCATGATGTCACGCGCAGTGGCATCGGCCAAGTCAAGGATTTCATGGATCATACGCTTTTCGTCGGGCAACAATTCCTCGTTGTCTTTAACAATGTACTTGATCTCGTCTTCGGAAACCGCCTGCCGCTCGTCAACGGACTTCACATGAAACAAACGAGCAAGCGCATTCGATGAAGCAGCGGTCATAGCCACCAACGGACGGGCTAGGTGCTGGAAGAATGCAAAGCTGCTAGCCATGGCCATGCTGACACCCTCGGGATTCGCAAGGCCCAGCCGCTTGGGGAACAGCTCGCCCACCACAATAGTGATGTACGACACAATAAGCGTGATGATAACGGTTGCCAACGGCAGCGCGACACCGGCATGAACACCCAGTTCCTGCATCCACGAGGCAAACGGGTCAGACAGCGTCGTCGCAGCAGCAGCAGAAGCGAAGAAGCCAAGTAACGTGATGTACACTTGAATGGTTGCAAGCAGATTATCAGCATCGGCGGCCACATCAAGCGCCTTACGTGCTCGCTTGTCACCGTCGTCAAGCGCAGCTTCAAGCTTCGTCTTCCGAACACTCACCATCGCGAGCTCGGCCGCCGAAAAATAGCCGTTTGCCAAAATGAGCGCTAACGTTATAGCAATACTTATCCAAATGGCCACTAGTAAAACTCCTTAGCGTGTCGAACGTAGTGGGAAAACGTCGGCATCGGCAATACAACAAATATCAAAAAGAACGTGCATCTAACCTCACACCACATACAGCAAGATAACAAAGAACTGGAAAATACTGCCCGCAAGCACGAACAGGTGAAACACAAAATGGAGGTAAGGAACCTTCTTGAACACGTAAAAAACGGCACCGACCGTATAGCACAGGCCACCCACTACAAGAAGCACGAAACCAACTGTTGGCAATACCTGTGCTAACGTGGGCAAAAATGCCACAATACTCCAGCCGAGCAGCACGTATATAACAGCCGATATCCAACGAGGACGAAATGTCCAAAATGCTTCGAGCGCAATACCAGTAATTGCAACAGCCCAAACAAATACTGCCAGCGAAATGCCGCCGGCATCTGCGAGCGATATCAAACAAAACGGCGTATAGGATCCCGCAATAAAAAGATAAATGAATGAATGGTCGAGTACCTTGAAAACGCGCTTTGCTCCCTCATGTGTCAGTGCGTGATACAGCGTTGAGGCCAGGTATTCGAACAACATGGAGATACCATAGATCAGAGCAGCGGCCAAATGAATACCCACACCATGAGATACTGCCGTCACAATAAGAAGCACTACAGCAGCAATAGAAAGCAGCGCTCCAACGCCATGCGAAACAGAGTTAGCAATCTCTTCGCCTAAACGATATTCGCGCACGCAAGGACGCGAGACGGCTTTGTGCTTATTGGTGGGATTATCGTTGTACCCCTCAGGCGCACCAGGACGGGTAGGCCTGCTTGCAGATATGCCAGCAGGCCCAGGGTCTTCAGATGATGAGGATGTGCGTCTTCGCGGTTTCATTCTGGCGTTTACTCTACCATATTGCTGCAATGTCACGTCTATCGCCACGGCAAGGGGCCATGCTCTCCACAAATGTCCATAGACTAACTTGTAATCTCAATCATGTCTCAGTTATATCGCAATCATGTCGCCTGAAGACCTACGTTGCCTTTCAATAGCGCACCAAGCCTTCACCTGGGCGAGACAGCACGACTGCATGTCTTGCCAAACTAAGTTTACCCAAGCCAAGCTATCCAAGCGAAGTAGAGTAATTGAACTTCCTTCCCAAGCTAGGTTTTACCCAGCTAAACCATCCAAACTAGGCAGAACGATTGATACCATCCTGCGCGGTAATCTGTTCAATGGAAAAAGCTGTCCCGGTGCGAGGGTGCATCCATTCAAGCCACCGCTGCGCATCGTCTGCACGTACATCCCAAAGACGCACCACGGTTTTCGTAACACCCGCAGCAGTCGTCGCTTCGATGCTTGCCACCTGAGAAAACCGTTGAAACGGATTCGAACACGTTCCCGCATACTGGAGTTTTTCACGCGGAATCATCGTAAATTCACTCGAAAGACCATCGTTGCGAATGGCTGCAACGTGTTTGGTACATGCAAACCCTGAATGTCGATACCAAAGGAATGCTCCAACTGCCTGCAATGCAGTAAGAATAAGACAGAGCCCCAGGAAGGCCCCAATAATCTTGGTAAGAAGATCCAGTATCAGCATGGTGACAGAGGTTGAGGCACCTGCTTCTAACAACATGTCAGTCATCGTGTAATCAATAGTATACGCAATGTTCATACCAATCGAATTGCGCAGAACTGAAAGACAAGCTAGTGCCACGATAAGGGCAATCGCAGCCGGCACCCATCCATTACGCCAGATACAGCGCCGAATAAGTGCGCGGCGCAGGGCACGCCGAGGAGGCTTGACGAGCTGATCAATGCGTGGAATGTCGATTAATTCAGGAGTAAGCCCTGCAAGAATATTCTCTACCTGACTAAGCTTGACGAATGGATGCACTACCAAGCCTCGTGAAAGATTGGCCGAAGACCCTTTCTTCTGCTGATTACTTTCCAGTGCATCGATACGACCAAGTGATACTTCGCAGTAGCCAATCAAACGGCGGAAGAAGGTCTGACGGACCGATATCGACTGTACGCGGGCAATATCAATACCTGAAAACTGCCGCTGAAGCAGCCCTTGTTCAACCTCGATGCGGCTGCCCCGACGACGTACCTTGAATCCGCCATACGAAAAAATGACCTGCAACATGCCGCCTAAGCCACCAATAAGCACTACAAGAGCAAACAGACCAAGCGGCAGAGCACTCGCTCCCGTGAAGGCAGTGACAAAACCAATGACAGACATAATCGCGATGACCATCGGCATCCCACTGCTCGACAGGCTTGCCATAAGCAGCTGGCCATTGCTGAGCCCATGCTCGTAGGAGACCGTTTCCAAGCCGCCGATTGCACCGCCAAACATACCGCGAAAAGTGGCAATGTCGCCCACGGTATCGTCGAGCACATTGCTTGCTTGAGCACCATTGCCCACTTGAACGCTTTCAGTATGCTGTCGGATTTGTTCGGTTGGAGGAACGGGACGACCACTTGCATCAATGGCAGCACTTCCATACGTTGGGATGGCCACCTGAGCAGATGAAGTATCCGCAGCTAAAGTTGCCACTGCTCCCGCAGAAGAAGCGCCAGAGGATACCCCCGGCGTAGAAATTGCAGCAGATACAGCAGATGCCGCCGAAGTATCAGATGCTGCCGAGGGAACGGGTACCTGTTGAACAGCTGGCGCCTGCTGAGAAGCCGCAGACCCCCCTGCCATCTGTTCAAGTGCTACAGCCTTGCGCAGAAACAGTTCAGACCGCAAACGTTCCGCTACGCTCAACGACACATAGGGAATACGAACTGCCTTATTGGCCGCTCCACCTGCCGTGTCGATAGCAACCGTACAAATACCAAAAATGCGTTGGATGACAGTAGCATGATGGTTAACTGATTGCACGCGCGCATACGGTACATGCACGCGTTTCTTTACGATGATGCCTGAATACAGGCTGAATTCTCCTTCGTCAAACACGAATGACAGATTCCGATACGCCCAGTAGGCAAGAGCTACGAGCAGCCCATATATCAGAAGTGGAATGATAATAATTCCACCAATAAACAGAAAACTCAGTGCAGATGTCGCCACAAGGGAATTTCGGCCAAAACTATTAAACAACGCCGAAACGCTTGCTAAGTTAGCCATAAGGGCAACAAAGATAATGGCGAATAGTTGCGTCAGAGGCATTAACCAGATGTAGCTGCCATGCACATGCTGGCGCTGCCCGGTCGTGAACGTGCTTGTCAAAGTGGATTGCGGCATTCCGTTAGGCTGAACACCTGGGCTATTCTGCGCCATACCCAGCCCCCTACACGTCTTCGCGTGCTAAGCGAGCCAGCTCGGCCGCGCGATTGCGCAGTTCCTCGGCTGCCGTAAAGCTGAGCCCGGGAATCTCGTGTTCACCGGCCGCTGTCGACACCGTCACACTCGCCAAGCCAAACAAACGCAACAGCGGACCTTGACGGGTATCGGTATTCTGCACGCGAATAAAGGGGATGACAACACGTTTGCGCCAGATAATACCGCGCGCAATGTCCAAGTACTCCGGCGTAATTTCATAACGCCAGCGTATAAAGCGAATAGGTGGCAATACAAAAAGCCATATCACCAGAGCAATGACCCCCAGCACAAGCACCAGGGTAAAGCCGGCTTCGCCGATTGCACGCGCCTGTGGCTCAAGAGTGACCATTTTGCAAACTGCAGCACAAATCGCCGTAAGAATTATGATCCAGAAAGCATCATTGCAGCGCCATACATTCTTAATGCGTGGATCGAGCTTGTTTTGAGGTAGCGAACTCATGGCAGTTTCCTTTCGCAGAATGCAACCAGCCAATGTATTCAATCGACCGAAAACACCCCAGTCTCCGAATAATTGGGATATATCTTACCATGAGCAATACCTCTCGATCCGATAGCGTCAGTAGAAGAGAAGATGGCAGCCTAGTACGATAGTATCGAGACACGACGTCTATTACCGATAGTATCGATAATAGGCAGCGCAACTACCCTCGCTCGATACCATGCAGGGACCGATAGGATTTTCCGGCGTGCATACTTTTCCAAACAGTGGGCATTCATCAGGTGACTGTGCTCCACGCAGAATGTCTCCGCAGCGACACCCCGCATGTTCAACTGTTTTTTCTACAACAGGCTGAAACCGCGCAACTGCATCAAAGGCTCGGTACTTTTCGCGAATCGCATATCCACTGTCTGGAATAGGACCTAATCCACGCCAGGTAGCCGTACATGTTTCGAACACTTCGTCGATAGCGGCAAGCGCAACTTGGTTTCCTTCAGGACGCACACCGCGTGTATAGGCGATCTCAATTTCAGCGCGCCCTTCGCGCAACTGCCGCATAAGCATGGCAATACCTTGCAGTACGTCAACTGGTTCAAACCCCGTGACCACACCCGGCACACCATAATCATGAGCAAGGAATTCGTAACACCTAATACCTGTCACCGTGCTTACATGGCCAGGCAAAATAAGCGCATCAACCTTCAGTGACGGGTCAGCCACAATTGTCTCAAGCGCTCCCGGCATATTTTTATGTGCCACAAACACGGTGAAATTGGATAGATTCAGCACATGTGCTCGTTTAATGGCCATAGATACGAGTGGTGTTGTTGTTTCAAACCCAACCCCAACGAACACCACTTGCCGCTCTGGATGCTCCTGAGCAAAGGTAAGAGCATCAAGCGGCGAATAGACGATCTCAACCGATCGTCCCGCCGCTTTTTCAGCAAGCAGGCTTGAAGTAGATCCTGGCACGCGCGTCATATCGCCAAACGTAGCCACGGTAACTTCGGGAATACGTGTAAGTGCAATAACAGTGTCGATATCTTTGTTGGCGGTTACGCACACGGGGCAGCCCGGTCCAGAAAGCAATCGGGTACCTTCAGGCATAATCGCACGAATACCGTTTCGTGCAATCGCAACGGTATGGGTTCCACAGACCTCCATTAAATTGCAGGACACAGGCGCCAATTCTTCTATCGACGCAATCAAACCCCGTGCAAGATCGGGATCTTTAAAGCGGGATAGATCGCGGGCAAGAATGTTGTCAGGCAAATTACGTGCCATCGCCTAACCCAGCACCGCTTCGGGTACTTCTTCGGCAACCATGTCGGGGAATTGTTTTACCAAATCGAGGGTTTCCTCGGCAAACTGAGGATCAACCACTTCAATAGCGAAACCCGCATGAACAAGAACATAATCGCCTTCGGCTGCATCAGGAGTCAGATCGATGGAAATGTCTCGGGTGACACCCATAATGTTGACTTCAGCCATGTTGTCTTCTTTGCGCTGCGTAATCTGCGCTGGAATAGCCAAGCACATAGCCTTCTCCTTATTGATAGCGCTGCACATCTGCCCGCAGCGCTTTGCTGTCTACTTTGTATGTAATCCTACCACTGCTTGTCCATAGGAGATGCAGCCATCGTTGGGCGGTAAATCGCGGTTAAGTGCCACCGCATAACCGGCAGCCGACAGCGCAGAAACCGTCTGCTCCAAGAGGTATCGATTCATGAAAACACCGCCAGACAGTGCCGTTTGACGCACGCCATAAAGAGCTTCGCCAAGCTGCGCCATCTGCACGATTGCCCGTACGATTGCATCGTGGAATCGCCGAGCAATCACACCTGTTGCCACCTGTGCCTGCTTGTCATCAAGTAAAGCACGGAAGAGTGGTGCGGCATCAAGCAGAAGCACCGCCGTGTCCTGTGCGGTGCTTTGTTCTGTCGCCGCGTTCTTCACGATATCAACGCGATACCGATGTGTTATAGCAGATTTATCTGCCTCTGCTGTCGAATCGACTGCCGAATTAACCACCGCATTGGCGTGCGCAGAATCTAAGTCGGGCGTATCGCAATTGCTTGCTGCCCTCCTTACTACTGAATCAACCACCGCATCATCTGCCGAGTAGTCAATAGCTGCCTCCAACAGACAAGCCCCTTCCCCTTCGTAACGGGCTTCTGTGCAAAGACCCAGCAGTGCACTTGCTGCATCGAACAGGCGTCCCACCGACGAAGTCTGCGGGCAATTAACCCCGCGATCGATCATCTGCGCACACAGATCGGCTGTCTCCCCCAAGGCAGACAGAGCTGAAGCAGCGCCCGGATGATCAAGCAAATCAAATGCCCACAGGACACCATATGCGCAACGCGGTGGATGGGTAATAGCCCCTGCTCCTGAGGGGAGGGGGAAATAGGAAAAGTTTGCAAAACGTTCAAACGACGACAGATCGGCAAGCAGCACTTCCCCACCCCAGATAGCACCATCAACGCCATAACCGGTGCCATCGAAAGCAAACCCGAGCGCGGGGCCTTCGAGGGCATTTTCTGCCAGTACCGAAGCAATATGGGCATGATGATGCTGCACCCGCACCACCGGAAGATCCTGCGCCAGCGCCCACTTGCTCGTAAGGTATTCGGGATGCATATCGCATATCACACGGCTTGGTGTTAAATGGAACAGCCGCTTGAATGCCGCAGCGGCTTCAAGCCATGCATCGTTGGTCTGTGCATTTTCCATATCACCAATATGCTGAGAAACAAATGCCTCGCCGGGGCGCGTGAGAGCAAGCGTGTTCTTCTGTTCGGGGCCAGTTGCAAACACACATTCATCAGGCGTGTCTTTGGGCAGGGGAACCGGTTGCGGAGCAAAGCCACGCGCACGGCGAATCATCTGGACTATCGAATCATCAGCGTCAATGAACGCAACCCGCACCACTGAATCGTCGTACCGTTCCAAGATAGGGCGATCGTTACCGACAAATGCATCAGCAACGTCGGCAAGAACATGAGCGGCACGCGCATCGTCAGTTTGGATGGGCTCGTCATGCACATTGCCCGATGTCATCACAAGCATGCCGCCGAATGCGCGCAGAATCAGATGCTGCAGCGGTGTGGCGGGAAGCATCAGACCCATTTCGGATAGCCCATCGGAAAGACCTGTGGCGAAGGAGACATCTGAACGCTTACGCAACAATACAATAGGCCGTGCAGGCGATGAGAGCAGCGCTTCTTCCTCTTGGGTTGTCTGACAAAGCGCCCGCGCTTTGTCGAGCGTCGCAACCATACAAGCAAGCGGCTTTCCCGGACGACGCTTACGACGGCGTAATTCAGCAATAGCTTGTTCGTTTGTGGCATCACAGGCCAGGTGAAACCCGCCGAGCCCTTTAATGGCAACAATGCCGCCAGCGGTGAGTACTGCAATACAGGCTGCAATAATGGCGTCGCTTTGTACCTGATTGCGGCCGATCTTTCGCTGGTCATACGTAGGTGCCCAGTCGCTTGCGTCTGACGCCCAGCTTTCTTGGTTTGCAAGCATGCCCGCCACTCTATCGGTTGCTGAAGGAGAAACCCACCAGCTGATATGCGGGCCGCACTCAAAGCAAGCATCGGGTTGCGCATGAAAGCGACGATCAGCGGGGTCAGCATACTCAGCCGCACAGTCTGGGCACATCTTGAACGGTCCCATACTGGTATTTGCCCGATCGTAGGGCAACTCACGCGTAATCGTAAAACGTGGACCGCAGTTCGTACAATTAATAAAAGGATAATGGAAACGACGGTCAGCGGGGTCAAACAGCTCGTATAGACAGTCATCGCATGTCGCTAAATCGGGCGAGACCAGCGTTGTACTCGTTGTGTCGGTATCGTCTGAAAAGCGAATTTCGAACGTTTCAAAACTCTCAACGGAAGCCGGGTCTAAAAGTACCCGTTCAACCTTCGCTGCTGCCGGTGCTTCATCGGCAATAGCGAGGGCAAAATGGTCAAGGTCAGATTGACTTCCTTCCGCATGAATACGTACTCCATCAACACCGTTGAGCACCCAGCCGCACAGATGATGCTTGCGAGCCAGTCGGTACACAAACGGACGGAAACCTACCCCTTGTACAATACCGGTCACATGAATGTTGAGCGCTTCGGTCATGCTTACCCTTAATCGACGTTCCCCTACAGATATTTCACAAGCTCTGAAAATTCCATACTGTTTCGGGCGGTACTGCCCTTCCTCCTTTTTGCGTATTTTGATGTATGCGAGATAACCCGTATCTCCAGCTGAGCTTATAGAGACCGAGCAACTTTTTGCACGACTTCACCCACCTGGCGCAGTGTTGCACCAGAATTGTCGGGCAAATGCAGATGAACGACGCGGCGTCCTCGTTCTGAAAGAACCTTTAAATCGCCTTCTGCCTGCGCCTTTGCTAACGCTCCTAACGAAGGGGCATGCCAATCAGAAAGCGGGATATCTTTGAGCTCATCGGCTGAAAGAATCAGAAATACGCCATTATTGGCGCCGCCTTTTTGCAGCTGCCCCGTTGAGTGAAGGTAGCGGGGGCCAATTTCCAAGCAGGACACCACGCCAAATTCGCGCGCGAACGTATGACGTATCAGCTCAAGCGCTTCACGACGGCCTTCACCCGCAAAAGGCAAAAATGCATTCAGCGAAAAATAGTCACCCGGAACGATGGATGCCATCAAGCTCCTGAGTGCCTCTTCCAAGTTGGTCGCATCGACAAACGTATCGGATAGACGCACTTCGATCTCGCCCATATTCATGTCCCCAATATTTTCTTGGATGAAATTGGGCGGTATCTCGCCTTCGGTAAGAACCGAAATCGTCGCCGCTTTCGACGAGGCGACATCAGGCTGATCAAAGGGACAAACTTTCATAAGATAGCCGCACATAGCGGTTGCGTATTCCCAGATGACAAAATCAGCTGCGAGCTCGCAAACCGTATCCACCTTAAAGCTTAAAAGCGGAATCGATTGGTCAATGTACGCAAGACTCATCTCAAAGTTCTTTTGTTCGTCCCACAAGCTATTCTGCGTCTGGTACACAATAGCCGTACGATCAGGCGACGGGCGCGAAAGCAGTAATGCATCGGATTCAATGTTGGGCAAAATTCCTTTGCCGCCTTTGCCCAGGCTTTCAGCAATAAGTTGTTCAATCCATAAACCTAATACGCGACCGCGCTTCTGGGTAAGAAAACTGAACTTGTCGCGACCAGCCATATAGTTGTCGTATAAAAAGGCAGCCAAAATAATGGCAGGATTGTCGACTGAATCTTCTGAGCACGCTTGCTCGGCCGTGCGTGCACGATCGATGAAATTGTCGAGGTCGATGCCGACGAGTGCAGCTGGTACCAGCCCAAACACCGACAGCGCACTATACCGACCACCGACAGAAGGCTCGCCGGAAAATACCTTGCGCCATCCTTCTGTGCGGGCTAAGCAATCGAGCTCGCTGCCCGGATCGGTAATCGCAACTAACTGATGCACTAATTCTTCAGCGGGAATAGCCTTTTTCAATTCGGCACGCACTGCCCGCAGGTAACTGATTGGTTCGATAGTGCCGCCACTTTTCGAAGAGGTCACTATCAGTAAGCGGTGCGGGTTGCAGTTGGCGAGTGCCGAGCGTACACGAACCGGCGAATCGGAATCAAGCGTGCGAAACTTCACATTCGAGCAATCGACGCTGTTGTACTTCGTAATAGTCATCGGCGCCTGAGTTGATCCGCCTTCTCCCAAAAGAAGGACGGTATCAAACCCATCGTCAAGCACCTGACGAGCAAATTTCTTGATATCGTCGAGGGGATACGGCGGATTACTTGCCAGATCAACCCAACCCATGTACTCACGTGCGGTAGCTTCGGCCTCTTCCGAAAAGCTGAAAAGCGTCGCGTCTTTCGCATGCAAGCGGCTTGCTACGGTGTCCTTTACCAGCGTTTTCGCTGACGGATACACCTTTTCCATCTCAACGCTAAGCATGTACCTTCTTCCAGTAATACGAAAGGGAACACGGCTACAGGAAAATCCATGCACCGTGTTCGACCGATTTATTGTATCAAAGCACGCGCCTTTTAACCCGCCCTAATGCCAGCACACATACCTAAGTGTTACGAAGTAGAAGGAAACGAGACACTCATTGAACTGGTTGGCCAGTACATGCCATGCCGTTGCCCTGTCTTGTCGATACGTTATAGATTAAGCAAGTCGCAGCTTAGTAACGAACAACATCTTGCTGGCGAACCACACAATGCTGGACCGCTTGAGCTATAAATAAAGCTGAATGTACGTGCAACTAGGTAAGAGCCGCGTTCAACATCGAGCCCCCTTAGCCGTAAGCAGCGCAAACGACCCCGCGAGCCCCCTTAAACATAAGCCGCGCCTAAGAGAAAGACTAGATACCCAGTGCCTTCTTGAGAGATGAAACGCGGCGACGCGATACGGGCACTTTATCCTCACAGGAATCAAGCGTTAAAAGCAGGGTGCCACCCGACACCGGTTCCACTTCACAAACGAGCGAAAGATTGACCAAGTAGCCACGATGCACGCGGAAGAACCCATGCCCATCGAGACGTTTTTCCAACTGAGCCAAGCTGACCGTACTGAAATAGCGATCGTTATCCGTCTGCAAATAGGTGTAATCGTCGCGCGCCATTACATAACGGATGGTGTCGATCCCAATGAGAATCTTCTTACCGCCCTTTTCCACTGGAATGCGCTCGAGTTTTTGCACTTTAGCATGTAGCGAAACATGTTCACGCACACGAGCCAGCGCCTGAGAAAGGCGCTCAGATTCCACCGGTTTAACCAGGTAATCGATAGCATTCACCTTAAACGCTTCGATAGCAAATTCACTATAAGCCGTCACAAATACCACCGCGGGCGGATATTTTAAATGCTGCAACGCTTCGGCCAGCTGCAGACCAGAGGCTTCCGGCATGTTGATATCGAGAAACATAACATCACACGGATATTCCTTGAGCTTTTCAATAGCCTCACGCACACTGGCGGCCTCAGCCACCACTTCGGTTTGTCCTAATTCGTCAAGCAGAAACTTCAGTTCAGAGCGCGCAGGCGCTTCATCATCGACGATTATCGCTTTCAGCACCACAGCTGTTCCTTCCGGGTGTTATTGGATGATTAAAGAAATACTTTACCGCAAGGCTTCCCCAAGCTCAGCATAAAACATGCATTTTCCCTAGAGGACGCCGCAAAAGAGAATGCAAAAGCCCTATTTTTCCTCAAGATCAAGCGGGTTCTTGAAGCAACCACCTTTCAGAAATAGTGTGATGGTTGTGCCCGATCCTTCTTCACTTTCCACCCGCATGAAGGACTCCGCTCCAAAATAACCTTGAATGCGGTCGCGAATATTGCGCACAGCAATGCCTAAGCCTGTCTGGGACGAGGTCTCCATAATGTTGGCGCGGCGCTCTTCGCTCATACCCACCCCGTCATCAATGATGCGTATGACTAAATCGTCTGCTTGGGGTTCAGCACAGATAGAAATATGTAAGCACCCTGTTGCAGGCATCGCATGTTTGACGGCGTTTTCAACAAGCGGCTGAACCATAAAAGCCGGTACCAGCATTTCGCTTACTTGAGAAGGAATAGAGCAGGTCAGTTGTAGGCGATCTTCACCAAAGCGCGCCATCTCAAAACGCAGGTACCGTTCGGTCTGGTCAACTTCACGTGCAAGCGGTATAAGATCGGATGCATCCTCTAACGTGCGTCGATAAAAAACAGCAAACTCACGCAACAAAACACGCGCTTTCGCCGGATCGGTGCGAATAAACGACGCAATCGTGTTGATTGTATTAAAAAGGAAATGGGGATTGATCTGGCTTTGGAGGGCCTTCAATTCCATGCTGGTTACCATGCGCTTTTGTTCTTCTAGTGCCGTAGCCGCCAGCTGAGTAGACAGCAACTCGCCGAAACCGGCAGCAATCGATCGCTGTGTTTCGTTGATCTTACGCGCACTAGGATAGTAAAACTTAAGTGTTCCCACGGTTTCTGCGCCCATTGTAAGGGGGACCACGATGGCTCCATTGATGGCGCGGCGTTCATCAGGAAAACCAATAGCATCGGACGAAAACAGCACTTGCATTTCGCCACTATCGAGCACCGCATGAGTAGCCGCCGTACGAATAGGAGCGTCCTGCGGATTGGTTTCTTGTCCTCGACCAGAGTACCCCAAAATGACCTGCTTATCGGTAATAGCAACCGCAATAGCACTTGTTTCTGGTAGAAGCATATCGCAGATACGCTGGGCGCTTTCTTCTTTGAGACCGCCATCCATACAAGCCAACATACGACTTGCTAAATTAAGTACCGCATCAGTTTGGCCTGCCCGAACTCGATCGGGATTCATCCATAGTCGTATCAATACGATAAGACATGCCGTCAGAACAAGACCCGAAATGGTCATGAAACGTACATCACGCGCAGAATCAGTCAGAAAAAAGACGGTCGCAGCTCCTGCCAACAATGCGACAACGAGAAGCATTACTTCCACAGAACGGTACAGAGCCTGCCGTGATGATACTTGGTTAGACATATCGAGTTCCTTGTCGCTTAAACCATGCGAATTGAAGAATCAATCTGATGATTTTCCCTTTTGGCTGCCTAGTTTATCAGCTTGAATATCTTCCGCTTTCAATTAAATAGATACTGCCAAGTCAGAAACGGCAGGACCACTGGTTATAGTGGATGCTGGTGAGTAGACAAATATCGAATGAGCGCAGGCACTGGCTACCCAACTATCAGTGAAAACACTTCATTGAAGACAAGTGCGCACGCCATCAGCACGAGCACCATGCCAAACAGTAAGCGCAAACTACGTTCGGGAATCACCTGCACTAATCGTGCCCCCCACAAGGCACCGGGCACCGAACCTAAAGCCAGCGCTAAACCAGGCAGCACCTGTACATTGCCCAGCGTCATCTGACTGATTACCCCGGGAATAGCCAAAATCGCCACACCAATCAATGATGTACCAGAAGACTGTTTCATCGAAATACCAGCAAACGAAACAAAAAGCGGCACCATAATAAAGCCGCCGCCAACACCAACATATCCCGATGCAAGGCCAGCTATCAATCCTGACAGCGCACCTACAAGTATCTGGTGGCAGGTCGCGTGTACCCGATGCGCATTGATGGACTTCTTGATAGACTCTTGCGCGACATATGGGGATATAGCATGTGAGGATGCGACATGCGGAGATGCATCCTGTGAAGGCATAGCGTGCGGGACATGCGGGGACGCGGCATGTGAAGACGTAACGTGCGAGGACACAAGCGCTTTTTTGAGCATCGTTACTGCAGAGTAGCCAATAACTAAGGCAGCAGCCAGCATAATAGCCCATGAAGGCGATCTATCGGCAAGCTGCACACCTATCGGCGAAGTAAGCGCCCCTGCTAAGCCAGCAGCCACACCCACCCCTACTACACAGGTGCGATGACGAAGGTGTCCCACAACTCCTGCGACCGAGGTGGGAATAATGGCAAATAGTGATGTTGCTGTCGCTTCAATGGCGGCAAAACCAAAGCCCAAACGCAGCAGGGGCACAATCACCGTACCGCCCCCAATGCCAAGCAGACCCGAAAGAAGGCCGATACCAACACCAGCAAGAGAGGCAATAACAAGCCCCAGTACCATCACGCACCCGTCGCTTTAATCTGCCATATTCAGGCGAATCTCACTTGTTGCACCAGGATCGATACGCCCCACCTGATCATCAGTAACCGGACGAGTAGACGTATCCGATCCCACCGTGGCATGCTGGAGCAAGGCATCCCGCAGCGCACCATCATCTTCAATACGGTGCATGGCCTCAGGCCAGATGAACTGAAATTCGAAATACTTCGAACAGCACCGTTCGGCATATACGGTGGCTTCGCTGGTAGCCACCCGCGCAGCACGCCGATAAGCAGCCTTATCAGGCCGAGCAAGACTCCGTAACAGTGCGGTTCGCTTAATACGCTTTGTGATACCCGGTTCAAGCAGTGGCCCGGGATACGGCTCAAGCGACGATGGCTTTATCTGCTGCAGATCGATCTGCGTGCGGCTATATTCCATCTTGCGAAATTCGTAAATCCAGCGGTAAATGTCCTGACGGAAACGCAAGCCTTCACTTGGTGTTTTAGGTGGTAGATGACGCAGGTGCCACTGATTATCAAACCAAATATCAGAGCCATACATACGCAAATTGAGTAGATAATCAAGGTCTTCGCCCCGTACAATCCACGGGTCGAAGCACACACGCCGATACGCTTCACGATGAAGCGCTAGACAACCACCACACACATGGTTGCTGCGCGAAAGACGTGGACCGCGCAGAGCAGAATCAATCCAGCGATTAAACGCCGACCCCTGCATCCAAAAACGGTCGTACCATCTATCTTGACGCTTGGAGTGAACGGAGCCTTCCTTATCAAGGAAGTAGCCGCTCTTTGCCAAAATGGGAATACCCCGTCGCGTAAGTTTCCCCAGACCATACATGCCTTTAACCAGAAACTCGGAGTCGTCAACCACTTCGTCGTCATCGATAAAAACAACGGAGTCGAATCCAAACACACCGGCAACAATCAGCCCAAGATTACGCATGGCACTGTATCCATGCAGACTGATAGCCTCGTCGAGACCGGTAAGGTTAAGTTGCTTGAACCGCTGTTTGATAAGCGATTCTTCTACCTGCCCAATCACAATGGTGTTTAACAGGGGGAACTGTTCGCAGATAGCGCGTACCTTGCGAGCAGCCTGTGCGGCAACTTGTGTTTCGGAAACCACTAATACAGCAATTTGACCAACACCTTGCACGTGCATAAGCGATTTAAGGCAGCGTGCAAGTTCGCCCGGCGATTGCAGTGGAGTCATATGATCGTATGTTTCTGCCACCGGAGCGATCTTCGCCTGCGAGCGCGCCGATACATATGTAGGAATAATAAGAAGCGGATTCATGTTCGTCCTTCTATTGCGGCATACCCACCTGTCGTATTGTTGACGTTATGCTACCAGCCCTTAAGCCAGCACAACCAAGGGGTGCCTGTTCGCAATGTCCTATTGTAGCGAAGAGGGATGAATCATGCAGAATGGGACAAAATTAGCTTGCTGCGCGCTGAGAATGTTCACGAGCACGACACGAGTCGCACAAACCAGAAAATACTACACTATGCTCAACCTTAGAAAACCCAGTTACAGCTTCCACCTGGGCATCAAGTTCTTGTAGACGGTCGACATCAATAGGAAAGTCATACACAGTGCCGCAACTTGTGCAGATAACATGAGCATGATCATCAGTGCGAAAGTCATAGCGAAAACCACCAGGAGTCTTTACCATGAAAATCTGACCTTCTTCAGCCAATAACGCTAAGTTGCGATAAACCGTCCCACGACTAATATGCCCATCAAACTGCTGCGCCTGTACATATACTTCATCGGCCGTTGGATGATTATGTAAACTGCGCACCGAGTCGAGCACAAGTTTTCGCTGCTTTGTATTCCTGCGTTGCACCATATCTTCTCCATTCGTGCCTAACTATATGCATTTGCCAGCCAATGCCGAAACGTTCAGGAAAATATTTATTTTCTTCCCTTGACTTAAAGATTTGCGTACTAATAATAGGACTTGTTCTTAATAAATCAAGAAGTTGAAAGGACAGATTATGTCTCTTATCGGCAAAGAAATCAGTGATTTCTCCGTTCAGTCCTATCAGAATGGGGAATTCAAAACTGTGACCAAGCAGGACGTCCTCGGTAAATGGGGACTGTTCTTCTTCTATCCCGCTGACTTCACCTTTGTCTGCCCCACCGAATTAGAAGATCTCGCCGACCTGTATGGTAAATTCCAGGAAGCGGGCTGCGAGGTCTATTCGGTTTCATGCGACACGCACTTTGTGCACAAAGCATGGCATGATGAATCAGAGCGTATCCAAAAGGTGACCTATCCTATGCTCGCCGATCCCACCCATGCTCTGGCGCGCGACTTTAAGGTCTACATTAAGGAAGATGGCCTTGCAGAGCGTGGTGCATTCATCGTCGATCCTGAAGGTCGCATCCAGGTATATCAGGTAAACGCTGGCGGTATAGGACGCAATGCCGCAGAACTGCTCCGTCTGCTTTTAGCTGCGCAGTTTGTGGCTAAGTACGGCGACCAAGTATGCCCTGCTAAATGGCAGCCAGGTGCTGATGCGCTGAAACCTTCCATTGATCTCGTTGGCCAGCTGTAAGATTTCGGGCAACTATTCGAGTAGATAGAAAAACTCATTCGACCAAGCCGATCCGTACCACTTTTCCGTGTGCGGATCGGTTTTAACGTAGCTAGAGACCGCATAAGAAATGTTTCGGCCCTTCTGGCAACGCTCCATCCCCTCAACTTCCCACCCTCTACAACGACAGAAGTGTAATGAACGCTACCGCACAAAACCCCGCAAAGCATAATCAAACAGAACACACCCCCGCAAAACTCACCATTGGGTGTCACCTTTCATCCTCGAAGGGGTTTGCTGCAATGGCCCGCACAGCAAGCAATATCGGCGCCAATACATTTCAATTTTTCACCCGCAACCCACGCGGTGGAGCAGCACGGGCGATCGACCCGAACGACATCAAAGCCTTCCGTACCGCTGCTGAGCAGGCTGGCATCACGCGTATTCTCGCCCATGCCCCCTATACCCTGAATGCCGCTGCAAAAGAGCAACGCATTCAAGATTTCGCCCGCCAAACCTTCGCAGATGATTTGGCACGCATGGAAAATACACCTCATCAGCTTTACAACTTCCACCCCGGCAGTCATGTTGGACAAGGCTCTGAAGTGGGCATCGACAAGATCGCTTCGGTACTCAACGACGTTCTGCGCCCTGACCAAACCACCACCGTGCTGCTCGAAACCATGTCGGGCAAAGGCACGGAAATTGGCCGTACTTTTGAAGAGATCCGAGAAATTATTGATCGCATTGACCTCACTGATCAAATGGGAGTGTGCTTGGATACCTGCCATATTTGGGATGCGGGCTATGACATCGCAAACAATCTTGACGGCGTGCTCGAAGAATTCGACCGCGTAATCGGACTTGAACGTCTGCATGCTATCCATCTCAACGACAGCAAGAACCCATGTGGTGCCCATAAAGACCGTCACGAGAAAATTGGCGATGGCTGCATTGGATTCGAAGCGCTCTCGCGCATCACGCGCCACCCATCCCTTCGCCACCTGCCTTTCTTTTTGGAAACCCCCAACGACCTTGATGGGTATGCTGACGAGATTGCTCGTCTACGTGCCGCGTGGGACTAGCACGCAATACAACAATAGGGGCACCACAGCACATCTATATGCTGGTGCCGCTGACATGCTTTTATTTCAACTCAAAGCGGTTCTTTTTAAAGGAAATCAGCCCTTCACGTTGCATCTTTCCCAGACAACTCGAAAGAGCACTTCGCTCAACAGCCAAATAGTCGGCCAACTGCTGGCGGTTAAAGGGAATATCGAAGCGGGATGAACCAGCCTGTTGCGAACAGGACGACAAATACGCTAATACTTTTTCTCGTGTCGTACGCTTTGTAACATGTTCCACCTTGCGCGTTAGCGTGAGATTCTTGCGCGCCAACACCATCAACAGGTTGCGAATAATGCGCTGATGATACGCACATGATGAAACGCAGGTATCCGTAATACGCCGCACATCCAAAAACGCAATGCGGCATGCTGAAGCTGCCACCACATTGACCGTACTCGCTTCGTCAGGTAAACAAGCGAATGCTTCAGCGAACAGCCCGCCTGGCCCAATGCGGGCAATAATATTGCCATTCCCCCAGTAGTCTTCCGATCCAACAAGCACCGACCCTGATAGAACTACGCCGAGCGTATCGACCCCATCACCCACGCGAAAGATACGTTCGTCCTTTTCAAACGCAACACAGCGCGCACCAAGGCAACTGAGCACCTCATGCATTTCGTGAGGGCTTACCCCCTGAAAAAGAACACTGCGCTGTAGGATTCCTATCGTTTCATCATTAAATGCTTCGGTCATTTTCTCTATTTCTTTCTTTACGTTGTTGATGCAACGGAAACGTTCTACTTGCAACACTAGGATAGCGCTGTTTCCATGTAACGGGAACCTCGTGAGCAGACGAGTTATACGGGAGCCGCCTTTGAAGCAGACAGGCGGTATCACCGGACAGAAGAAGGAGAATGCTATGAGCGAAATGTTTTGTTTCCAGTGTGAACAAACTGCCGGATGCAGTGCTTGCACGGGCGCAGCGGGCGTCTGCGGCAAGACGGCCCTAGTCGCTAACGATCAGGATGAATTGACGGGTGCCCTTGTCGCGCTGGGACAGGCCGTACAGCAGGGCCATGCCACTGAAGAAGCACGCGAAGTTGTCGTGACGGGCCTGTTCGCGACCGTTACCAACGTTGACTTTTCAGATGCAGCCGTGCGCACACTCATCGACCGAGCACATGCAGCCACCCGCGCAATCTCTCCAGCTGGCATCGCTGACTACGATATGAATCGCATGTGGACAGCTAACGAAGATATTCGCTCGTTGAAGTCCCTTGTCCTGTTTGGCATCCGCGGTATGGCCGCTTATGCTTATCACGCACGCCAATTGGGTTACGTTGATGAAACAGTTGACGCATTTTTCTTTGAAGCTTTGGCCGCCCTTGCTGAAGAAGGTAGCCTTGACACACTGCTTCCTCTGGTGCTGAAGGTTGGTGAAATTAACCTGTCCTGCATGGCACTGCTTGATCGGGCGAATACCGAAACCTATGGCGACCCGGTTCCTACCGAGGTTCCTTTTGAAGTAGAGGCGGGTCCTTTTATTATTGTTACCGGCCACGACCTGCACGACTTACAACTGCTGCTTGAACAAACCGACGGCACCGGAGTCAACGTGTACACACATGGTGAAATGTTGCCTGCTCACGCCTATCCCGAGCTCAAGAAGCACCCGCAACTCAAGGGTAACTTCGGTACTGCATGGCAGAACCAGCGCAAGGAATTTGACGGCGTCCCGGCCCCTATCCTGTTTACAACAAATTGCCTTATGCCCCCTAAGGAAAGCTACGCAGACAATGTGTTCACCTGTGATTGCGTCGAGTTTGACGGAACACATCATGTTGGCGCTGAAAAGGATTTCAGCGAGCTTATTGCCAAAGCGAAAGAGCTGGGTGGCTATGCCGAAAACCATCCTATGACCGGCATCAATGGCGGTACCCATGCAACTACTGGCTTTGGACGCGCTACGGTGCTCTCTGTTGCAGGCGACGTAGTAAACGCAGTTAAAGCCGGTGACATCAAGCACTTCTTCCTTGTTGGTGGCTGCGACGGTGCCCGCCCTGGCCGTAACTACTACACCGAGTTTGTTCAGAAAACACCAGCAGACAGCGTGGTTCTTACTCTGGCGTGCGGTAAATTCCGCTTTAACGATCTCGACTTGGGTACGGTTGCTGGTCTGCCGCGCATTCTCGATATGGGCCAGTGCAACGACGCCTACGGCGCTATCCAGGTGGCTGTCGCCCTTGCCCAGGCATTCGATTGTGGCGTAAACGATCTGCCGCTATCTATGGTGCTTTCTTGGTACGAACAGAAGGCTGTCTGCATTCTGCTGACGCTGCTGCATCTTGGCATCAAGAACATCTATCTTGGGCCAACACTGCCGGCATTTATTTCGCCTAACGTACTCAATGTGCTCGTAGAAAACTATCAGATCAGCCCCACCAGCACTCCTGAAGAGGACCTCAAGAAGATTCTCGGCTAGATATCTCGAACAGCTGGCTTAAGTATCTCGATTAGTTTCTGCCTGCTGTTAGCAGCAAAGCATATCGATACCCTTAACTGCAGCTGTATCGCTTGCTCTGGCATAGTCCAGCAACGCGGTGCAGCTGCAGTTTTCGTAAGGACTTATTGATGCTCAGTCACAACAAGCCAACTGACTCGAAGACCAGAAGGCTTGTTATACCGAGCCAAACGACGCAATCTTGACGCAACAAAACTGGGGAGACCAGAGCACGGTTCCCCCTCCCTATGCGAAGCTAACTTGTCCTGTAAAACTTATTCGCTGCGCAGCACTTCAACCGGATCGCGGCGTGAAGCCATCGACGAGGGAATAAGGCCCGCAACAAACGTCAACGCCACACTCACCCCGATAAGAATGAGCGCCGATTCCCACGGAAGACTCATGATGTTCGGCACATTCCAGCCCGCTTCAACAAAAGCATTCACGGGGAACGAAGCCAGCCATACTGCCGCAATAGCAAATATACCAGCTATAAGACCCTCGATAATTGTTTCAGCATTAAAGACACTACCCACGTTGCGCTTTGAAGCTCCCATAGCACGCAGAATGCCAATTTCCTTCCGCCGCTCAAGCACCGAAATATACGTAATAATAGCGATCATGATTGATGAAACGACCAGCGAGATGGACACAAAGGCAATCAGCACGAGGCTGATGGTATTGACGATATCGGTAACTGACTTCATAAGCACGCCAGCCAAGTCGCTATACTGAATGACCTTATCGTCCTCGCCGGCATTCGTCATATCGGTGTTGTAATCGCCAATGATTCCAATCACTTTTTCCTTCGCGGGGAAGTCGACAGGATACAGATCGATCGATGAAGGACTTGCCTCTTCAGCATAGCCGAGTTTCTTCATATTGCCGTCGTAGGTCAGATCACCGGTGTTCATGTAGTTCGTCAGCAAACTGGTAAGGTCGTCCTGCGTCATATTGAAGTGAATTGCATCGGCGAATGCTTCAGGGTCAAACGAGAACCCGTTCTGCATGGCTTCGGAAAGCTGATTGATCTGACCGGAAAGCTGACCAGAAATCGCCTGTGAAAGCTGAGAACCCAGCGTGCCGGTAAGCGCGGCCATTTGAGTCTGAAGCGCCTGTGCCATTTGCAGCCCCATCACCTGAGCAGCCTGTTGCATCAAGGCTGACAGTGATTCCGATAGATACGGGGCAAACTGGTTTGTCATGTAATTCTGCATGGCGGCATTGATCTGCTGCTGAATATCGCCACCCAGATCCTGCATGAGCGGATCGGTAATCGCACGCGCACCATCGGTGGCAAGATATTGCTGGAAAGCAGCCGCGAAATTCGACGATGACCCCGTGAGATCGGACAGCGACCCGCCGTAGCCGCCATTAGCCTGCGGTGTGACATACCAAGCAAGAAATCCTGCCGCTAGGCTGTTGGATGCCTGAGCAATTTGCTGGCGCTGTTCGGCAGAAAGACCATCCGTTATCGACCCGGCACTTGATGAATCAAGATTGAAACGAGGGGCATTCGCCATAATTTCACGCATAGAATCTTCGTTGAAGATCTCTGAAATGGCGCTAGAGTCGAGTTGAAGCGAAGACGGATCAAAAGCAAGACTGCTTCCATCAAACGACAGCGCACTCGGGTCAAACCCAGAACCCATCTGCGATAAGGCGCTCGAATCGAAGGAGAACGCCTTTTGAAGAGCTTCTTCATCAACCGAGAATACCGAACTTAAGTCGAACTCTTCTTTTTGACTATCTTTTAATTCGTCAAACGTCTTACCGGTAAACACATCAGTATCGGGGTTATCGATCTGCTGTTTGACGATGTCGGATTCAGCCGCTTTATTCATCAGTTCACGCGTGAGGGCCGAGGTATACGCCACGCCTTCGGTTGCTGATGAACCGCTTGCGCCTTCTGCCTTCTTTACGACACCAACGATGCGCAAATCAATTCCCTCGTCGATGCGCTGCTTCATGTAATCGTCGTCCTTCGACATATCGGTCCACGTACCCGATTCATCGTTGTACTGATACATGCTGCTTAAAGGCACAATTTTGAATGACAGATTGAGTGCATCTTCATACGTAAAGTCGCCAGATGTTTCGGGAACCGTCACTTCGTTACCAGCAAGCGCATCCTTGGCCATCTTGGTCATTTCTTCGGGATCGTACACACCAAGGCTATAGAGTGTGTAATCGCTAATCTGCCCTGCCCCACTGAGTACAAGCACCGCTTCATTCGCACTCTCCGGCCAGTGACCTTCAAGCAATTCCATTTGGGTATCACGCACCGCTGAAGAATCTGACAATTCATAAAACGAGTTCATGCCCGATGATGAAACTGAAAGGGCTGATCCGGTTAGTCCATTAGAGAACATACCGCCCATTTCAGAGGGATTGATCCGTTTGATTTCGTCATTTTCGGTGTTAGGAAGATACACCTGCGGCGTAATGCTGTAGTTGTACTGAATCGCGTTGAGATACTGATCAATGCCAGAATCACCGTTATCGAGAAAGTTCTTAAACGCGCGCAGGTTGTTTGTTTTCACCTTGGCGAACATATCGGACATGATTTTTTCTTCAGGGATCTTGGTGGATGTTGATACAGCTGTTGCATCCCCATTGGTCTGCTCCGATGCAACATCGTCGCTACTTGACGTGGAATAGCCCATCGTGACTGTCATGAGTCCTGCTATGTCAAAACTCGACTTCGTAATAGAAAGCGGATAGCTCATCAGCGCTTTTTCTTCGGTATCCGCTATGTAGTTGTTCACGCCATTGGAAAGCGAAAGAATTGAGGCAATACCAATAATGCCGATCGACCCGGCAAAGGCCGTTAAGAACGTACGGCCCTTTTTGGTCATAAGGTTGTTGAAGGAAAGGGCCAACGCCGTCAAAAACGACATCGAGGCCTTACCCGCGTTACGTTTGCGGTCTGATCCAATGCCCGACCCGGCACCCGCACCAGCCGATGTCGCAGCACTCGACCCAGCCGCGGAAACACCAGTTGACCAGGCCGTACCTGCTACTGGCACGAATGCAGACATTTTATCTTTAGGAGCACCTGCTTGATCGGAAGTCGCACTGGTTACTTCACCTGCATTATCTTCGACGGATTCAGCGGACATGGTTTCAGCAGCCTCGGCAGCGTCCACAGCGGCAGCACGTACGGCTGCTGCGCCGGTGGCTGCCTGTGCAGCGCGGGGCAGCGCAGAAGCAACTGGTGGAACAAAGGGATTGCTGTCTCCCGCAATGCGGCCATCGGTTAGTCGCACGATGCGTGTGGCATATTCTTCTGCCAATTCGGGGTTGTGCGTAACCATGATAACAAGCCGGTCAGATGCCACATCCTTCAGGATATTCATAACCTGAATGCCTGTTTCGGTATCAAGCGCGCCCGTTGGCTCGTCAGCAAGAACGATATTAGGATCGTTTACAAGAGCACGCGCAATGGCAACGCGCTGCATCTGGCCACCAGATAGCTGATTAGGACGTTTGTGCAGATGATCGCCAAGACCAACCTGCTTTAGCGCTTCAGTTGCACGACGACGGCGCTCGGCGCGCGACACACCGGCCAGCGTCAGAGCAAGTTCCACGTTCGACAGAATGCTTTGATGCGGAATAAGGTTGTAACTCTGAAAGATAAAACCGATACGGTGATTGCGATAGGCATCCCAGTCTTTCGCTCGGTAGTTTTTTGTTGAGGTTCCATTAATAACAATATCGCCCGAATCGGCATGATCAAGCCCACCCAAAATATTGAGCAGTGTCGTTTTACCCGATCCACTAGCACCCAACACGGCAACAAATTCATTGTTGCGAAGATTGAGCGATACACCGTCGAGAGCCTTCTGCACGAAGTCGCCCGTTTTATACGATTTACGCAGTTCTCTAAGCTCTATCATGGGTTAGATCCTGTTTGATCGGGCAAGGTTCGCACAAGCGCTTGGCACTTTTGAACCTGCAAGTATCTGGTTTTCTGATTATACGAAAAGGGTATTATCCGCTTTTCAATTCTTGCCATGTTGAAACAGTATTGTCATATACTCGATTCCTACACCTAAACGGATAGGTCAATGGATAGTTCCTGACACGCAGTCCCAACCACAAGCAGACTCAATAGCAGCTAGTATTTGCTGATATTTACAACACATGTAGTATCGAATGCAATAAAGTACAACCAGATAGAAACTTATCTATCGCTAGAAACTATCTACCACCAAAGAGAGACCGCAATGAAGTTTATCCATATCGCCGACCTGCACATTGGTAAGCGTGTCCGCGGTTTTTCACTGATAGATGAACAGAAATATACCCTTGAACAGGTGGCCTCTTATGCCGTTCAAGAAAAAGTTCATGCGGTTATCATTGCGGGAGATGTCTTCGACAAGCCCGTAGCGCCCCTTGAAGCGCTCGATGTTCTGGAAGAATTCTTTGCCACCTTGGCAACGGCTCATATTCCGGTAGTTGCTATTGCTGGCAACCACGATAGCGCCGAGCGCCTATCTTTTGGTGCGCGCTTTCGAGAAGAACAATTCGTGCATATCGCACGCGCATTTTCCGCTACACCCCAATTCCTCGATTTCACCGAAGCAAACAACGACAGTAAAGAAGAGAATAAAGAAAAGGTGGCACCCTTACGCGTCCGCGTGCATCTCATACCCTTCGTGCGGCCCGTCCATGTGCGCGCTGCCTTTCCCCACCAGGCTGAAGCAATTGCCAACTACACCGATGCACTCCGTGTCGCCTGCGCTAATCAGCCCCTTATTGAAAAGGACGCCAATCTGTTGGTAGCCCACCAATTTGTAGTACACGGCGAAAGCGAACCCGAAACGTGTGAGTCTGAAACGGTTTCTGTTGGCGGACTCGACAGTGTTCAAGCAAGCGTGTTCGACGCTTTTGATTACGTGGCACTGGGACATATTCACACTGCGCAGTCAGTTGGGCGCGACACGATTCGTTACAGCGGCAGCATTTTCCCGTATTCTTTCAGCGAAGCAGGCCGAGAAAAAAGCGTAACACTCATCGATATTTCACCGAGTATTACAGGTGCCAATACTTCACCTGGTGCCACAAATAAGCGGCTGTCAGTAACTACGCGAAGCCTGCCGCTTCACGAAAATCGAACCTTGCGCGAAATCACGGGATCGTTCGAAGAACTTGCCCGCACAGCGCCATCCGACCCACATGCGGATGATTACCTGCATGTGACCTTAACTGACGATGCCCTTATGAACGCCATGGAAAAGATACGGGCGCTCTATCCACATGTTATGCAACTCGACTTTGCGCATACGCGGCGCATTCAAACTGCACGTCAACAGGCCATAAAAGAGGCTCATTTATCAAATGATCCAATCGGTCTGCTGACAGATTTTTATCGAAGCCAAACAGAAAACGAACTGTCTGAAAGTCAAATAGCTGCCATTCGCACGATTATCGACGAGGAGGTGGCTGCTCGATGAGGCCTCTTTCTCTTGAGTTATGCGCCTTTGGTCCCTATGCAGACCGTGTCTTCATCGACTTTTCGCTCTTCGGTGAAAGCGGCGTCTTTCTTATCTGTGGCCCAACCGGCAGCGGCAAGACAACCTTATTTGATGCCATGAAATTCGCGCTCTTTGGCGAGGCAAGCGGTACGAGACGGCCAACCTCTTCCTTTGCGAGCGGATTTGCCAACGCCACGACAGAACCGTTTGTCGAATTTATTTTCGAGCAGGCCGGAAAGACCTATCGCGCACGACGGGTACCTCACTATTCGCGCTCCAAAAAACGGGGAGTCGGCACAACAGCTGCAGGTGGTGCAGCTGAACTCGTCTGCGAGACAACCGGCAGTGTTATCGCAAGCAAAGCAAACGCAATGGACGAAGCAGTTGTTGACTTGTTAGGTATCACTACTGAACAGTTCTCGCAGATCGTTATGATCGCGCAGGGTGATTTCAGTCAACTTTTAACCGCTAATACCAAGCAACGTGCCGAAATATTCCGCCGCATTTTTCACACCGAGCCATACCAACATATTCAAGAGAGGCTCGTTGAACGCAAACGCACACTTGAACAGCATGTAGAAGCAAGTGAAGAGCAAGCGCGTATTCATCTTGCGCTGCTGGCGTCTGAAAATGCTCCTGAAACCACCATGCCAAACGACGAAGTGGCAGGTCAACAAGAAGTTTTCCTTACCCTAAAGGGACCAATACCATCAGCAGATAAACAAGGTGATCCGTTTGCCTTCGAAAGGTCAGTACCATCAGCAGGCGAACAAGACAACCCCTTTACCTTCGAAGGATCCGTGCTGTCACGTCTTGATGACATCGAAAAAGAACTTGCCAACATTGCAGCACACGACGATATGCGCAAGCATTCCCTTACCAAACAGCAAGCTGAAGCTGAAACGCGCCTCCAAGAAATTGATCGCAACCTCGGCAGCGCACGACAGACTACCCAATTGGAAAAGCGTCTTGCAGAAACCACATCGTACCTAGTTGAGCACGAGAATGCCTATCAAACGGCACAGGCCAACTGGCAGACTGCCCAAGCAGAAGAAGGCCTCAGGCACCGCCTTTCTGAAGACATTGCCACTGCAACAGAAAAGGCACGAACCCTTAGCGAGGTAAGCCGCCTCGAAGGGCAACACACCACCGCCCAGTCAAAGGTAGCAGCTAGTCAGAAGGCGGCCACCGAAACCGAAACGGCACTTCATCAAGCACGCCAGCAGTTAGAGGAAATTGCAGAAGCCGCCAAACGTGTACACGATGCTCCGGCTCAGCTTGAACGCGCTCGCAATGACGAACGTTTGATTGCCGATGCGCTTGAACAAACTGCCCTCGTTGATCGAATGAAGCAGCAAACACAAACAACAACCGCGGCTTTTGCTGATGCACAAGAGCGCTATGCGCAAGCTCGCGCAGACACCACTCAGGCAACAAATGCGTTCTTCGCTGCTCAGGCGGGTATCCTTGCACGCAGTCTTTCTACGGGGACACCCTGCCCGGTCTGCGGATCGAAAGAGCACCCCCACCCAGCACACCTTGCAGCTGATGCCCCCACTCAAGCGTATATCGACACTTTACAAGCGACCGAGCAGACAGCTCGCACCCATTTAGAGGAAGCAGGAAACAAGCTCGCTGCCGATAAAGCCGCTGAAGATGCCCAGCTAAAACGCGCTACGCAAGCTCTGGCAGCACTGCCCCCGACGTATCAATCCGAACGTATTGATACAGGCAAACTTGCGACAGCACGCACCGCAATAGCAACCCGCATATCTGAACTAAACGCTGCTACTGACCAGCAGAAACAACTCACCAATGAGGCAAATCGGCTTTCATGTATGGTGCCTGATCTTGAAGAAAAGGCCCGTGCGGCATCGGATACTCTTATCCAAGCACAGCGGAACGAAGCAGAAATAGCTGCCTCAATTAATGCTCTACGAGCAACGGCCGATTACGCCAATGCGCTCCAAGCCCAAAAGACTATCGACGATCTCCGCAGTCGCCTTGAAGCGGCACAAAAGCGTTTTACCGTTGCTCAGGCAACTTGGGAAGAACAGCGACGCGCGCATGATGAACACGTCGCACGCAAAAAAGAGCTTGAAGAACAGCTTGCTGTAGCTCCCCACTTTAACGTGGCAACTCTTGAAGAACAACGCATACTTGTTGTGCAAACACGCAAGAACACTGTTGCAGAAATCACCACGATTGAAAGTCGCCAAGCCACTAATGAAAAAGCACTTGTCGCGCTGAAGAAAATTGCTCAGTCGTCCCAACGCATTGAAGAAGAATTCTCGCAAATCTCATATCTTGCCGACCTTGCCAGTGGAAATGCAGTCGGCACACAGGGCAAGATATCCTTTGAGACCTACGTACAGTCAGTGTACTTCGATAGCGTGCTCGATGCCGCCAACGAACGGCTTTCACTTATGTCAGAAGGCCGCTATACCTTGCTGCGCCGCCAACAAGCACGTGATAATCGCACGCAAAGCGGCCTTGATATGGATGTATTTGACGCCTATACCGGCAAGCAGCGCGATGTAAAAACCCTGTCGGGTGGCGAAAGCTTTCTTGCGTCTCTTTCGCTTGCCCTTGGTTTTTCAGATGTCATACAACGTCAAGCCGGTGGCATTCAATTAGATACTATGTTCATCGACGAGGGCTTCGGTTCTCTCGATACCGAAGCCCTCGAACTAGCTTTGCGTGTATTTGATCAACTCGGAAGAGATAAGCGCCTTGTTGGGATTATTTCCCACGTAGAAGAGCTTAAAGACCGTATTGATCACCGTATCGTTGTACAAAAAGATCAAACAGGCAGCACGCTAACGGTCAAAAGATAAAGTTTTTAGCTCTTTATCTTTTCAGTGCTCTTTAGCCCTGCTTTTTCTTTCCCTGTGCATACACAAACCAGTATGCCAAACCGACGATTGCGCCGCCGACAATGTTACCGAGTGTCGCTGCAGAAAGGTTATAGAACACGCTTGCAATGGTAATGGTACCCGGATCGCCGATACCAGCAAAAGCATTGAGAGCAAAACCCATCGGCAAAAAGGACATGTTGGCAACACAGTGCTCGAAGCCGGCAGCAACAAAAGCAGAAATCGGAAGCAGAATACCGATAACCTTATCAACCACGGTACGAGCAGAAAAACCGATCCACACAGCCAAGCAAACAAAAATATTGCACATAATTCCCTTGAAGAACAGGGTCATCCAATCAGGAGTTACCTTGCCCAGTGCCACGTTGTACATAGCGTTCGCCACGTTACCGCCATTGAGTGCACCAACATGAGCCATCCAGATGAAGAACACCGCCACAATGGCACCAGCCAAGTTGCCGATCCAGACAATAACCCAGTTCTTCAGCAGACCACCTATGCCAATTTTTTTAGAAGCCAGCGCTGTCACCATCAACGAGTTACCCGTAAATAGCTCGCATCCGCAGCATAAAACCAACACCAGACCTAAGCAAAAGCAAATGCCCCCCACCATACGCTGCGCAGCAAATGGCATAGTTGCATCGCCTAAGAAGATGCAAAAGTACATGCCACCAAATGCAATGAACGCACCAGCTAGCATCGCCGAGACAAACATCTTCACCGGAGCCATATTTGCTTTGCCCACGCCAATAGTTTCAGACTTCATCTCAACTTCAGCGGGCGCAAGTGCATCAGGCTTCAGGCCTTTCAAATCCTCCGCAGTTGCACTCATAGATATCTCCCCTCATTGTCGGCGTCCTCCTTTGGACGCTATACCCCTTATTGAATATGCTCGTAGTCCGAAAAGTCAGCTCCTTGTCGAACCCGTCGCGCTATATCTTCTACCGCATGGCGCACCTCAGGCGTCACGGGATCAAAGAATTCGGTCGAAGCAACTTGAATGCCAAGGAATGTCACGTCATTGCACACCTCGTACAACCGCTTGAGCAGAAATGAAATAGGCAGAGAATGCGTAGTAATCAGGAATGATTCGGCTACATCTTCAGCAGAGAGCTGCCGAACCATACCTGGTAGCAAGCCCATTTTTGATGCATCAACAAACAGAATCCGCTCCGGCGCTCGATCGCGAATATAGCCCAAGTCATCCTCAGGCGTCTGTCCGCCATCAATAACCTCCCACCCGTCAGCGGGGTCTTCATCAAGTATTTTCGCTAGTAATGGGCCAGCAGCATCATCGCCTCGTAGTACACTGCCAGCCGTAAATACAATATTGCGCGGCTTTTCGTCCGCTGCTTTCTCTGTAGTTGAACTATTCACGTGCTGCTCGTCGACGCTCATTGTGTCCTCCTTACCATGAGGTACACATTAGTTTCGCTGCGTACACGCAAAAGCAGCTCCACAAGACGGGACAGCTCATCGATTTCATCGGCAGTAAGCGAGATACTTTTCTTGCCTACTTCATTGAATACGTCGATATGAGAAAGTGCTGATCGAGCTGCAGGTAACACCTGAGAAAGATGTTCTTTACCAACTTCAATCTCACCGAACTTAAATACCCCAAGCCACTTACGACGAGCCTGATCGTCTTCCATCAAGTCAACTATCTTGCGATAGCTTTCAACAGGAATAGAAAGGCGTTCCTCGAAGAAATCCATGACACCGGTATGGTGTCCGATAGCAAGCGTGTAATACAACACGTCCTGCACATCTTCGGGAATGGATTTCGCGTTGTCCACCATTTTACGCGTCAGCAAGTAAAAGGAAATGTGATCCCCCGTACTGCCAATGGCTTCCATGCGATTCTCGCCCGGTACGTATTCCTTATCTGCCATGCCTTATGCCTTCTTGCCAACGATCTTTGACGTTAAAATCTGCTTCAAGTCAGCGTAAATTTCAACCTTGCGCGGATCAGATTCTGCCTCAATAAGCGCATCAACCGAAGTAAGAACCTTGCCGTCTTCTGGCTCAAGCGCCTGCATAAAGGTATCGACCAGATCGCGACCGTAAACATACCCTGCCATGCGACGAGCCTCGCGCTCTAATTCGCACCGTAGCTTATACGGTATGTCAGCAAACATAATCGGTGCCTGCTCGCCTTCACCTTCTACCAGGTGCTTTTCGTGAAGCTTCTGGCCCAACAGGCCAAGTGCCATAGCAAAGCCATAAATGGTCTGTGCCGGCGACGGCGGGCAACCAGGAATATAGACATCAACCGGAAATAGCTTGTCGGTACCGCCCCAAACACAGTAATTATCGTGAAAGATACCACCTGTGCAGCCACATGCTCCATATGAAACGATGAGTTTCGGATCGGGAGCCGCTTCGTAAGCACGTAGAGCTGGCAAGCGCATGGCACGCGTAACTGCACCGGTATACACGAGAATATCAGCATGGCGCGGACTTGCCATATTTTTGATACCAAAACGTTCGGCATCAAACACTGGTGTCAAGGTGCCAAAAATTTCAATTTCGCAGCCATTGCAGCCACCACAGTCGACGCGGTAGATATACACAGAACGTTTAATATCGTTAAGCAGGGCTGCCTTCGCTTCAGCAATCTTCTGGTCAAGCACCTTCGGCTCCAACTGATACTGAAGCTTCTGAGCTGTTGCTGTTGAGCGGGTCTCGTACCCTTGCATAATGGAGCTTTGGGTTGACCTCGTCTCGGTAATAGTATTTGAAGTCATTAGTTACCTCCTTGCGCGCGCACAGCCGCTTGAGCTGCTGTCGCATCAGCAATGCGCTTACAGGTAGGACAGATGCCTGCCAAGCGCGCAGCTTCTTGCGCTTCAGGATTGTCTTTGTCCGCCTGCATGATGCGCACTGCATAATCGACTTCTTTGCGCGGCGCGAAATACTGCCCACACTTCGAGCACTTCTGCAATGTATATGTGCAATCTTCAATCAGGTCGGATTTGCTCGCCACAGCAAGTTCAAATTCGTTAGTCAGCTTAATTGCCACTACCGGACATACTTCTTCGCAGCGACCACAAAAGATGCAGCGACCGTAATCAATTGACCACGTAATCGTGCCTGCCGACAAGTCGGTTGGCATCTGAATAGCATTCGGCGGACAGGCAACCGCACAGGCTGCACAGGCAATGCACTTTTCAAGGTCGTGCTCGGGCTTGCCGCGCATATAAGGCACGGTGTCATAGGGCGCGAACGGATACTTAATCGTTGCGTCGCCCGTTTTCAGGATGTTGCGTAAAGTCTTCAGCATAGCCTTCACCTAATCCTTCAGCGGAGAATGCGTACGGCGGACGCAGTATGATTCCAGCTGATCTTTTGTGAGTGTCTTACTGGTGTTCTTCTCAACGTCTACCACCGTTACCCGGTCAGTACAAGAGTAGCACGGGTCCATACTGCCGACGATAAGCGCTGCATCAGAAATGGTATTGCCACGGAACATATAGCGCAGAATAGGCCAGTTACTATACGTAGCTGCCTTGGCACGCCAGCGATAGCACTTTTGGTTATCGCCAACCATAGCCCAGTGTGTATCCTCGCCGCGCGGCGCCTCAGTATAACCCAACGCATATTTATGCGGCGTGTACGTCCAATCCTGCGTCAGAATTGGACCTTCTGGTGCATTATCGAGCAGATATTCAACCATATCGCAGCTATCAAGGAACTCTTCGATACGAACCATAGAGCGGCTCATAACATCGCAACCATCATGTGAACGTGCTTTGAAGGTGTCCGGCAGGAACTTATAGCCATCGAATGGATGATCAAACCGCACGTCGCGTGTAAAGCCTGAACCACGCATGCAGGGACCAACTGGGCTAAATGCACGAGCGATCTGCGGGTCAAGTCGCCCAACACCTTTTGTACGATCAATAAAGTTTGGCGTGCTCATTAGCTCGTCAACCAAGCCTTTAACGTCTTTACGCAGTTTATCAACCGCTTTGAATGTCGCCAGCTTCTGCTCGGAAAGGATATCGCGGCGCACACCGCCGATAAGATTGATGCCATAGGTCTTGCGATGACCGGTCAGCAATTCAGCAAGACGCATCGAATCTTCGCGTACGCGGAAGAAATGCTGGAAACCCGTATCAAAACCGCAGTAGTGACATACCAAGCCTAAGTTGAGCAGATGAGAGTGCATGCGCTCAACTTCCAACGAGATAGCACGAATATACTGGGCACGCTCGGGTACTTCAATACCTTGAGCATGCTCGACTGCCTCGGCGTACGCAACCGAATGAGCGTTACCGCAAATGCCACAAACACGGTCGGCCAGGAAGGTAACCGCATCATAATTCATACGCGATTCAGCAACTTTTTCCATGCCGCGATGAACATAGAACAAGCGATAATCTGCATCAATAATGTTTTCACCTTCGACGAACAGGCGAAAATGTCCGGGTTCGTCAGAGGTAATATGCAACGGACCCATAGGCATGATTGTCGTTTCATGCTCGCCCGTATCAGCCAGGAATTCATAATTTTCTACATCGCTTGCTGGCATAGGACGATGACGGTAATCCATCGAGTCCTTACGCAGCGGATAAAGGTCGTCTGGCCAGTCATCAGGAAGAACCAGGCGACGTTCATCAGGTAAACCAACAGGAGTGAGGCCGTACATATCGCGTACTTCGCGTTCGCTCCATACGCAAGCAGGAACACGCGGTGTTACTGAAGGGAACTCGCATGTATCGGCTGGCACCTCAACACGCACCGTGCACCAGCATGGATCTTCTTCTTCCATAGATAAAATATAGTACAGCGCGTAATTGCCCGTCAGTGGACGTTCGTCGTTACCTACCATCATCGGCAGAAATCCACCACGACCAAAGTAAAGGTATTCGACAACGTCAGGCAGCGAATCAATGGCGACAGTGATCGTCATTTGATCTTCATCCTGCCAGCTCACGTCTCGCACCACGCCAGGGAAGCGATTGCGCACCGCTTCAGCGTGCGTCGCACCCGGCCGTTTCTCTAAAGGTCTTGTATCCATATCTTCTCCTATTTAGACGAGCTCGCAGGCGGCATCGCCTGATCGTGCGTGTGAGCACCATCGGTAGTGGCAAACAAATCGCGGAACAGCGGAGCTTCGTGCAGCGCCGCAGTATCATCCTGCTGTAGCACGATAGCTGTCGCCTGTTCGATGCCATTAAGCACCGGCTGAGGCATCGCAACGCCAAACCACAGGATAAGCGCCACTAACACTACTTCGGGAATAAGTGCCACGGGACTTACATCGCCCTTTTTCATACCTTCGGGCACCTTACCCATAACTGCCTGGGTAACCACATGAGCACAAGCTGCAACCACAATAGTAAGCGCGATCACAAACACAACGATCACGAACCACTGTCCCTCGATAACACCCGCAGTAATACCTGTTATTTCTGAAACAAACATAGCGAACGGCGGAAAACCAGCCAGAGCAAAGAAACCAATGGACATGAGCACGCCAGTCGCTGGCATGGTTTTCAAGATACCGCTGATCTTGTTCAAATCACGTGTGCCGTACTTCATTAATACGTTGCCCGAAATGCAGAACAACAGTGCTTTGGTAAAGCCGTGAGTAATGCAGTGCAACAGTGCTGCCGCAATGCCCAGCGGGCCGCCAAACCCTAAGAACAGGGCTACAATACCGACGTTTTCACACGAGTGATACGCAAGCTTACGTTTGAGGTCGTCCTGCGAGAACACCGCAAGAGCCGCCATAAACACCGATAAAATACCAATGATAAGCATTACAAGGCGCGGGAACTGTGACCCGATCGACTGGCATGCCAAGATATAGAAGCGCATGATAATCAACATGGCACATTTCAAAAGTACACCAGACAGTAGACCCGACACAGGGCTCGGTGCTTCAGAGTGAGCATCGGGCAGCCAGGTGTGCATAGGGAATAAGCCCGCTTTTGTGCCAAAGCCAATAGCCGCAAACACGAATGCGACCTGCACGAGCATACCGTCAAGTTGAGTCGCATACGGCATGATTGATGTCATAAAAATGGCCTCGTGTGGATTAGCCATCACATCGGCAGCATTAGCATAAATAAGCACCGTGCTATACAGACCAAACGCTACGCCAGCAGTACATACAATGACGTACTTCCAAGCAGCCTCGAGCGACAATTTCGCATCGTAAGCGCCAACCAAAAACACGGTAGAGAGCGTCGTTGCTTCAATACCAACCCACATCAAAATGATGTTGTTCGACGTAGCAACAACAAGCATCGTAAAAATAAACAGACTAAAGAACAGGTAAAACTGTTTGACACGCGCGTTATTCATGTGCCCTATAGCCACATCGTTGCGAACATAAGGCACTGAATATAAGCCGGTCAAAAATCCAATAACACCAATAAGAGCAACAAACACACTGCCGAGCGCATCGAGATGTAACCACATCCCCAATGCATCCACTGGTTTGCCACCTGCCATAACATGCACCACTACCGCAAGTGAAAGCACACAAGCCGCCGTCACCGACAGCAGGTGAATTGCTTCATATGCCACACGGGGTACTGCCTTGGAAGGCAAAACAGCCATGAACAGGCCAGCAACAAGTGGTACGGCTATGAGCGTCAGTAAGAGCGCAGAAAAATCCATAGCAATCCACCTAACCGTTCAGTTCCATAAGTTCTTCGGCATCAAGCGAATGCGTGGCGTGATAAATGCGCCATGCCACCACAGCCATGATGATGACCGCGAGAAATGCATCCGTTGCGACACCAACTTCCACCAGCTCCGGAGCTTGAGGGGCCAAAAGAGCTAGTGTCAGATGCGAACCGTTCTCCATCAGGCAGTATCCGAAGATCTGCTTGACGATATTGCGCTGCGTGACAATACACGTCAGTCCAATAAAGAAGTGGGCAAGAGAAATTGCCAATGCAGGTTTTACCTCGAAGGCTGTTGGCAGCGTGAAACCCTGCACCACAACGAAGCAAATAAATACTTCGATGGCCACCAAAACAATGGCACGCGGTGGGGTAATACGTGGCTCTAAACTAGCACCAGCATCGCCCACCTTGCTCGCAAGATACCAGATAATGGCGGGTACGATAACAACCTTTGTAATAAATGCGGTACCAGCCCAGGTAAAGAGCTCGTGCGAATTTGTTGTTGCACCAAGGACAATAAAGATACTTACCAATACCAGTGATTGCACAGCGTATACAAACGCTGTCGGTTTGGCCTTCTTTGTGAGCACGACCATTGTTGATGTCACAATCAACAGCGCACCCAGAAAATTAACTAACGAAAATCCAGTCATAGCTCACTCCTAGCCCAACCAGCCGGCTGCAACAAAGCTGGAGCACATTACCAAAATAATCAGCACAATGAACACGCCGACCATCGGTTTAGGCACCGGCTGTGAGGCTTCAACTACCTCGGATGGCTCACCCGGTAACACGGCACCGGTCCACTTGAGAAACCAAGCAAAGCAACCAACTGTCTCAATAAGAGCAATAATGACAATCGCCATAAGAATGGGATTATGCTCAGCTGCCTCAATACCGCCGCAGAAAATGACGTACTTACTGAAGAACAGGTTCATTGGCGGCGCGCCGGCGATCGATAAGGCTGCGACACCAAACCCAACACCTAAAATAGGGCGCTTCTTTAGTACACCTTTTAACTTGGGCAGCATGCGTGTGCCCATTGTGTAACTGAAGGCACCAGCAATTAAGAAGAATAGGGTCTTCGTAAATGCATGATTGAAGATATGCGTGATGCTGCCTGACAGAGCAAGATTGCTGCCAAAGATGTAAAAACCAAAACCTAAGAAAATATAGGCCAACTGCGAGATAGTTGAAAAAGCCAGCAGACGTTTCATATCCTTCTGTGGCAAATACATCAGGAAAGCAAACAGGCAGGTTAAGATGCCACCAATAACAACAACCCAACCGACAACTTCGGGGATTTGGCCTGCACCGATTAGCGCACGCGCAAATACTGCCACGCCCACCTTAACCATGGAGGCACCATGCAGATAGGCAGAGACTGGCGTGGGCGCTTCCATAGCAGAAGGCAACCACATGTAAAACGGTAGCTGGGCAGATTTACCCCAAGCGGCAATCAGAATAAGAATCAGGCAAGCTATCTTTACATTCGGGGCCAACTGCGCAATGGCTGTTGTCTCGAATGTGCCCGTATTCATGTACAGAATGGCAGCAGCGGCATACAAACCCAATGATGCAATGTGCGTCAAAATAAGTGCCTTCATAGCTGCTTTGCGAGCCGTTGGCGTGTCATAATAGCCGATCAATGCCCATGAGCAGGCACCGGTAATCTCAAAGAACATCAGCTGACCGATAACCGTCGAGGAATACACCAAACCGGCCATCGCACCAATAAACACTGTGAAGAACGCATAGAAACGACGACGCGGCGCATCGGGATGCTCGCGGTTGCCAGCATTCATGTAGCCCACCGAGTAAATGGAAATCAGAAGACCAATTCCCACAAAACACGGTGCCAACATAACGCTTACTTTGTCAAAAATAAGCCCGATAACCTGCGTAGATCCAAATTGTGCTAACGGCACTGTAATGGAATCAAGGCCACTAGCAGCCAAGTTCCCCCAGATAAGCAACGTAAACAGCGTGGATATCGCGGCTGCCGTAATACACAGCCATTTGGCTGCACGCTGTGGAGTCATCACGATAATCAGCGCCGTGACAAACGGCACCGCTACCGCGCCGAGGGAGAGGAGGGGAAGCGTAGTACTCAACATCAGATCTCCTTTCCCTTAAATTCCCAGCACGACGAAAACGAGAGCCATCACGGCAACGCCCACAACCGTCCAGGTTTGGCGCCCCGTAAGCTTCCAGCGCACGCGTGCAACTACGTTTTCAAAGATGGAGCAAATAAGCCCGATAACCGTTATTTTTACCAAGAAGAGCACTGCACCTACCAGAAGGTCCATCGGCGCAAGAGTAGCTGCTGAACCAAATGGCAAGAAGATGGCCACAAACCAACTAATAACAAGAATTTGCTTCATTGACATAGACAGTTTGACCATGGAAAGAGAAGTACCAGAGTATTCTTGCAGTGGGCCCTCTTGAATTTCTTGTTCGGCCTCAGCAGCATCGAAAGGCAACTTGCCCAGTTCGATATAGCAGGCCATCGCAAAGGCAACCCCCGCGATCACAACGGCAATCGGCGAAGTCACGTTGCCTTCAGCAATCTGAGCGCCCATCAGCCCGACATTAGTAGTGCCGCAGGCTAAAGCGGCGACAAAAAGCGCCAGCATCATAGACGGCTCAACAAGCACGCCTACGAGAAGTTCGCGGATACCACCCACGCCCGCATAAGCATCGGATGAATCCACACCTGCCAGCGCAAAGAAGAAGCGCGGCAAAGCTAGTAAATAGATGATCGTAATAATGTCAGCGAGTACAGGAACTGGACTTAACCGTGTGATCATAGGCATGCCACATGCCAAGATAAGCATGCTTCCTAAAAACAGCGGTGGCATAAGGCGTGATACGAAGCTTGAATCCTTCGTATGCAGGTCTTGACGCTTGATAAGTTTGATTAAGTCGTAGTAGTCCTGCAAAGGCGATGGGCCGCGACGCGTATGCATCTTCGCACGCATCCACCGTGCTGTTCCAGAAAACAGTGGGGCCAAGAGCGTAAGCAGGACAGCCTGAACGATTGCGATAATGATCTCAGTCATTGCACACCTCCTACTTAACCGCGACCGCAAGGGCCAGAAGGACAACAAGAGCAACCACGATGTAGAGAATGTACAGACGGAAGTCGCCGCCTTCGATCTTCTGCACCTTGGCGCTGATCCAGTTTACGAAGCGCGCAGGCGCATCGACCAAATATTTATCAGGTATTCCCTCGATTCGCTTGGCGCCTTCAACTGTGCCATTAAAAAGAGCGGTTGCTCGATCACTTTGACGAGAGAAAACGTCACGTGCCGTGTATAGAGGCCCTAAGAACATGTTGACCTGCGACGCAAAACTCGTAGCAATAACTGGCATGTGAGCATTGGGGTGGTAACCGCATGCCCAAGGATCTTCGCGCTCGTCCACGCCACCCTTATCAAACAGTGCACGCAAGCCGATAGCCAAGCCAACCAATCCGATAAGTAATACAGCAATCAGCGGAGTGGATACCACACCAGCAGTCGAAACATTCACATTGGCAAGACCAGCAGTTACCCCAAGCGACGGAGCTTGTACTGTCGCCTCAGCAATATGTTGCATGATAGGTGCAACCCATGGAGCACCCAAACCCATGCATACGCAGATGAACGCGATAAGTCCCATGGCGAACTTCATTGGCCCTGGCACTTCCTGAGCATTACGCGCTACATCGCTGCGCGGTGCAGAAAGGAACGTGACGCCGTACGCTTTCACAAAACAGGTAACCGCAAGAGCACCGGTAATAGCCAGCGACACAGCCGCAAACGCTGCAAACAAGCGAATAACAGCATCACCCGCAAAAGCGGCGGTGAACATCGATTGATAGGTAAACCATTCAGACACAAAGCCATTGAGCGGTGGGATAGCCGAAATGGCGAGTGATCCTATCAGGAAGCACATAGCCGTCACAGGCATAACCCGTGCCAAGCCGCCCATCTTTTCCATGTTGCGCGTACCCGTGCTATAGAGCACCGAACCAGCACCCAAGAACAACAGACCCTTAAACATAGCGTGGTTGAACAGATGGTAGAACCCAGCAAGAAAACCAAGCACTGCCACGATGGGATTTCCTACAGCAACACCAATGAAGCCTATACCCACACCTAACAGGATGATGCCGATGTTTTCAACCGAGTGATAGGCCAAAAGACGTTTGATGTCATGCTCTGCCAGAGCGTAGACCACACCAAGCACCGACGAAACTGCACCAAACAGAAGCACCAAAATGCCCCACCACAGTTCAACCGGCGAGCTCTGCAGCAAATCGAGACCAACTTTAACCATGCCGAACACGCCGATCTTGATCATGCCACCCGACATGAGGGCCGACACATTAGACGGTGCCGCCGGATGGGCCTGAGGCAGCCATGAATGAAACGGAATCATGCCCGCTTTGCACCCAAAACCAATAAAGCACAGCACGAACACGAGCGATGAAATAACCGGCGAGAATGCTGAAGTGCGGAACGCCTGGAATTCAAACGATCCGGTAAGACCAGCCATAACAAAGAAGGCAATCATGATCAGAAAGAACCCGATATGAGCCATAATTAAGTATAGAAAACCGCCTTTAATGGACGTTTCATTCTGTTCGACAATAACCAAAAAGTATGAGGTCAGCGACATCAGTTCAAAGAACACTAAGAACCAGAGTGCATTATCAACGCAAATCACAAACCCCATGGACGCGATAAATAGGTTCATAAAGAAACCCATTGTACCGAGGCCCTGACCCTTGTATTCATCGAAATAATTAAGGCCGTATATCCATGCCGCAAACGCAAGCACCGATATAACTAACATAAGCAACCCCGATAGTGGGTTCAGCAGCAAGCTGAAGTTCGCAAACGAAAAGGGAGTAACAACGCTCGACCATTCAGCTGTCCCAACAATAGCCTGACAACCAGCAGCAATACCGAACAAAGCAGAAACCATGCCGAACACACAGCCAATTACCTTTGATGCTTGTTGGTTGCGCATAGCAAGAATGGAAGCTAAGGCACCTACGCAGGAAAACACTACTGAGGTAAGAAACAAGGTAGTTGCACTCATCGTTGAACCTCCTTCCGCGCTGCTTTGATCTCAGCGTTTATAACTTCTTGATCGGTAGCTGTCTGAATGCGCTTGGTACGCACTGATTCATCAGCAGTACCTTCTGTAACGTATTCCAGAGCGTTTGTTGGACAAGCAGGCACACAATGCGGACCATGCTCTGGATCGTATGAGCACAGATCACATTTGACCGCACAGGTGTACACACCGATTTCCCACCGCAATAGTGGATCAAGTGTTCTCGAATACGTCGGCGTTCCCATTGCCATGCCCGCAACACCCTGGATGCCTGTTCCTGAAGGATGAATCGCACCAAAGGGGCATACGATGCCGCACAGCTTGCAGCCAATGCAAGTTTGCTCGTTTACTTGGATAGATCCATTCTCACGCGTGATTGCATTCACTGGACATACAGCCAAGCAAGGTGCGCCAGCACAATGATGACAGGTTATAGCTGCTGAAATATCCCTGGTCATCACCACGGATAAGCGCGGTTCCTCCTGCAGCCCCACCTCTCGATGGCCGTCACTGCACGCCGCGCGACAAGTGCCACAGCCAATGCACTTATCAGGGTTTATTGCAATAAAACGATTCACTTCCGCTCCTCACGAAGTGCATCCACACCCGAAGCTATTGCCCCGGGTGTGGATGAAATTTCCCCTAGACTATGGCGTTAGCCGTCTGACGAGAAAGTTTCGCCTCTTGGCCAGGTTCCATATCCTGCGCAGAGGCCGTCTCTACAAGGTCTTCCTTCAGCTGGTCATACATTTCCTGTAAGCGCTGTTCTGCCCAAACCTGGTCTTCTATCGCATCGACCTGGCACGCACTAAATTTATCTTCAGGTGTATGAGAACGAGGGTCGACTGCATGTAACGTTAAGTTGTTGCACTTGCCAATCCACCACTGGTAGGTCATGTAAACGGTACCTTTGTTGATACGAGGATCAACCACGGCGCGAGTCATTGCTTCGCCACGGCGCGAATGCGCACGAACGAGTTCACCATCATTGATACCGCGGGCTGCCGCATCATCAGGATGAATGTGAATCTCACCAGGCTCGTCAGCAAGCACTGCAAGCGTGCGGCAGTTGCCAGTCATAGAACGACAAGAATAGTGACCCACTTCGCGAACGGTGCACAGAATGAGTGGATACTCATCGTCAGGCAGCTCGGTTGGTGGCTCCCAATCGTGAGCCATTAAGACAGCCTTGTGATCAGGCGTTGTGAACTGACCACCAAGGAACATATCGCGCGTGCCTTCGTCTTCGATGTTGCGAATAGGCCACTGAGCATGACCCACACCCGCCATCTTTTCATATGTTGCCCCGTAGAAGGTCGGACAGAGCTCGCGGACTTCGTCCCAGATTTCCTTCGTGTCGTTGTAGTGCATGGGATAGCCCATACGCGTGGAAAGATCCTGGAAGATTTGCCAGTCGTGACGACATTCTCCCTTTGGAGGTACCGCCGCAGTAAAGCGCTGGAAGGTACGGTCAGAAGCAGTAAAGACGCCATCATGTTCGCCCCAGCTAGTACCCGGGAAGATAACGTCAGCCAGCATGGTGGTCTGCGTCATGAAGATGTCCTGGCAAATAAACAGATCGAGGTCTTGAAGCTGACGCTTCAGATCAATCGCATCGGGTTCAGTCTGCAAGGGGTCCTCACCGAAGTTGTAGAACGCATGAACCTTACCCTCATCCACATTGTGGCCCACGTCGGTTAGCTTGTAACCATCGTGATCGGACAAACGTTCAAGCGGAACATTCCAAGCCTTAGCAAACTTTTCGCGAACCTTGATATCGGTAGCCTTTTGATAACCGGGATACAAGTTAGGCAACATACCCATATCGCAGGAACCCTGCACGTTGTTCTGACCACGCACCGGAGCTAAGCCAGCATTCGGCTTGCCAATTTGATGCGAGATACAAGCGATTGCAGCCAGCGTATGAACTGTAGGAACGTTTTGCTTCTGCTGAGCAACGCCCATGCCCCACCCAAGAATGGAAGTCTTGGCAGTTGCATACATACGTGCCGCACGACGCATCAGTTCAGGGTCAACACCCGTGATGTGTTCAACTGATTCGGGAGTGTAGTTTTTGATGGTTTCCCACCACTCATCGAAGCCATTCGTATGCTCTTCGATGAATTGTTTGTCATGCAGATTTTCCGTAACAATAGCATTAGCAAATGCATTGAGGAAGGCAATATTGCAGCCATTATTAATCTGCAGATGGATGTCAGCGATACGTGCTGTTTCAATAACGCGCGGATCGACGACAATGATCTTGGCACCCTTTTCTTTGGCACGCACAATGCGGCGTGACACGATGGGGTGCGAAGCACTTGGATTGTAACCAAATAACATAATGCATTCGGCATCTTCCATGCCCGGAATGCTAACGCTCATGCAACCTGAGCCAACTGTGTCCATCAGACCGATGACTGTAGGACCGTGTCAAGTTCGAGCGCAGTTATCGATATTGTTTGTTCCAATGCAAGCACGAGTAAACTTCTGCATAACGAAGTTTGCTTCGTTGCCTGGTCCACGCGATGATCCTGTCAACATGATCGAATCGGGACCATACTTTTCTTTGATTTCAGTAAGCTTCTTCGCTGTAAAATCAAGTGCCTCATCCCAGCTGACACGCTCGAGGGGTGCTCCCTTTGTACGGCGAATCATGGGGTGATAGATACGCGGCGTCAGGATCTTTGTATCGTTGATGAAATCGTAGCCGTGCAGGCCCTTGAGGCATAATTCTCCCTGGTTTGTAACACCATCAAGGCCCTCAGCACCGACAACTTTACCATTGTCATCAACGAGAAGATCCAGCTTGCAGCCCGCACCGCAGTACGGACAGACAGCCATATGTCGCTCCATGCTTTCCTCCTCTTTCCTCGTTACCCGATATTTATCTTCCTTATTCATCAGACGGTGTGTTTTTAAGTCTGCACCCCGCCGTATGACCGACTGATTAAGCGACGCTCGATTGAGAGGTCGCGCGGTTTTCATTCTGCGAGTAATTCTGAAGTTTTACCTTATCGATTAAAACCAATCCCTTTGTCGGACACGCTTCGATACATGCCGGACCACCAAGACGGTCTGCGCAAAGATCGCATTTCACTACAGTAGGTTTCTCGTGGCGCTCGATAACTAGATCACCAAGTTTTGTGGTGACATCGCGCATCACAACTGAAACTGCACCATATGGACATGCCATAACGCAATTACGACAACCGATGCAATTTTCTTCCCGAATGGCCACTCGTCCACCCTCTTCGCGATACAGCGCCTCGGTCGGACAAACCGCTGCACAGGGCGCATCAACGCAATGCCGACATGCGACAGGCGCTGAAATCATAAGGGTCGATACTAGATTGAGGCGAGCAACTGCAACATCATCAATTACGTCATGCTTCGCCAAACAAGCCGCCATACATGTACGACATCCAATGCATACATCAGGATCAGCTACGACACAAACGCCTTCAGCCATTTCTGTTTCCATCGGAAACACCTCCTCCAACAGCTTCTCGGTCCCTCGTCTTCCAGCGCCTCTTCAAACGCTGCTCTCCATCTGCCGTAGGATCTGTTGCCTCCTCCTCCCCGGCAGTAAATCAGATATGCGCCTCGTCAACCGCACATACCAATTACTAGACCTCTTTGCACTCCCCTCTTCGCTCATTAACTCTCGTTCATTTGAGCACTTATTAAGGATACGCATTTCCTTCATACTCTGCGGTTCTGCACGGAATACGACTCATCTTAAAGAATCGACCACATTCCGCGCAGAACCGCAGCAATACTCATAAGGTCTTCCTAGCGTTATCCCATATCTCATCCGCAAAGGGAAGTATCCTCTTTTAGGTTTTTTATTAATCTAGCTAAAAATAACGGTGAGTACTTCGCGGATTAGTCTTTTACTATTTTTCATATTGTAGTACAAATGTAATACAAATTAACTGAAAGTATTTGTTGAATCCACTAATGAGGAGCAATTTATGTCCAAAGATAGCATTATTCAGGTCCGTATCAGTGAACATGACAAGCTAGAAGCTGATGAATTATTCACCACCATGGGAACTTCTACTTCTGAAGCAGTTCGCCTTTTTATTCGTCAATGCCTCATTCATCAACGCATTCCTTTTGAAGTATGCTTGCCTGCTAAAAAGACACGTGGAAAGGCTGCTGGTATGCTCGCTGAATACGCAAGCGGCGGGCACCGAGGAGAAGAGCGGTCGGCATGGTTGAAGGCGCTTACAAAATCCCCCGATTTTCTTATTGGAAACAGCCAAGCCACTAACCCTGACGGCGATCGTGCATATCGAAACTAGCAGCAGAGCATCAAAAGAAAGGTCGATAAGCTCTATGCCAAGTAAAAAAATCAATACGATCATCGATGAAACCGTTATTCTGCGGTACCTACTTAACGACAACAAGGCGCAGGCACGCCAAGCACGTAAGATTATAGAGACAGGAATTGCTTGTACCTATCCGGAAATTATCGCACGTGTGGCAGTATGTTTACGCGATGTGCACCGCGTGCCACGCACGGTTATCGCCGCTTCACTTATTGCACTGCTCGATGAAGTAAATGTTCCTGAAGAGGCAGTGGTGCGCTATGCTTCCCGCTTATTTGGATCGTCCCCACTTGATTACGTCGACTGCCTTATGGTGGCACGCAATACTGTTTCAGGGATTCCCTTTGTCTCGTTCGACAAGCCCATCATGAAACGAACTTTTACTGTATAGACAGCGAAGCATTAATCTATCTTTAGCTAAAAAGATTCAAGGCCATAAGATCAGAAAGACCCATCATGATGGATTTTCAGAAGCAAAATGTCATAAATAGCTCGGATCATGTATAAATATTAACGACAGTACCCCGCACACGCGAGCGTTCATGCAGCAAACCAGGCGGGGTTATTTTCTTTCTCTCTTAAAACCCGCACTCACATTTCGAGCCTCAGAGGTCAGTTATTTGCAGCACTATTTGATTGAGCACGTTATAATAGTCTGCAATAAGATTTATGGTCGTTTATAGCCAGCCACTATTTCCAGCTACCGTTTCTAGCTGCTATGTACTTATTCGATGGGGTTGATTCGCATGCCTTACGAACAATTAAAACTCGACAACCAGGTTTGTTTCCCACTGTACGCCGCTGCCCGCGATATCGTGCGGCATTACAAGCCCTTCCTCGATAAGCTTGATCTTACCTACACGCAGTACATCGCGCTTATGGTGTTGTGGGAAGAAGACAGTGCCTCTATTAAAGAACTTGGAGGACGCCTTTACCTTGACAGTGGTACCTTGACACCCCTATGCAAGAAGCTCGAAGCAAAAGGTCTTGTCAAGCGCGTGCGAGACGAAAAAGACGAGCGTAACGTAATCGTGTCGCTTACTCCAAAGGGCCGTGCACTCGAGCACAAAGCGGCCGATATCCCAGGGTTGATGGCTCAGTCGGGTTGCATGCCGCTGACTGCCGAAGAGCGAGATGTACTGCGCAAACTGCTGTATAAAACGCTTCATGGTCTCGACGCAACCGACGCGTAAAACTTGTCACAACGCGATGCTACCATTCGTGCACACGACCAGCTAACTATATTGCGCACACAATCGCCTAGCTATGGGGGCGGTATGGTCTTAAGCCAGCACAAGAGAATCGCCACCGCCTTCGCGCACGGCATTCCCCATCAGACACAACCCGTAAGTGCTCGTTTGCATTAGTGCTGACGTGGATGTTTTGAGGACGAGGCGCACCGGTTATGTGTACTTAACCCATCTGTTCTTACTTAGCCGTACCCTATATGCTGTTCAACACTTGCTGTGCAATGACGTTTTGTTGCTGAGGCGGCACAGCACTATTGACTCTGGGAGAATGATCAAAACATGCTAAAAGAAGCTCGTACCTCCAAGGGTACGACAGGCGAAGCTGTCTTGTGCGACTCTGCTGCCACTGGACTTATCGCAGGTGAGGCTACCGTAAGCAGCTCTGTATCGGACGAATCAGCCTCGGGCAAAACTCTTCTACGTGACTCCATCTCAAGTGAATCGACCTCAAGCGAAACCGTCTCGAGCGACTCTACATTGAATAAAGCCGTCCCAGGTGAGAACGCATGCGACACACATAAATCCGATAACGAACGTGAAACGAGTAAAACACGCAAGCGCAAACGTTTAAAACGTCGCACAAAGGTACGGCTAGGACGTGCGATACTTCTGACCCTGCAGATCGCATTGCTTATTATTGTCTACGAAATTGGCTGCACTGTTGCAACATTTCTTCCCATCGATCTGCCAGGAAATATCGTCGGCATGGGACTTTTACTTATTTTGCTGGCCACCGGTATTCTCAAACACAAGCATGTTGGCCGCGCTTGCGATTACCTGATTGACAACATGTCTATCTTTTTTATTCCGGCAGGTGTCGGCATTATGGGATGCTTCACTCTACTTGCTGGCAATGGGCTTAAGTTTGCCTTTGTCTGCATAACTACCACTGTTATCGTTTTTCTTGCAACAAGCTGGACGGTTATTGCAGCACAGCGCCTTGTTGAATCATATGCCCACAAAAAGACGATACGCACTCAGTCCGATAAAACGAAACAATCTTGTTCTCATAGACTAACGCACTAAAATCGAGGGACAATAGTATGGACATTAATCTACCTTTACCCGTCCTACTTGTTGTAGGCATGATCCTTTCAATTGTGGTGTTTCAACTCGCAGTGTTGCTGTACCAGAAGGTAAAATCCCCGCTGCTTAATCCTCTACTCGTCACGCTTGTCGTACTTATTGCTGCACTATCGGTGCTGCATATCCCTTACGACGCCTATGAGGCAAGCGTGCAAGTATTTTCTTTTATGTTGGGACCTGCAACTGTTGCGCTCGCTTATTCGGTATGGCGTCAGCGCTCAATACTTAAAAGTCACTTTATTCCAATTGTTTCAGGCTGCCTTGTTGGGTCAATCGTATCAATGATAAGTGCCTATACGCTCTGTACCCTGCTGGGGTTGGGTGATGATATGGCCGTTTCGTTTATTCCGAAATCAGTAACAACACCTATTGCTATCGCTGCTTCACAAGAACTCGGTGGCATTACCTCCATTACCGTCGCCGCTGTTATTATTACCGGCATTCTTGGTGCTATTTTTTCACCCCTTATGGCAAAGATATTCCACGTGCACGATCACGTGGCAACCGGTGTTGCCATCGGCACCTGTTCGCATGCAGTGGGTACTACGAAGGCCATTGAGATGGGTGAACTCGAAGGAGCCATGAGTGGTGTATCGCTAGCAGTAGCAGGTCTTATGACAACCGTAATTGTCATCGTAGCGCACTGCGTTTTCCAGGGATAAGAGCAGAGTATTACCACCTACAGGACAAGGCGATAAATCTCACGCGCGTCATTGATGGTCAGTTTCTTGAAGCTCCCGAACACTGCACCCCTATTCTTTTCAAGGGTAACCAGCATTGTGTCGATATCTTCTTCGTGCACATCCAGTTCTTCGAGCGTTGTCGGCATGCCAAGCGATGCAAAAAATGAACGGGTCGCATCAATGGCGTTGTAGGCGTCGGACCAATCGTCCCCTGTTGAAACCAAGCCAAAGATCTCACGACCATATTGAATAAACCGCGCTGGGTTTTCTTCGAAGACGTATTCCATCCAAGAGGGGAACAGCACCGCTAAGCCTGCCCCATGTGTAATCTGCGGATTAAGCGCTGATAGCTCGTGCTCCAAACCATGTGTTGCCCAATCTTCATGACGACCTACACCAGCCAGCCCCTGATGGCACAACATGCCAGCCCACATAATGTTTGCACGGGCATCGTAATCTTCGGGGTCGGCCATCACACGGGGTGCTTCGGCGCGAATTGTTTTCATAAGCGAAAGGCTAAGATTGTCGGTTACGGGCACGCTACCCATATCGTCGAAGAAACGCTCCAGCAGGTGGCTGTACATATCGGTAATACCAGCCGCTGTTTGATAGGGCGGCAACGTAAAGGTAAGCTCCGGATTCATAAACGAAAACCGCGGGCGAAGCGATATATGACCGTACCCCGTTTTGCGCCCCAGCTCGTCGTTGCTGATGACGGTGTTCGATGACGCTTCGCTGCCCGCTGCAGGTATGGTAAGTACCACGGCAAGCGGCAGTACTTCGCTAGGAGCCTGCTTTGTTTCGTAGAACTCCCACGAATCGATATCGCTAAGTGCACCCAGCGCAATGGCTTTAGCGGAATCGATGACAGATCCGCCGCCCACTGCCACAATCCAATCAATCTGCTCTTGTTTGCATAAACGAACCCCTTCGCGCACCAAACCGATTTCGGGGTTAGGACGCACGCCACCTAATTCAATGCAGGCAATTCCGACTTGCGAAAGTGAGGCGCGCACGCGGCTGATAAGCCCACTTGCTAACGCGCTTTTCCCGCCGAAATGAATAAGGACCCGCTGCGCTCCTGCAGCGCGAATTTTTTCGCCGACTTTTTCTTCTGCGTCTTTTCCGAAAACAAAATGAGTGGGTGATACGAATTCAAAGTCTTCCATGGTCGATCTCCCCTTTACCAGTATGCAATAGAGCCAATTACTAATTCACTAATTAGTAATCAGTATACGCTGCACATGGAAGATCTAGTAATACGAGCTATTTGACCGAGATATTTCCAGCCGAAATACGTTCATCAATATACGCTGAACGCGGAAAGTCTAGCGCTGGCAATGACGAACGTCCAAACGTCGTGATTCGCACACGGCATTGGCACGCGAAAGATCTAGCGTTGGCGACGGCGATAACGAAGGATCACATACACCACAGCAATAATAGCTACAGCTACAAGGACACCCGCCAGTGCATATGCCCACAGATGACGAGGAAGATCAGTAGGGGTTGCCACCAAACGAATAGTGGAATCCTCGGACGTATTCCAACTATCAGGCACTTCGCAGCGTTCAGCATGGACAAGTAACCGATGTGTATTAACGCCATATGGCGTACAGGTAACCAGGGTCACCAGATCGCGCCCAGCCTCTGTCTTGATACTGTCGACTTCTTCAGGCAGCACGACTTCAGTAGAGGTAATTTCGTAGGCATGGTCTTCGCCCAAGACACGAATAATAAACCAGTCGCCCACCGAAAGTTCATCAAGGCGATCAAAAAGACGTGCCGAGGGAAGCCCGGTATGTCCAGCAAGCACACTATGCGTAGATTCTCCCCCAATGGGAACTGAAGTGTTTACTACATGCCCTACCCCGCGCGTTAAAGATTCGTCAGTAGTGTAGTGATAAATAGGAAGATCAACATTGATCTTCGGAATGAAGAGCTCTCCCATAACCCCGTCGCCAGCAACATTGAGTACACTTTCATACTCTTTGTTACCAAGATAGGTAGCCTTGGTATCAAAGGGGTCAACTACTTGCGAGCTGCCCGAGAATAACTGGGCGTTATAAGCTTCTGCTCGTTGTTGCTCTTGTGAAAGGTCTTCAGGCGGAAGAGCGGCTACGACTTCTTGCTGGTTGGCACTTACTGCGTCCTGCGCACGTTGATTAAGCCAATCGCTCACAAAGGGATAGCTGATAAGTGCTACGCCAGCAAGCAGGATAATGACAGCAATAACTAACTGTAAGCGCGCCCATCGCTTCTTTTTTGAAGAGCGCACTACACGAGCAGGGGAACCTGAAGGCTCCCTTGTTGCCACTTGTTGTTTTGCGTGTTGAGCAGACAAAATTGCTATCCGCTAACTCTGCTTTTGCTTCCTGAATCGCGCAATAGTAACGAATGCGCATGCCAGCAATCCCACTCCTGCTGCGACGAGAATAAAGGTTCCCACATCGCCTGTAAGAGGCAGGACAGGTTGCTTTCCATCTACCACATCTGTGCTGGAAACCAAATAGTTATCTTCAACCTCAGAAGTAACGGGGTTGTCAGCAGTACAAACAGCTGCACTTAGTGTAAAGGTCTGATCAGCAACCTTTGTGTATCCCGCAGGAACAACCGTTTCGGAAATGGTGTATGTTCCAGCAGATAAGCCTGAAAAGTAAACATATCCATTTTCGTCGGAAGTAGATTCGATTTCGGTGACAGAACCATCGCTATTGGTAACCTTCAGCGTAAAGGTAGCACCCGGAAGAGCGTTTCCGTCAGGATCCACCTTCTTGAAGACATAGCCATAGGTCTTGACCTTGGTCTTGTCAGATGGAATAACTGTTGTGGAGTTATAAGGGTTCGGATTAAACGTCACAGTAGCGGTATTGCCTGTTACATCGTCGGCGCTATGCGAGAAAGCGTCAGAAGTGAGTTTGGCATTGTAGGTAACCGTAATGCTCTCACCGGGATGAGCTAGAACATAGGCCTTGGAAAACTCGATGGTGTAGCCCGTAGCACTTGCCGTAAGGGTGTAGTCGGCACCAGAAACAGCCGTAGCACCATTGATCATGATAGAGGTTGTATCAATCTCAAGACCGGCGGTAGGAGTGTCACCAATCTTGAAGGTGGCATCCTTAGAATCAGCTGGATAGTTAGGGATGGCGGTTTCAATCTTGAATGGAACCGTATCGCCAACGCTGTACTTATCGGTAGACTCTTTATATTCGCTACCAACGGTCTTTTTAACCGTCACGTCTGTCTTTTTGACAGCAACATTTACGGCATCATGAGGATTATACGTTCCGTTGGTGTTGGCCTTGGGGCTAACGTCAATAACCATGTTCTGATACACGCGTGTTTCACCACTGGTGCTTGTTACGCGAACAAGATAGTAGCCACTGCCAAGGGTAAGGTTAGCTGAAGTGCCCGTTGCAGTAGCAGTTGCTGCTGGTGCCGTGCTTGCATCAGCAAAAGCCTTTGCAATTTTGCTTGCAGCGTTTTGCATAGCACTACCCTGTACGAAACTAGTGCCATCAGAAGCAACAGCAGCAATCTCATCGATCGTGTCATAGTCTGAAGGCAGGTCAGAGGCCATTGTATAGGTAAGGTTATTGGCTGCATCAATATCGGCATCAGCAATGCGATAGGCCTCAACCGTATCACCAGCAAGCAGATCGGTGATTGTCACTGTACTGTCAGCCACATCGGTAGTACTAGTTGGACTTGCGAAAGCAACAACCGGTGTCAACGCCAGAGCAAGTGCAACTGCAGCTACAGCACAGCTGACCTTATGCATCCCCGTTCTTACAACCGAACTCATCAACATTCTCCTTTTCGCTCTCGGAAAGGTAGGTACCCTACAATTATTTCTCGTTTGGTTTGGAATCTAAAAACTGATGACGAAGTATCAGCGCACTTCCTCCTATAGCGAGCAGACCTCCGAAGAAGAGCAGTGCGGCAACCATGCCCGACCCAGCTGTTAATGGCAGATTAGGAATGGGCTCGTCAGCAATAGTGATAGACGCCACCCCATTTTTGAGAGGCAAGTTAGCAGACACGCCAGCGCTGTCTTTAGTGCTCACCGTGCCATCAGCTGCAACAGCTATCAGGTGTGCTTTGGTATCAAGGTTATATCCTGAAGGTGCTTTGGTTTCTTTAATCCAGTAATTAGTGCCTGGCATCAATCCGTAGTAATGGCCTTCCCCAGCAGCATCAGTAGTAACCACCGCGACAGGAATAGCAGTTGTCAGGCCAGCATCTGAATAGACAGTTGCCGGAGTGTCATTGGCATCAAAGGTATTGTTGCCATCGTCTTTATAGAGAGTAAATTCTGCCCCAGAAAGCACGCTTCCATCGGTTGACGTCTTAAGAACTGTTACCGGAATAGTTTTCGTATTGGTAAAGGCTGCCCCGTCATCGTCATAGGTAGTAGTTATAGCAAGCTTTCCTGATCCAGCATCCTCAATCTTCACGGTTACTGTTTCGCTATGACTGTCGTAGATCATACCCGCATCAGCACCGGGAGTCTCTTCAATCGTGTAGGTATAGGTCTTACCAATATCTTCTTGAGTGTAAGGGATCTCACCGAAGGTCACTGCACCACTGGTATCGTTCTTCTTCGTATCGATAAGGGCTCCATTGCTGTCTTTCAAGGTGAAAGTAAATTGATTCGCCTGAAGAGCACCACCGAGAAGGCTCTTGGTTGCCTTTAGCTGCACTGACCCCTTCGCCTCATACGGTACAAACACATGCACGGTATTGGTGACCTTGGCATTGTTATTAACAGCAACAGAAGCCGTATTGGGAACCTTCCAATACTTATTCCCATCAATATTCTCTGTTTCATACGAGTCCAAATTGGCACTCTCAGATACTGGCGCTGTAATGCGGAAAACGTGTTTGTCTTCTGCATAGCCATGTCCTGTGTTCTTAGCGGTCGCCTTAATCGTCTGACCCGAGATGGAAATGGTCCAGTTATCAGTTACGTCAACACCGTTTTTGAGAACCTGAACCGTAGCCCGAGACGCGTCGAGCGCATTATCTAGGGTGTCTTCCATCACGATAGAAGAAGCCTTATTAGAATCTGCCACATACGGGAATGTCTCAGTTACATCAAAGGAAGCCGTCTCTCCCCGCTTATGAATCTGACGCTCGGGAGATTTAACCGGAGCAGACCATTCAGGATAAACAGTTACCCGCGTGTCGTATCCAATTCCGGTAGAGCAGGTATGTCCGCGCCATTCAGTAGTGAACTGTGGAGTAGCTTTTGCTACCACAGTTGAAAGGTTATCAGGCACCTGCGAATCGTCATTCTGCGTTGAACGGAACCATGTGCCGTTATCACTTACTTGTAGCGTTGTGTGTGTACCAACAGTAGCACCCTTATATCCACTAACGAAGTGAACACTCTCACGCCAATTTGAGCTGTAATTAAGCGACTTATCAGGCATAACTACTGGGCGGTCAATATCCCAATATACGATATCGACTTCATTGTCTGAATCAATAAGCGTATCAGTTCCATGTTTCACAATAGAAGTACCGTAAATAGACTGCACACCCACTGGGGTTGTATCGGCTGCATCGTCCTGAGTGGTTACTGCTCCCACGATGGGGCCATATTTTGTTGTTATTTCAAAAGGTGAAAACCAGGTAGGGCTTGGGGTTCCGTCAAATTTCCAAGCCATTACCGACGTAAAGTCAAGTATTGAATCGATCGCTTCACCTTTAGAGGTATAACCGATGTTATTAAAGCGGACCTTGAAGCCACCCCACGTTGCCCCGTTATATGTCCAGGCATTGTGATATCGCCAGATCATATATTCGCCACCGTTGGTTTTGCCCATCCATTGGATGTACCAACCGCCGCCAAGATCTCGTGCGGGACCATTTTGACGTTTATCAGCAGGTGTAATCTCACTGAAATTATGCCAAGCGCCATTACTCCAGAATTGACCGCTATTTGCTGAGGGGGGATTAGTAAGATAAACGTTCCCGCTAACGGAATTAAGAAGGTCCCCACTCGTGCTAATAGGATCAGCAAAAGCTTTATTAGGAGCAAGACTACAGAGGGCTACAGCAATAACAAAGCCCAATACACAAAGAAACACTGCGCCCCGATGGGCTATAGAACACCTCGATGAAAAACTCTTAATCATCTTGTATCATCGTCCTCTTTACTACGCAATGCAGTCGCTACGCGATAGCTTCTTTTATCTTTTCTCCTACTTGTTACATTAAAAGTAGTTGCAACAAGCGCCAGGGCAAAGCTAAATCCAGCAAGGCATATTACCCAACTGGAACGCACGAAAGGCTTCACTTATCGAGCGTGCTGAGGTCACATCCATGCTCGCCCATTCGGGAGGAATATCACAACGTTCTGCATATACCAGCAGTTGAAGGGTATTCACCCCGTATGAAGTGCACGTAATAAGCGTGACAAGAGCGCATCTGAACTCTACCGTGAAACTCTCAACCCCTTGAGGAATACGACTTCGTCGAATTAACTCGATACGCCTGGTCCTCATCACTAAGCACTTAAATAAGGAGCGCGTCGTCAACGAGGGCGCGAAACGGGAGAACGCACATGCTGCCCTCCCGTTCGCTTGTTCTATATAGACCGCTCGTTAACGACTACGCTTCTATCCTCAGCTATGCGTTATCGCGCTGATTCTTCCGAGAGCGGACAAACACGACACCACCAAAGGCAAGAAGTACGACACCTGCTGCCGTCAGCGCCAAGGTACCTGCGCCACCCGTAATAGGCAGTTGCGGCTGATCGGGGTCAACAACATCGCTGGTTGCAACGAGATAGTTGTTTTCGACCTGAGTAGTAGCAGGATTGTCAGCAGTGCAAACAGCCTCGCTCAAAGTAAAGGTCTGATCAGCTGCCTTCAAATGACCTGCAGGAACATTGGTCTCGGTAGCGGTATAGGTGCCCGCAGCCAGATCCTCGAAGTAGACATAGCCATTTGCGTCAGAGGTAGACGTAACCTGTGTGCCATTGGCAAGCGTAATCGTGAAGACTGCGCCAGCCAGTGAGTTACCTGACGCATCCACCTTCTTGAAGACATAGCCATAGGTCTTGACCTTGGTCTTGTCAGATGGAGTAACTGTTGTGGAGTTATAAGGGTTCGGATTAAACGTCACAGTAGCGGTATTGCCTGTTACATCGTCGGCGCTATGCGAGAAAGCGTCAGAAGTGAGTTTGGCATTGTAGGTAACCGTAATGCTCTCACCGGGATGAGCTAGAACATAGGCCTTGGAAAACTCGATGGTGTAGCCCGTAGCACTTGCCGTAAGGGTGTAGTCGGCACCAGAAACAGCCGTAGCACCATTGATCATGATAGAGGTTGTATCAATCTCAAGACCGGCGGTAGGAGTGTCACCAATCTTGAAGGTGGCATCCTTAGAATCAGCTGGATAGTTAGGGATGGCGGTTTCAATCTTGAATGGAACCGTATCGCCAACGCTGTACTTATCGGTAGACTCTTTATATTCGCTACCAACGGTCTTTTTAACCGTCACGTCTGTCTTTTTGACAGCAACATTTACGGCATCATGAGGATTATACGTTCCGTTGGTGTTGGCCTTGGGGCTAACGTCAATAACCATGTTCTGATACACGCGTGTTTCACCACTGGTGCTTGTTACGCGAACAAGATAGTAGCCACTGCCAAGGGTAAGGTTAGCTGAAGTGCCCGTTGCAGTAGCAGTTGCTGCTGGTGCCGTGCTTGCATCAGCAAAAGCCTTTGCAATTTTGCTTGCAGCGTTTTGCATAGCACTACCCTGTACGAAACTAGTGCCATCAGAAGCAACAGCAGCAATCTCATCGATCGTGTCATAGTCTGAAGGCAGGTCAGAGGCCATTGTATAGGTAAGGTTATTGGCTGCATCAATATCGGCATCAGCAATGCGATAGGCCTCAACCGTATCACCAGCAAGCAGATCGGTGATTGTCACTGTACTGTCAGCCACATCGGTGGTACTAGTTGGACTTGCGAAAGCCAAACCAGGCGTAAGTGACACCGCAAGAGCCATAGCCGCACATACTGCGACAAGCCTCTGCGAGATGGTCAGGGAAGTTGCTCTCATTCTTTTTCCTTTCTTGTAGCGCCTGCAACGAACGGGGGATCAGTCCCATCATTGTATACATATGTTATTACCGCACTCCCGAAAGGAGCACAGCGAAATGAGGCTAACTATACCATGTATTGCTTTAAAGGGAATGGATTGCTACCCCCCCCCTCGACCTTCCGAAATATACCCGTCTTTTTGGTTGATTTTGCAACCTTCTTATCTGCTTACATCGTGTAATAAAAGGAAACTGCTGTGGCAAAACGCAGTAATGGAAAATTAATGAAAGGCGCACTTTATATCCTATTCTCCCCTTCAGTTAGAGAAAAAGGAACGGTGCAGAAATGGACCTATACCGCACCATACGTGAAGTTTCCTGTGCTGAAATCGAAGTAAAGAAAAGCCGCTTCATTGCCCATGTGCACCCTGTATCCACAGAAGCCGAAGCGCTCGCCTTTCTCGATGAAATACGAAGCACCCATCGCACGGCACGCCATAATGTGTATGCCTACATCTTGCATGACGATAGTAGCAACGGCGGAGCAGAGCGTATTCGCTACTCTGATGATGGTGAACCCTCCCAGACGGCAGGACTTCCGGTGCTTGAAGCACTTCAACATGCCCACCTTACCAACATCGCCTGTGTCGTAACTCGTTATTTCGGTGGCACCCTGCTGGGAACTGGTGGCCTCGTGCGTGCTTACACGCAAGCCGTTCAATCAGCATTACACGCCGCGCGCATCGCTCGTGTTGTGCAGTGTGTTGAAGTAGAAACTGTTTGTGCTTATCCCCTTTACGAACAGATACAACGTATAGCCGTTGATACAGCGGGCGAAATTGTCCGTACGTCCTTTACCGATACGGTGTCAGTAACAATACGAACAGAATGCACCAATAAAGAACTGCTTATCGAAAAGTTGACCGCACTACTCAAAGGAAACTGTGGCCTTACCGTCAGTCAGCCATTTAACGCACTGATGGATGACGATAACCCCAACAACTAAGCGCACTCAGAGGCAGGCATCCTAAAAGTGAATCTGCACAAGCTTGGGGCAACACACTCAAGCGATCCGTAGCCCTATGGTGGTAAGTAGCCACAGACACACTTTTCTGACTATATCCCTATCTTCTCGAGTGAACGGATAGGGTATAGAGCTTGAAGTTATAAAAGCCTAAAAGCTCTAAGTAAAAGAATGCCGCCGGACAAGAGGAGGGGATGTCCGACGGCGAAGAGGAAACGGAACCAAAGCCATTCAAAAGGGAGAGGGAAGGCTTTGACCCCTTTGGGATATCAATCCCCCAAGCAGTTGGCAGATGAGGAGGGACCAACCAACTCGGTACTGAAAATGATGCCATGCAACGCTGCTGCACACAGCACCCACAAAGGAGTATTTCTTCATTTTTCCCCTCGCACGAACCGTGCTATTTTCGCTCGCCGGCAAAAAAGCGGCAGCCCAGAATACCTTGCCTCCTCCCCATAATAAGGTGAGTACAAGCTCTATAATGTCACCCATGGCATTAACCCCTCATATATATTGTATGGATGCATCCCTTCCTTTTGTGCTTGAACAGCAGATAGGAAGCGGATCTGGCATCGATACACAACCGGTTCTACTCGTACCAACTGCGAACCGTGTTATCCCGCTGCGGCGTCTTTTGGCGCGCCATGAGTTAGGCTTCAATGTGACGGTCGACTCTTTGGGACGATGGGTAGAATCCCTCTGGATACTGTTTGGTGACGGTAGCACGCCTATCTCGGCAGAAGAGCGGCGCATCTGCCTAATATCTTTATTGGAACAAAGCGAACTGGACACCACCGATGGCATCGTCGAAGCCGCCTGCCGTATTGCTCGCGAGGGCTTACCCGTTGTACGTATCTCAGATGAACAGAGGTCATTACCCCTCTCCCCCATGGAAGAAGCGCTTGCTCAGGTTCTTGAAAGCTATCGCTTGTGGCTGCGCGCTCATCAACGCATCGAATACGCCGAAATGCTTTCCCTTCTTCCCGATCGAATCGATGCAACCCACTGGCAGGTGCTCGGGGTGTTTTTCTTGGCGGATAGTTTGACACCCTTTGAACGTGAGTTTCTTGGAGCGCTTAACGCCACGCTTCTTGTTTCTGGCAGTAATGGAACACTCACTGATAACAGCAAGTGGGTGGTTGATGAAAAGAAATCTTCTCCCAGCAGAAAAGCTAATAGCAATGCATGCTACGGAACACACCATGTCGAATCGGTGGAAACTTCCCGTGCACCCGAATTGTGTGAGCTTTCCCACCTGTTATTCCAGCGATCAGCCTCCAGTAAACCTGTGAATGCGAGCGGTGCCGTACGCGTCGCCCTTGCCTGCGGCCCTGAAGCCCAGTTGCTTAGTGTGCATGAAGCTATTCTCGATGCAGTAAAAGGCGCTGATTCCGAGCAAGATCCATCGATCGTCGTCGTATTGCCCGACCCACTGCGCCAGTTTACTTTCAGCGCCCCCCTTCTAGCCCAACAAGGTATTTCATGCGCATGTCAAGGAAGTAAACTCTTGTGCGACATTGATGTTGGACGGGCACTCATTGACGCTTGTACGCTTGTTGATGACGCTGCTGCCGAAACCGCCCTGGCAGCTGACTATTCCTACAACCCATTTGCTGGTATCTGGTATGCAACAGCGTTCTACAGCGACAAGCTCCACAGGGGAAATCGTCTGATTGAACAAGAGGAATTACTCTGCGACCTGGCTGGTCATGCTGAAGAAGACCTCCAGGGACTTATTGGTCTTATCGAGCAGGACGATCTTCCGCAAGCACTTTCCGTACTTGAATCATATATTGTGCGCCACTTTTCGTCGCAGCCAGGTTATGCAGCTGAACAGTTTGCCGCTTTGCAATACGTTTCCCGTGTTGTCGAAGCCGCCTTGGCAATCGGGAAAAGCCCCGCACAGATGATTCGCCATGTGGAGACAGCTCAAATTCCCCTTGCTTTTGATACCGATAGCGGCAGCCAGATTAACGACCAGATCGACAGTCAGATAAAAGACACCAGTCAGATTAAAGGCACTCATCGGGTGCTCTTCTGCACCCTTGACGAAGCGGCCGCGCTTGAGCCCGCTTCGGCACACACCATTATCGCAGCCGACATGACGGCACAGTCTTATCCTATCGTCGAGAACGTTGATGCGGCCGACACATTGCTGGCTAAATGGGGACTAGTTACGACTGACAATAAAATGGCTGCGAGCCGGCAAAAATTCTCTGCGGCGCTCTTAGCGGCACGCAACCGTGTTGTTATGCAGCGCACAATGCACAACGGTCTCGCCGATGAAGAACAGCCAGCAGCCCTCTTCGAAGAAGTGCTCGACTGCTATCGGGGGGACCCCACCAGCCGCGATAGCGACGATACTACCACTCGCGTGCCCATATCACTCGCGCCATTCACACACCTTTCCGGCGAAGAGCACCTTGTTGAAAATACCCTCGGCCATGCGCAGCGTGTTGCCTCTGAAACTGACAGGCCAATTATGGGTTCTATTACACCCCAAGCGCGTAGCTTTATCGTGCTTAACCGGCGCTATCACGGACACACCTTCCCCGGGATGGACCTTTCAGCCTCTCAGATTGAAAGTTATTTGGAATGTCCGTATCAGTGGTTTGCGAAGCGCCGTCTGAAGCTTGAATCGCTTGATGAAGGGTTTGGACCCGCTGAACGCGGCACGTTTATACATGCGGTGCTTGAAAGCTTTTACCTTCGCTTTCAGGCAGAAGTTCAACCGAAGGTAACCCCTTCTACGTTGGGCCAAGCACGCGAAGTTATGCAAGCTGTCTTTAGCCAGGTGGCCGAACGGCAATTCACTGATCGACACCTTGTTGGCAACCGCTATGTGCCGATAAATGCTTGGGAAGAACGGCAACGTGACAAGGTACTCGATCAGCTTCTGGATTACCTAGAATTTGAATGCCGCCTGCTTCCTTCTTTTGAGCCGTGGAAATTTGAATGGGCCTATGGTGAAGATACGCCCTACTCATACGCCGGGTGTAACTTGGTGGGTCGCATTGACCGCATCGACCGCGACCGTGCTGGACAAGTCGTTATTATCGACTATAAAAGCTCGCTTTCTAGTGCCTATCGCCTTCATGCAGACTCGTCTGATGAAAGCTCTGCCTTCGAATTGCCGGCAAAAATGCAAGCACTCATCTATGCCAAAGCGGTACGAGATACCCTTGGTTGCCCCATCGCCGCCATTTTGTATGTCAACCCGCTGGACGCATCTATACAAGGGGCGTGGGATGCCGGGCAGATTGGGCTTGAAGAATTACCCTTTGCGCCTGCTGATGCACGAGCGGGACGCATTCCCTGGTGCGACGTGGAAACATTTGATGCGCTTCTTGATCGTTGTGAATTGCTTGTTGGTGAACACATGGCTAGCCTCGCAAACGGCGAAATTTCCCCCACGCCTCACGGCCCCAATGCATGCCGCTACTGTCCGGTTATCGACTGTCCAAACCGCCTTGAGAAAAGGAGGCTGTAATGGATCTGAGTCGCCTACGCCCTGGCCAACTTGCGAGCATCAAACATCTTGACGGCCCCCTACTTATCTGTGCGGGTGCCGGATCAGGTAAAACCTTTACTTTGACACAGCGGATTACTTGGGCCCTACTTCCTGGGTCGGGCACCAATGGTAGTTCATTTCTTAACAGCATCGACGAAGCATTGGTGATCACTTTCACCAACAAAGCTGCTGGTGAAATCAAGGACCGCATTCGTGCTGCGCTGCGTGCTGAAGGAATGATGACTGAGGCATTAAAAGTGGATGGAGCCTGGATATCTACCATACATGGCATGTGTAGTCGTATTCTGCGTGAACATGCTCTGGAAGCTGACCTTGATCCGGCGTTTGAGCTGGCGATGGGTGCCGATTGCCAGATGGCACGGACGGAAGCCTGTGCGTGCGTGCTCGAAGAAGTAAAAGAAACCGATGACAACGCTTACCAGGCTTTATTCGCCGGATTTCGCACCACCCAAGCTCTTGAAGATTCCATCGGGCGCCTACTCGACGAAGTTTCCTACCAAACCGACGGGTTTGCATCGCTCGACCGAGGTCCTGACCCTGCCCAAGCAAGCGACGTAGTACGCAAGGTGCTTGCCGCCTGTGAGGCAACTATAGCGTGCGGAACAGATAAAAATCGAGCGACAGCCCAAGCGCTCGCCGATGCGTTAAACGACCTCATTGCAAAGAACCACGTTACCCCCGAAACGCTGCTAGACGCACTTAATGCTGTTAACAGTAATGGACTGCGTGGCGGTAAAGCAGTCGAATTAAAGGATGCTGTTTCAGAAGCGAAAGCTCTGTTGCAGCTGAGTGCGGCAAGCGAAATGCTTGATGAGCTGATTGATTTAGCTCAGCGTACTGAAGAAAAATATCGCGCTATTCTTCACGCGCGGGCGCAGTTGGACACAAGCGATCTCATTCGCACCACGCTGCGTCTATTCAAGCAGAATCCTGCTCTTGCGCGCACCTATACCGAGCGCTTCAAGCTGATTATGGTTGACGAATTTCAGGACACCAGCCAGCTACAGATAGACCTCATCGAGTTTATTACCGGTGCTGACAAGCACAACCTGTGCACGGTTGGCGATTCCCAGCAGAGTATCTACCGTTTCCAGGGAGCCGATGTCGAAGTTTACCTGCGCCACAAGCGCGACATGCTTTCCGACGCGGTGGGAGCACGCATCGAACAGCTCGACGACAACTTCCGAAGCCATGCCGATGTGCTTGCCCTGGTGCGGCGTATCTGTGGGCAGAAAGGCTACTTTAGCGAAGAATTCCTCGACTTAAAAGCTGCTGGACCAGGTAAAACGTGGTTAAGTAGCGACTCGCGTATTGAAATGGCTCTCACCCGTTGTACCTCCGCTGAAGCAGGCGCGCGCTGCGAGGCAGCACATATTGCACGGCGTTTTGCAGCACTGCGACAGGCAGGGCACAAAGCCCGCGATATGGTTGTCTTGATGGGGAGCACTACCGCGTCAGATATCTATGCGCAAGCACTGCGTGATGAAGGCCTTCCCTGTATTGTTGCTGGTGGATCAAAGTTTTTCGAAGCGCCTTGGGTTGATTTGTGTCAGCGCCTGGTTAATGTGCTCGCCAATCCCTATGATTCGGAAAGTTTGCTCATGGTCTTAACGAGTGAATTGCTTCCTGTGTCTTCCGATGATTTGCTCTTTCTGGCTACCTACCACAACGAAGTCACGGGCGATGCTGTCCGCCAGAACCCTGCAGTGGGCCTTTTGCGTGCTGACCGTGCGCCCTTCATTGCATCGGAATTGCTCGACCATGCTACCGACGTACTCAAACGGGCTTGGCAATCTTTGGGAAGCCAGCGTCCGCGCGACGTATTTATGCAGGTAATTCTTGAATCAGGATGGCTTGCATGCCTTGAAAAGCAAGGTGCGGAAGGACAAGCGATTGCGGCTGATATTCTCAAGTTTGCACGCCTTATCGAAGAAGAGTCGTACGCAAACGGGTTCGATATGGCGCGTGTCGCCCGTGCTCTCGAGCATCGCCGTACACTGAGTTCTGAAAAGCCGGGAGCGCTTACTATCGAAGGCTCTGACGCGGTACGCATTATGACGGTGCATGCTTCAAAAGGGCTTGAATTCCCCATTGTTGCTATTGCCAATTGCTACACCACACGCACGACCGGTGAAAGGCCATATATGCTTACTGACCAGGGAAAGATCGCCCTTACGTTGCCGCCTTCTGACTTGAAAGCGCCCAAGCTACCTGAAGAACTCGCCGATGCAACAACGCCTTTCGAGGCCACCAATCAGTTGGAATTTCTCCAACTAATACGAAAGATCGATACCGATCGCAAGTATGCAGAGCGCAAGCGCCTGTTCTATGTGGCTGCCACGCGAGCAAGCGACGCAGTTATCGTGTGCCTCAAGCACAAACTGAAAAAAGATGGATCGCCCCAAGAATATAAGCAGGTTGAACGTGACCTTCTTAACGGTCTCTTCCCTGGGGAAGCTGATTTCCCTCTTGAAAGTGGGACATTTGAGTATGGCGAAAGTGAGCCGGGGGTGTTTACCTGTTTAACGGCAGCAGAAGACGATGCGGCAGGCACACAAGTCGCTCCTGTGCAGACTGATGCACAAGCTGACACGCAAGCAAATACACGAGCCGATACACAAGCTGGTACACAAACCGGCACAGACAGTCACACCGATACGAATGCGCAACCTGACACAACTATTCACACCGAAGCGAACGCACGTACCAGTGTAAGTGCTTGCCTCAGCGCGCATGCCGATGAAGCAGCCCTGCCTTCAGATGATTCTTTCGAGCACCATCGTATTGCTCTGCCAGAGCTTGAGAGCAAAACTGCCCTCGTAACGTACCCACTAGATGACCGAAGCGATTTCTTCTCGTATACCTCGCTTGCAGCTGGCGCAACGCACGCTCAAACCGATGAAGCTACATCCGGTGTAACCATTTCCGATGTCGCTAACACCAACATAGTTGGCACTACAGCTGATGCTGCCAAAACCAGCACGGTTAGCACAGCTGCCACTCCTGTCAAGACAGATCCTGCTGATGTAACCCCTGCTGAAACTGTTTCTGCTTATATCGCAGATATAAAAAACGAGCAGCTACCAGGCAGTATCGCCACCGGACGCCATCAAGTTGAAGATGATGCAACCGCATTTGGGTCGGCCGTTCACCAGACCTGTGAATGGCTCGCCTTACAGCCAGTACTACCCAGCTCAGATGAACTAGCCGCTGCTATCAAGCGCTTTTCACTTCTATGGCATGTCTCCGATGTACCTCGTGTGCACACAGCAGTGTCAAACTGGCTCAACAGCTCTCTTTGCAAGCAGGCATTTTCCTTCCCACAGCACAGTCCTGAAGTGCCCTTTACCATCCTTGTGGGCAATGAAGTGCTTGAGGGCGAAATTGACCTCCTCTGCACGGGGACTCACCCACGCAAAACTAAGGGGCATGCGGCAAGCGCAGACGACTGCGCCTTTATCGTCGACTATAAAACCGGTGGATCGCCTCTTGAAACGCCCGAGCAACTTTCTGCAAAGCATCTGCTTCAGGCACAATGCTATGCGTATGCTGCTTTGCAAAATGGATTCTCGCACGTCGAAGCGCATTTCATTCGCCTTGAGCAGCTTTCCGACAGCGGAGAACCTCAAACGATCAGTTACTCTTTCGACAGAAGCAATCTTTCAGAACTAGAGCGTCTTATTCTTGCCGCACGTAAGGCTGCCCAACAGGCAATCACTCAGACTATAACCGCTCAGCAAGACTAATAAGAAATTGTGGCTCGACTCATAGTCGACTTCGTGCCCCAATCCGTCGGTCGTGTGACTACATGCGCGTTTCTCGTTGTGCATGTAGGCTCGCAAAATTCAGCTTGTACTTCGCTTTGATTCTGCGAAGTAGTACTTCCGTTGTAGTCTTTGTACACCGTTTGATGTATTCCTCAGCGAAACATGTCGCCCTTTCGTGATAGGCACCCCAAACCGGTCCTGGCAAGATATATTCAGATTGTCCCTAATAGCGGCGGGGCTTTCCCCTCACACATATCCCGTCCCGCCGCCCTCCTCTAAAAGAAACCCGTGTTGCACACTGCAGATGCAACACGGGTTTATCTTTACCTCAGGCTATTTAGATGCTACGCACCAGTTCAGCCAGCTGACTAGCATGCGCGCGAGCACGCTCTATCATAGAAGCCTTTGCTGCTGCGTCATTACGAGAAGCATAGGACACATCACCCGTTAATACCTGTCCAACAAGCTTCATCTGCGTTAAATTGCATGTCGCCTCAAGAGGAGCAAGCAATATTTGCAGCGGAAAGCCTGCTTCAGCGCCCTCATAAAAGGCAGCTGGCGCACCAGTCGTAAGAGAAACCACTACCTTCTTACCTTTGAGTTTGTCACCCGTGCTTCCATGAGAGAACCCACGAAGGAACACGTCTTCCATCCATTTTTGCAGCAATGCTGGGAAGTGATACCAGAACACCGGATACTGAAACACGATGATATCGGCACGCTCAAGTTTTTGCTGTTCAGATGCCACATCAAATTGATAATCGGGATAGAGCGTGCCAAGATCATCAAACTCGGCCTCGGGCAGCTTTTCTTGCAGAGCTTGCCGTATCGTTACATTAGCAACGGAGTCATGCGCAAGGTCTGGATGACCAGAAACAATAAGAATATTTGCCATACTGAATCCTTTTCATTGAACGTGTTTACTGCTGCCAGTTTAGGCATTTTCAACTGCGTTTTTTATACTGTCATCGATCCGATAGAACCGCGCAAAATTGTCGTATAACATCCGCTGGTTATCTGCCGACGAATAGCCCAAACCCAGCAAAAGTTTGAACTCCTCGGCCGGCGACCACATGGGGTAATCGCTCGCCCACATAATGCGGTCAATCCCCAGCTGCCCAATAATGAAACGAACATCATCAGCAGGCGCCCACGCCAACATGCTACTTGTGTCAAAGACAATATCTGCCCCCGCCAACACTGAAGCCGCGAGCGCAACGGGGCGTCGATCCCAAATACGGCAACAGCCCAGGTGTGCCGCATGGCATCGCAGGTCGGGAATCTCTTCAAGCACACGGGCCAAACGAACCGGATCGCTGAAACTATGCCGTTCATCTCCCACGTGGAACAGCACAACAAGTCCTGCCTGGGCAGCAGCTCGGTACAGCGGCATCATGCGCGGATCGTCGATATTAAACTGCTGCATGTCCGGGTGAAGCTTCATGCCTTTCAGACCCAGCGCAGCAATCTGTTCAACAAGTGCTTCGCAGTCTCGCCCATCGGGCAGGGTTGGATCAATTGCATCAGGATGCGCTGTCCCCAGCCCAACAAATTCAGGGTGACGTGCACACTCGTCGGCAATAAAACGATTGATGCTATCTACTTGACGCGCTGCAGTAGCTGCGCTGAACACCGCATACCGATCGATACCGATTTCTTTTCCTTTACGCAAGAGGACTTCAGGTGCCGGATCGGGCTCCCACATTTCAAAGTTATAGCCATCTGCATGGTAAAAATCACCAATGACCTGCGATGCCTTTGCGGCAATCTTTTCTTTGTAAATATGAACATGTGCATCAGCTGCACGATACATTGTGCCGTCAGGCGCCGTAATCATATGCGTTCCTTCTTACTTGTTCGTACCCCAAGCTGTAAAACCCGCTTAGAGTTTGCTCTTTTTACCGCAGGCTCTCAAGCATGTTTGAAGTTTTGCACTATTTCAAAATGTATTGCCCGAATTATTGTTGCGTACATTGCTGTATGAACTGTTGCGCGAATTACTGCGCATTGCTGTTGCGCGCATTGCTGTTGCGCGCAGTCTTGTACGAATTTTTGCGTGCATTGCTACTACGTGCAACATCACGCGAATACGGCTGACGCGAACGGCCGCTACGCCCTGCCCCCGTTTGCCATTGCGCTTCTTTGTTTCGCTTCAACTGCTGAGAATTTTCTTCGCTCAAACGCACGTAGGCTGCAACCCGCTCAGGCGTGATGTTCCCTGCTTTGATTGCTGCTCCAACACCACAGCCCGCATCACCCTGATGGCGGCAATCGCGAAAGCGACAGTTTCGCGCCGCCTCAACAACATCAGGAAAAGCTGCATCAATACCAGCTTGCGCATCCCAAAGCCCTAAGCCACGCACGCCTGGCATGTCAATCACTTCACCCCCACCCTGAATACGCACCATCGTACGATTCACGGTGGTATGACGGCCTTTCCCGTCAGCGGCACGCACCGGCTGTGTCGCCTGCACTTCTTGGTCTGCCAGCGCATTTATCAAGCTTGACTTGCCTGCGCCCGACCTGCCCATAAGCACTGCTTGCGTACCAGTGGAAACAAGGGCACGCACGGCATCGATTCCTATTTGGTTGACCGTAGATACTTCAATAACACCAATTCCTGGAGCGACCACTGCCTGGACTGCAGCAACTGCATCCGTGCGCACTTGATCGCTTTCAACCAGATCTGATTTGGTCAACGCCACTACCACGCGTGCTCCTGTATCACACGCAACCACCAGTTCGCGCTCGAGACGACGTATATTCAACCCCGGCAATGGATGCGCGATGATAACAGTGTCGAAATTTGCCGCCAGCACCTGCACCATCGACCGTTCAGCAGGGTCCTTCCGCAACAACACCTGTTGCCGCGGAAGAATCTCGACAATTTGTGCTTTGTCAGCCGCGTCGTCGGTTTCGATTTTTACCCAATCGCCAATAACTGCGCGCTGTGTTGCTTCCTTTACCAACGACGTAGCATGTTTACAGCGAATGAGATCGCCTGAAGCCAGCCGAACAAGTGGAAAGCCCCGATCAAGCTGCACTACCTGTGCCTTCAAAATCATATTGCACCTCAGCGTTGTCGCGCACGCAGCAGGTAATACAAGCCCGTTAGCGCAAGGCCGATGCCAACCATAATGAAACCAGGAACAAACTTCATCTGGTTAAAGGGCACCGCGGCATCAAGCCCCGAACTGACAACCGACACCGTATCGGCTTGGATATCGGTGATTCCCTGATATGTGGGGCTCGAAAGATAAAATGTGCCCTTCACACGCAAGGTCGTACCCTTCGCACCATAGCGGCCGAACGTATCGATGAGATCGACATCGTCTTGGGCGATAAGAACCGATATAGATCCTTCTTTACTGCGATCGGTACTTGCCAGGGTAATCCAAACCTTTCCTGGATCTTGTGTGTCCGATACCGCATCGCCAACCACTTCGCCCGTCACCTGGACAGTCGAGCCATTCAGAGACGTATCGGCATTCAACAGATCATAGATACTCGTATCGTACAGAAAAGAGCTATCGGGCATTTGCTGCGGATTGACCCGATTGCCATCGGTTGTGTCCGTACGTGCTTGAGCAGAGGAAGGCGACAAGAAAAGAATCGCCGCAATGCAAAACGACACGAGTAGAAAAGCCCCTTGTAAAAAGTGGCGCCGTACTTGAATAGAAGCGCGCAAGATTCTCATGAGCGCCCCTTCCGTGCACCAAGCAAACCACGTGCTCGCAGCGATGCACATATCTTGACGCCCACTGCAAGCAACGTGATGAACTCGAGACGGCCTGCCCACATTTCGGCAATGTACATAATTTTCAACAGTGCAGGCATTGACGCCTGCGTAATGCCAGTGGAAATACCACCGTTGCTCGCCATCGCCACACTTTCGGTAATGGCAGAAACCGCATCGTAACCATGTGCGACACCCACGAGAGCACCAACGATATACATAATCACGAACATCGTAAAAACAGTCATAGCTCGTTTGACTTCTTCAGCACCTAAACAACGACGCCCGATATGGTAATAGGTGGTCACAACACGCGCTGAATCGGGTGATGCCACGCCCTTCAGTGTTTCAAACGCTGACTTGCCAATAATAGCAATGTTCTTCAGTTTGATACCACCTGCTGTTGACCCTGAAGCGCCACCAACTGACATGACCAGCGCCAGAATCAGCAGAGCACCCGATGGCATAATTGAGGTCAATTGATTGCTAGTGAGCGTACTAAAGCCAGTCGTTGTTGCTGCTGAAATAAAGGTGAACAAACCGGTACGCGCAAGTTCGGGTAAACTGCGCATCAACGTTGATGAACTGAGTGTCACAATAAACAATGCCAGCATGATGCCGATCCACACCACAGCCGTGCGCACTTCAATATCGCGGAAGTATCCTTGTACGCGACCGCGCAACACTTCGCTTTGCAGCAAAAAACTCACACTGCCCAGCAGCATTAACACCATTAACACGCCTTCTACCATGACGCTATGATAGTAGGTGATGCTCGTACTCATGGGAGTAAGACCCCCGGTCATATAGCCCGACACCGCCAGCCAGAATCCATGAAGGAGTGCGCGCGGTACTTGCATCCCATGTAGCAGACAAATAGCAGCCAACACGATCGAAGCGACTACGATAACAGCCAAAGAAAAGCGCAGGATAAACCGAGCTGTTTGCACTACGTTGGGAAGCACATGTTCGCTACGGCCTTCGCTTTCGTACAAGCTTGAATCGGCCACACGACCGAACAAGCCGAAGGACATAGCCACAACAACAAGACCTGCACCACCAGCATACACTGAAATAAATCGCCACATATTATCGGCGTTCGATATGTGATCGGGGTTGGAAATAATTGTTACACCCGTCGTGGTAAACGATGACACAGAATCAAACAAGGCATTGAGATAGCTCTGGTAATGCGGGGAAAGCGCCAGCGGGATAGCCGCTATGGCTGCCACGACGATCCAGGCAAAACTCGTGACTGCAATAGCCTGCTGACGATTGAGACGCCCTGGCTCAATGCGCAGCATACGCATTGCAGAGCCAACCGTAAGCGCAATGCCCATAGAAAACAAATAGCGAGCAGCTGGTTCCCATTCGGAACTAGCAGCTGCCGTTACCAGTGGTACCGCCATAGCCGCACCCGTATACACAAGCAGTACGCCCAAATAATGTGCTATTACCCGCAGATCGTAGAAGGTGTATCGCTGCCACATAGCCCAAACCTACCCGATTGCAAATCGCACAATGGCAAGAATGGCTTCCAAAAACGCAATGAAACATCCAATAGAGAGCACCATAATAACGGCCCCCACAAGGGGAGTAACTGCATCTTTAGTCTGTTCCACACGCGTTTTCAACATGGCGCAATTCTAGTACAGAAGCGTCTGGCGCGCATAATATGTCGTATCACCCGTGAAGGAATTGAGGGGAACCACACTGAAATGGGACACTGAGTGGACGGGCTACATTTCTAAAAGGAAGAATTCAGCAGAAAGAAAGTGTGCAGATGAAAGGCAGATTTGAGGTGGGTAGCCGTAGAAAAGAACCATTTGGCTGAAAGGACGTATAGCAAAGATGCTTAATAAGTTGTTTTAACCTGCCGATAAGAGACACCACAATCGTCAAAGATCCGCATTGCAATCTGATTATCGATAGTGCCCTCGTACTTATTATCCTGATAAACTACTTCACGAATACCCGCTTGCACCAAGATCTTGGCACATTCATGGCAGGGGAACAGCGTTACATACGCCGACGCACCATCCATATCCTTTAAAGAGCCGCGATAGTTGAGCACAGCGTTTGCTTCAGCATGTACCACATAGCTGTGCTTGTCATGCAGCGGATCGTCGCTCGCTCCCCACGGGAAATCATCGTCGTTGAGCGCCGAAGGGGTGCCGTTGTATCCCACCGAAAGAATGCGATGGTTTGTGTCGGCAATGCAAGCACCTACCTGCGTATGCGGGTCCTTACTACGCTGCGAAGCGGCAATCGCAACTCCCATAAAGAACTGATCCCATGTGATGACATTATCCCGTTTGTCTGGCATGGAACCACCCTTTCCGCTGTTGCTACACTGAAGTTCTCTTGTACTGCCGCGCTTGCCGCGCAGTTATCTTAACCCGAAAGCGCAGTGTAGCATGACAGCTTTCAAAAAGAGAACGCGGGACGAACTGTTTCATCCCGCGTTCCACATGCACGTCTATAGAAACACGCACGTCTGTAGTGCATTTACTGCAACGACATTTTAGACACCCAACTCAGGCTGACCTGCTGGCTCTTCCACTGTGCAGTGATAGTGCAGTTCATCATCAAGGCTGATAACAACCTTCGATCCGTCAAGCACATGCCCGCGTACGATCTCGTTTGCCACCCGATCAACAATTTCCTTTTGGATCAGGCGCTTTAATGGACGCGCACCAAACACCGGATCGTAGCCGTCGAGTGCCAATTGCTGCATAGCATCTGGCTTGACCTCCAGCTGAATACGGCGCTGAGCTAAACGATCCCGCACGTCTTCGAGCTGCAAATCGACAATCGGCTCGATCGCATTAAACGACAGTGAATTGAAGACCACGACATCATCAATACGATTGATGAATTCCGGACGGAATGTCTGCCGCAGCGCATCATCAATCGCTTCACGCATCTGCTTTTCATCGCCATTTTCAGCAAACTCGCGAATAAACTGACTGCCCACATTGCTCGTCATAATAATGATGGCGTTCTTGAAGCTGACAACACGCCCTTGCCCATCGGTAAGACGACCGTCATCAAGCACCTGCAACAGGATATTAAATACATCCGGGTGTGCTTTCTCGATTTCGTCAAGCAAGATCACGCTGTAAGGGCGACGGCGAACCGCTTCGGTGAGCTGACCACCTTCGTCGTAGCCAACATATCCCGGAGGAGCACCAATCAGCCGCTGCACGCTGAACTTTTCCATGTATTCAGACATGTCAATACGTACCATGGCCCGCTCGGTATCGAACAGATACTCAGCAAGTGCCTTAGCCAATTCGGTCTTGCCCACGCCGGTGGGACCAAGGAATAAGAAGCTACCGATAGGCCTATCAGGATCGGAAAGGCCAGCCCGATTGCGCCGGATAGCCCCCGCCACTGCTGACACAGCCTCGTCCTGCCCCACGACCCTCTCATGCAAGCGATCTTCCAGGTCGGCAAGCTTAGCCATTTCCCCTTGCATCATCTTTGACACAGGGATGCCCGTCCAGGTAGACACCACTTCAGCAATCTCTTCTTCGGAGACTTCTTCTTTCAGGATGGCACCATCCTGCTGTTTGGCGTTGAGTTCCGTTTCTGCATCGGCCAGCTGATTTTTCAGCTCAGGGATACGTGCATAGCGCAACTCACTAGCGCGGGATAAATCGCCCTCGCGAGTGGCACGCTCTTCTTCACTCTGCGCAGCTTCTAGTTCGCTTTTCAGCTCTTGTACACGAACGATAACGTCTTTTTCGTTTTTCCATTCAGCCTTGCGCTTATCCAGATCTTCCTGTGCTGAGGCAATCTCTTGCTGCAGCGCAGCAAGACGCTCTTTGCTGGCTGCATCACCTTCCTTCATGAGCGCCTGCTCTTCGATCTGCATCTGTGTGAGCTTGCGGCTCGCAAGATCAACCTCTTCAGGCATGCTGTCAATTTCAATGCGCAGACGGCTCGCTGCCTCGTCCATAAGGTCAATAGCCTTATCAGGAAGGAAGCGATCAGATATATAGCGATTTGAAAGTTCAGCCGCTGCCACGAGTGCATTGTCGGTAATGCGAACGCCATGGTGAATCTCGTACTTTTCTTTCAGACCACGCAGAATGGCAATAGTGTCCTCAACTGTAGGCTCGCCCACAATTACTGGCTGAAAACGGCGCTCAAGCGCTGCGTCCTTTTCGATGTACTTGTGATACTCGTCGAGTGTCGTTGCGCCAATCGCATGAAGTTCACCACGCGCTAAAGCCGGCTTGAGCATATTGCCGGCGTCAAGCGAGCTATCGCCCGTTGACCCTGCCCCGACAATAGTATGCAATTCGTCGATGAACAGGATGATGCGCCCTTCTGCATCTTTGACTTCACGCAGAACTGCCTTGAGACGGTCTTCAAATTCGCCGCGATACTTCGCGCCAGCCATCATGGAGCCCAGATCAAGCGCAATAATGTCGCGATCGCGTAAGCTCGTCGGTACATCGCCCGCAACAATACGCTGCGCGAGTCCTTCGACGATAGCTGTTTTACCCACACCGGGCTCACCAATAAGCACCGGGTTGTTCTTCGTGCGACGCGATAGCACTTGAACGGTGCGACGGATCTCTTCCGAACGACCGATAACTGGATCAAGCTTGCCTTCGCGCGCCTGTTGGGTCAAATTCTGCCCATACTTTTCAAGCGCTTCAAATTCCGCCTTCTGGTCGGCTTCGGTCACTCGTGTGTCGCCGCGCAATTCTTCGTAAGCTTCTTCGATATTCTTGCGCGTAACACCCTGCCCTGAAAGAATACGGCCCGCAGCGCCTTTATCTTCGGACAGCGCAATCAGTACGTGCTCGCTCGTCGCATAACTATCGCCGAGCTTCTCTGCTGCTTTAACCGCGCGATCAAGCACTTGGAGCAGTGCATTTGACGGCACGCTCATGGAACCCTGTGTGTGCGGAAGCTTTTCCACCTCATCGGAGACAAGGGTACGCAGTTGAGCTGCATCAGCCCCAATGCGTTTGATAATGGCCTCTAGGTTATTTTCGTTTGAATCGATCAGCGCAGCTAGCAGGTGAATCGGCTCAACGGTGGGATTGTCATGTTCCCCCGCGATACCCATAGCCACCTGCAGGGCCTCCTGTGCGGTGATCGCTAATTTATCAAGTCTCATATACGTCCTCCTTTGCGAGACGCTTTTTATTCCGTAGTTGTTCAGCTTGTATGTTCAGCTGTCGTTGCTCATCGCAGTTGTTACGTATCTACAGTGGCTCGTTGTCTGAAATCGTTGTTATCTGTAATTGTTCGGTTTTCGTTTCCGTTTTTCTTCCTTCAGCGCTGTTCTATGTGCGACCTTACCCATAGAGCTTTACTCTCTGCTGGCTTTATTCACGCACTTTACGCTGGGCCGCACTTAGTCGAGTCGCGAAGGTAAACGACGCAGGGCGGTTGAACGTACCGCCACAAGCGAAGTAATGCTCTCGCGTGTTTCGAGTTCATGCACGCGGTCGGCCAAGCGCCGCACTTTTCTATGTAAGGCATCAAGTTCACGGTCGCGCTCTTCGATGCGTCCTTCCAAATCCATAATGCGAATAACGCCCGTCAGGTTGATGCCCTCATCGGTTAATTCGTTGATGAGCTCAAGGCGATCAATATCTGCCTGTGAGTACATACGAGTATTCCCGCTGGTGCGCTGGGGGGTAACCAGACCCTTTTGCTCGTAGGAACGTAACGTCTGTGGGTGCACGCCCGCTAATTTAGCTGCTACGCTGATCATATACAGTGGTTCGTTGCGATCGTCTCTCACCAGGATCTCACCTTCTCGTTACTTCCCTTTCGTGCCTGGGCAAATGCTTCAAGCGCTGCTTTCTGTTTATCATTCAAAGACCGAGGAATGCGCACGCGTATTGTCGCGCGCACATCACCCGAACCAGAACCCTTTAAACGCAGGGCACCTTCGCCACGCAGTGTAAGCACCGTACCATCCTGTGTTCCCGCAGGTATCTTAAGGCGCACCTTTTTCCCTTGCGGCAGCGGAACATCCACCTGGGCTCCCAGCGCTGCTTCGTCGATGCTCACTGGGACATCCATCAATACGTCAGCACCATCGCGGGTATACAGCGAATCGGGTTTGATGCGTGTTGTAATCAAAAGATCACCACGCGCACCGCCCGCTTCACCAAAGCCGCCACGACCTTTAGCGCGAATGCGACCGCCATCAACTGCACCAGCAGGAATCTTGCAAGACACCTGTTCAGGGTTGCTTGCACCCGGAACTTTTACGCTGACGCGTTTCTCTGCGCCGTTGAAAGCCTCGTTAAAGGTTACCTGCAGCGTGACGTTGACATCACGTCCACGCCGAGGCCTTTGTACCCGACTTCTTGTACCCTGGCCAAAGTCACCAAAACCCCAATCAGTTCCAAATGCTCCTTCACCACGGCGAATACTTTCGAGAATATCAGCCCAGCTTCCTCCGAAATCGGCGCCATTCACATTGACGGTATAACCGCCATTGCCGCCAAAGCCTCCGCCCCATCCTGAAGGGATCTCACTTTCCTTGGCAGTGCCGTACTGATCATATAAAGCGCGTTTCTTTTCGTCGCTGAGCACTTCATATGCTTCGTTAAGCTCTTTGAACTTTGTTTCGTCGCCCCCGGCGTCGGGATGAAGCTTGCGTGCAAGCTTGCGAAACGCTTTCTTGATCTCGTCGGATGTCGCCGAACGTGGAACGCCGAGCGTTTTGTAATAATCAGGAGTTGTCTGAGGCATGACGCTCCACCATCCTTTCCTTCTATCGCTTTCTTACTAAAAGCGGGCCGTGCTATCGCCGACCCGCCTTCCTACAGTTACTGTTACTTTGAGAAATCCTCTGTCTCTTCGAGGGGATCTTCCTTTTCTCTCTTTGGGCCCCCGGATGTGACGGTTACCATAGCCGGTCGAATAACTTTTCGACCCATCTTGTACCCCTTTTGATACACATCCTGTACGGTTTCGTCGAAGATATCGGTACGTTCCACCGTTGCAACAGCCTGCGCCTCGAGTGCATTGAATGCCTCGCCAACAGGATCGATTACCTCAACTCCACACTTCACCAGCACGTCGACAAGTTTAGTATGCACTTTTTGAACGCCATCAAGCAGGTCACCCTCGCCGTTGTTCTGCGCGTAGTCAATACTGCGCTCAAAGTCATCAAGCACTGGCAACAAATCGCCCACGAGCTTTTCGGTAGCGCGCTTACGTTCATCGTCGCGCTGCTCGTTCATGCGACGGCGGTAGGTATCCCATTCCGCATGCAGACGCATGAACTTGTCCTGCCAAGCAGCAGCCTGCGCTTGAGCGGCAGCAAGATCATCACCTGCTGCTTCGCTTGCACCTTCGACAGCTGAGTTGTTGCCCGGCATGCTATCGGTACCCTCAGAAACAGTTGGCTCGCCATCGATAGGCACATCAACTTCTGTGTCTGCGGCGGTGTCCGCTGCCGTATCGCTTGCCGTGGCAGCGTGCATGTTGGCAGTTTGCGCCTCGGCATCCGCTGAGCCTGACCGGGCAGACTCGGCGGTTTCTGAGACGTTATCGGTAAAATCCTTCGCGCCTCTCATAATTCCTACTTCCCGTCGTTCTTGTTGTCGTCGACAACTTCGTAGTCAGCTTCGATGGTATCGTCGCCCGCAGCTTGACCCGCCTGCGCCGCCGCACCTGCCGCGCCTGCTGCATCAGCACCCGGCTGCGCAGCGTTTTGGCTGTATACAACCTCAGAAAGCTTATAGCCAGCTTGCTGCAGCTTTTCGGTGGCTGCCTTGATAGCGTCAGCGTCGGTACCAGCCAGAGCACTCTTAGCTTCGGACAAAGCTTCTTCAGCCAGCTTCTTCGTATCCTCGGGAACCTTGTCGCCCAATTCAGAAAGTGTCTGCTCGGTAGCATTGACCAAACTGTCGCAGTTGTTGCGCACTTCTACTTCTTCTTTGCGTTTCTTGTCCTCTTCGGCATGCGACTCAGCGTCTTTGACCATACGATCAACTTCATCGTCGGAAAGTGCCGTCGAACCCGAGATAGTAATCTGTTGCTGCTTGCCGGTGCCCAGATCTTTTGCGGACACGTTGACGATGCCATTAGCGTCAATGTCGAACGTAACCTCAATCTGCGGTACCCCACGGCGTGCAGCTGGAATGCCAGTCAGCTGGAACTTGCCAAGCGTCTTATTGTCGGCAGCCATCTCGCGTTCGCCCTGCAGTACGTGAATTTCTACACTGGTCTGATTATCAGCAGCCGTGGAATATACTTCAGTCTTGCGCGTTGGGATTGTCGTGTTGCGGTCGATCATCTTGGTCATCACGCCGCCCATGGTTTCAACACCTAAAGAAAGCGGGGTAACGTCTAGCAGAAGAATACCTTCTACGTCGCCTGCCAACACACCACCCTGAACAGCAGCGCCCATGGCAACCACTTCGTCGGGGTTAACCGACATGTTCGGCTGCTTGCCAGTAACAGTCTTTACGAGTTCCTGTACCGCCGGCATACGAGACGAACCGCCAACGAGCAGCACTTCATTGACATCGCCTGTCGAAAGGCCCGCATCGGATAGCGCACGCTGAACCGGTTGCTTGCAGCGCTCGAGCAAATCATGCGTAATACGCTCAAACTCGGCACGCGTTAACGTGTAGTCAAGATGCTTCGGACCAGTGGCATCCGCGGTGATAAACGGTAGATTAATGTTGGTTTGTGTCGTACTTGAAAGCTCAATCTTGGCCTTTTCTGCAGCTTCCTTCAAACGCTGCAGAGCCATCTTGTCTTCGCGCAGGTCGATGCCGTTATCGGTCTTGAATTTATCAGCCATCCAATCGATAACACGCTGATCCCAGTCATCGCCACCAAGATGGTTGTCGCCAGCTGTTGAGCACACCTCAAACACGCCATCGCCCAGCTCAAGCACCGATACGTCGAATGTACCGCCACCCAAGTCGAAAACGAGAACCTTTTCATCTTTGTTTGTCTTGTCAAGGCCATACGCTAACGCAGCTGCCGTCGGCTCGTTGATAATACGCATGACTTCAAGGCCAGCAATTTTGCCTGCATCCTTGGTGGCCTGACGCTGTGCGTCATTAAAGTACGCGGGCACCGTAATAACCGCCTGAGTAATAGGGCTACCGACCTGCTTTTCTGCATCGTTCTTCAGCTTCTGAAGCACCATGGCGGAAATTTCTTCCGGCATGTAATCTTTGCCGTCGATATCGATAACAGCACGGCCGTCTTTGCCATCCTTCACCGTGTACGAAACAGTTTTACGCTCTTCGGCAGTCTCAGCAAACGAACGTCCGATAAAGCGCTTAACTGACGAAACGGTATTCGTGGGGTTGGTAACCGCCTGATTCTTAGCTGCCTTACCAACAACACGTTCGCCATCTTTACGAAAGCCCACAACCGACGGCGTTGTGCGATCGCCCTCAGCGTTCACCAGGATTTCTGGCTCTGAGCCCTCCATAACGGCCATGGCTGAATTGGTAGTACCCAAGTCAATACCGATAATCTTTGCCATTTCTCTCTTCCTTTCCATTGTCTGATGGCACACTAGTAACTAGTCACCACAGAAATTATTTGCGTGTAGCCAATATAAAATCTTAGTCAATCACTGTCAAATTTTATAAATTGCTATGCGCTGAAGAATAAAAATAGCTTTGAACTGGTATTATTCTGGGTTATAGGATGAAATATGAACAAATGGCGCTGTTCCGTCGCCTGGCTGTCATCCACGCGTTACTAAGTTTATGCGCACGGAGGATTGCCCGTTAACGATCGCAGAGGTGTGCATACTACGGTGCCTACTACCTCGCACGCACACCACTTCAATACACGCACACTGCTTCAATGATTCTAGAGAATCGTATCGCCTGAGCGTTGTAGCGCGTATTAGTCCTCAACAATTTCGGTGATAGCAGCCATCGGGCATTCCTCAAGGCAATCACCACAGGCAATGCAAGCGTCTTCGTTTTCTGTTGCGGCAATACCGCCGATAACCTCTAAAACTTCCTGTGGGCAAGCATCAACACAGATGCCGCAGCCGATGCATTCCTCTTCACTAATAATAGGATGCGCCATGGGACTTCTCCTTCCCTATTTTTTGGTATATGGCTTCTTGTATGAACCAGCCCTCGTCAAAAGCTGGTTTCTGCCTCTGCGCAAGATACCATGTGCTCAGTTTGATGCAACAGGCATTTAGTAAAAAATCGTTTTTAGGAGGATTGGGAGGAACTAGCAGATACGAGGAAGCTGTTCTCCCACCAGCATATCCAGAATACGTTCAGACCCAAACGCTGTACGCACGGTTACGCGGCTACCCCGCGCCGCATTGGAAAGACGAACCTCACCAATAATGGCCGCATCAATGCCATATTTATTCGCGCGCATGGCCTCACAAGCAGCATCGGCTTCGTCGGGCGGTACTACACAAACCATTTTGCCTTCGTTGGCAACTTGTAGCACATCGTAGCCGAGCATATCACAGGCTCCTCGTACCATGTCTTTTACCGGCACGGCGTCTTCGTCGATTACCATATCAACACCCGACTGTTCAGCCAGTTCATTCGCTGTTGAAGCCAGACCTCCACGTGTTGGGTCGCGGAAACACCGAGTATTCGGCGCTGCTTTGAGCACATCTTCAATCAAGTGATTAAGGGGAGCGGCATCGCTGCGCAAATCAGCCTTAAACGACAGCTGTTCGCGGCAGCTCATAATGGTGATGCCATGATCGCCCAGCGTTCCCGACACCAAAATCTTGTCGCCCGGCTGGCATTTATCGCCGCCGAGCGCGCGGCCTTGGGGAATAAAACCAATGCCTGAAGTATTGATATATACACCGTCGCCATGACCGCGATTGACCACCTTTGTGTCACCCGTAACAATACGCACGCCTGCTTCGCGTGCCGTTTGGGCCATCGAAGCACAGATGCGCTTCAAGTCGGCAACAGGGAACCCTTCTTCTAAGATAAAAGCGCTGCTCAAATACACTGGGCGGGCGCCCGCTGTGGCAACATCGTTAACGGTTCCGCAGACTGCCAGATGGCCAATATCGCCACCCGGGAAGAAACACGGCGTTACCACAAAACTGTCGGTGGAATACGCAAGGCGTTCGCCCGAAGCAGGCAGTGGCAGGTTGGCTGCATCGTTGCCCTGGGCAAGCTCATCGCTCCCATACGCTTCCATAAATACCTGGTCGATAATACGTCGCATCATCGATCCGCCGCTGCCATGGCCAAGCAGTACTGTTTCGTCCATTCCTGTTTTCTTCCTTCCTTGGCCGCTGTGCGCGATTGTTTTGCCTTTGCGCTATCGTGTGCGATTTCTTCTTTGACCGCCGCGCATGCTTTTGGTTGTCGCGCGCTATCATGTGCGTGCCTTTCTTACCGCCTCATGTGTCCGTGCACGCACTTCCGTTCAATGCTTTCATTCAACGGTACCGCAGCTAAATGAATTTTCCCGTTGTCGTTAAAACCAACCGCCCAGTTTTTACTCCTTTTGTGCCCAAAATCATATCGGATATACCCTGCACAAGCCCTGTTTCGCCACGCATGATAATAACTTCCAAGCAACTGTGCTCGTCAAGGTGCACGTGCGTCGAAGAAATAATGTTCTCAACGTAATGATGTTGGATGTCGTCAAGCCGGTCACGCAAGTCGTTGGCGTGATGGTTGAATACAATCGTGAGGGTGCCCATGACTTCGCACCCCGGTGTGGCACATTCGGCTTCAACAAGTGCTTCGCGCACCAAATCGCGAATAACCTCGCTGCGATTTTTTGAAAGACCTCGTCGAGCAACAAGTTGGTCGAATTCTATAAGGAGATCCTCGGGCATAGCCACCGAGAAACGCATTAGATCATGAGGCATCCGTATCGTCTCCTGTCAGGTGCAAACGCAATTCGGACGGCAATCTGTGCACACGTCACGCGTTTTGCTGTTTCGCCCATCCGCGCTGCGCACTCTTGTTGTTAGCACACACTGCACGGAAACGCCGTCTTACCGATTCGCCTGCTCGGCTTGCGTAAGACGTTATACCAAGTTAACGGTCACACCTGCGAGCGTTTCCGCATCTTCGTCAAGCGCATCCTTTGCATCGGTCATAAGAGCACGTGCTTCATCAAGCAGCTCTTGTACCTGATGCATAACTTCGTCCGTCTTTTGATAGCCGTTATCGCCAGCTAGATGTGCCAACTTGTGTGCCCAGCGACGATTGACTGCAATCTGATCGTCGATTTGCTCGAGCATCATCTTATACTGACCGGTATTCACGCCATTTTGGCACATAGAACCTTCTTCCGTCGTCTGACCGCTGTTCTCTTGCGACCCACTTGCGCAATCACTTGCGAATATCAGTCTTAACTCTATACCAAAGTGCGCACGATGCAAGCGGTCAGCGAACAGAGTGGCCGAAAAGCCCGTGATGGAATGCTGCAAACATATTCCCAGCGGAGGTTCCTTAATTACTTGCTTGATGCGTTCGTCGTGGGAAGTGCGTAGAACAAATCGTCACTCCAGCTACCGGTAATAAAATCGCGCACTTGAATGCGAATACACCGCTCGTACACGCTTACCATCAGACCATTTGATTCTACCGCTTCACTCGCATCGGTGTCTGACGAACCCTTCGGGTACGCATAAGCAACCGACCCCGTGCCAACATACAACCGTCCTTCTGCAGAACGTGCGACATCAGGGTACGCATGCGTGTGCCCGCTGAAGAGCACCGTGTTCTTGTGTGCGTCAATCACCTGAGCAAGCGCACTGTCATTTTCTATAGAGTTGTTATAACCCCATTGAGTAATGCGCGTGTCTTTCACAGTGTTTTGCAGTGGCTCGTGACAAAACACATACGACACCACGCCACGATCTTCGTCTTTCTGCAGCAAGTCATCTAACCAGAGTAACTGATCGGTACTCAGCTTGAAATTCACCCAATCATTCGTAGGATTTAAGTCGGGCCCCACAACAATTAAGTGCAAACTAGATACTTCGGTGTCGTAATACACTGAAGAGGTTCCCGCATACTGCATAAATGTTGCCCGACGCTGCTCGTACAGTTCGTTGCCATAGTCGTCGGTCGACTGTTCGTGGTTACCCATAACCATCTTGAGCGACGAGCGCTTGATACCAGCGTTAGCGGCCAGCGACATAAAGAGATCGTATTCTTCTGTAGTGCCATCGTTGACTAAGTCACCGTTAACAACGATGTATTCAGGCTGATCAGCTATGGAAGCCAGGTCAGCAAAAGCCTGTTTAAGGTTATTTACATAGGTGGCATTATCGGCTGTCACATGCGTGTCGCTGATAACGGCAAACCGGCTTTTGAGAGAGCCGCGCTGCGATGGATCGTTAAACACTTCATCGGCGTAAGCAGGTGCTGGGCCCCATCCAAATGCCAGTGGGTCAATGTTTGCTAAAACGGGAATAGTTGCCACACCAGCTGCTGCGGCTAAACCCTTCAAGAAGCCTCTTCTGCTGATGTTGCGTGCCATATAATCCCCTTCGCATATAACGGTCTAGCCGTCTTTGAGTACGAAGGGGATTCTAGAAATACTCCCTGAAAACATTCTGAAAGAGACCCGAAGAACATGTGGCATTTCATTTGCTCAAAAAATGAAAACTCGAAGACACAACAAGGCACCCAATTAAGTGATCTTTTAAGCACTCTTGCCCGCGCGCTGCTGCGCTAAGCGATTGAACTTACTAATGTCGCTTTCTGACATGCCTTTATACGGATCTTGGCGCCGCTCAAATTCCGGATCACTTTCGTTGTTCCACATGTCATCAGCAGCCGGCGCCCACTTTTCAGCAAATGAATGGCACTTCGCGCACAGTTCATCAGCCGTTTCCTGCGCCTGCAAATCGGTCGAATGAGCTCCCGCTCGCTCGACCATCGCTGGCAGACAATCCGGATTCTCGAGCATGGGACAAGGGCGCAACAAATTATTATTAAAGGGCTGACCCTCGTAATATTCCATGAAGAGCGGCGAGCGCAACGCTTCGAGCAGCGACACATCGTGAATGTTGACATTTGAATAGTGAATAAAAACGCACGGTTCTACGTCACCTGCCGCATTAATATGCAGATATCGACGACCACCCGCAATACAACCTCCGACATATTCCCCGTCATTCTGAAAATCAAGAGTAAACAGCGGTTTTGTCTTACGCATAGCGCGAATGAAGTCGTACATACGGCGTCGCTGTGTCACCGTAGGCATAAGCGAGATATCAGAATCAACACCCACCGGCATGTAGGTAAACACCCAGCAGAAAAGAGCGCCCTGATCGATCAGCCAATCAAAATACTCTTCACTGCCAACACTCTCTGTGTTTTGACTGGTTAAACAGGCGGAAATACCAAAAGGCAATCCATGTTCTTTCAGCAGCGCCATCGCATCTACAATGCGCTGGTACACTCCTTCACCCCGACGCGCGTCAGTTGTTTCTTCGAACCCCTCAGCACTAATGGCAGGAACAAAGTTCTTCACCCGAAGTAGATCTTGGCAAAAGTCCTCATCGATAAGCGTGGCGTTCGTAAAACAGAGGAATGTACAGTCTTGGTGTTCTTCGCACAACCGCATAAGGTCGCGCTTGCGCACGAGCGGTTCACCACCCGTGTAGATATAGATATGAACTCCAAGATCAACGCCCTGATTGATAATCGAGTCGATGTCTTCGTAGCTGAGATTGAGCTTATGCCCATAGTCGGCTGCCCAGCACCCGATACAGTGCAGGTTGCAGGCACTTGTTGGATCAAGCAGAATCGCCCATGGAATGTTGCACTGATACTTTTCGCGCATTTCTTCCTGCCGACCCCAGGCCATAAGGTTGCCATCAACCAGAAAGTTCTTAATAAAGGTGTCGCGCATCGCCGGATTCAAATCGGCAATCTTCATAATAAGCTGGTACCAGTCGCTCTTCTGTTCAATGGCGTCGCGGAATGCAAGCCGCTGTGAGGGGAATAGATTGGCGGGGGCAACCTTATCAATCATGTCCATGATCTTCGTTGCACGTGCCTCGGGATCCTCCAGAAGATAGTCGACCGTTTTCATGAGCCCGGCACGTTTGATCTGATCGATTGCCTTCATAGTTTATCCCTCCTTTATTCAACAATTGTTGAATATTTCTCGTTGGGGAAATTGTAAAATTATGCTCAGGTAAAGACAATTGCCAAAGCACTACCCTCTTGGGGAGTAATACTCACCTGAATGAGTTCAGGGGAAGATTGCAGGCTTAATTTGATTCTTTATTGCAGTAAACAATCTATTTGATGCTATTGATATACAGCTGATAAAGAAAATTAGGAGCACTTATGCAAAACGAAAGAAGAAAGCAAGACCGACGCGTTGTGCGTACCCGTGCTGCAATACGCACTGCTTTTCTTTCGTTGGCTCGCACGCAACAGCCCGATAAGATATCGGTAACCGCACTCGCCCGCGCTGCTGATATCGATCGCAAAACGTTTTACCTGCACTATGATTCAATCGATAGCCTCATCGATGAATTGCTCTACGAAGAATCACAACGCATTGCCGATATCCTGCGCGAAGGATCAATTGATGGCGATGGACATATTGATGTCAACAAAATGTATGCCCTGTTGAGCACCGAGCTTGCATCGGGTCTCGACGAACGAGCACTTATCTTAGGGCACATGGATATGTTTCAAGTACTGCGGCGAATCGAGCCCATTATGGTGTCTGTGATCATCGAGAATGATTCGCTTCATCTGGGACATTCCCTTGGCAAACATCTTGAGTACTTCGTTTCATTCTTCTGCGCAGGCTTGCTGTCTGTTTACCGCCACTGGATGGAAACCGATTCAGAGATCCCCATGGATGAACTGGCCGATATGGTCAGTGTCCTGGTGCTTTCAGGTCTTGAGGGAGCACTTACAAAAGAGAAAACTGCTCGGAAAGATCTCCGTAGTCAGGCCGAAATCAAACAAGAGTCTGCGTCAACTCGGTAGACTCAGCAGGACTCGGTCAGCAGTAACTCAAGTAGCTCAGCAGAAGTTCAGTATTACCTCGCATTAATGCGTCTGGCACTAGCTGTCTAGTGCGCTTGGCACTACCGTCACAGGAGCCAGCGCTGCCGCATCCCGCTTTGGACTTGCGGATACGTAGGCTTTTGGCTGATGACATGCTAGAATGCAACACATCGGCGCTGGCAACCGCCTTCTTCTGCACAGGTTGCTTTCTGCAATGCGTCACATAACCGCTTGCACGACATGACCTCGGGTCATACAGCAAGCGTCAAGCGGTCTTATATCTCTTGCCCAGCGGCCTTCCGTAGATTCTGCACGGAAGAGTTAAACCGTCGGGTGTCATTTCCTCATGGTTCTGTGCCTGAGCATTCCGAAAGAAGGTTTTTGTGGAATCCCTTAATTCCAAGAAGGGTCTTGCCCTTGTCGGCGTTGTTGTTGGCCTGCTCATAGCAGTACTGGCAGCAACCGGCAATCCTGGTAATATGGCCATCTGTGCCGCCTGCTTTATCCGCGACATGGCGGGTTCCCTAAAGCTGCATACCGCAGCCCCCGTGCAGTATTTCCGTCCCGAAATCGTTGGTTTTGTCGCGGGTGCATTTTTGATTGCCCTTGCAACCAGAGAGTATCGTTCAACAGCCGGATCGTCACCGATGGTGCGCTTTATCCTGGGCTTCATCATGATGATCGGTGCACTCATCTTTTTGGGATGCCCCCTGCGCATGGTTATCCGCATGAGCGCGGGCGATCTCAATGCTTGGGTCGGTCTCGTAGGACTTGTTGCTGGTGTAGCTACTGGTGCGGTGTTCCTCAAGCGCGGATTTTCGCTTGGACGCGAACATGACACCAATAAAGCCGCCGGCACCGTACTACCCATCGCTTTGGTAGTGCTGCTGATTATCAGCCTAACGTTAACGGTAATGGCGGTTAGTGAATCTGGCCCCGGGTCGAAGCATGCACCCTGGATTATTTCGCTGGCCGTGGCGCTCGTTATTGGCGCCCTCGCACAGAAGACACGCATCTGCTTTATCGGCGGCGTGCGTAATGTCATCCTGATGAGGGACTTTTCGCTGCTTATTCCCATCGTTGGTCTCTTTGCTGTTATGGCCATCTACAACGTGGCTACCGGCGGTTTCAAGTTGAGCTTCGACGGCCAGCCCATTGCACATGCTCAGCATCTGTGGAATATCCTCGGACTCTATGCTGTCGGATTCGCCGGCACGCTCGCCGGTGGTTGCCCTCTGCGCCAGATGATTTTGGCTGGCCAGGGCTCGTGCGATGGCGCAATGACTTTCTTGGGAATGCTTATTGGTGCCGCATTTGCACATAACTTTGGCCTGGCTGGTGCTGCTGCAGCTGCCGCTACGGCCGATACTCCCGCAGTTGCAGGAGGCCCTTCCTTGGCAGGTCAAGTTGTACTTGTTGCTGGTATTGCAGTGCTGTTTGTTATCGCATTCACCAACCAGAAAAAGAAGAAGGCTGCGGCGGCGAAAGCCACTCCGGCTGTTTCCGCACCTGTCGCCAGCGAGGCATAAGTTATTGGGAAATACTGGGGTGTCGCATTCGGAAAATTATCCGAATGCGAACACTCTAGAAGCACAGCGAAATATAGAAAGGACACCTAATGAAACAACTTGATGCGCGCGGGCTTTCGTGCCCTGAACCCGTGCTTTTAACACTTGAAGCGCTCAAGGAAACACCGCAAGAACCCCTTCAAGTGCTCGTCAGCAGCTCGACGTCGCGTGTCAACGTGTGCGATGCGGTAAAGCGAAAGGGTCATCAGACCTCCGTTGAACGCGACGGAGACGATTACGTGATTACTATCTCGTAAGTATCGCGCAAGGATTAAACATGTCATCAGCCGGATCGGCCTTACATAAAGAGCACCTGATCGTGCCTTTTGATTCCACTACCGATGCCCTTGCCTTGCAGGCATGCGCACAACGGTATGGCCTGGTCGGCCGGCTGATACCCATTCCCCGTACCCTTTCGGCAGGCTGCGGAATGGCATGGAAAGAACCTGTCGCGCATCGTTCTTTACTGGAAGCGACCCTTGCCGCCGAAAACCTTGAGCACAGTGCTATCGTGCAGATGCGTCTGCGCTAATACGCCTCTCAACTAACGCTGTGCATGCTTGACGTGCTTCAATGAGCCTGTTCATTATGTGCGCGCACCTCACGAGTCATTCTATCTACACACGCTTCAGTCACAGTCCAATGAGCCTTAACCAGCTTACACAGCGACACCAACCGTCATATGCATCATATAAAACATGAACCGCATAATGAAAATCCCGATCAGCATAGAGACGCTTGCTCCTATAAGCCAGTAGCGCGCTGACAATTCTCTCCCGACTGATTCTTGCCCTGCGACCTTTTGTTCTGCTGGTTCTTGTGCTGTTATCTTTTGCCTTGCCGACTCTTGTATTGCTCGCTTTTGTTCCGCGTTTTGTTCTATTGATTTTTGTTTCACAGATTTATGTCCTGCTGGATACGCCTTGGATACATCCCATCCAAGGCGTCGCGCAACAACAAAGGGACTTACTGATCCGGCAAGACATAAGACACCCGACAGTACAAGCGCCGGCCAAAACATGGGCACCAGTTCACTTGCGGTAAATAGCTCGTTTGCAATGCCTGGCAGCGCAAGACCAATAGCTGTCTGCATGCTCAGCCAGGCAACCGTTGCACCAAACGAAACCACTGCAAGTCCTTTTGCGAACGGTACCTTACTAGGAAATGGGTCGGTGGCCTGCAAGCAGCAAAGAGCTAGCAGAGGACCGCCCATAGCTGAACTGCAAGCAATGGTTGCCGGCATAAGCGGCATTGACCACGTGACAATCGTCTCAACATGATATGCGCACGAAATAGCCGCAATAAAGCAGATGCCGGACGCAATAATACATACCATCGCGATCCGCTCAACCAGGTAGTATTTCTGTATCGAAAAACTTGCAAGCCAGAAAACAGCCGCCATACCTAAGAACGCCCCCGCTGCAAACACTTCGTTCGACAGCGGACTTGATCCAACACGCATAAGTACATAAAGCGCATTAGACGGGTTCCCTAAGTGCGTGGCAGAAGCAATAAGTCCAATCATGCACAGCACGAGTGGCGCCCACAGCAAGTGGTGAATTTGCTCGTGAATTACTGTATCAATGCCACTCCTGAACAGCAGAATCAGTAACGCAAGATAGGCAAAAGCGGCAGAAGGTGCCAACGTGGTAAAGAATACCAACGTGGACTCACTGAGCGCATTCGCCCATGCGATCTGCACGCCGCTCATTGATTTTCCTCCCTACTGCTTCAATCACCGAAAGAACCGTGGCTCAACCACCTGTACGCTAAGTGCTTGTCCAATTCCTTCAATGCTTTCCTGTGTGAGTACGGAAAGACCATGATAGAAATCGCTTCTTGTTCTGTCATCAAGTACGGACAGAAAATGCGGAATCCAAGTAAGAAAGTGGTCCTGCAAATATTCTTCCAGCAAGCTAGGACGCTGCTGGGCGATCCATGCTAAAAGTGCCAACATGCGACCAACATGATCATCTGGCATATGGTCATCAACCGTCGCTCGAATGGTGTTTTTGCTCATCCAATCGTGCAGGTCAAGCGCTGTTTCACCAAATAATATTCTGTCGTGATCGGTATACACCGATCCCCACGGAGGAACTGCCTTTGTCTCTGGCCCCACAAAAAGCCGCTGAAATTCATGAGACAGTTCCTCCCTGCCCGCATTGATGCCTACCTGCATCAGATGCAGCCCGTGTTCAATTGCAAGCGTATTCCCAAACGGCCAATCAGCAGCCGCCGTGTGAACATCAACTTGACGCAGAGCTTCGTACAGGTCTGCTGTTTCCTTTGCGAGTGGATCATACAAGAAAAGCGGTGAAAGCGTGTTCCCAATAAAAGCAATCTGCTCAAGTACGCTCTGTTCGAGCACACTCATAAGAAACTCCTTACAAGCTCATTCATGGTAGTTACACCCCACGACCCCCCAGAACAGTGGACATAAGGGCGGGCTCCTGTCAGCTCAGTCGAAGTCAGAATACTCTTAGTCCCTAAATCTGAGGATATAAAGGCTAGATCTGATCTCGCCATTTCCAGAATCGCTATCTCAGCATCGCTCTATCTAAAACCGTCACTTCTAAATAGCCATTTCCAGTAGGCCTCGCGATGGATACTCGCGCAGAGCTACATCAAAGTAACGCCTATTGAAAGGTACAACGCATAGAACGTAAGACGCAAAAGAAAGATGCCCACTAGTGCTTCGAGAGTCGACCGTAAACCTCGTGCTGGTGTGAAACCCTTGGCAATGCCCCAGAGCAACTCGACAGCGGAAAGAGCAATCAACACCAAACCGACCAGCACATAAGGCAGTACCTCAGACACAAGGGCGCTCCCCTGCGAAACAGCATTGCCTAGGCCATTGATGATTGCGATATGGGTGATCGGAGCAGCTAAAGCAAGCACCAATCCACACACAACCAGTATCACAAGAGGCATTTTGAGTACGGTGCGTGTTTCTTCATCAAGCACACCAGCGTACTGCGCAACACACACCATAAGAGCTGTCCCACCTACAAGAGCGTAGCCAAGCATTTCAGCTGGTACAAGTGCTGTATTCCACGACACAATAGTGGGAACGATATAAGCCAGACCAACAAAGATAACAAAGACAGTGGCTAGAACGGCTACTATTAAAGCAAATGGCTTGCGGGCATTACCCAGCTTGCCGATAAGAGCTAGTACGAGATACAGAAAAGCAGCCGCCATAAACACGATACCGCAGCATATTTCGTTGGTAAGGGGTGAAGATCCCATACCGGAAAACACATACACGGCGTGTAGCGGCGCTGTTAAATGCAAAAATGAAGCAACAAACCCAACACCAGCCACCATAAACGGCACAAGCATCGCTCGGTCGAGCGCTTTCATCTGCGTGCTTGACATATTTCTTCGCCAAAGCACACATGCCAGCACTATAAAGGAACCAGCTCCAATAGAAGCCAACGTGGTAAATATCGCCAGAGGTAGCTCAGCAAAAGCGGTTTCCATACTAGAGCACCTCCATAACATTGGCGACAGACCCTTCGGCAGAACCGGGAGCTTTCGCATTTTCGTTCACTTTGATGTATAGATGCGGATGGGTGTAATGACTTTCTGGCAATGGCGCGATATTCGCTTGCTCACCTAAAGCAGCCATTTCACTAACTGAGCCAAATTTCAAAGCACGAAGCGGGCAGGCATCTACGCAAATAGGATTGAGCCCCGCTTCCACACGACTGGCACAGCCATCACACTTCACCGAATGGCCGAGCGCACGGTCGACTTTCGGCGCATTATAGGGGCAAGCCATATGGCAGTATCCGCAGCCAATGCATTTATCGGTGTTCACCGACACAAGCCCTGTTTCAGGGTTTTTATGCATCGCACCAGTGGGACACACGCCCGTACAGGCGGGATTATCACAGTGGTTGCAAGAAACCGATACATGATAGACGAATGCGTTCGTTTGGCAGGTGCCATCAGCATTGATCGTCCATGAACCGCCCTCGTAATCGAAGACGTGACGATAAGCGGTATTTTTATCAAGATTCTGATAATCTTTGCAGGCAAGCTCACAGGTTTTGCAGCCGGTGCAGCGCGCACTGTCAAAATAAAATGCATACTGAGTCATATATATATCCCTCCTCTACGCTTTAGTCACTTGAACAATGATGGAATGAGCATTTCCATTGCCCTTTGCAAGCGGGGTCGGCCGATAGGTCGTGAGCGTATTAATACAGCCACCCTTATCAACCCGATCGCCCTGCATATCAGCCTTATGCCAAGCGCCTTGAGGAATACCTACTGTACCGGGAATAATACGATTAGTTACGCGCGCTTCAATGCGGATTTCACCGGCTGGACTCTTCACAGCACAGATATCGCCCATCGCAATACCACGCGGTTCAGCATCAACCGGATTGATCCACATCTGCTGACGAGCCGCCTGTTCCAATTCCTCTATAAAACCGAATGATGAGTGGGTACGTGACTTGTGATGAAAGCCCGAGCAATACAGCGGGTATTCATCGGTGGCCGCACCATACCCCTGAAAACCGGAATCGAATTCAGGAATAGCAAATATCTTGTCTCCTTCTTCTAGTTCCCAGGTTTCATTGAGTTTTGCAAGTGATTCAGAATAGATCTCGATCTTGCCACTGGGTGTTCCCAGTGGATGAGCAATAGGATCATCACGAAAGTCTTTCAATCCAATGGCTTGATCAGGCTTTGTCTTATAAACACCTTGTTTCAGAATCTGTTCCCATGTAGGCATCTCGGGATGCTTTTCCCGACCTTGTTCATACAGAAAACGAATCCAGTCTTCTTGCGTGCGGCCTTCGGTAAATTCGTCACGCAAACCAAACGTTTCAGCAATGTCAGCGCACACATCGTAATGTATTCGGCACTCGCCGGGAGCCTCCTGGGCAGGGCCACCTACCGTGACACCGGTGTAGTATTCCGAATAACCCTGTGTCTGCATATTGAGCTGTTCGGAGCGCATTGCATCGGGCAGCAGAAGATCGGCATACTTAGCAGAGTCGGTCATCACCGTGTCCCACACCAGGATGAACTCGCATTTATTCTCATCTATGAGCACTTCATGCGTGTAATTGATATCGCCATGCTGATTGGTTAAACAGTTGCCTGCATAGTTCCACAAGCATTTAATGTCGACACCAAGCGCATCAGCTCCTGTGATACCTGCGTTAGTGGCAGTCATTTTATGCCCATGGTCAATCGCATTAATGAATTGATAAACCGGCAGGGTTGTTGTTACGGGGTTTTTAAACGGCAGCGCCGACACTAAGTACACCGGCGGTTCCGCTTCCCGCTGGCCGGTATTGGTGCCCGGTAGTCCAATTTTTCCCAACGCAATTGGCACCATACTAATGGCACGCGACGTTTGTTCGCCATTGGTGTGGCGCTGTGGCCCCCAACCTTGCACCACAAAAGGAGCTTCGGCCTTTTCCAGATCGCGGGCTAGTTCGCGAATCTTCTCTGCGGGAATTTGCGTAATCTCCGCAGCCCATTCGGGAGTCTTAGCAATGTGGTCATACCCCTCGCCCATAATGTAGGCCTTATACGACAGATTTTGCCCTTGAGCCGATTCGGGCAGCGTGTCTTCATCCCACCCAACGCAGTAACGGACAAGAAATTCTTCATCGGTTTTGCCGTCGACAATGAATTCATGAACGAGTGCACAGCACAACGCGGTGTCGGTACCGGTACGAATAGGAAGCCATTCATCTGCATGAGCTGATGAAGTTTCATTGAGACGATAGTCGATATTAACAACCTTACCCCCACGTGCGTATACCGCTTCACGCACTTTGGCAAAATCCCACGTCGCGTTCGCTCCACCCATACGCGTTTCCGCTGGGCTATTGCCAAACATAACAATCAGATCGGAGTGCGCTTCAGCTTCAGTAAAAGACGAGGCGTTAATGTTGTCGTAGGGTGAATAGATAGAACCCTTCGTCTTATCGGAGCCAAACATATATGGCATGACTACCTGCATCATATGGGTAGAATAATCAGCACCCTGATTGACGAATCCCCCTAAGAGCGACAGTAACCGCTTACTCGGATTCCTACCCGTAGTACTGTACATACCTGTTGCATAGTTGATAAATACAGAATTGGGTCCATAGTTGGCGTAGATACGCTCCATATTGTCATGAATAATCTGGATGGCTTCGTCCCAGGATATGCGCTCGAACTTTCCTTCACCCCGCTTGCCAACTCGCTTCATGGGATATAGCAGGCGATCAGGATGGTTCAACCATTTGCGCATACTGCGCCCACGCAAACAGGCGCGTGCCTGAAGATCGGAATTACCCGTATTGTCCGTTTCCATGTAGAGGACTTTGCCGTCCCGCACATGCCATTGGAAAATACAATTGCCACCGCAATTAACGTTGCATTGACTCCAAGCGATGGTCTCTTCATTTGCTTCTTGCGCAGCCTCGGCAACAAACCCGCCACCTGCCAGGGCTGCCCCTTCACCGGCTGCTGCAAGCGCGGCAAGGGCACCAGATGCTTTAATAAATCCCCGGCGGCTCATGCTCGTCTGTGGCATAAGCACTCCTCCTCTTCCTTCGTCTGAAATTGTCAATCCTCCAACAACAACCCTAACGCGCCAGGGTGCGATCTTGTCACATGATTAGGGTGAATTTAGTAAAATCCCTGTTCGCAAGCCTTCATGTTAATAAATCGATGCGGTATCGTAATCACAACACATTAAGCATGGCGACACTATGAACACTACGGTAATAATGCACCTGAATCAGACTATAATTGCCTCGCTCAAGCCGACAAGTGCTTCGCTTGGTTATGCGCTCTTTCTTGCTGTTAATGCCACGGGCATTTGGGGCGGTGTATTTCCCTTTCTTCCAATAAGCATCCAGACAAGCGAGATTATGTTCTGGTTCTACCTCGCTCAGTCAACTATGCTGCTTGTCACCTTTTCTGTCGCTGCTCGAGGCGCTTATTTTGCACCTCGTGCTAAAACGGGAACACAGGTCATCGGTGCCTCACTTATCTATTTTGCCGGTTGGGCGTTGCTTATCGGCGTTATGTATTTGCACGACTGGGCATTCCCACTCGTAGTGGCGAGTGGTGTTTTCCTTGGTACTGGATCGGCCCTTTTCTACTTACTGTGGCAGCGGCTGTTCGCGAGCCAGCAACAAGAAATGGGGCAGCGTGACCTCATCGTCGGATTTATGTGTTCCGCCGTATTCTACTTTGGACTGTATCTTATTCCCCGTGCCGTAACCGTCTATTTAGTACCACTGGTATTTTTGCCGCTTATTTCGCTTGCGCTGATTTTGGGGAATCGCACCATCGACTTTTCACAGCCAATGTTTTCCGATATTCCGCGCGAAAATCTGCGTGTCTATCGCCGTGCTGTCAAAAACATGTGGCGCAGCGCGCTCTGTATGGGCGCCATTGCCTTTTGCACCGGTATCGTCAGATCACTTGCTATTAACCAACCAGAAGTTGGTCTCTACGTTAATCTGCTTTCTATAGCAGCGCTTTTTGCCGCAGCAGGAGCGGTTTTCTTCCTGTGGCAGGCTAAGGGACTTCGGCTGAACATTATCAAGCTCTACCAAATTGTTTTTCCGGTATTGATCAGCACATTTTTAATTCTTATGTTTGCGCCAGGTTTTTATGCCCACTGGCTTGCATCGGGCTTGTTTGCCTTGTACAGCGTCGGACTCATGCTGACTATGCTGCAATGCACGCAAATGTCGCGCGATCGCGGCGTCACTCCTTTCTTTGTATTTGGATTGTTCGGTGGCATTATTTACGCGCTGCACGACTTAGGTTTTATTATTGGAAGCTTCTCGGACAGCTTTACCGCTCTCGGATTTAACGCACAAGAAACTGCTGCTATTGTCGCCATCTATCTGCTTGCCCTTATGTTCTTCATCGGTTCGGTAAGTTTTAAGAATGCGCGCAGCCAATTTTTCTACGGCGACACTATCGAACTCATATCGGCATCTTTGCCAGTTGAACAAATGTCAGGTCAACTAAATAATTCTGGTGCCCCCTACTCTTCCTATCAAAAAGGAAAGAAAGGTTTTGGGCCTTCTGCATCCAAGCCTTCTGTTCCCAGGCCTTCTGTATTCGAACCCTCTATGGAAATCAATTCTGAGCAAACCAAGGATGGTTCTCTCCGTCACACTGCTTTGGATACGACTTTCGATACTCGTTCTGACGCTGCTTCATCAGGAAGATCATTAGAAGAGCGCCTTGGAAAACCAAGCGAATCGTTAGACAAATCGCTCGGAGGGCCATTCAGAAACCCATTCAGAAACCCATTGAGAGATTCATTGGAAGAAGGCGACTGGAAGGATCTGCTGTCCAAACGTGTTTCCGCCCTTCAGCAAGTCTATCGGTTGAGCGACCGAGAAGCTGAAGTTACTGACCTTATTGTGCATGGTTACACGGTTCCTCGTATTGCTGAAACGTTGTTCGTTTCTGAGAACACAGTGCGCACTCACACCAAGCGTATTTACACAAAACTCGATATTCACAAAAAACAGGAGCTCATCGAACTGGTCGAGCAGTTTTAACCTGCAGCATGCCTTTATGTATGTCTTCATGCAAGTGTCGGGCTCTTCCTGCTATTGCTCCCGGATTCTTCATATAAACCCGAATGGCTCTCTAGTTTTCTGTGTAGACTTCGCCTTACCTAGGTATCGAACTCTTCCTGTAAGTCCCAGACGATTTCTTCATGTTCTTGGCACGAAGCATATTAGAATCTCGGATTCTTCATGCGGATCCTGAACAACTCCTTCAAATATTCTGGACGCTCTTACCTCTTGTGCTCGCACAGGGTGCATGAAGGCTATATTCTTGAACTATAAGAAACTATTCTTCTCTTTATTTAATTAATTGGCTTTATAAGGAAAAATTCAGCTAAATTTTTTCCTAACAGGTCCATTGACACCTCTATAAGAAAATAAATTTTCTTATAGAGACACAAAAAGAGAATCAGCAATCTCGACATATTTATCGATGCGACCCCAGAAAAAGTCCGCAACAAGCGTTTTGTCTTTAAGAAACACCTCAATATCCTCGCAGTTGGAACTGACTAGCGCTAATGTTGTATTAGCAACGTACTTCCCCGTCATACTGTGGGATCGTCGGCTAAGCACCTAAAACTGAGTACTTGAAATATTGAGTACCTAAGACAAACCCATACAGAAAGGGTTTCTATGAAAAAAATGAGCTTAGATATGACCGTACATGACCTGTGCGAAGAATTCCCTGAAGCCATCAACATTATGGCCAATCTCGGGTTTCCCGAGATTGTCGAAAAAGACCGCCGCGATACCGTCGGCCGTATGATGACACCCGCAAAAGGTGCCATGGTTAAAGACGTACCTATTGAAACGATGGTTGCCGCTTTTCAAGAAGCCGGGTTTGTTGTGGAAGGCTTCGAGAACGGGACAGAAAACTCAAACGATTTGAGCAGCTCAAACAACTCGAGCGACTCGGAAACCGGCACGGAAAATGCCGCTGACATTGACGCCCATCGTGTTGACGTCATCAAAAATCTCCTCAATAAACTGCAAACAGGTGCTTCTGTCGACGAGGTAAAGGCTGATTTTGCCCGCGAGTTCGACGGCGTTGCCGCCACTGAAGTGTCAAAAGCCGAGCAAGCCCTTATGGCTGAAGGTGTACCCGTGAACGATGTGCAGCGCCTCTGCGATGTGCATGCAGCTGCCTTGGGCGAGCACGTTGAAGCAGCTGAAGGAACGCCTGAAGTTGTTGATATTCCTGGTCATCCGGTTCATTCGCTTCTCGCCGAAAACGCTGCTTTAACCGCTTATCTCAACAATACGTTAAAACCTGCCATCGAATCTGTTCGATCTGGTGCAGCTGATGCCGCTTCGCTTGTTGAGGGCCTGCGCACTATCCGTCAAGTCAGCGTTCATTACCGCCGCAAGGAAAACCTCATGTTCCCCCTGCTGGAAAAGCATGACATTACTGGCCCCTCAAAGGTTATGTGGGGCAAAGACGACGAAGTTCGTGATGCGATCGATCAAGCAACCGAGCTCGCTTCCACCGACAACGCCGACAAAGCTGCTGTTGCTACAGCTGCCGATGCGGCAGTCGAAGGCGTTGAAGGCATGATCTATAAAGAAGAAAACATCCTTATTCCCATGATGGCCGAACAGTTCGACACCATGGAATGGATGGCTGTCGCCGAAGACGAACCGGACATTGGCTTTGTGTTCATCGACACACCGCAGAAGTGGGTGCCTTCGATGAACGATTTACTTGCCGCTACCGCAAAGCATGAAGCCCAGCGCGCTGCCGGCGAAGTAGAAGAAAAACCTGAAGTATCAGCTGACTATATCAAGTTACCGACCGGCAGTTTTAACGCTCAGGAACTTGCTGCGATGCTCAACACACTGCCACTTGAGATTACCTTTGTCGACAAAGATGATATCGTGCGCTACTTCAGCCATGGCGATAACCGTACATTCGCACGTCCGATAGCATCACTTGGCAACAATGTGATGACCTGTCATCCCCCCAAAAACCAAGAGATGGTAAAAAACATCTTCGATTCGTTTAAAGATGGCTCTGAAGACCATTACGATTTTTGGATGCACATGGGGCCGAAGTTCGTGTATGTGCGCTATTTCGCGGTGCGTAACCGAGCAGGCGAATACTTGGGCGCCCTTGAGGTAACACAGGACATTGCTCCTATTCAGGCCTTGGAAGGCGAAAATCGCCGCGGAGAAAATCAACCAGACTAGCTGGTGATAATCAATCTATAAGTTAGCTATCTATGGCACCCCTTCAACGTGGAGTAAGAATCAAGCGCCACTGAAGGGGTGCTACATAATAGCTACCTGACAGTTGCACTGAATGTGGATAATACGCTTGAACGTGCCTGCACCATTCTTTCGGATAAACGCATTAAAAAGCTCCCGTGCTTGATCAAGGCAAACTTATCGGTATCGTTACCCGGTCGGGTCTTATGCATCGTATACTCGATGCAGCAGCCATTAAAAACAAGTGCTTGTGCTACACTGATCGAACGTTAGACCCAGGGAATATTCCTCGGGCCTGCGCAGATGAGACATAATGAGATATTGAGATACCTTAAGATGACGAAATAACGCTTAAACTTTCAATACCTCTTAATACCGGAAGAGGGCAGCATGCTCGCTGAGCGCCTGTTGACGAGAATTGTAAAGGGCATGGCAAATTGCCAGCTCGCCCTTAAACCCACCGATGAAAGTATGATGCCTCCTGCAGAGACGGGTCGCACGTATATGCTGTACATGCACGTGCCATTTTGCGAGGTGCTGTGTCCCTACTGCAGCTTCAATCGCTATCCCTTCCGCCCCGAAATCGCTGGGCCTTACTTCGCTAGCATGCGCAAAGAAATGCTCATGCTCAAAGGCCTTGGGTACGACTTTGAGAGCATTTATGTGGGCGGTGGCACTCCCACGGTTATGATTGACGAGCTGTGCGAAACACTTGATGTAGCGCGCGATAACTTTCATATCAAAGAAGTTGCTTGCGAAACGAACCCCAACCACTTAACGCGCCCCTATCTTGAAAAACTGCAACATCGTGTCCAGCGTTTATCGGTGGGCGTGCAAAGCTTTGACGATACGTTGCTCAAGCAGATGGATCGCTACCGCAAGTATGGCAGTGGTCAGGAAATTCTCGAACGTATCGAAGAAGCCCACGGCTATATCGATTCGCTCAACGTGGACATGATTTTCAACTTCCCCTCGCAAACCGAAGAAGGGCTTTTCGCCGACCTAGAGAAAATCGCACTCTGCGGAGCGCGTCAGGTAACGTTTTCGCCGCTGTACGCTTCAAATGGCACGGTCGCAAAGATGGCTAGTAAATTCGGCCAGCTCGACTATGACCGCGAAGAGCGCTTCTATCACATTATTGACGGCGTGCTGGCAGGTGGCGAACAGCCCTTGTTCGATCGTACGACACTCTGGACCTTCACGCGCACCGATAAAAATGGTGCTATTAACGACCCTGATCATATTGATGAATATCAAACGTGCTATGAGGACTATCCTGCCATAGGAAGTGGGTCGATCACCCATCTTAATGGGGCACTCTACGTTAACACCTTTAGCATTTCAGACTACAACGCTGCTATAGAAGCTGGCCACATGTCCATTATGGGAAAAACTGAACTGAGCCGACGGGACTTGATGCGGTATCGCTTCCTGTTGGATCTGTATAAGCTCCGTCTTGATAAACGCCGCTTCAAAGCTGATTTTGGCTGCAGTGTTGAAGCAGGTCTTCCAATGGAAATGGCATTTATGCGCCTGATGGGAGCATTCGCAACGGACACAAGTGATGAACTCACTCTGACTCCTACCGGCCGCTATCTTGTGGTGGTTATATACCGCCAATTCTTAAGTGGCATGAACAACCTTCGCGAACAAGCGCGCGAGGCTCTTTCGGGCGACGAAAAAATCCTGCTGTTTGGCGACGAAGAATTCAGCGGCGCGTAGTCATTCCTGAATCTGCCCTTCTGCAATCTTAAGACCTCAAGTAGCTCTCAAGAGCCGTATCTCTTGCTGTGGGCCTATAATCACAACGACTCGTAAACTCACTTGAAAGCCACGCGCGCAAAATGAGCTCGGACTACAAGCAAAAACAGGCTATAGCACCGGCACTATAGCCACCTAAATACCCAATCGCGTTGGCAGTGCCATCACGGTACACGCCAGCGAAATACACGTTGTCGCTAGGGCGAGGTGTTCGCGTCCACCATTCGCATGGCTTCCCTTTGTAGGTGGCTTTTAAGATTCCTTCACTGGAAAGGCTGCTCGATGCGGTAATGCCACCGTCAGAAAACCGCTGATATTGGTGCCCCTCGGCATTGACAATATCGTTACACCAGGCCTGATCTCCTTCGAACCAGTCTGCAGCGCCATACAACTCAATCAAGGAAGGAACCCACAAACGATCGCTCGTTACTGTTACTGCCGAAGAATCTCCTGCAGCCCCCGTGTTATTTGTTAGCTTGTCAACCGCAATAATGCTGGTAGCCACCTCGTCAGGAAGCAACGCCAGCCCCTCGTTTGCTAACCAGGCACGCAGTGCGCTTTGTTCCCAACCGCCAGTGTTCACATGGTCGGTATTGATGCCGCGCTGATCAAGCGCTTCAGTTATTGCAAACGTCAGCCCGACACTGCCACCTGCTGTGGCAGTGTCGGCATACACCCCAATAATCTGCGTCGGCGCTATACGTCCATCAGAAAGGCTGATGTTCTTGCTGCCGCTTGGATCCAATCGCCCCGCATCATCAATAAGCCCGTATAAACGAGCAGCTTCAAGCGCCTCTTGCCTGCTGCCGCACGCCGCAATCGCCTGAGCAGCTGCCGCGATATCCGCCCACGACAGCTGTGCGAGAGTACCTGATTCATCAGGAATGTTGGCTGCTTGCGATGTGTGCGAACAACCAATCTGCCCCACTGCGGCAGAAGCAACAAGAAGGCCTGTAGCGACAAACGCACGGCGAGACATCACCGCTGCAGGGTGATTCATCGTCGATTGATTGGAACAGATTCTTTTGTTGCAAACCGTCGAATCAGTATTTTTTACCTTATCTACCAGCACAATTATGTAAACAGGCACTCAAGCAATACCAGAGCCTACCAGTCTTAGAGCGCCACATAGTCTGACGGGACGGGCGCCACAACACTCACGAATATGAAATCTTCTGTGCCATGGTTGGTAGCACCATGGCATTTTCCTGCTGGGTTAACAATAACTTGCCCTGCCGTTACTTCTATATCTTCGCCAATCTCAGGATGGAACAGCGCCTTGCCCTGAGTGCACACCCACACATCGTCTGACGCACTATGAAGGTGACAGACAACTTCCTGCCCCGGCTTTACCACCCAAACAGAACTGCTTGTGGAATCAGTGTTATGAAATACCGTCTTTACTGCTTGTTCCTCGCTCGCCTTGCCGACTTCGCTTACGGTGTAGACCCTCATCTCCGCCATAGTGCACCTCCAAACGTCGAACCGCAGATGGCAGTATTATACGCCCACCGTACAGAAATTGCTGCTACGAACACGGCAATCCCTGATGTCTACCATTTGCCAAGTTTCGGCCATTCGTAAACAAATACGTATAACTGCCGAAACACAGCCACTTCATGTATGGTTTTTCACCTATTATCAATGGTGGGTGGAACGTATTAACAAGAGTCACAAGCATTTAAGAGGGTGTCACCCCGATAAAAAGAGCAGGACAAGACACCAAGGTGCAGCCGTACCAAAACCAAGGTTCTAAGACGACCGTTTAGACTGTTTAAGAAGTAGAGGCAACATATTAAAGGAAGTGCCCTATGAGCGATTCAACATCCCAATCAAAATTCGACGAGATCTTTGAAGCCATTCGCCGTGATGAGCAGAATGCTTCATACACCGCACAAGGCATCGATCCTCTTTATAGCGCACATGCCGAGGCGCGCATTGTTATCGTCGGTCAAGCACCAGGGCGCATTGCGCAAGACACTCATATGGTATGGAACGATCGCAGCGGCGATCGCCTCCGTGACTGGCTGGGCATTGACCGCGAGACGTTCTACACCTCAGATAAGCTTGCCATTATGCCTATGGACTTCTACTTCCCCGGTACCGGAAAATCGGGCGATCTTCCCCCTCGCAAGGGCTTTGCAGACAAATGGCATCCGGCCTTACTGGCGCTTATGCCACACGTCGAGCTTACTGTATTAGTGGGTAACTATGCAACCCATGCATACCTGCACTTAAAGTCGTCAGCAAAGCTTACCGATATCGTGCATAACTACCAGCGATATTTGCCCGAACGGCTTCCGCTCGTACACCCTTCACCGCGCAATCAGATATGGATGAAAAAGAACCCTTGGTTTGGAGCAGAAGTACTTCCTGAATTGCAAAAGCGCGTGGCGCACATCATGAATGAATAGACGTAAGAATTACCATCGCCAGCCATCATAAAACCTTTGACAATTCCTGAGAGGGAATTAAATCATTTAACCCTGAGCCGGGATTGTGACCACTTTGATAGGTCTATTCGTCACATATGCCAATTTATGCCATTTAGAAACTATTTAACGATATAAGAAAAACGCCCTGTGACGTGCTTAAACACATATCACAGGACGTATGCTAGTTGGTGGAGGCGCGGAGAATCGAACTCCGGTCCATACCAGACAATCCCCCAGGCTCTACAAGCTTATGCGACGAAAAAATCCGAGACACACGAGCTCATCGCCGTACTGCATGCATCTCTGGCCGGTTCAGTCTTTTTTCAAGCCATACCGACTACGTGCTTGAAAGCATCTTCCTTAAAATAACACCGCAGCGGAAGCAGAAGAAATTCCCGCGTTGGCGCGCTGCGCTATAAATTAAGCAGCGAGGGCGTACTGACGCCCAAAAGATTTGTTGTTGTCAATTAAATTTGACGGTACCCCTGTTTAACGTGGCGAGGAGACCACGACTTGCTCCTCGGTTCAAACCTGCCATGTCGAAACCAGTCGCCCCCCTATTTCATGCGGAATGCCGCATGGGAAGAGCATGGCTCCACCTTTTCAAAGTGCTGCAAACAACTGAGGGTCGTGTGAGCACTGTCGATATCTACCGACATCTACGCGCTTGATCTCGTCTCGCACACTTTCATCATGCGTGACTTCAGCCACAGCCGCTGCGGGAAAGTCATTCTACGCTGTTTGCCGATCGACAACAAGGGCAGTATGAAAGGTGCTCCGTATTGTTAGATAGCATGCAGCTCGACTAACCGCTCAAGCCCCAACTGCAGTGCACTCAGTTACCGAGCGCTCCTGTAATAGCGAACTACTTGACTACCCTTGTTACTAGCTCCGCAGCTACGCGCTATTCATTATCAATGGCGCACACAACTACTCACCAGTTACTGTCCAAGCGCACCACAGCTACTCGACCAGTCGTCGTCCGAGCGTGCCGCAGTTTGGCAGCTTGGCTACTTAGCCACCTAGCTACCTAGTTACCTAGCTACTTATCGTTCAGCAGTTCAACAACCTGATGCTTCATTTTTGCATCGGCTGCAAGCGTACCACGCGCTGCATCAGCTGCAAGTTCCTCGGCTGTTTCATGCCAGCATTCCGTTTTGGGCAAGCCTGGAATAGACGCAGCCAAAAAGACAGGGTTTTCCCCTTTCTGCGATTGGCTTTCGTAGTCGCGCAACGCTTTAACAGCCCATCCTCCCAGTAAGAAAAGGGCAACCAGATTGACGAACGCTTGAAAGCCCATCGCGATATCAGCAAAGTTCCACACTAGGTCAAATCCTGCCTGTGCGCCCCAAAATACTGCAATAATGCAGGTAATACGGAAAATGAACACGACAATGCGGTTATCTTTGATAAACCGCATGTTGCTTTCGGCATAGTAGTAATTGCCAAGCAAGCTCGAAAAAGCAAATAAGAAAATGCTAAACGTAACGAAGTTCACACCGAAATCGCCCAACGAATAGCGCAAAGCCTCTTGGATAAGAGGCATACCGGTAAGAATGGCACCCGTCTGCGGATTTACAAACGAGGTAACATTTGTTATCGGATCGACCATAGTTTCCAAGTTGCTACCCACATAAAACACGAGCACCATCATACCGGTGCAGGTACAGATGATCATCGTGTCAATGAATACTGAGAGTGTCTGCACAAGCCCCTGTTTAACAGGATGAGAAACCGAAGCAGCAGCAGCGGCATTTGGTGAAGAGCCCATACCGGCTTCATTCGAATAAAGACCGCGTTTAATACCCCACGAGACAACCGACCCGGCAAACCCACCTGCAAATGATCGAAAATCAAAAGCCGACGAAAAAATCAGCCCGAATACAGCCGGCACAGCAGAGATATGCATGAAGGTAATAACGAGTGCGATAGCTAAATAGCTAAACGCCATAACCGGCACAATAATGCTCGTAAAGAAACTAATACGGCTCCCGCCACCAAAGATGCAGATAGCAGTAAATGCCGCTAAGAACAATGCAACGGCAACCACAACGTCACTTTTGAAATAGTCTGGCATATAGACTTCCAGTGTTGATGAGGCATTATAGGCCTGTAGTGCATTAAAACCATAGGCGAAGCAGACAATAAGTGCCAGGGCAAAAACCACTCCAAGCCACCGTTTGCCAATCCCCTGCTGAATATAGTATGCCGGACCACCACGAAACGAACCGTCCTCATTCTTTACCTTGAATATTTGAGCCAACGTCGATTCGATAAACGCTGAAGCCGAACCCACAGTGGCCATAATCCACATCCAAAACAGTGCACCAGGGCCGCCAAAAGCAATGGCTGTCGAAACGCCGGCAATATTGCCCGTACCAACCCGGCTGGCCGTGGATATCATCAATGCCTGAAACGATGAGGTAGTCTTTTCACCTTCGTTATATTTCTGTTCGGTAATAGACTTAATCATGTCCTTAAACAGGCGAATTTGCACGCCTTTAGTGCGAATGGTAAACAGCACACCAGATGCAACCAGCATGATAATAAGAATGTAGGTATACATAAACGTATCAATCTGCCCAGACAGATCAACGAGAAACTTCATGTCCATGCTTTGTATTCCCTTCCCAAATTTATAGGATACAAGGATAGCAAAAAGCGAGGTCGGCGACTATACGCTAACTTTCATATACACAGTTGAAAAGTTGACATTGCATTCTGCAATGTGCGTCGTTAGGAACTTAACGCCGCATCATCTTGAAACACACATCCATAATGCGCAAGTTTGAAGCATACAAGCGTGAAGTGTGCGATGGCCACAACTCGTACCTACAACCACTTGTTTGCCATGGAATCAGTAGCACCCTCATCAGATAGCGGCCTTAACGGTTTTTTGGTGCGGCGGGTAGCATCGGAAAGAATAAAAACAGTCTTGTATAGGAACAAATCTTAACAGCCAGCAATATAAAAACCGCCTTATCTCCCGGTGGAAAATAAGGCGGCTCGCATATATAAAGTATATCAGAGGTTAAACAAGCGCCGCCTGAGCAGCCGCGAGACGCGCAATCGGCACACGATACGGCGAGCAGCTGACATAGTCAGGGCCAACCTGGGCGAATTTCATGATGGACTCAGGATCGCCACCGTGTTCACCACAGACGCCGCACGCCAGTTTGGGATTTGCAGAGCAACCCTTTTCGCAACCCATGCGCACAAGTTCGGCAACACCATCGTCGATCGTGGCGAATGGATTACGCTTGAGCAGATGCTCTTCCAGATATCGCGGCAAGAACTTAGCTTCGGCATCGTCGCGCGAAAATCCCAGCGTGGTCTGCGTCAAATCGTTGGTTCCAAAACTAAAGAAATCGGCGTGGCGTGCAATCTGATCGGCAATCAGGGCAGCGCGTGGCAACTCAATCATGGTACCAATAGGAATTTCCAACTGTACACCCTGCTCTGCTTCAACCTCAGCGATAACCGCTTCAGCTTTTGCACGCAGCGATTCGATCTCTGATTCAAAGGAAACCAGCGGAATCATAATTTCAGGATGCGGGTCGAGCCCCTCTTTCTTGAGAGCAGCAGCGGCGGTAGCAATGGCACGCACCTGCATATCAGGCAGCTGCGGGAACAGAATCGACAGGCGGCAACCACGCAGGCCGAGCATCGGGTTCGCTTCAGCCCATGAATCGATCTGAGCCATAAGCGCACGCTTTTCTGCAACCGACTCGGCCGATGCGCCCTGTTCTTCCATGTGAGCGATTTCGACATCAAGCGCTCGCGGGTTCTCCAAGAACTCATGCAACGGCGGATCGAGCAAGCGCACAATAACCGGTAGCCCGTCCATCGCACGGAACATGCCAAGAAAATCGCCCGTTTGTAGTTCACCCAGCTTGTGAACGCACTCTGTGCGAATATCTTCATCATCATTCAGAATAAACTGCTGAATCAACTGTTTGCGATCACCTAAGAACATATGCTCCGTGCGGCACAGACCAATGCCTTCGGCGCCAAAATCGCGCGAAAGCTGAGCATCTTCGGGGTTATCGGCATTAGCACGCACACCGAGTACGCGCACTTCGTCGGCCCATTCCAAAATGGTATCCAAATCACCAGTTAATTCAGGCATAACCAGTTCCACAGCACCGGAAACAACCGTACCAGTGGTGCCATCGATTGAAATCATGTCACCCTCATGCAGTACTACATCACTACCAGCAACAGTAATTTCTTTCTTCTCTGCGTCGATCTTCAACGCGTCCACTCCACACACGCATGGTGCACCCATGCCACGGGCAATAACGGCCGCGTGACTCGTCTTGCCACCATGACTGGTAAGAATACCTTCAGCAGCAATCATACCTGCGAGGTCATCGGGATTTGTTTCCCACCGCACGAGCACGCATTTGCGCCCTGCTTCTGAAACAGCCACCGCATCAGCACTCGAAAAGACAATTTCACCCACGGCTGCACCCGGCGATGCATTGAGGCCGCGCGCCAGTACATCGTACGAAGCATTCTTATCAAACTGAGGATGGAGCAGCTGATCGAGCTGTTCAGGCTCAACACGCTTGAGAGCCTCTTCCTTAGTAATAAGACCTTCCTTTTCCATATCGATAGCAATGCGCAAAGCGGCGGCAGCTGTACGCTTACCTACGCGTGTCTGCAACATGAACAGTTTGCCTTGCTCGATGGTAAACTCAATATCCATCATATCGCGGAAGTGCTGTTCGAGCAGAACAAACACCTCTTCGAGTTCGCGACCAGCCTCTTCAAGACCGGGAGTGTGCTTGAGTTCGGCAATCGGGCTTGTGTTGCGAATGCCCGCTACCACATCCTCGCCCTGTGCATTCACAAGGTAGTCGCCATAAAATTCTTTTTCTCCTGTGGCAGCATTACGAGTAAATGCCACACCCGTCGCAGATGTATCGCCCTTGTTGCCAAAGACCATGCATTGTACGTTGACGGCTGTACCCATATTGTCGTCGATTTTGTTCTTCTGGCGATACAGCACCGCACGCGGATTCTTCCAACTGCCAAACACTGCTTCAATAGCAAGCTTCAGCTGTACTGTAGGATCCTGCGGGAATGTGGCAACGCCATTATGCGCAAGGTCAGGGTACGCTGCAGCATCAACGTTTTCGGCGAAGATGCGCTTGAATTCCTCTACGAGCTCTTGCAAGTCGTCGGCGGTAAGATCAGTATCGCTGCGCACACCGCGCAGATTCTTCTTCATGCTGATGGCGTTCTCGAATAGATCACCGTCGAGCCCCATAACCACATTGCTAAACATTTGAATAAACCGGCGATATGAATCCCAGGCAAAGCGTGGGTTTTCGGTCTGCACAATCAGACCGTTGATGGATTCATCATTCAACCCAAGATTCAAAACTGTGTCCATCATACCCGGCATAGAAATGGGAGCGCCAGATCGAACAGATACCAGCAGCGGGTCCTGTGCATCACCAATTTTCTTACCGGCGCGGGCTTCCAAGTCAGAGCGATATTCATGAATGACATCAAGAACGCCTTCAGGCCACACATTGCCGGCGTTGGCATATTCCATGCATGTTTGGCAGGAAATCGTGAAGCCGGGAGGCACGGGCAAGCCGATGTTTGCCATCTCAGCTAGGTTAGCTCCTTTGCCACCGAGCACCGCCTTCATAGAGGTATTTCCCTCGGTTACGTTATTGCCGTTTGCATCCTTGCCAAATGCGAAAACGCGCTTCACTTCTTCAGCCACTGCAACTCCTTATTCGACAGTTTGAAGATCGCCTTCTCCGCGCAAACTTCCCTTCCGCGGATGAGCGACTTCATAATACCGCATGATTTCCTGGGCCGTCTCTTCAACGGCTCGATTCTCGGTGTGAATGACAAAGCACCCCAGTTGACGCATAAGTGATCGTGCCTTTTCTAGATCTTGTTCAACTTTTTCACGATCGGCATAATCGCCCGCAACCGCCAATGCATTGCCTAAACGGCGACGGCGAATATCTACCAGTACATCGGGCGTGGTAACCAAGCCAAAAAGACGAGACGGATCAACCTTATGAATCTCTGCCGGCGGCGCACTTACTAAATCAAGAGGCACGTTAGAAACCCGATACCCTTCTTGCGCCAGATAGATAGAAGTAGGTGTTTTCCCACATCGCGAAACACCCAAAAGCACGATGTCAGCAGAGGGAAGATCTTGCGGGTTGCGGCCGTCATCGTGAGCAATCGTGTACTCGATAGCTTCAATCCGGTGAAAGTAACGTTCGTCGGTAATATGCAGCTCGCCCGGTACTACCATGGGCTCGCGCCCTGACACCTGCGAAATAGCATCAACCGCATCGGTAATAAGATCAACCGCATGGATTTCAGGGTGAAACGCCAGGTATTCCTTCAGCTGTCGCGTTACTTCGGCTTCAACAATCGTATAAAACACGATCATTTCAGGGCTTCCTGTGCGACGCCGTGTTTCATCAAGTCGCTTTTGCAGAAACGTTTCGACTTCTTCAAATGTACGCACGTTTGGCAATAGTTCGATAATGGGCTCGGTTTCGCCAAACTGACTTGCCGCCGCACGGGCAATAGCCTGAGCGGTGGTCCCGACCGAGTCGCTAATGATGTTGATGGTTGGAATCATGACGAAGCAAGCTCACCAAAATCGGCCACGTCTTTGAATGTCGATACGAACCGATTCAGGAGTCGTAGGCGGTTTTCACGCAGCGTCTGGTCTTTATCCATCACCATCACCGCTTCAAAGAACGTATCGATTGGAGCGCGCAAGCTTGCTAGCTTCTCTAGTGCACGTACGTAATCTCCTTGATTAAGCAGATCGGGAATAGCTGCGGTCACGGCATCGATAGCTGCTTGTAAGTCCGCTTCTTCTGGTGTGAACAGACTCGTGTCGGTTTTGCTTCCCAAGCTTGCATCGCGCAGATTATCGGCACGCGCAAATGCAGTAGCGAGGTCGGTCATTGTTTCTGGTGACGAAGCACGCGCGGCAGCAAGCGCACGGGTTCGCGCGGCAATCAGGGCCGGCTCAGTAACGCCTGCTGCCAGCACCGCATTAACGGCATCAATAGGTAGTCCTTCATCACGCAAGATAACTTTAGTACGTGCGATAAAGAAGTCGCTGATTGCCTCTCGAGCTGTTGTACGGTTAAAGGAAATACCGTCAGCCATCAGGGCATCAAGCGCACAATCAATAGCAGGCAGAAGCGAAACGGGCAACCCAGCATCAAGCATACCAATAATGCCAATAGCACTGCGACGGAGCGCAAAGGGGTCGGAAGAACCGGTGGGTGCTTGCCCTACGGCAATAAGACCACACACGGTGTCGAGCTTGTCGGCAAACGCAACAAACTGTCCCACCACAGAATCCGGCGCTGTATCGCTCGCAAAGCGCGGACGGTAATGTTGACTGATGGCCTGCGCTACCTGCTCGGTTTCACCTGATGCAAGCGCATAGTAACCACCCATAACACCCTGCACACTGGTGAATTCCACCACGGTGTTGGTAACAAGATCGGCTTTGCAGAGATAGCAAGCTCGTTCGAGATCACGTGCGTCAGCCTTGGACAGTTTCGCGTCAGCAGCAAGATGAGTTGCTTGACGCACAAGACGCTTCGTTTTATCGAGCACCGTACCCAAATCCTCTTGGAACACCACGCTTGAAAGCTTTTCAACATAGCTTTCAAGTGGCTGTTTGAGGTCTTCTTCGTAGAAGAATTTCGCGTCATCTAACCGCGCCCGCACTACACGCTCATTACCGGAAATAATCGTTTCCTGACAGGCGGGGTTCCCATTTGAAACAATAACAAAGCGATTGGTTAGCGCGCCTTTTTTGTCGTAGAGCGGGAAATAGCGCTGATGCATAAGCATTGCATCGATAATAATTTCCTGCGGCACCTGCAAAAACGACTCGTCGAACGTAGCCGCAAGCGGCTGCGGAAACTCCGACAGATTAACCACTTCGAGCAGAGTTTTGGCAGGAAGGTCTGCCACCAGGTCGTAGGTATGCTCGATAGCAGCTACGTCGTCGCGGATGATCTGCTCGCGTTCACTTTGCGAAGGAACAACCGAAGCCGCGCGAACAACTTTGATAAGATCCGTCGCCTCATTCACTCGATGGGCACCCGGTGCAAGCACCCGATGACCCCAGGTATCACGACCGGTAGAAACCCCCGCAAACTGTAGGGGAATAACCTGGTCATCAAACAGGGCAACAATCCAGCGCACCGGACGCACAAACACCTCGCGATAGGCAGCCCATCGCTGGCTTCGAGGCCATTTGATGTCTTCAATAAAGCCCTGCAAAATCGCAGGAAGTAAACTGATTACCGGCACGGCAGGAATCTGCTTAACAGCAAAAACGTATTCGACGTCTTTCACCAGGCGGCGCTCAAGATCGTCGGGAGTCAACCCTTTACCGCGCGCAAAGCCAATCGCCGCCTTTGTCGGCTGACCAGCTTCATCAAAAGCAATGCGGGCAGCAGGACCTTTGTATTTTTCCATGAGTTCTTCGGTTGCTTCAGGCAAGCCGTACGCCATGACAATCAAACGTCGGGGGCTTGAAAAGACCTCGATGCGGTCAAAGGGAATGCGGGCACCTTCAAAGGCAGCAGGCGCTAATCGCTCCAGCTGCTTCGTGGCTGAATCAAGATCGAAGGCGGGGATTTCTTCCACGCCAATCTCAAAAGCGAGCGTGTGCATTTCTGCCATGGCGTTACTCCCCCTGTACCGTGCTGTTGGTGCGAGCGTTATTTTTGGTGGCGCTGTTAGCGCTCGTGTTGTCGCGGCTGCCTGTGCTGGTTTCGCCGCTGCCGCTGGGGTTGGCATTGCCCCTACCAAGAGAGCTGGCATTAACTTTGGCACCGTCGCTGGCACCATCAACAACGCCGCTGTTGGCTTTGCCACTTGCAGCGCCCCCTACAACCCGATCGATATACGCACTACAGCACTCTTTCACCATCGAACGGACGCGCAGGATATAAGCCATCCGTTCGGTCGCTGAAATGACGCCACGCGCATCAAGTAGGTTGAAAACATGATTGCATTTAAGCACCCAGTCGTAAGCAGGAAGCGGCAAGCGGGCCTCAAGGCACAACTTTGCTTCTTGTTCGAAGTCATCGAAAGCAGTAAATAGGAATTTTGTATTCGCAATTTCGAAATTGTATTCCGAAAATTCGCGCTCGTTTTCCAGATAGACATCGCCATAGGTAAATTCAACGCCATCGTCGCCTCGCGCCCAGATAAGATCATAGACACTGTCGACACCCTGAATATACATAGCCAGTCGCTCGAGACCGTAAGCGATTTCAACCGGCACCGGAGCGCATTCAAATCCACCAACTTGCTGAAAATACGTAAACTGCGTGACCTCCATACCGTTAAGCCACACTTCCCAGCCAAGGCCCCACGCGCCAAGTGTTGGGCTTTCCCAGTCGTCTTCAACAAAGCGAACATCGTGCTTGTTCGGGTCAATACCAATCGCATTGAGGCTGCCCAAATACAAATCTTGAATGTTGTCGGGCGAGGGCTTCATAAGAACCTGGAACTGATAGTAAAACTGCAGGCGATTAGGGTTTTCACCATAGCGTCCATCAGCAGGACGACGGCATCCCTGCGCGTAGCAGGTACGCCACGTGTCAGGACCTAAGCTCCGAAGCGTCGTCGCTGTGTGATTGGTACCGGCACCAACAGCTCCATCGTAGGGCTGCAGCACCACGCATCCCTGATCTGCCCAATACTGCTGCAGACTCATAATGATGTCCTGGAATGTGCGGACACCCTCTTGAGAGCCGTGGAGGTGGCGTTGTGACTGTTCAGATGTAAGCGTCGATTCCATTATCATCCTTCTTGTGCGTCCCTTTTTGTGCGCCTACAACCTAGAGGGTTGCGATGCGATTAAGAGGCCAATAGATAGCTGCAGCACGCCCCGTGATATTTGAGGTTGGGACGGCACCAAAATAGCGCGAGTCGGCTGAATTAGTACGATTGTCCCCCATGACCCACACATAGCCGGCAGGGACAGTATACGGATACGATATCTGCACGTTACGCGCAGGGGTCAGTTCTTCGGAGGGAAGCCCGTGTGTGTAGGGTTCGTCGAGCACCTGCCCATCAACAGAAACTGCACCGTTAACGAGATCAACCGTCTGTCCTTCGGTAGCGATAACCCGCTTGATCAAAGTGCGGCCTTCTACTTCAGGATCGGCAAACGTCACGATGTCGCCCTGCTGCACATCGCGCAGGTGATAGCTAACTTTTTCTGAAAAGACGCAGTCATTGATCATGAGCGTCGTTTCCATGGACCCCGAAGGAATCGAATAGGGCTCAACAACAAAGACGCGCCCTGCCCAGAAAACAGCAAATACCACAACAAGCAGTACTATATACTCGATAGCGTCGCGTATGAATCCTCCGCGCTTTCGGGAAGAAGTTGCCCTTCGGGCAGATGACATGACGATCCTTCCATTGAAAAGCGCTACCAACCAAAAGCAGCGCGTACATGTGAACCTCAGCACTTGAGCTTCAAGACAACTAACTCGTACAGCCGTGCTTGCTGCTAGCGCTGTACGACCGTGCTTGTTACCTCAGCTGTACAACTGCGCTTGTTGCTGTGCGCTGCCAAGCTTCAAGCTGCTGTGCTTTATGATACCGTCTCGCTAGACGACCCCGCTTCGGTAGATAAAGATTTCAGAAAAGCCCTGTCAGCCTCTGAAAGATTTGCCTGTGCCAGCAGGTCGGAGCGGAGGTGCGCCGTTCGCTTGAGACTCTGTTGCCGGCGCCATGTTGCCACTTTGGCGTGATCGCCCGAACACAGTATGGGCGGCACTTCCATACCACGAAACTCAGCAGGGCGTGTGTACTGGGGATACTCCAATAACCCGTCGTAAAAACTTTCATCAATCGCACTACCTTCATCGCCAAGCACACCAGGAAGCAAACGTACTACCGCATCAATAACCACCATGCTCGCCAGTTCGCCACTCGTCAGTACATAATCGCCTAACGACAAGCACCGATCGGCAAGTGTGTAGGCGCGCTCATCGATTCCCTCGTAGTGACCACACACAAACAAAAGGCGAGGTTTTTCAGACAGCTCTTGGGCAACTGCCTGAGTAAACGCTTCACCCGTCGGTGTAAGAAAAACGGTGTAAGGCTTCATTTCACGTGCGGCCACTATTTCGTCGAATGCCTCAAATATCGGTTCACACTTCATAACAAGACCTTGACCGCCACCATACGGGCTATCATCGGTTGTCCGATGACGATCGTGCGTCCAATCGCGTAGGTCAAATGCTCGAAAGTCGAGGGCCCCTTGTTCTTGCGCAATGCGCATCATCGACGTACCCATAACCGAGTCGTACATAGCAGGAAAAGTTGAAAGCGTTTCGATAATCATCAAGCGCCACCTTGCAAGCTGTTGTCATCCTGCTTGTGCGCATCGATACTGCCCTCTTTGCCAGCACTTTTACAACCCTGCATCTTGTTGACGCCGGTATGACTACCGGCTCTGTCAGTGGCTTTGTCGCCTGTTATCGCACTAGCATCTTTATTGCTGACTACAGCATTCTCAGCAGCAAGGTCAAGCAAGCCTTCAGGAAGCTGCACGGTAATGCAGCGATCGGCTGTGTCTATCTGGCAGATAAATTCGTCGACTGCCGGAATAAGAATCTCTCCCAAGCGCCCCTCAACAGACCCTTCAACGGATAGCAAAGACTGCGCTGGCTGTTCGATTATCGCGCTCAGAGCTCCTAATTCACCCCGTTTTGTATCCACGACACGCCACCCTTCACACAACAGCGGAAGGGCGCCCTCGGACGGTTCAGGTACATCGCTTTTTGCAATAAGACACCACGATCCAACCAGTTCTTCTGCGCTCGCAATGTCGTCCACCGTATCGAAAGAAACCGTCCATTCCCCTTCGCGCGCAGGGGAAACAGAAACAACGTGCCCTTCACGCGGACCGCAGAGCGTTGGCGGAACAAAATAAACCTGCATGCCTTCAGACAACAGAAAAGGGAACCTATCGACCTTACGCACGACAAGTTCCCCTTGCAGGTGTTTCGTTTTGATGATGCAGGCGGCTTTAACCCACGCGCTCATCTAATCGACGATCTCCACTTCGACATGGCGAGCATCACGCGTTGCGGCAGCGCGTGCGAGCGTACGAATCGCTTTGATGACACGCCCCTGGCGTCCGATAACCTTGCCAGCATCCTCTTCGTTTACACGAATTTCAACCAGGTAATCGCCCTGTTCGCCTTCATTCTGTGTAACTTCGAGATCGTCGGGATAATCAACGATAGGCTCGACCAGCGTACGAACCAACCCGGAGAGATCAAGAGCTTCCCCGGACATCGCCTTAAGCTTCCTTACGAGCGGACTCGATAAGGTGTGCAACCGTGTCGGTGGGCTGAGCGCCATTAGCGATCCACTTATCCACCTTTTCAAGGTCGATCTGAATCATAGACGGCTCAACGCATGGGTTGTAACGACCGACTTCTTCAATCGGACGGCTGTTGCGAGCCGCACGAGAATCCGTGACAACTATGCGGTAGTACGGGCGCTTCTTTGCGCCGTGACGCGCGAGACGAATCTTGACCATAGAGGTAAGCTCCTTTATTCCAACGTGATGCAGAAGAACACTACTTGCTCTTCTGAAAAAAGCAATTCATGATTCTACGGCTTATGGCAGCCAAAAAGCAAGGCAGGGCGCGAAACGACCATACGAGATAGCGTTCGCGCCCAACCTTTAGCTCAAATCAAGTGTGTGTATTACTTCTCTCCTGAGCTTTTACGCATGCGATAAACCGCAATACCTACTGCCACCGCACTCACAGCCAGCAAACCAATAATGGTAAGCGGCAGAGCATCGCTCGTCTTTGCCAGTATGTCGTTATTCGGCGTGCCGTTGTTGTTTGGTCCTGGCTGAGGATTCGGATCCGGAGTTGGTTGTGGCTGCGGTTGTGGCTCTGGACCCGGCTGCGGTTCGTCTTCGGTAATCTCAAGCGTGAAGCGAATCGTGTTATCAGTAGGATCAGCTACAGCGTCACGTCCATCAGGCCATTGTGTACCGGTCCACGCAAAGCTGAAGACCTTACGCTTTCCACTAGCACTTATAGCATCCGCTGCAAACGTGCCCTCAACGGTACCCGTCACTGTCAGCTGCTGACCCGGCGAAACTTGGCTTGCATCAATGGTAATGCCCGGAACATCGAGCTTCATCCAATTGTTTGCATCCCCAGCAGTATTCACTGCTGCCTTCAAGTCAGCATAAGTCTTGATTGCTGAAGCGTTTTTCAACTTCATGGTTACCGTAACCGTCTTACCGCTTACCTGTACATCGGTTACTTCAAACGGCCCGAAATCATGAGTAGTGATATCCGATACCGAAAGGCTCGAAGGCAAGTTCATTTCATTTGGCACCGTAAAGGTGGCTGTAAATGTGCAATTCTTTACATTTACTTTAATCGTATCGGCAGAAGTACCCGGATACTGGCTTTCGATATAAGACATCTGTTGCTTGATAGGATCAACATTAAGTGCACCCGTATAGGTGAGCGTATCAGTTGCCTTGGCCTTATAGACAGCATCATGCTCGGTGTCATCACCAATCAGGATGTCGCCCGGAAGTTCAGACTGCAGTGTTGAAACAACACGTGCGGTAAATCGAATGCTGTTATCGCTTGCCGGAGCCGCAAAGTCTTTACCATCAGGCCATTGCGTACCATTCCACCTGAATGAGAACGTTTCCTGTCGACCTGATTGCGAGGTAGCAAGCGCCTTGAATGAACCGTTGACGGTACCAGTCATGGTAAGTTCCGTGCCACTTGCCAGGCCATCATCTACTTTGACATTGGGCACCGTGAGTTTCATCCAACCAGTATCAGTACCACTGGCGTCCTTACCGACAGCATCCACTATTGCTTTCAGGTCGGCATAGGTGCGAATAGCATCGGGATCACTCAGGACAAAATTGACCGTCGCGGTCTTGCCGGAAACAGTCACCGACTGGACCTTGAAGCCATTGCCAAATCCTTCGGTTGTGAGATCTGACACAGAAAGGCTGCTCGGCAATTCCATGCCATCAGGTACTGTGAAGTCTGCGGTAAATCCGAACTGCTTAACATCAATCGCAATAGTGGTGCCATCGGGATTGTTGAAACGGTTTTCAATATTGCGCATCTGCTGCTTGATGGTATTGGCATCAATGGCGCCCGTCAGATCCATCGTTGAACCCGCAAGTGTCTCATAGACAGCAGTGTGCTCGGTATCATCACCAGAAAGTATATCAGCTGGCAATTCTGCGTCGGTAGGAGTAGGTGTCTGCACGGTAAGCTGAATGGTTTTATCAGCAGGATCGGTAACCGTTACATCCTTGCCTTCGTCTATCTGCTCGCCGGTCCACCTGAACGAGAAGTCCTTGACGGTGCCAGAAGCAGATGTAGCAGTGGCATCAAAGCTGCCTTCAACCGTACCCTTCATGGTAAGGCTCGTACCATCAGCAACATCTTCATTCACCGTAACACCTGGAATGGTGAGCTTCATGGTATCGCCCAGCGCGTCAACTGCATCTTTCAGCTGCTGGTAGTTTTCGATTCCGTCCTTGAGACCCATCGTAACAGTAATGGTCTTGCCGCTTACAGCTACATTTGAAACCGTAAAGGTGTCGGCAAAACCTTCCGGAATTACTTTACTTGCGTCGAGTCCAGAAGGAAGCTCCATGCCGTCAGGCAGCTCAAAAGTTGCCGTAAAGGTGGATGAAAGCCCCGTCAGCTTGATGCTTGAAAAGCCACTCGGGTTCTGCCCAAACTGATTTTCTATTGCCTTCATCTGCTGCTTGACGCTAGTCGAATCAATGGTTCCCGTCACATTAAGCTTAGAGCCCTGATACACGCCGATAACCTTAGTGTGCTCAGTGTCCGTACCAGCTTGTTTAAGCTGGCTTGTTGTTGGGTTGTCAGGAAGAACAGTAGCAAGCATATCAGCGCCAAGCGTTAGAGCATAGGGCTTCTTGACCAAGATAGTCTGCTGAATAACGGTATCGTTTGCAGCCCGCACATCTTTACCGGCAGCAATCTGCTCGCCCGTCCACTTGAACGAGAAACGCTTTACTTTATCGTTAGAGCCTTTGGCAACAGCAGAAAAACTACCCGCTACGCTTCCCTTGGCTGTTAATTCATCGCCATTTGCAACGCTGGCTGAATCGACCTTGAGCCCCGGAATGGTAAGCGTAATCGAATCCGAAATCGGGTTGATTTCCTCACTCGTTCCGCCTGAAGCAGCGCCCGTTGAATCAACGGCGTTCTTGAGCTGCTGATAATCGGTAAATGCCTGTTTCAATCCAAAAGTTACGACAATCTTTTGGCCACTTGTTGTCACGCTCTTAACTTCATAGCAATCACCCAAACCGGTAGCTGTTACTTGAGGATCGCTCGGGACAGTTACCCCATTAGGCAGCTCAAACGTTGCCGAGAAGGTCGAGGTTGTCCCTGTCAGCTTGATATTCGAGAAATTATTAGCGTCCTGGCCAAACTGCGATTCGATAGCCTGCATCTGCTGCTTGATGCCTGCCGTATCAACAGCGCCCGTAAGACTAAAGGCACCATCACCGTCGGTCGACACTTTGAGCACCGACTTGCTATCTGCCTGACTATTAGCGCCAGCATTACCCCACATGTCTGAGGGAAGAATGCCATCAGCCTGGATCAAGGGGACAGAACTGTCTTCCTGCCACTTGAGGTAGTACGTAGTATCTGCAGTTATTGAGGGATTGTCACCAGTAATGGGGAAAATCCACACACTGTGATCGTCAAAACGGACCGTGCTGCCTGTTCCATCAGCCTTGGTATTCCAGTTATCTTTGTCGGCAAGTTTAAATCCAGTCTTTGAAGCTTCAGCCTTGGTGACCTTCAGATCGTTATACGAAACACCATTAAGGAGTTCGCGAATCTTCTGATTGTACGTAGCTGTCTTCTTGAGCACAGCGACTTCGCCGCCCGTTGAATCCTGTTCAATGGTAAATGCTTCGGGATGCGCCTTAAACACACTTGTGCTTGCAAAGGTGCCGCCGTTGGCGGAGAAGGCAACTCGATACTCATTATCTGTGTACTGAGCATACAGGTCGATCTGCGTTGTACCACTTGCAAAGGCCAACGTGTCTCCTGCGTTTACTGCATTGCCAGAACCGTCAGATGAGGTTGTCCACTTTGTAAACGTTTTGCCTGCTACATTAAAGCTTGCATCCTTATTGACAACCTCATCATAAGAAAGAGCTGTTGCGGAGCTTGCCGAAGTATCAAGCGCTTGAATATAACTCTGTCCTGCACCGTTATGGTAGATAACGGTCTTAGCATCCCACTTTGCGTAAACTTCAATATCACTTGTAAGCGTTTCATTCGACCAGTTGAAGGCATGCTCTACACCACTTGCATCCTTGTAATACCACCCAAGGAATGCAACTCCCGTAGAATCGGTTGGATTACCCGGCTGCACGTTGCCTACCACGTCGTCGAGTTTGTAGCCACGAATAGTACTGGCCGTTTTATCGGCAGTAGTGCCATCGGCAAAGGTCGCATTAGCGTTATTAAGCTTAAAAGTTACCTTCGCGGCTGGCGTCCATACATGCTTCTTTCCATCTTTTGACGGAGTCGCAACGTTATAGGTATATGCAGCACCATTTTTGTTGATGGGATTCAAAACGGTAGTGGAAGTGTCGGTAAGCGTAAAGAGAGACAGCCATTCATTTCCGTTGCTAGCGCCATTAGTAGGTGTCGTAACGTTGTAATTAAAACTGGGGTCATAAGCCACCAGGAATGAACCGCCCGTCACAACATACGTGCTATTTGTATCGCGATTTGCGCCACCGTCATCAGCGGTCTTATCCTGCGCATCGGTATTCACTACACTGTTACCCTGGAACGTGAGATAACACGGTCCATTTGACTGACCAGTACCATAAGAAGGCGTGTACTTCATATTGGTAGTTTCAAGCGTGGAATTCGTAAAGACCGCGGAGCCGGGCGAATAATTAATATTGAGACCGCCGGCAGTACTATTTTTGATAACCACCTTTGAGTCATCAACAGTTAATGCCGCCGACAGCGTAATACGAGATCCATCGCTTGTCAGTGTAGAACCATTCTTCAATTCAGACGGAGCAAAAATCGACATGGTCTGCTTATAAGCAGAAGCACCCGTTGCTTTATAGGCATAAAAATCGGAGTTATCTAGATGAACGCCCCCGACATACCCAGTAGCACTATTGCTCGGGTTGAAGTAATACCACACACCTTTAGTGGTAAGCGAAGCATTCTTTAGGTTCAAGCCATTGTATTGTTCACTGCTTTCGTTTTTCGCCTGCACATTTACCGTGCAGTTAACAAACGATGACTTGTCACCATATGTAAAGGCACGTCCTGTACTTTCAAGGGCAGAAACAGTAAGTGCACTACGTGTGCTACCGTTAAACTTACCGTCGAGATTGAAGCCAATAGCATTGTTATCAAGCTTATAGGTGCCATCATTAACTTCTGCATCGGCTTTAACAGTAAGAGCTGTATTAAAGCCACTCATGGTAAGCGTGCTGCCATTTTCGCATTTAAGGAACGAACCACTTGCGAGCGTAATGCCATTATTTCCGTTGCTCGTCATGGTTGTATTGCCGGCAACTACCAGCGTGACACCAGAAGGAATTGTCGCAGCGGGAGGATTGGAGAACGACCCCAGCATCTTAATAGTAGTAATAGTGGGGTTAGCTGCCTGTGTGCTAAGAGCCTGAGCTAATGTCTTAAAGGCCGTCGCCTGCGTAGCGCCGTCATTCGCGTCGTTGCCAGATGTGCCATCAACCCATAGCGTAGTAGTACCCGCAGGCGGACGAAGCGTTGGAGCTGCTGCACTGACGGCAGAGACTTCTTCGCCTTCCAGCTCTTGCGCACCTTCAACCGAATCGGCGCTGATAGCGGAAGTAGAATCCGTTGCGCTTACCGTATCAGTTGAAGCTGAGGCTTCGGTTGCCTCTGTCGGAGTAACTGCTTCAGAAGAAGAGCTCTCAGTTGATGTACCTTCTGTGCCAGATGCTACAGAAGAACCCGAAGGAGTGCTCTCGGCTGCAGCCGATGCACTAGGTTCTGCAAAGCTTAGTGTTGGTGAAAGACTCACCACCATCACACACGAAATAAATACTGCGAAAATATTCCTCGCAATTGACTTTGACGCCGTTTTCATTAGCGCACTCTCCTCCACTACTGGCTTTTTGCTCTATGATTAGACGCACATAGCCTTGTCATTGTAGAAGATTTATAAGAAAACTGCCAAAAAAGGGGGGGGGTAGCACACAAGTTACCCACATTAAACCGCTTCAAATTACTTCCACGCTGCTTTATTACTTATTTAATTCTTCAGATGAAACTATTTAACCTGTTCAATTGTAGAAACAATAACGTTACTACCAGCAACCTTTTTAATTCGGACAATGGTAGCCGTTTCTATCGCTATAAAACTGACTGCCTCTTGACTATCTCTTGCCGTTGCTTAAACCCACTCCTATAAAACCTGTCTTGATCTGCATTTGTTGAATCATTATCAAACGTTAATGAAATCGCAAGAATAGGTTAATCTAAAGACTCGACCATAGAGCCAGTTGAAACGCAGGCTGTAAACATAAGGCTGACCTGCCATGCGTTTACCGCCCAAGCGAAAGGATAATGGTCATGGATAAACTTGAAAAAGTTGAACGCATCTGCGAAAAATGCGGCGTAAGTTACGAAGATGCAAAGGCTGCACTCGATGCGTGCAACGACGATATGCTTGACGCTATTATTTGGCTTGAACGGGCAGGTAAAACGAACAAGCAAACAGCTCACTACACAACAAAGCCTACTTCACAAGAAATTGTGTCTCCTGAAATGGTTGCCGCACAGGCTGCCTACGAAAAATCAAGCAGGAAATCGGATTTTTCTCAACACATGAGTGCGTTTTGGGATGCTTTCAAAAAGCTGCTACACAAAAGTGTTGACACTAAATTTGTGGCAACTCGAAATGGCGAAGAGTTCTTTTCGCTCCCCGTTATCATCCCGATAGCTGGTATCTTCCTGTGGGGCGCTACTATCTGGCTGCTTATCATTGGGCTATTTTTCAATATTCGCTATCGCCTTGAAGACACGAAGCCCATCACCGTCGATGTAAACGATGCTATGGATAAGATCGCCGATGCAGCAGAGACGTTGAAAAAGGATGTTACGGGGAATGACTAAGATTCTCATTGTCGAGGATGAAGAAAAGATTGCGCGCTTTATTGAGCTCGAACTCAAGCACGAAGGTTACGAGGTCGATAAGGCTTCAGATGGACGGTCTGGTGTCGAACAAGCTCTTTCAGCTGATTATGATCTTATTCTCCTCGACATCCTTTTGCCCCAGATCAATGGATTAGAGGTATTGCGGCGTATCCGCCGAGAAAAGGACACGCCTACCATTATGCTTACCGCGCGTGATGCCGTCATGGACAAGGTAGCCGGCCTTGATGCTGGTGCCGACGACTACTTGACAAAGCCTTTCGCGATCGAAGAGTTGCTCGCTCGCATTCGCGTAGCTTTAAAGCACCACAAATCACCTGATCAACCGACTTCTCTTTCGCCTGAACCCACTGCAACAAAAACCCTTTCCATAAAAGGTGTATTGCTCGATATTGACCGCCGCGAAGTTCGCGTCAACAGCGATCCGGTAGAGTTGACCAACCGCGAATTTGAAGTACTACGCTGTCTCATGGAGCATGCGGGTGTAGTTATGCACCGCGAACGTATTGCTGCCGATGCTCTCGGGTACGAATTTATGGGCGACTCCAACAACGTTGATGTACACATAGCGCATTTGCGCGCCAAAATTGACGATAAGCATGACATCAAGCTCATCAGCACCGTCCGAGGAGTGGGATATGTCATCCGTAAAGAATAAGCAGCAAAAGCGGAGAAGCGCTTCCAGGAATCGCCCTTTTTCATCGATCGCTCGTTCTATCAGTTGGGGATTTTGGTGGCGCCGACTAGCTAGCTATCTGTTCTTCAATGTGCTGCTTGCTATCTGCGTCGTTGCCGTTCTCATCTACGGCTACAACCAGACCTTGCCATCGAACGCGTTTTTGTTCGGCTATATCCCCCTGAATGAAACTCACATAACGATTACTTCCGCAACTAACTCAAGCGGTATCGGGTCTCTTCAATATGTTGTACAACTACCTACACAAGCACCTCAGTCATTTGCGCTCGGAAAAGCACTGACTGACCTCTGGCTGCTCTATGTTGCTATCTTTCTCTGGGAGCTTCTTAGCCTTTTGCACTTCTTTAGCGATACGCGCCGCATTCGGCGTGAGCTTCTCCCGTTAAACGATCTCGCGCTCAAAGCCGAAAAACTCAGTAGCGCCGATCCACTCGCCCACGACTTCAGCTCTCATAAAATGGAAAGTCTTGAACAGGCAATCGAGCGCGCAACTATCGATTCGCCCCGCGTGAAAACGGGCGATAAGGATCTCGCAAGTATTGAAGTGGCACTGAACCGTCTTTTGCAGCAGATGCAAGAAGCAAAGCTTCAGCAGATGCGCTTCGTCAACGACGCAAGCCACGAACTGCGCACCCCTATTGCGGTAATTCGCGGCTATACCGATCTGCTTGATCGGTGGGGTAAAACTGATGCAACAGTGCTTGATGAATCAATTTCAGCACTCAAAGCTGAAAGCGAGCATATGCATGACCTTGTTGAACAGCTGCTTTTTCTTGCACGTGGTGATACTGGCAGAGGTTCCCTTGAGAAAAAAATGGTAAATCTTGCTCAGATTACCGAAGAAGTTTGGGAAGAATCCGAGATGATCGATGCCGACCATCACTATGTGCTCAAACTCGATAAATCAGCTTTAGAAGATGCGCGCTACCAGGTAAATGGTGATGTCGCCCTGCTTAAACAGACTCTGCGCATTATTGTGCAGAACGCCGCCAAGTACTCTCGCAAACAAACAACCATTACCTTTAAGGTGTCCCTTGGAGAAAAGCGCGTTTCAGTTTCCGTGCAGGATGAAGGCATCGGCATGGAAGCTGATGCAGCACGACATGCCTTTGAGCGCTTCTATCGAGCAGAAAATGCCCGCGCAACAAACACTGACGGCTCAGGACTGGGGCTTTCGATTGCTCAGTGGATCATTGACAAACACGACGGCACTATTGAGGTGCTTTCACACGAAGATGTCGGCACGCGTTTTGTGGTTACCATTCCCGCTAGCAACGAAGATTAATAGACTAATAGATCAGTTATCAAACTGGCCATATTGACCAGCAGACGCAAGTTTTTCGGGGTTGCCAAGCAATCGTTATGAAGTGGATAGCAAACCTTCCTTCTTTAAAGAAGGAACATTGAGCGCTAAAAACGCTCCACCTTCCATGCATACATTCAAGACCCGTGAAACGAGAATTCTTCGCTTTATAGGGCAAACCTGCAGGTTGGCAAACGCGAGATACAACTTGGTGCTTTGTCGTCCTGCAACCTCGACGCCTCCCCTACCATAAGCCTATCGGAAGGAGCGGCGATGAAGATAACAATCGAAGAGCAGCCCTCGGCACAAGACATTGAAGTAACCATCGTATGCAAGAAAACCGATGGATGCGTGCTCGATATGTTGGCACGACTTCGCATGCTCGACCGAAAGGTAACGGGATCAGTGGATGGGCGCACGCATGTTGTCAGCGCTGAAGACGTGCTTTACGTCGAATCGGTCGACAAACGCACATTCATCTACACGACAACCGAAGTGCTCGAAACTACCTTGCGGCTGTATGAGATGGAGGAGCGACTAACAGACTGCGACTTTCTACGCGTAGCTAAAGGATGCGTCGTGAACTTCCGCAAGATTACGGCACTAGAGCCTGAAATCAACGGAAGAATCATCGCGACGATGGAAAACAGTGAGCGAGTGGTGATATCAAGGCAGTATGCACCCGATGTCAAACGCAAGCTCGGACTATTGCAGTAGTCACAGTAAAGGAGGATTAACTATGAATACTAAGAATATAGTCGATACCGAAAAACGTACCCTCTCGGAAAATATCCGATTTTGTCTTCTGGCAATCTGCGTGGGGTTTACGATTGTTATGGTTGTTCTACTGGTGCTCGGGAGCATCTTTGCTGGCGAGGCAGCACAGCAGGGCATTGGGTACTGCTGGTCGGTGTTCGGCATCTGTGTGGTGGCAGCATTACTCCAGTTTGTGTTTTTCACGCCGATAGTTATCAAGCGTCTCTCGGGCGTACTGCGGCATGCGTTATTCGGCATATGCCTGTTTGCAGTTCTTGCAATAACAGCAGTGATAATAGGGTGGTTTCCAGCCACTATCCCATCGGCTTGGATTTCGTTTACGATTACTTACCTCGTAATCTTTGGCATTATTACAGCGGTGTTCGCATTCAAGCAGAAGCGGGAAACGCGAGAGCTCAACGAAAAACTTGCCACATATCGCAAGGACAAAAAGAATAAGCACTCCATCGAGAACTAAGCCCATAACCGCCTACCACGTTACGATTATCTACTGTCTCGTTAGTCTCTTGCACTTTGCGATCCTCTTACGCATCGCGTTTACTGCCTTCTGCCGTTTTCAGGCTCGCTGATTCATCATGGTTGCTTTCAGACACTTCACGACCTACTTTCGTATCAGTCTTACTTTCTGATGCTCCGCGGTTCACCACCATATCGGTCTTGCCTTCTGGCGCTTCACAACTCACTTTCGTACTGGTCATGCTTTCTCGTGCTTCGCGCTTACGTTCGGCCCGACGGCGTACCAGCAGTGCACTATAGACGCATATAAAGAAGAAATATATCCATGCCTGTCCCACATAGCGCGCAAGATCAATCACATAACTAGCTGGATTACTGGCGATAAGACGCATGGAAATCTGGCTATCAAATGGCCAGCCATATGCTGCGTGTCCAACCCCTAAAAAGAGACCCTGCAGCAGCATAAGAAACATAAATGGATACGCCAGTTTCTGTACCTTTCTCCAGGTTGAAGCCGGCATTTGACGACGGATGAACTTGAAAGAGGTTATCCACGGAATAAGAAAAACAATGGTCAAGAATACACCAACGATTACTGCCGCAAAGAACATAAACCAAACAGCCGGAATGCCCCACACGGCACGAAATTGCTCCGAAGTAAAATAAAATGGAAATGCGAGTACACGCATCACATGGCCCATAACGATAATGCCGCCAAGCACAGACAATTCGGAGCGCGCAGAATAGAGTTTTTTTACGACAGGGCCTCTATGAAGCACGCCAATGAACATGACAATCAGATAAAACCAGACCCCTGTACAGGCACCCGTAATAATGTCGATGACATCATCAAAAAGCGGTACTGCCTTACGCGCCCCTTCAAGAGCAACACCATATGACTGGAGAGGTGCCGGAGTATTACCAGCCATGATGACGTTACATGTATCCGGCAGACTGACCAGCGTCACAATAACTGCTATAGGGATATAAAAGGCAAGCGGTCGACGATGAAGTGGACGCGCGCAAAGTATGGCAAACGCAAGAACAAACGGCGCTGCCTGCACAATATCAGGGATAAAGCGAGGCACATAAGTGAGCATAAGTACTCCTTGGTCCGACTACTAACATACCCCTGTTACTATTTTGCCTGTTGGCTTGTCTACTAACCGCTTTAGCTTGCGACCCATCTTTGTTGGTGGGCTATGTTAGCTTACTAGTTACTTCAGCTTACCAACCGCTTTAAATTACAAGCACTTCGGCCTATAGGTCGCACAAGCGCCCAAAACAAGAACGGGGCGGGAACTATTATCCCCAACCCCGCTCTATTAGGTACCGCAAATCAGGACAAACCCTGACCCCTGGTATCTGGTATTTGGCAATTACTTCGTAAGCTTAGCCAATCCACGCTCCAGAAGAAGCAAAGCGCTGCATGACATTATCAACAGGATAGTTTCCTGCAGCCATGCCGCCCCACGTCTTGAAGTAATACCACGTGCTATCGAGCTGTAGCCAGCCAGTTGCCATGGAACCATCAGCGTTCAGGTAATACCAGTCGTTATCGACATAGACCCAGCCGGTTTGCATAGCACCGTCATTGGCAAAGTAATACCACGTGCCGTCAACCTGAATCCAACCGGTGGCCATAGCACCCGAATCAGTAAGGTAATACCAGGCGCCACTAAGCTGCAACCAGCCGGTCTGCATGGCACCCGCTGAATCAAAGTGATACCAGGTGTCGTCGACTAATTGCCAGTCGAGAGCCATGCCGCCCCAAGACTGCAGGTAGTACCACGCACCATCAAGCTGCACCCAGCCGGTCTGCATGATGCCTTCATCGTTGAAGTAGTACCAGGTACCATTTACTTCTTGCCAGGCAACAGCCTTACTACCATCAGCATTGGTATAGGACCACTGACCGTTATCATCCTGCGCCCAACCAGGCGTTGGTTCGGGGTTAGGAGCTGGTTCTTCAAAGAGACTCAGGTAATCCAGATACGCATTATTGGTACCATCAGCATTGAGTTCGGATGGCATAAACGGCTTGCTGGTATCCCCCGCCTGCTCGTATGCCTTCATTTCCTTAATAAGCTTGATGGTCTTTTGCGTGAGCTGTGTCTGAAGCTTATCAGCAACATCGGTTGCTTTTGCTTCACGCGCATCAGCCGGCAGTGCAAGCATTTTCTGGTCAACGGCAGACTGCTCGTCGATAAGTTTGTTCTGCAGGTTCTGCAGATACTTGGATACATTCTTCGCATAGAGATCCGGCTTGGTATCAACGAGATTATTCAGCTCAAGCATCGTGTAATACTGGGAATTTTCAACGCCGTCAAGACTGTTGAGCTTGTTGATGGAAGGCGTTGTCTGGTTGCCGGTATCTTGTGCGAGCGCACCGATATCATGCTGAACCGTTCCCTTGAAACCATCATCGCCATCAGGTAAAAGCAGCGCGGAATATGACGGCAGAAATACGTTATATCCGTTACGTCCCGTTGCCTGCCACTGAATGGTCTTCATGCCCACCGGCAAGTCGCCAGCACGCGTCTGGAAGATATGGCACTCCAACTGATAGGGATTGCTCAACGGATACAGATTGCTATTGGTGGTCGCATCAAATTCAGACCCCTGACCCCGCGTGCGCAGAGCGTTCATCAGCTTGGACGGACCGGTCATCTTCAACGTTGAAGAGCTGTACAAGTACTGCGGATCTTGAATGTCCGTTAACTTCCCATTGGCATCCTTGGTAATCTGAAGCGATCCAGCAACCGCCGGGTCAAGCTGATTGACGCCCATGTAGAAGCGCGAATACTGCCCCGCTCCTGAATTTGCCTTGCCATACGAAGTTGAAACGTCAAAGCTTCCATCGGCAAACGTCTTGGCGAAGCCATTGTCTTCGGCAAGCTGCTTTACCTTTTCGGAATGAAGCACATCGGAGCTGTCTAGGTTAATTTTGTACTGAAGGCGCCCCATGTTGGGGTCAACGGAAAACTTGTCGTTTGGCAGCTTAAAAGCAACCCACTGATGGCCCGAAAGCGCATTGAATACCCAGGTCTCACCCGTTGAATCGCTTGCAAAAATACGGAAATTCTCACCCGCGCCATATTGGTCCATAACGTCGCCTGCAATCTGCATAGCATGCTTAGCAGACGTGGCCTCGCCCAGTAGAATCGTCCCAATATTATTTTCGGTTACTCCGCTGTCGGTGAGAGGATCGGCCGCCTTGGCAGCGTCGTTATAATCGGTCGTGACTGTCGCACTCATCGAGACACCCAGTTCATTAGTACCTGCCTCGGCGTACGCCATATCGCCAGCGCCATAGTCACTTGAGTCACGAATGTAGCTGAACCGGTACGTGCTTGCCGGATACGGACGGCTAAAGTGGGTCTGGTCGACTCCGCCCATTTCTTCGGCATTGTTGTAGGTCTGCCCTGAGTTCTTTGTGGCAGCCTGTACGCCGAACACTTTCAGGTGCACAGCCGACGGCGGCACATAGGTGTAGTCCTCGCAACGCGAGAAGTACGACGAGCTGTCCGTGTCGTACTGAGATCCAATGTAGATCCCCGTACAGGCAAATGCGCTTCCTGGCAGCGCCACCGCAAGTGACGCCGAAAGCGCAACTGCGCAACCTATCTTTGCAAACTTACCCATAAGGCCTCCTTATGTGACGAGGTTTGACTTATATCGCCATCATAATTGAAGCCAAATTAAAAATAAGGTCTTTCTTTTTTTGAAAAATAAGGAATCAGCCTGCGGCATTGCGATAAATGCAATGCCGCAGAAGCACGAAGCGCCTTCATGCTGGCGTTGTCCTCTATTAGTTGCCCGCTATTAGTAGCCGAGCGCTGGCTACTTTCCGTTGCTTGGTTGCTGTTTGCTACTAAGCGCTACCTGTTTACTTGCTTGGCGTGAGCTCCCTTTCACTTACAGCCAGATGTTTGCACCCGTCACGAGCTGATCTTCTCGATGTTTATAGCGCATACTTTGTATTCGGGGCAAGCACTAATGTTATCCAAGGCAGCATTGGTTAACCAATTGGCGTTACCATCCAGAAAATGGAATGGCATCCAGGTCTCACCCATACCCGTCTTGTCGCTGACATGCGCTTCACTTTCAATGCAGGCGCGCCGACTGCACACGCGCACCCGATCGCCATCCTCTACGCCAAGATTGCGCGCGTCTTCGGTGTTAATTTCAATAAACGATCGATCTGAAATACGATTAATCCCTCGCGTGCGGGCAGTCATCGCCTGGGCGTTGTAATGGTACAAAATGCGCCCCGTCGTTAGCATCAGCGGATAGTCGCCACTTGGCATTTCCTGCGAAGCGCGATATTCAGTACCAGCAAACTTACCGAGTCCGCGTGCGAATGTGCCCACATGCATAATCGGCGTGCCCGGATGATCAGGCGCAAGACACGGCCACTGAAGACCCTTGCCGCCAATTTCTTTACTATCTAAGCGCTTATGACTAATGCCCGCAAAGCTTGGGGTAACCGAAGCAATTTCATCCATGATCTCGGCTGGCGTTAAATAAGGCTGATCATAGCCCATTCGGCGCATGATTTCAGTAAAGATCCAGGTATCTGGTCGGGCATCACCCGGCGCAGCAATTGCCGGACGAATGCGCTGAACGCGGCGTTCGGTGTTGGTGAAAGTGCCTTCCTTTTCGGCATAGCTAATACCCGGCAGTACGACATCGGCATACTTGGCTGTTTCAGTCATAAATAGTTCGTCGACGACCACAAAATCAAGAGCTTCAAGCCCACGAATAACATGGCCGATATCAGGGTCGGTACGCACTTGGTCTTCGCCAAAGATAAACAGGCCCCGAATTTCCTTTTTAGCCGCAGCATGGAACACGTTGGTAGCAAACATGCCTACCTTATGGTTCAGTTCAACGCCCCATGCTTTTTCAAACTTGGCCATGATCTCGGGGTTATCAACTTTCTGATATCCCGGGAAATCAGTAGGCTGAGCGCCCATATCGCAGGCGCCTTGCACATTGTTTTGGCCACGCAAGGGGTTAACACCGCAGCCGGGACGTCCCAACTTACCGCACAGCAATGCCATGTTGCTCATGGACATAACGCCTTCGGTGCCGCTGCTGTGCTCAGTAACTCCCAAGCAGTAAATAATGGGAGCAACCTGGGCTGTCGCATACATGCGAGCTGCCTGGATAAGATCCTCTGGCCGAATATGACAGATTTCCGCTACCCGCTCGGGCGTATACGATTCAACCAAGCGAGCAAATTTATCAAAGCCCTCGGTGCGCTCTTCGATAAAGGTGCGATCGATAAGCCCCTCTTTAATCATGACGTGACACATGCCATTTGAAAACGCGACATTAGTACCGGGACGCAGTTTTAAATGAACATCGGCTTTCCGTGCAAGCCCAATATCGCGCGGATCAACCACAATCAAGCGTGCGCCCCGTTCAACCGCACGGCGAATTTGCATGCCGATAACCGGATGCGCTTCTTCAGGGTTACTACCAACCAGCATGATTAGATCAACGTCTTTCGACGTGATATCAGGAATCGGGTTAGTCATCGCGCCCGATCCTAACGTACGAGCCAGACCCGAAACACTGGGGCTATGACATACGCGTGCGCAGTTGTCCACATTATTCGTGCCAAACGCGACGCGTGCCATCTTCTGCAACATATAGATGTCTTCGTTGGACGAACGGCTGCAGGCAAACGCAGCCAACGAATCGGGGCCGTACGTATTTTTCAGCTCTACGAACCGAGAGGCCACTAGATCTAGGGCGTCATCCCAGCTCGCTGGCTCAAATTCGCCAGTCGTGCGGTTCTTGATTAACGGCGTTGTCAAGCGATCGGGTGACTGTACGAAATCAAAACTCGCCGAGCGACCCTTAACGCACAGGGCACCATCGTTGCTCGGGCCCTTGGCCGCTTCCACGTCGACGATACGTCCATCACGCACCACCAAGTAGTACTGGCAGCCCGTACCGCAGTGGGGGCACGTCGTTAGTACCCGTTTTGTTTCCCACGAACGATACGAATGGCGCCGCTTTTCTACGATCGCCCCTGTGGGACAAGCGGCCGCACAGCAACCGCAGCTCTCGCAGGTCGTTGATTCCCAATCGTCGCCAAACGGGGCAAGGATAGTAGTACGCATTCCCTTCTTACCCGTTTGAATAGTATGGTTTCTCGCTTGGTTGTTGCAAGCTCCTACACAGCGCTGACAGCGAATGCAGAGGTTTGGATCAAACTGCAAGAAAGGATTACCGTCGTAGATTGGTTTACGTTCATCAGAAACCGGAAAGGGAGATTCCTCCACTCCACAGGCGCGACAAACGTCCTGCAATTGGCAAGACCCGTTCTTCACGCAACTGAAACAATAATTCGTCGTGTTCAAGCCATGATCGGCAATCAATAGCTGCAGTTGAATAGTGCGGCTTTCGATAACACGGGGTGTGTCAGTATGCACCACCATGCCATCGCGAGCTGGGGTATTGCACGCGGTTACGAGGCCTTCTTCTCCCTCAACTTCAACCGCACAAACACGACATGAACCGATGCTTGAAATACCGCGCAGGAAACAAAGCGTGGGAATAAATGCTCCCGCCTTGCGGGCAGCACCGAGGATAGTCATGCCTGAACGAAAAGAAACCTGCTTTCCATCAACAGTCATACTAGGCATACTGGATCCTCCCTCCTACCATCGCACCGCAGCCAAAGTGATCACAGCGCAAACAGCGAGCACACTCCTGCTGTGCTTCTTCAACGGTCATTTCAACTTCAGTTGCTAAAAAGTCACCTTTGCGCTCGCGAGCGGACCGCTCAGCAATATTCACACGTCCATACGCCTCACGAATATTCGCATCAGGCGCCGGGTCAGCAACACCACAATCGAGCTTGTGGTCATACCCAAGGAAGGCATCAATGTTGCGCGCCGCCACCTTGCCAGCGGCGATTGCCATAATTACTGTTTTGGGACCAACCTGACAGTCACCGCCCACAAAGACATTCGGCGCACTTGCCGCGGCATGCAGCTGCTTATCGGCCACAAAATACGTTCGGTCGGCCTGCATACCAGCCTCTTCAAACGGAGCGCTTTCAATCGCTTGCCCCACAGCAATAAGAATAATGTCAGCAGGGATTTTTACCTGCGGCTTATCGGCGGTAACCGGAGCAGGTCTTCCCCGTTTAACGGCGCCAATACGCTGGGGCTGCGTGATTAATGCAGCACAGTGCCCGTCGACCACTTCAATGGAATCAGGCGCCTGCAGCGTCATCATTTCAACGCCTTCCTGCATGGCGGAATCTACTTCTGCACGCAGGGCTGTCATATCTTCTAGCCGACGGCGATACGCTACCGTTACCGTTTTTGCGCCGGCGCGCACTGCGGTACGCGCGCAGTCCATAGCAACGTTACCGCCACCGATAACCACGACATTCTTACCGGTGAAATCGGGGTAGTCGTCATCGCCAATACGAGTAAGCAAGTCGACCGCTGACATAACACCCTTCGCATCAGCGCCAGCAAGATCAAGCGTCTTCCCCTGCTGAGCGCCAATGGCTACATAGACAGCATCGTATTCTTTGGCCAAGCGACGCATTTCTTCGGTACCCACCGTCTCTTCGGTGTGTACCTCTATATTGTCCAGCGAAAGAATGGCGCGAATATCTTGATCGAGCTTTTCACGCGGGAAACGATAAGCCGGAATGCCATAGCGCATCATGCCGCCAAGCTGACGGCGCGCTTCAATTAAGGTAACTGAATGACCCATAAGAGCTGCAAAGTATGCGCAGGTCATACCAGATGGACCGGCACCTACTACCGCAATGCGACGACCTGTTCCCACATTCGGCTGCGGCAGGGGAACTTCGTCAGCAGGAAGCTGATCGCACGCAAACTTCTTGATGCCGCGAATATTAAGCGGTGCATCGATAATCGTGCGACGACAGCGCTCTTCACAAGGGTGCTCGCACACGTAACCGCATGCGGTGGGAAACGGATTATCCTTGCGCACCATGTTGATGCAACCGGCATAATCGCCCTTGCCCGCAAGTGCCAAATACGACGGAACATTAACGTGCGCTGGGCACCCTGTTTCGCACGGTACCGTCTGCCCAATGTCGGACAAACAACTGCGCTGCGACAGATGACTTTCATATTCGTCAGCAAACTCTTCGAGCCCATCAAGCACTCCTTGACCGGCCTGATACCCAATCGCGCAATCACTCGTGTCGCGAATGGACTGCGCCAGCGCACGAATTTGTATAAGCGTCTCAGTGGTTGCATGACAGGTAACCACCTGATCAAGCAAGCGTGCAAGCTGGGGAATACCATCGCGACAGGGAACGCACTTCCCACATGTCTGTGCACCACAGGCTTGCAAAAACGAAAGTTGCAACGCAATCGGACACATTCCCGGCGGCGTAGTTTGCACGCGCCGTTGGAATGCTTCAGCGACACGGCCATTAGCAGCGTCAGCGTGTGCGTAGGGTCCAAAAGACAATACTGCCATGCTCCTCCTCGTCTTCCAGTGGAGTTTATCTGGGAAAAAGCGCGCCTCGTAAGCCTTGCGGCATACGGCTCTTCCATACGCACTTATTGGTTTGATTTTACCGTTAACGTCGCAGAAGAATGTTTCAAGCTGATGAAAACGGCAGGAATGCATCAATAATCCCACAGGATCACGTTTTTCGTGCCGCTGAGCTGCTTGTCTCCTTCATAGTAAGGTGTCTCTGCTATCTTGATCTGCTAGAACCATAAGAGAAACGAGCCCTGTATGCCCCAGCCGTTTATGCAGCAATCCTGCGCCGATTTTGCCGCCAACATTGCAGCGCGTAATTCATCGCCAGGTGGCGGTAGCGCTTCTGCTGCTGTGGGCGCTATTGCGGCCGCATTAGGGCAGATGGCAGGCAATTTCACGCTCGGTAAAGAAAAGTACGCCGACGTACAGGACGACATTGAACGCCTCTGCACACAAGCGCGTAACATTCGCTTGCGCCTGCTTGACTGCGTCGAAGAAGACGCTGCTGCCTTTGTTCCTCTTGCTCGTGCCTATGGTATTCCCAAGAGCGACCCCGATCGCACTATTCGCCTTGAGCGTGCCACACAAGCCGCTTGCAAGCCGCCTCTGGAAATGATGCGTGCGTTGTGCGAGGCCATCGAAGTACTCGAAGAACTTGAAGGAACGTGCAATCGAATGCTCGTATCCGACGTGGGCTGTGGTGCGGCGCTGGCTTTAGGCGCACTTCAGTCGGCCAGTATGAACATTTACGTCAATACCAAGACCCTCATCGATCGCGATTTTGCCCAACAGTACGAAGCTGAAGCCGACAAATTGCTTGCCACCTATGTGCCGCGCGCTCAACTTATCGTGGGTACCGTTATGAACACCATCCGCGGAAGGAAATAGCATCATGGCTCAAATTTGGAAGGCCGCACCAGTTGTTGAAGCACTTGCAGAAGAAACCGATCGTCTTGTTGCGCAGGTAACCGCACAGGGAATTACCCCCCAGCTTGCTATCATCCGCGTCGGCAACAGACCAGATGATATTTCCTACGAGCGGGGAGCACGCAAACGCTGCGAGGCGCGCGGCATTGCGGCAACAACCTTTGAACTCGCCGCCGAAAGTACGCAAGACGAACTCATGACAACTATTCAGCATATAAACGACGATCCAGCCATTCACGGCTGTCTAATGCTGCGCCCACTGCCTGCTTCGCTGAACGAAGAGGCCGCTACTGCAGTACTTCTTCCCCAGAAGGATATCGACGGCATTACCCCCTCTTCGCTCTTTGGGGTATTCGCTCAGGAAACGGTTGGATTTGCCCCTTGCACTGCTCAGGCGGTTATTGAAGTGCTTGACCACTATGGGGCGCACCTTGACGGGACGAATGTCTGTGTAATTGGACGCTCGCTTGTTGTAGGGCGACCAGTGTCCTTAATGCTGCAAAAACGAAACGCCACCGTAACCATGTGTCATAGCCACACGCGCACTATTCAGCAGGTCTGTCGACAGGCTGATATTGTGGTGGCAGCGATTGGGCAAGCCCACACGATTGATGTAGACTGGGTATCTCCTGGTCAGGTGGTTATCGATGTGGGCATCAATTGGGACAGCGCTGCGTCAAAACTTGTCGGCGATGTTGATTTTGATTCTGTTGAACCGAAGGTTGCAGCTATTACGCCAGTTCCCGGCGGGCTAGGCGCCGTCACAAGCGCGGTACTCTGTAAGCATTTAGCCCAAGCCGCAGTGAACCAACTAGCTGCTCCCCCCTACCAGGAAAGCAATTCATAACTTGTTTCGGTAACAACCAACTGCACTTCCCACTGAGCCGACGGCTTGCCGTCGGCTGTCCGCACGGTCCATCCATTCGGGTCGCTCATGTCGATAGCGGCCTTGCCCATATTTACCATTGGCTCAATCGTGAAACACATACCCGGAGCCAAAATAGGGCCCGTACCAGCACGTGCAACAAAGCTAACAAAAGGGTCTTCATGGAATTCAAGACCAATACCGTGTCCGCCAAACTCTGCAACCACTGAATAACCCGCATCAACAGCAACTTTATTCACTGCAGCGCTCACATCGCCCAAATGGCACCATGGCTTCACCGCATCAAGTCCCGCCTCAACAGCACGCCGCGTTATTTCCACCAGGCGCTTTTTTTCTTTACTAACCTCGCCTATACAAAACATACGTGATGAATCGCTGAAGTATCCGTCTTTGATGGTCGACATATCCACATTGATGATGTCGCCTTCTTTCAAAACATCATCTGCAGATGGGATGCCGTGGCACACCACTTCGTTGATCGATGTGCAGACGCTTTTTGGGTACCCTTCAAAATTGAGGTCGGCGGGTATTGCATCATGCTTGATGCAATAGTCATATACCCACTGATCGATTTCTTCGGTTGTTGTGCCCACCTGAATATGCTCAGCCACATAATCAAGAGCACCTATATTGACCTCTGCCGAACGTTTAATGCCCTCAATGTCTTGGGCAGTTTTCAATAAGTTGCGATACGGCACTTCTTCACCTAGTTCATAGAGTTCCTGCAAGCGCTCGTCGATGTGCAAGTGACATTTTTTGTACTTCTTCCCACTGCCACACCAACACGCATCATTGCGGGAGGGACTATCCATTTCATCGTACATGAGATTCCCCCGATCGGATTCTCTTGTTGTAACTGGCTCACCCAAAAGTTTGGCTTATACAAGGCGTTTGGTGTTGGTCCCGAAAGCCATTCGGAGAGGCGCTCTTTTGACTGCTTTATAGTAATTCATCGCTCGTATTTTGTCGTGATGCGCGCTAAACAGCAGAGGAAATCTTTTTTGCATCGCTGACCATGGGAAACCCAATTTATTGTATTGAAATGTGAATGCCCCATGAAACGAAGCGCTACCTGCTTGATGTCCCCCGCAACGCTTTTACAATCGACGATGCTTCTTATTTGGCAGAAATAACCGAGCTGCCCACAAACATGCGCTCGACAACGAAAACTGAAAGGGAACGTACATGAGCAGTCAAGTTAAACGACGCGGCACCGATACCGAAATCGCCTCTCTTATTGCGCTGATTACTGCTTTTGTTACATTCGCGATTATTTTTGCTCTTTCGGCGGCGCAAGCAAGCCTCGAGCTTGTTGCCGTATTCTCTGCTGCGGGTATTATTATCGCGTTACTCTTCCTTACTTGGCTAGCTTTTTACGCTCCGTTTTCCCCGTTCAACCGAGTCAAATAGCTTATGGATCAGATATTCGAAGAAGAGCAAGCACACCTTACGGAAACCTACGGGAAGCTCGACGTCATCAAACAGGACGCCGAGCAAAAGCTTGCGGCAGTTCAATCCGAAGCTGCGCACAACATGGAATCCATGCGCAATGAAACGTCCCTTGACTTCAGTGATGATGAAAACGCACTCGAAACGGTGGCTGCACTCGAGGCGGTTAACAGCGTCATCGATGCGTACAATCGCACCATCCAGGTAAATAGCGAGCGCTTGAAAAATGCCACGCAGCTGATGGCACAGCCGTATTTCGCTAAGGTGAGTCTTCAGTTTCACTCCGACGAGCCCACTCGCGATATCTATTTGGGAAGTGTTGGAATAACCGACGAAGCGCGACGTCATTTTATTGTTGACTGGCGCAGCCCGGTGGCCGAAACCTACTACAACCAGGAAAACGGCCCTATGTCGTACACGGCAAATGGCCGAACGATATCTGTTGACTTGAAATTACGGCGCCAGTTCGACATTACGCGCAACACCTTAAACGCCTACTTCGACACCACCGTCGCCATTGAAGATCCTCTTTTGCTGGCATCGCTTGCTGCAAACCATTCGGAAAAGCTTAAGGCCATCACCGCCACCATTCAAAAAGAGCAAAACGAAGTGGTGCGTCACGATGATGTGCCGGTTCTTCTGGTAAACGGCATTGCTGGCAGTGGCAAGACATCAGTGTTGTTGCAGCGCATTGCGTTTTTGTTTTACCAGAAGCGAGATACGCTGCGTCCCGACCAAGTGTGTCTGCTCACGCCGAACCCAGTGTTTGAAAAGTATATCGACAACGTGCTTCCTGATATGGGCGAGGCAAACCCACAAATCTTTACGTGGGCAGATTTTGTTGCGCTGCTGGGCCTAAGTGAACGCGGCGACGGCAGAGACACTTCTGCCGAAACGCTCCATACACTTGAGCAAAACATGGCGTCTCTTCACCTTGAAGCGCACGATTTCTCTGAGATAGCTATCGACGGAATGCGCCTGGTAAAGACAACACAGATACAAGGCATCGCCGCCAAATATAAGAATATCCCTGTCGGTCCACGTCTTATCGCGCTCATGAAAGAAGACCTGCATGCGCGCCTTGATACACGGCTGGGACAACTTGCTTCTGACGAAGACATTCACGATCGTATGTTGTCTCTTGAAGTAAGCGAGCAGATTCGCCTGTTTGGGCAGACGCTTGCGCCCCAAAGCGAAAAAGAGACTATCGAGTATGCACGTACTTTTGTTCAGCATCTGTATGGCACTGCACATGACAAGATAGAACAGGTTAGTTGGCTGCGCTTTGATCGTATCGGGATGCGTATGCTTAATGCGGGACATCTCTCATCGGTTGCATGGCTTTTCTTAAAAACCCTGATCACAGGAACAGGCGCACACGATATTCGCTATGTCACTATTGATGAGGTGCAGGATTACACCGAGGCACAGCTTATGGTTCTGGCTCGCTATTTTAAACGTGCGCATTTCTTGCTCTTGGGCGATGAAAATCAGGCCATCAACGAAGGCACTGCGTCGTTTGATCGCATTCGTGCGATATTTGCGGCGAGCCATGGTTCTGTCGATGAATGTCGTCTTATGACAAGCTATCGATCGACAGCGGAAATCACTGCCCTTTTTACTGGACTCATGGACTCAACCGAACGAGTAAAAACACACTCGGTGCAGCATGGAGGAAAACGACCGCGTATCGAAGTACTCCCCGATGAAGAGGCACTTCTGGAAGCACTACGGGGCATACTGCACACTGAACAAGATTCAGAAGGATTGTGCGCGATCATTGCGCCCACCCATCAGGACGTCCAACGGATAGCTCAGAAGCTCACTGGCATTACCGTTATCGATCATCATGCAGTTCTCCCTGGCCGGGGAGTTGTGCTGCTTGATTTGCCGCTGGCCAAAGGACTTGAATTCGATCACGTAGTTATCGTTGATGCCGATAGGCACGTTTACCCGGATACGCAGCTTGCACGCCGACGTCTTTACACTGCTCTTTCACGAGCAGCTCATCAGGTAACGGTGTTGGCACAAAAGTCTCTTACTCCGTTGCTTGAGTCAGCAACCAGCGCTTCGCTTGATCTCTAACAACTACGACCGCGCCATTGTGCGTTAGAGTTATTTGCTGACCACGGAATTGTTTTAAGCTGTTTGCTTCAAGACAACTAGCAGTGCGTGTTCGAATCGCTTTAGCAGCCATGAGACTGGGAATATTTGGGCAGATAGTAGTGTACGACCGGACCCGTTTAATCATGAGATTAGCCACTTGAATCGACTCGTGATATGTACGGCAAGGGTACGCGCTGTCTTAACCTAGTACCGCTCAAACATCTTTTGAATCAAGTGAGGCTTGTCGGTTACGCTCAGCGCAAGACGAAGGAGCACCACTGCCTTCTGTGGAGAAAGATCGCCACCAAGCACCAGATTGCCTCGATAGGAATCATCGGCGATAGCGGGACCATTGCCAACGCGCGAACACCGCACAACACAGATCTTTTGGCTTATCTGTTCAATCCGTTTATTCCATTCCTGGCTATAGCAACCGGCTCCAGCGCCAGCAACAACAAGACCGCGCACACCTGAAGATGTAAAGTAGTCAAGGACGCCCGCATCGCTTTCGCTTGAGAAATAAGCAATACCTACTGTCGGCAAGCTCGCGCTGTCCCCTACATCAAATTCTGTGTCGGTGGTATGCGCACGAACAGGCTGTTGATACAGCTGAAAATCGTCCTCTATCACAGAGCCTAAGCAACCAGAATTCCTTCCGATAAACCCCTCTACGCCAAACGTGGTCGCCTTTTCAACATCGCGAGCGCCGAACACACGTCCCGCAAAACAGACAAGAACTCCCAGACCATACGCCTGGCGATTTGTTGCCAAACGTATGGCCTGTATAAGATTCAAGGGGCCGTCGGCTGATAGAGCTGTTGCTGGACGCATGGCACCGGTTATCACTACCGGCTTTTTCGTTTTGACTGTCAAGTTCAGGAAGTACGCCGTTTCCTCAAGCGTGTCCGTACCATGCGTGACAACAAACCCGTCCACATCAGGGTCGCTCGCACGAGCATTGATACGACACGCAAGATCGATCCACTGTTGTGAAGTAACGTCATCTGAATTGACGTTACAGATTTGCTGTCCCACAACAGTTGTGTGCGAGCGCATATCAGGAGGAATGTTCTGCAACAGGTCGTCAACGTCCAGCTGACCAGGCTGGTAATTGATTGACTTTCCAGCACTCCCTGTTCCCGCAATCGTGCCACCCATGCCAAAGACAATAACTTTTGATTGCGGTTCCATCAGTTCCTCCTGATTGCACAGCAAAACACATACTGTCGCAGTTGCGCCATCGTGCTGCCATCATACAGGCAAGCGATTCGCTGTGCTATGCTGCATACGCTCTCTTTTCAGTTTCCAACGACGATCGGCATCTCTTATGCTTTCACGGGACTTTTTTCTTTTCAACACCGAAAACCATATCGAAGTAGAAACAGACGACGACACCATTCTTGATCAGGTAGAAGCACTCTGTCAGCACTATGAACGCATGCTGTCCTGTTTTAATCCGGAAAGTGAACTCTATCGTCTTAATCAGCAAGCGGGTAAAACTACCCCTATTAGCGATGAACTTGCAGAGATTATCGAAGCCGCTCTTTTTTATTGTCAGGCAACAGACGGTGCCTTTGACATCACAATGGGTACAGTCACCCGCCTGTGGAATCTTCAAGATCGCATTATTCCCTGCCGCGAAGATCTTGCTGCAGCATTAGCGCATGTTGATTGGGAAGCTATTACGTTAAGCGGATCTGCAGGCCAGCGCACGATAACGATTTCTGATGCTGATGCATGCCTTGATCTTGGCGGTATTGCGAAGGGGTATATCACCGATAGCATCACACGCCTGCTTAAACAGCAGGACGTTGCGCGGGCGATCATAAATCTTGGAGGCAACGTAGCGGTACTCGGAGAAAAACAGGCTGGGAAGCCTTGGCACGTTGGGCTGCGGAGTCCGCTGCCTTCAAGCAGCATGAGTACGCTTACCTGCTTCGGCGTAGTCGAGATTGCCGATGCCTCAGCGGTCACCAGCGGAATCTATGAGCGAGCTGCTGAAATTGAAGGGGTCTTTTACCATCATATCCTCGACCCAACAACGGGTATGCCCGCTGAAACTGATGTCTTAAGTGCTACTGTCATAGCTCCACAGTCAATAGATGCCGACGGCTATACAACAGCACTTATTGTTATGGGAGCTAAACGAGCTCTTGAATGTATCGAGTCAATTGATGGTTTAGAAGCAATTATTGTAACTACCCATGGGGATGTTATCGGCACCTCGGGCATTGGAGAGACAATACCATTTGCCCTTTTGCAAAGCTAAAGCTACTGAAAACACAAAAGGCAGAGCAATATACCCTGTTCCTGCTAGAGAGGCACGGATAGTGTTTACAGGAGAGAACTGCCGCAGCCGTTCTAAACACAAAAGACCCGCTAAGCGAGTCTCGTAGACATCCTATAAGCACCCACCTCTTCAGTGCACGACACGAGCGCGGCGCCCTATCCTCCCACGGACTTACCTCCGTAGTACTTTCGGCGAGGGCGGGCTTAACTGCCGGGTTCGGGATGGGACCGGGTGATCCCCGCCTCCATGGCCGCGCTCGTGCCGGGCGCTCAAGAGTAAGGTCTCTTTAAGGCGCGCCGGCGCCTTAATCCGAGTGTTCTTCTATGGGACTTGTCATGCACCCTGAGGGCCGCATAGCGTCTCGATTCTTGATGTATACAAGCGCAATTGTCATATGGAATATGATGAAGAGCTCGGGCTATTAGTACCGCTTGCCTAAAAACACATTGCTGTGCGTACAGCTGCGGCCTATCAAACTGGTAGTCTACCAGTGCCCTTACCAAAAAGAGGACTCATCTTGGAGACGGCTTCCCGCTTAGATGCTTTCAGCGGTTATCCGTTCCGGACGCGGCTACGCGGCAGTGCCGTTGGTCGACAACCGCTGCACCGGAGGTCCGTCCACCCCGGTCCTCTCGTACTAGGGGCAGATCTCCTCAATCCTCTTGCGCCCGCGGAGGATAGGGACCGAACTGTCTCACGACGTTCTGAACCCAGCTCGCGTACCGCTTTAAATGGCGAACAGCCATACCCTTGGGACCGACTCCAGCCCCAGGATGCGATGAGCCGACATCGAGGTGCCAAACCTTGCCGTCGATGTGGACTCTTGGGCAAGATCAGCCTGTTATCCCCGGAGTACCTTTTATCCGTTGAGCGACGGCCATTCCACGCTGTGCCGCCGGATCACTAGAACCTGGTTTCCCACCTGCTCGGCTTGTAGGCCTCGCAGTCAAGCCCGCTTATGCTCTTGCACTCAAAAGGATGATTGCCAACCATCCTGAGCGGACCTTACGCGCACCTCCGTTACTCTTTAGGAGGTGACCGCCCCAGTCAAACTGCCTACCTGACACGGTCCGCACGACCCGTTAAAGGGGCCTGCGTTAGGACGCCGGCGCGATGAGGGCAGTATTCCAAGGTCGGCTCCACCCAGGCTTGCGCCTAGGTTTCATAGCCTCCTGCCTATCCTCTACGCACCGCGCCTGCGCCCAATGCCAAGCTGCAGTAAAGGTTCACGGGGTCTTTCCGTCCTTCCGCGGGTAATTCGCATCTTCACGAATAATGCAATTTCACCGGGTCCATGGTTGAGACAGCGCCCAAGTCGTTACGCCATTCGTGCAGGTCGGAACTTACCCGACAAGGAATTTCGCTACCTTAGGACCGTTATAGTTACGGCCGCCGTTTACCGGGGCTTAGCTTCAGCGCTTCGGGTATACACCCTAACGCATCCGCGTGACCTTCCGGCACCGGGCAGGCGTCAGACCCTATACTTCGCCTTGCGGCTTGGCAGAGTCCTGTGTTTTTGGTAAACAGTCGCTTGGGCCTCTTCACTGCGGCCTCCCCTCGCTTTGGCTTGTGAAAAGCTTCACGAGGAAAGGCGCCCCTTCTCCCGAAGTTACGGGGCTAGTATGCCGAGTTCCTTAACCATGGTTCTCCCGATCGCCTCGGTATGCTCTACCCGCCTACCTGTGTCGGTTTTGGTACGGGCACCTCGTGTCTCCCTAGGGGTTTTTCTTGGGAGCATGGACTTGGCGGCTTTGCCAAAATGGCTTCGTCTCGCGTCTCAGGCATATGTTCTCGCGGATTTGCCTGCCAGAACACCCTACACGCTTTCACGGGGACGTCCAGAACCCCGCCCGCCTATCCTCCTCCGTCGCCTCATTGGATAAAACGACACGAGATGGTACAGGAATATCGACCTGTCGTGCATCGGTTGCGCATGTCTGCCTCACCTTAGCTCCCGACTGACCCTGGGGGGATTAGCCTTCCCCAGGAAACCTTAGGCTTACGGCGGCGGCGTTTCTCACGCCGCTTGTCGCTACTCATGCCAGCATTCTCACTTGCCTAACACTCCACGCAAGATCGCCCTTGCGCTTCATCGCTGTTGGCAACGCTCCCCTACCGCTTAAAGAAAACCTCTTTAAGCCCGCCGCTTCGGCGCCATGCTTGAGCCCCGTGAATTGTCGGCGCATGTCCACTTGACCAGTGAGCTGTTACGCACTCTTTAAATGCATGGCTGCTTCTAAGCCAACATCCTGGTTGTCTAGGCAGGCGCACATCCTTTGCCACTGAGCATGGACTTGGGGGCCTTAGCGGGCGGTCTGGGCTGTTTCCCTTTTGAGCGTGCGGCTTAGCCCACACGCTCTGACTCCCGGGCTTTTTATCCCGACACCATTCGGAGTTCGGCTCCCATCGGCAGGCGGTGAAGCCCCCTTTGGGATCCGGTGCTCTACCTGCGCCGGGGAAATGCCCGAGGCTAGCCCTAAAGCTATTTCGGGGAGAACGAGATATCTCCGGGTTTGATTGGCCTTTCACCCCTATCCACAGGTCATCCCCTCCGTTTTCAACCGAAGTGGGTTCGGCCCTCCACGGGGTCTTACCCCCGCTTCAGCCTGCCCATGGATAGCTCACCCGGCTTCGCGTCTGCCATATACGACTAAAAGCGCCCGTTTAAAGACTCGCTTTCGCTGCGGCTCGCTTATAAAGCTTAACCTCGCCGCATTACGGCAACTCGCTGGCTCATTCTACAAAAGGCACGCCGTCACAGAGCAAAATGCTCTGCTCCGACTGCTTGTGGGCACACGGTTTCAGGTACTATTTCACTCCCCTCTCGGGGTGCTTTTCACCTTTCCCTCACGGTACTAATTCGCTATCGGTCATGGGAGAGTATTGAGCCTTGGAGGGTGGTCCCCCCTGCTTCTCGCCGGGTTTCACGTGCCCGGCGATACTCTGGGTCATATGACTCGGCGTGCATCGCTATTTCGCATACGGGGCTTTCACCCTCTTTGGCCGGCCTTCCCATGCCGTTTTGCTATAACGATGACACATACTCCGCTTAAAGACTCGGGCTTTAAGACTCATATGCCCAACAACCCCGCTGTGGCATCCCCCCGAGGGTATAACGCTCACATGCGGTTTGGGCTTTTGTGCGCTTTCGCTCGCCACTACTCGCGCAATCTCGGTTGATTTCTCTTCCTCCGGGTACTGAGATGTTTCAGTTCCCCGGGTTACCTGCATCCATCCCTATTTGATTCAGGATGGGCCGACCTGGCATAACCCAGGTCAGGTTTCCCCGTATCGGACATCTGCGGGTCAAAGGCTGTTTGCGCCTCTCCGCAGCTTTTCGCAGCTTGCCACGTCCTTCGTCGGCTTCCCATGCCAAGGCATCCACCGTGTGCCCCTAAATATCTTCATCTAAAGTAGGTATTAATTACCTACTGTGTTTACCTCGATATTCGGGTATCCATATCGTGCGGAGGCAACAAGAATAGTGTTTTGCCTCCGCTTGTGTAATTGCGATCGTTTCAAGATGCGAACCACCTATCGCGTATCAGAGGGACCCTTAATATCTTCTCGCGTTTTGCAAGACGAGGGAATCTCTATTACTTGATTGATGATTCTTCTCGAGAACGCTATGCGGCTTTCAAGGTGCAGACACAAGATACGAAAAGGTATAGATACCTATTTTTGTATCCTTGCCCCGGGAGAACCCCGGAAACCGAATACTGCAATGAGTATGAGAAGTGACTATCAAGCAGGTTGTGTCTTTCTCTTGGTAGAAAGACATGCCTTGATGTAAGGCACCTTTTGTCGGGCTCGAAGGACAAAATGCCTCGACAAAAGGGGTGGTGCACATTTGGCACCTCTAGGTTTACTCCCTAGAAAGGAGGTGATCCAGCCGCACCTTCCGGTACGGCTACCTTGTTACGACTTCACCCCCCTTATCCCCCGCGCCTTCGGCGCCTCCGTCCCAAAAGGGTTCGGCCGGCGACTTCGGGTGCAGACGACTCGGGTGGTGTGACGGGCGGTGTGTACAAGGCCCGGGAACGTATTCACCGCGGCATGCTGATCCGCGATTACTAGCAACTCCGGCTTCACGGAGGCGGGTTGCAGCCTCCGATCCGAACTGGGACCGGCTTTGGGGGATCCGCTTGGGCTCGCGCCTTTGCATCCCGTTGTGCCGGCCATTGTAGCACGTGTGCAGCCCAGGGCATAAGGGGCATGATGACTTGACGTCGTCCCCGCCTTCCTCCGGCTTGCCGCCGGCGGTCCCGCATGAGTCCCCAACTAAATGCTGGCAACATGCGGCAGGGGTTGCGCTCGTTGCGGGACTTAACCCAACATCTCACGACACGAGCTGACGACAGCCATGCACCACCTGTGTAGGCTCCTTTCGGCTGCGACATCTCTGTCACTTCACCTACATGTCAAGCCCTGGTAAGGTTCTTCGCGTTGCTTCGAATTAAGCCACATGCTCCGCTGCTTGTGCGGGCCCCCGTCAATTCCTTTGAGTTTTAGCCTTGCGGCCGTACTCCCCAGGCGGGGCACTTAATGCGTTAGCTGCGGCACGGAAGGCAAATGCCCCCCACACCTAGTGCCCATCGTTTACGGCTGGGACTACCAGGGTATCTAATCCTGTTCGCTCCCCCAGCTTTCGCGCCTGAGCGTCAGTGTCGGCCCAGAAGTCTGCCTTCGCCATCGGTGTTCTTCCCGATATCTGCGCATTTCACCGCTACACCGGGAATTCCGACTTCCTCTACCGCACTCGAGCACACCGGTTCGGGATCCGCCCGGAGGTTGAGCCCCCGGTTTCGAGATCCCGCCTGGTGCGCCGCCTGCGCGCGCTTTACGCCCAATGAATCCGGATAACGCTCGCCCCCTACGTATTACCGCGGCTGCTGGCACGTAGTTAGCCGGGGCTTCTTCTGCAGGTACCGTCCTTAATGTCTTCCCTGCTGAAAGCGGTTCACGGCCCGAAGGCCTCCATCCCGCACGCGGCGTCGCTGCGTCAGGGTTTCCCCCATTGCGCAAGATTCCCCACTGCTGCCTCCCGTAGGAGTCTGGGCCGTATCTCAGTCCCAATGTGGCCGGTCGGTCTCTCAACCCGGCTACCCGTCGTTGGCACGGTGGGCTACTACCCCGCCGTCTACCTGATGGGACGCGACCCCATCCCCCGCCGCAAAAGCTTTCCTGGGTATGACATGCGCCATACCCGGCATATCCGGTATTAGCCCGGGTTTCCCCGGGTTGTCCCGATGCGGGGGGAAGGTTGGTCACGCGTTACTCACCCGTTCGCCACTGTATATCCGCCCAAGGGCGGTTTAATCGTTCGACTTGCATGTGTTAGGCGCGCCGCCAGCGTTCATCCTGAGCCAGGATCAAACTCTCCATTCAAAAAGACGCTTGCATACGAGCAATTGCTTACTTTTATGCTCAAGCGTCATCTGTTTGAAGATCATGATGATCTTGGTGTTCATCTATCGTACAGTTATAAGCTTATTTCTCCTATGAGTGATAAGCCCATACCTGCGTGACAGGGTTGTCCGTCTAGCTTGAATTCTTCTCTTCATCACAGTATCCGGTTTTCAAGGTTCTCCACCACCAAAAAGGTGGGGTGCCGATTGAAACGGCAAATAGATATGATACTGCCGAAACAACGCTGCTGCAAGAATTATTTTACCCTCCACAGATTGAACAACCTAAATATAGTAAAGGCTTTCAGCGAGCAGTATCCATTTGCTCTCCTCTGACCCAAACTCATATTTAATTCTCTTAGGTTTGCGAGCGTAATAATTTATTGGTGCCGTTGATACATTTATAGATGTACAAATAATCCTCCCCGAACATGAATGCTCTTCCTTATTGGCAGAAGAGCATTCTGCGGATAGGGTTAGCTATCTCTAAATCCTTATACACACTTTATCAGCAGGCTTACTATGCAGTGCCCTTCCGATATAAAGAAACACAGAGGTAGTCAAACGACCCGTAATGATTAAACAAAACGGTTACTTACAAATGCATATCGTACAAGCAATTGCTACCTATTCTTATTCGCTTTCTTGCGAGCAACCGTATCAAGAATACGTTTACGCAGGCGGATGTTCTTGGGAGTTACTTCAACTAATTCATCCTCTTGAATGTATTCAAGCGCTTCTTCCAACGTGAAGGTGGTTGGCGGGGTCAGCTGAATGGCTTTATCGGCACCGCTTGAACGCTGGTTGCCCAGGTTCTTGCTCTTCGCGATATTCACCACCATATCGCCCTCTTTGGCAGACTCCCCGACGATCATACCTTCGTAGCAATCTTCACCGGGCCCAATGAACAGCGTTCCCCGCTGTTGCAGGGTATCAAGCGCGTATGCCACACTTTTTTCCGTGGTCATACTGATCATCGAACCATTCTTGCGACCAGCATATTCACCGCGATACGGGCCATATTCACTGAAGCGGTGGAACATATTTGCCTCGCCACGTGAAGCATTCAGCAATTTGGTACGCAACCCCATTGTCCCACGGCTGGGAATCTTAAACACAAGATGTGTTTGATCGCCCTTCGAAGCCATGTCGGTCATTTCGCCGCCTGCATTACCAAACACTTCAATGCACTTGCCAGCATATTCGCTTGGCACTTCAACAGTTGCTTCTTCAATAGGCTCAAGTGTCTTGCCGTTGGCGTCCTTTTTCATAATGACGCGGGGGCGACCAACCTGCAGTTCAAACCCTTCACGACGCATCGTTTCAATAAGAACCGATATTTGTAAGATGCCACGGCCGGCCACTTCAATGCCCGTTTTATCTTCAAGCTCGGTAATGCGCATGGTTACGTTACCTTCAGCTTCTTTCATTAGGCGTTCGTTCAGCTGACGGGCACCCACAATGTCGCCGTCGCTGCCAACAAGAGGGCTATCCGATGCCTGGAATACAACAGCCATGGTCGGCTCGTCAATCTTAATCGGGTCAAGCTCGATCGGTTGATCGATGCTGGTAACCATGTCACCAATATCAGCATCTTCTACACCAACCACTGCAACGATGTCACCCGCATGGACTTCGTCTTCTTCTTTCTTTCCCAAATTATCAAACGTGAACACCTGTTTAATGCCCGTGTTATAGCGCGTACCGCTACGCTTGATAACCAAGACCTGGTCGTTCTTATGGAGAGTTCCGCTGAAGAGTCGACCAACCCCAATACGGCCAACAAAGCTTGAGTGATCAACCGTACAAATTTGCAGCGCGACAGGACCCGCGGGTTCGCAATCCGGTGCAGGGATTTCTTTCAGAATGGTATCGAGCAAGGGTACCATATCCATGTTGCCATCGTTCGGCTCGAAGCGAGCATACCCATTGACAGCACTTGCATAAATCACCGGGAAATCGAGCTGTTCGTCGTTCGCATCCAGTTCAACCATCAGATCAAATACTTCATCAAGTACTTCATCGGGCCGTGCGCCAGGACGGTCGATTTTATTAATGACTACAAGAATCCGCAGCCCCAAATCAAGAGCATGTCGCAGTACAAAACGCGTTTGTGGCATAGGACCTTCAAAGGCATCAACAATTAACAGTGCGCCGTCAGCCATGTTGAGAACGCGTTCAACTTCACCGCCGAAATCGGCGTGACCCGGAGTGTCAATAATATTGATCTTTGTGTCCTTGTAGTGGATGGAAATATTCTTCGAAAGAATCGTAATGCCACGCTCGCGCTCTTGATCGTTACTATCAAGCACGCGTTCTTCCACCTGCTGGTTTTCACGAAATACATTTCCTGCGTAGAGCAGTCGATCAACCAGCGTAGTTTTGCCATGGTCAACATGGGCAATAATAGCGACGTTACGAATATGCTCCTGCTTCATTAACCTATTTCCTCCAATTCGGATAGGATCTGCTGCTTTTCTTTTGCTAATGCATTGAGTCTTTCCGTGAGACTATTGATATTACTCGTTGTTGACACTACGTCGATAAGTCCCCACACAACGGCAACGCCTGCAACACCCGCCAACCAGACAAATCGCCTGAAAAAGAATGCCACCAGCGCGCCAATGCCCATCATCGCTGCGGCATTACGTCGGCGATCAAAAAAACTGTCGCGCTGTTCAACAAGCTGAACGCGAGCCGCAGCAATACCCGCAAGGCGGGCACGTAATTCTTCTTCCTGCCGCGATATGCCAGATGAACGAGATGTGCCCGCTTTACCTGATGAACTCGACACACCTGAGGCACAGCCCTTACCACTGATAAGAAGGTCGTATGCTGCCTGTAAATTCTTAAACTGTTCGGTTGCTCGTTCTTGAAGCTTTTTATTACCCGCAAATCGATCGGGGTGAAGGATCTGAGCCGTTTCTCGATAGGCGATTTTTATTGCTTCGGAAGATGCATCTCTGTCAAGGCCGAGAATGCGCAGCGCTTCTTGTCTGTCCATTCTTGCTCCTTGTTACGTGAAGATTGAAGAAAACGAGCCGGTGCGTTTCCGGACCGGCTCGTTACCCTTGTGGTGGAGCATAGGGGGATCGAACCCCTGACCTCAGGCTTGCAAAGCCCGCGCTCTCCCAGCTGAGCTAATGCCCCGTATGGCGTTCACGTTTTATATGAATAAACGCTCCACCGGCTAACTCGGCTCACGGTGGAGCGTTTATCGACATATGGTGGGCCCGAATGGATTTGAACCAGCGACCTCACGCTTATCAGGCGTGCGCTCTAACCAACTGAGCTACGGGCCCGTGAAAACGCTTGACTAGAATACCCGCCTATCTTTTTTTCAGCAAGTATTTTTTTCTAGTGTGAAGAAAATTCACTCGTCCTCACTGTCAACATCAGATGTTTATTTACCTTACAGATCTCCCTCGTCGCCATCAACATCAATGTCAAGATCGTCGGTTTTTCCGCCTACTCGCTTATGCTTGCGCCCTTTCCCATCGTCAGCAATGCCCACAGCACGCACCTTGTCTTTATCGACAACATTCATGATGCGAACACCCTGTGTTGACCGCCCAAGCTTTGAAACGCCCTTCACTGGGGTGCGTACCACAACGCCTTCATTCGTAATAATAATGAGCTCTTCATCGTCGGTGACAATCTTCGCTGCCGCGAGCTCACCTTTCTTTCGCGTCATGGTAATCGTGTAGACTCCCTGTCCACCACGATGATGCAGCGGGTATTCGTAGACCGAAGTCCGCTTGCCGTAACCCTTTTCAGTAATCACGAACAAGTCGGCTTGCGGCTTGGCAATTGACATCTCAAGTACGTGTTCATCAGCAGGAACCTTCATACCGCGGACACCTTTGGTATCGCGACCCATGGCGCGCGCTTCAGATTCATCCCACACAATGGCTTTACCAGCGCTTGAAACCATAAAGACTTTTTCGCCATCGCTGACACGCTTCACTGAAATAAGCTCGTCGCCGTCGTTGAGATTAATAGCAATCAATCCATCGCGACGCGTGCGATCATACAAGCTCATGCTGGTCTTTTTGACCATGCCGGCTGAGGTTGCAAACATGAGATATTCCTCTTTCGGGAAATCCTTAGTCGCAATAACAGCAGCAATCGATTCACCTTTTTCAAGAGAAAGTAAGTTAACGATTGCGGTACCGCGTGCATGACGTCCTGCTTCAGGCAATTCATACACCTTCAGGCGATATACCTTACCCTTTGATGAAAAGAACAGCATGTATGCATGGGTTGAAGCAACAAAAAGATGCTCAACAAAGTCATCTTCTTTGAGGTTGACACCCTGCATACCCTTACCACCGCGCTTTTGCTGACGATAGGTAGTCAGCGGCAGGCGCTTCACATAGCCGGTTTTGGTAACCGTTACTACCATATCTTCATCGGCAATAAGATCTTCCACATCAATATCTTTTGCCGAAGCACGTTGAATCTGCGTGCGACGTTTGGAGGAGAACTTCTTTTTAATCTCTCCCATTTCTTCTTTGATAATCTGCTTCACGAGATTTTCGTCTTCGAGCACACGCTTGTAGTATGCAATGCGTTCTTCGAGATCTCTCAACTCTTCAACGAGCTTGTCATATTCGAGACCAGTTAAACGACGCAAGCGCATTTCAAGAATGGCATTTGCCTGGATTTCATCAAGATTGAAATTCTCGATCAAACGGTCGCGTGCTTCTTTATCAGTCTTCGAGGATCGAATGATGTGAATAACCTCGTCGATATTATCGAGCGCAATAAGCAAACCGCGCACAATATGAGCGCGTTCTTCAGCTTTTTGCAGGTCGTAACGTGTACGACGAGTAATAACATCAATCTGGTGGGCGATGTAATAGCTCAGAATTTGCTTGAGCGATAAGGTATGGGGAACATCATCCACCAGTGCCAGCATATTTGCGCCAAACGTGGTCTGCATCTGCGTATGCTTATACAACTTATTCAGTACCACTTGTGGAATGGCGTTTTGCTTGAGCTCAATAATAATATCGATACCATGGCGGTCAGCACCATCGTGTACGTTTGATATTTCAGGGAGCTTCTTATCGCGAATCAGTTCGCCGATCTTTTCAAGCAGTTTCGTTCGGTTCACCATATAAGGGATTTCTTTTACGGTGATAATTGAACGTCCGCGCTTCGTTTGAGATATTTCGCACTTCGCACGCAGTGTCATTGACCCGCGGCCGGTTTCATAGGCTTCCCGAATTCCTTCACGACCCATAATGGTTGCGCCAGTAGGGAAATCCGGTCCCGGCATAACCTTCAGTAATTCATCAAGTGATACGTCGGGGTTATCAATAACAAGACAGGTTGCATCGATAACTTCCGCCAGATTATGCGGCGGAATGTTAGTGGCCATGCCAACCGCAATACCTTGGCTGCCGTTAACAAGCAAATTAGGAAAACGAGCAGGAAGAACATTTGGCTCTTTGAGGCTCTCGTCATAGTTTGGCTGCCAGTCAACCGTTTCTTTATCGAGGTCACGTAGCAATTCCATTGCTGGACGCGCAAGACGAGCTTCGGTGTAACGCATAGCAGCTGCCGAATCGCCGTCGATCGATCCAAAGTTGCCATGCCCATCAACCAGTGGCACACTCATTGAAAATGGCTGCGCCATACGTACCATCGTGTCGTATACCGCTGTATCGCCATGAGGGTGATACTTACCAATAACATCACCGACAGTACGTGCTGACTTTGCATGAGGGCGATTTGGTAAAATGCCGCTTTCATTCATCGCATACAAAATACGGCGATGAACTGGCTTTAAACCATCGCGTACATCAGGAAGAGCACGCGCAACAATAACACTCATCGAATACTCAATGAATGACTGTCGCATTTGTTGTCCTAAATCAGCAGGAAGTACCTGAGAAGCACTCTCATACGTGCTCTCTCCAGTAGTTTCCTCTTCGTCCGCTTTATCTTCCAGCTGATCAGATGAATCAATAGAGTTGTTATCGACCATATCGTCAGTATCTTTTGGTTTATCTGCCACCGATAATCTCCTTAATCGAGGTTATACCCGAAATAATTTGCTTTTAAATATCAAGGAAGCGCACGTCTTTTGCGTGCTTTTGGATGTATTCCTTACGCGGTTCAACCTGATCACCCATCAGTTCACTGACCGCCCGTTCAGCTGCCGCAGCATCCTCGATACCAACTTGCATAAGAATGCGTGTTTCAGGTTCCATGGTCGTTTCCCACAGCTGATCAGGATCCATTTCTCCTAGACCCTTATACCGTTGCACCGATGGCTTTTTGTCTGTGGGATAATCTTTCATTGCTTCGGCAAGAGCATTATCGTTGTACACATACCGAATCTTTTTCTTACCTTCTTTAATGCCATAGAGCGGCGGCATGGCAATGTAGATATATCCACGATTGATAAGTTCTGGCATATACCGATAGAAAAAGGTCAACAACAAAATTTGAATATGAGCACCGTCAACATCAGCATCAGTCATGATAATGATGCGATGGTACCGTGCCTTTTCAGCATCAAAATCGTCACCAATATTGGTACCAACGGCCGTAATAAGAGATGAAATCGTGTCACTTGAAAGGGCACGATGTAAACCAGCACGTTCAACGTTGAGAATTTTTCCGCGCAGCGGAAGGATCGCTTGATATTTACGGTCGCGGGCCTGCTTAGCAGATCCACCAGCCGAATCGCCCTCCACAATAAACATTTCGCAGTCCGCAGCATTTTTACTACTACAATCAGCAAGTTTTCCTGGAAGGGCAAATGAATCAAGAACGTTTTTACGCCTTGTCATCTCACGGGCTTTACGCGCTGCTTCGCGCGCCTTCAATGCCTGTGATGCCTTGTTAATAATACGTTTTGCGGGAGTAGGATTTTCTTCAAGATACTCACCAAGACCTTGATTAACAGCAGATGAAACTAACTGGCGCATTTCGCTATTACCAAGCTTGGTTTTTGTTTGCCCTTCAAACTGCGGATCGTGAAGTTTAACTGATATAACTGCTGAAAGGCCCTCACGACAGTCGTCACCCGTCAAATTGGAATCCTTTTCTTTAAGAATTCCTTTTTCACGCGCATAATCATTAATAGTCCGCGTAACCGCTTGTTTAAACCCATCAAGGTGAGTACCACCTTCGATGGTGTTAATGTTGTTAGCAAACGAAAAGACTGAATTTGTTGAGAACGAACTGGTCCACTGCATGGCCACTTCAACTTCGCCCGCAGGACCTTCCGCTTCAAAATAAATCGGCTTGGTGTTGAGAACTTCCTTACCAGTCGTTAAAAATTTGACGAAATCCTTGATACCATCCTGGAATTGGAAGGTTTCATGTTTAGCAACCCCTTCCCCATCAAGTTCTCTCTCGTCATACAACGTGATTTTAAGACCCTTGTTAAGGAAGGCCATTTCACGGAAGCGTTCGGCAAGTGTGTTGTAATTAAATACCGTCGTCTCCGTAAAAATTTCTGGATCGGGCCAAAAGCGCACCGTTGTACCGGTATGTTTCGAATCACCAACAACATGAAGCTTTTCAACGGTCTTCCCTCGTGAAAAGGTAATTTCATATCGTTTTCCATCACGGCAGACTTGTACTTTCATTTGGGTTGAAAGGGCATTAACAACGGAAACACCCACACCATGAAGACCACCGGATACCTTGTATCCCTCGCCACCAAATTTTCCACCAGCATGCAAAATAGTTAAAACAACTTCTACGGTCGGAATATGTTCTTTCGGATGTTTATCAACAGGGATACCACGTCCATTGTCTTGTACTTTGATACTACCATCGTCGCAGATCCATACTTGAATATCGGTACAATATCCTGCCAGCGCTTCGTCGACGGAATTGTCAACTACCTCATACACGAGATGATGAAGACCACGCTCACTGGTGGATCCAATATACATACCCGGGCGCTTGCGGACTGGTTCAAGCCCCTCAAGAACCTGGATATCTTTTCCGTCGTAATGTGATGGTTTGTTATCAGCCACGTTGCACTCCTTCTGCAAATAGCCTCATATCAAAGCACTTTTCTAATAACTGTCTAATTCTATCATAGGAAAATATAAATTAGAAACCTCAATAAAATAGACCATATAAGGATATTGAGAGCGGTTCTAAGGCGTTTAAAAGCTTTAGTTAGACTTTTTTATCACGATTGAGACTTCTTACATTCCAAATCGCGAATCATCGCTTGTATAAAATGACGCTTTAGTCGCTCGTCGGGGATAGCTGAAACCTGATCAGTTATACGATTCTTTTCTTCATCTGAAAGGTGAAAACTTTTTTGTTGCCCTGAAAGATACGGATTCTCTTGCTCTTGTTGACTTGAAAGTGTGTGTGTAGACGTTTTTTCCTGATGTTCCTGATAGGGATATTCTTTCTTTCTCATACCACGAGAAATATGTATCTGAAAATCGTCGAGTACCTCACCATACTGTTCTCGACACGCTAATTTAATAAGCTCTCGCCGATTATTAAGTTCAGCAGCATAAATGCTTTCATCAACATACACATGCATTTCACGACGGTTGTCGTTCGTAAAAATATACACCGCATTAGTATGATTAAGAATTGGTTGTTCTACCAGTTGAGACCAGATGTCACGAACTTCGCGAATACGGAGAGCACGTCTTATTTTATCGCCATCAAAACCGGGAATATGAGTAAGCTGTGCGGTAACCTGCCGCCCATTAAGCTTCATTGTTATCCCCTCCAAGATATTGAATAAGGGCTTTTTCCTTTATCTCATCAGTAAAATATTCAAGATTTGTTGTCGTAATAAATATCTGGATATCCTCTTCAATCATCGACATAAATTGATCACGTCGCTGATGATCAAGTTCACTCATCACATCATCAAGCAATAAGATAGGTCGCTGATTTAATGTTTCCTCGATAACCGCTGCCTCCGCCAACTTATACGCCAGCACTAATGAGCGCTGCTGTCCCTGACTGGCAAAATGAGCTGCATCATGCCCGTTGATAAGAAATACAACCTTGTCGGCATGAGGACCAACAACTGATTTTCGTCTGAGGCGTTCTTGTAATCGTGCTTGCTGAAGAGTTGACGTAAATATCGCAAGACACTCTTCACGCTCAAAAGTCCACTGAGTTTGATTTTCTTCATTCCAACAGGGAATATATTGAATATCAGCCGTTTCATTTGCTTGAGCAATACGTTCGTAATACAACTGAAAGTAAGGAAGCAGACGTTTAATCATCACTGACCTATGAGAAAGAATTTGTACCCCTACTAAGGTAAGAACCTCATCAATACTATCGATAACGGTATCAGATGCTTCATCTCGAAGGGCTTGATTTTTTTGGCGCACTAATTTCGTGTAATCGCTTTGAACCATTGCAAAGTTTTTTGATATTTGAGCACCAAGATCGTCAAGAGCGCCACGCCGTGCAGAAGAAGGACCTTTCGCTAATCCAAGATCGTCAGGAACAAACGTGACAGCAGGAAATAAACCACGTAGATCACGCGCGCGACGAGCTTTTCCATTTAAGCGATATGATCGTTTTCCTTCTTCAATACGAAGTTGAAGATCTAATTGGCGATGATCACTTTCTATTGTTGCTATCACGCTCGCAGCTGTCTGCCCCCACCGGATTGCCCGACCAATCTGCGAAGCGCGAAATGATTTAAGGGCAGAAATAAGCTGAATTGCCTCCACCACACTTGTTTTCCCAGTTGCATTAGGACCCGCAAGAATAGTTATTCCCTGTAACCCTTTAAGAGAAAATTCCTGGTGGTTGCGGAAATTTCTTAATACAAGGTTAGTAAGACGGAGATTTTTATCAGGTTCTTCTAAAGAAGGCATTGGTACTTTAAGACAACCGAACCGGCATAATAAGGTAAAGGAAGTTTTCTTGTTCAGTGGCGCGGAGAATCCCTGGTTTCATCGAACCTTGTAATTCAAGTTGAACCGATTCAGTTTCAATGGATGAAAGACCATCGATAACATACCCAAAATTAAAGGCAATTTCTTCATCTTCCCCTTGTATTTTTGCGCCCAGGGTTTCATGCGCTTCGCCCACATCCTGACTGGCTGTAGAAATTTGGACCGTCTGCGAAGCTTTATTCACATCAAACCGAACGGGAGCGGTCTTGTTACTTAAAAGCGAGGTACGTTTTACCGCTTCAATAAGCATTTTTGTGTTAAAAATGGCACAGGTTTCATACGTTTCAGGGATTAATTGGCTATAGCGCGGATAGTTACCTTCAATCCGCCGATTGATAAACGTCGTCCCATCGTAGGTAACAACAATTTGGTTTTCAGCCAATGCTAAGGTAAGCGACTCCCCTGTATCTGAAAGGCCAGCAAGATCAGACATAAAACTGCCTGATATCACAGCGGTGAAATCTTCAGAGGGAGTAGTGAAATCGATATCAGTAACCGCAAGACGGTATGAATCGGTTGCCACCATTCTTAACATACCATCATGAACTTCAAGCAGCACCCCTGTTAAGATAGCACGCGATTCATCACGTGATACCACCCGTGCAACACGCTTAACCATATGGGAAAACGTTGAAAATGGAAAAGATATTGCGAGGGTCTGCTCGACTTCTGGGAAACCAGGAAAATCTTGAGGGTCGAACGTTTTGAGTGAAAAGGAAGAGCTTTCGCACATAATTGAAGCAGTTTCGGTCGTTGTTTCAACATGAACAGCTGCTTCTGGCAAACTTTTTACCACGTCGGTAAGTAATTTAGAAGGAATAACCGCTTCTCCTTCTTCTTCAATAAACGCAGGGATAGAACGCTTAATAGAGAGATCAAGATTTGTCGCTTCCAGGGTTAGCATGTCCCCTTCAGTAATACAGTGAATACCTGAAAGAATTGGAAGAGTTGATCGAACTGCTGCACCTTTAGCAACAATCTCTAAGGTGGATTGGAAGTCTTCCTTGTTGATGTTGAATTTCATGAGTACCCCTTTTATATATAGTTAAATAATAATAGTAATAACGAGTGTGGATTGGTGGAAAACTTCTAAACAGCCAGTTCATGTTCAGTTTCACTTGCTGTAATAACAGTTGATAACTCGCTTACATTTTCCACTAATAATAAGGGGTTTATTATCTTTCCCTTAATAGAGTTACTTTCCCACAGAATGTCATATACATTTACACACCGTTTTCAACATCGCTATTGTTCTATGATCATTTGCCTAATTATCTCCAGCTCTTCGTTCACCTGGCGGCTTTCTTTTACCTTTTCTTCAACGGAACGGAATGAATACATAATGGTTGAATGGTCACGATTAAATTCAGTCCCAATGCTATTAAAAGGAATATCAATCATCGTACGGCAGAGATATATTGCAATCTGTCGGGCGTAGGTGATATTAGCCGATCGTTTACGCCCCACCAGTTCGGTATGACTGACGTTGTAATACTGTTCAACAGCTGTTTGTATATCACTAATTGAAAGCCGTTTCATCGCTCCCCCACTAAAGTGATCAGTCAGCAGGCGAGCAGCTTCATCGATAGTAATCTCGCTTTTTCCGTTATTACGTAGTTCAAAAACTACTTTAGTAACAGCGCTTTTTAATTCTCGGATATTTGAACTGGAATTTTGCGCAATGTATTCCTGTACGTCAGCTGGAATAGAAAAATCGTCGTTTGCACCTCGTCGGCATTCTTCGAGATAGTTTTTAATAATACCGAGTTTTGTTTCAAGTTCAGGTGGTTGTATATCGCATGTTCCACCCATATTAAAACGGCTCATGTAGCGTTCATCGATGTCAATGTTTTTTGGTGCACGATCAGCTGAAAAAACAACCTGTTTTCCCCGGTCGATCATGCTATTAAGAATTTGAAACACCATGTTGAGTGTTTCTTTCTTATTTTGAAGACCTTGGACGTCATCAATAAGGAGTACATCGGCTGTCTCATATTTTTGTTTGAATTGGGAAAATGACTTATTGCTACGACTAATGGCAGCATCGGTGTAGTCGTTAACTAATGCCATCGTATCAACGTAGACCGTTTTAGCGGTAGGGTATGCATGGTGAACGTAATTTTGAATAGAACGCAGTAGATGAGTTTTCCCAAGCCCACTTTTCCCATAAATAAAAAGAGGGTTAAACTGGGGTTGACCAGGTGTTTCTGCGACTGCAACAGCCATAGAATAAGCCATTTTATTTGACGTTCCAATAACAAAGCTTTCAAAGGAATAACCCGATATCACCGAATTAAGAAAGTCTTGGTTGTGAGAAATTGTTTCTTCAGCAGTGGGTGTAAACGGTGAAGCACTGTGGTTATTACTAACCGGTGAAAAGGGTGATTGGGAACCTCTTTCATTTAATGATTTTACAGACGGTTCACTCTGTTGTGACGTGTGTTGAGGTGTGGTGTGAGTAACATCGTTTTGTTGGTCCTGCTGAACGCCCTCCGCAGCAGACGAGGGTGTATCAACCTCGATCGCGATAGTAAAAGGAACTTGATAAATTTCTTCAAGCGCCTGTTTAATAACGTCAGTGTAATGAGACTCAATCCATTTTTTGATGAATTCAGTATCAGATGTCAGCATGAGAAAACCCTCGCTGAACGCCTGAGGAACAAGTCGAGAAAAGAACGCATCTATCTGGGATGCATCAATATTTTCATATGTTTTAATGCGTTCAACAACTGTATTCCACAGCGCGTCATATTTATCTGCTGACATAAACCCTCATTCACCATGTTCCGTGCACTGGTGTAGTGTATCAAGAAGTTGGGCTTAACGTGGATGCCTTTACCTATAAGCTTTTCATAGTCTTCAGCAGTAGGTAAAAAGAAATAACGTATACACTAA